>JAKABW010000025.1:10230-12172 GCA_021796535.1 Actinomycetes bacterium | reverse complement strand
AGTCGCATGCGGTAGACCCGAAGCCGAGTGATCTTACCATGGGCAGGCTGAAGCGGGGGTAAGACCCCGTGGAGGGCCGAACCCACCATGGTTGAAAACATGGGGGATGACCTGTGGTAAGGGGTGAAAGGCCAATCAAACTCGGTGATAGCTGGTTCTCCCCGAAATGCATTTAGGTGCAGCGTTAGATGTTCAGCATCGGGGGTAGAGCACTGAATGGGCTAGGGGGCCTACAAGCTTACTGAACCCAATCAAACTCCGAATACCGATGCTTTAGAGTCTGGCAGTGAGACCGCGAGGGATGAGCTTCGCGGTCGAGAGGGAAACAGCCCAGATCGCCAGCTAAGGCCCCTAATTCTTGACTAAGTGGAAAACGATGTGGGGACGCAAAAACAGCCAGGAGGTTGGCTTGGAAGCAGCCACCCTTTAAAGAGTGCGTAATAGCTCACTGGTCGAGTGGCCCTGCGCGGACAATGTAACGGGGCTAAAGTCAAGAGCCGAAGCTGCGGATTCCTGCTTTATGCAGGAGTGGTAGGGGAGCGTCGATCCTGCTGTGAAGCGGCCGCGGGAGCGGACGTGGAGCGTGATCGAGTGAGAATGCTGGCATGAGTAGCGAGAGAGGGGTGAAAAACCCCTCCGCCGTAAGCCCAAGGGTTCCTGGGGAAGGCTAATCCTCCCAGGGTCAGTCGGGAGCTAAGGCGAGGCCGAGAGGCGTAGTCGATGCACAACTGGTTGATATTCCAGTACCGCTGTGTCCGCGTTCAATCTAATCTAAGGATACTAAAGGGATGACTTTTGTCGAACTGACCAACTTTAGTGCAGACAGCGATGGAGGGACGCAGGAGGGTAGGTGAACCCAGGCGTTGGTTGTCCTGGGGGAAGCGTGTAGGAGGAGATCTTGGCAAATCCGGATCTCATATACTCTGAGACGTGATCCCGAGTCGATTTAGACGAAGTCACTGAGCCCATGCTGCCAAGAAAAGCTTCTAGCGAGTTGACACGGCGCCCGTACCCCAAACCGACTCAGGTGGGCGGGTAGAGAATACCAAGGCGATCGGGAGAACTGTGGTTAAGGAACTCGGCAAAATACCTCCGTAACTTCGGGATAAGGAGGGCCTCGGTAGGGTAAAGGACCTTGCGTCCCGAGCCCGAGGAGGTCGCAGAGAATTGGGGGAAGCGACTGTTTACTAAAAACACAGCAGCGTGCGAAGTCCTAAGACGATGTATACGCTGTGACGCCTGCCCGGTGCCGGAAGGTTACGGGGAGGGGTTAGTCCTTCGGGACGAAGCTCTGAACCTAAGCCCCGGTAAACGGCGGCCGTAACTATAACGGTCCTAAGGTAGCGAAATTCCTTGTCGGGTAAGTTCCGACCTGCACGAATGGCGTAACGACTTCCCTACTGTCTCAACCACAGACCCGGCGAAATTGAAGTACGAGTAAAGATGCTCGTTAGCTGCATCAGGACGGAAAGACCCCGTGGACCTTTACTGCAGCTTGATGTTGAATTTTGGGATTAATTGTGTAGGATAGGTGGGAGCCTTTGAAGCTTTGGCGCTAGCCAAGGTGGAGGCAACGTTGAAATACCACCCTATTGATTCTGGGGTTCTAACTCCGATCCGTTATCCGGATTAAGGACAGCGTCAGGTGGGCAGTTTGACTGGGGCGGTCGCCTCCTAAAGAGTAACGGAGGCGCCCAAAGGTTCCCTCAGACTGGTTGGCAATCAGTCATCGAGTGCAATGGCAAAAGGGAGCTTGACTGCGAGACCTACAAGTCGAGCAGGTGCGAAAGCAGGGCATAGTGATCCGGCGGTTGCTTGTGGAAGCGCCGTCGCTCAACGGATAAAAGGTACCCCGGGGATAACAGGCTCATCTTCCCCAAGAGTCCATATCGACGGGAAGGTTTGGCACCTCGATGTCGGCTCGTCGCATCCTGGGGCTGAA
>JAKABW010000025.1:0-10220 GCA_021796535.1 Actinomycetes bacterium | reverse complement strand
AAGCGGTACGCGAGCTGGGTTTAGAACGTCGTGAGACAGTTCGGTCCCTATCCGATGCAGCCGTAGGAGATTTGAGGAAGGCTGTCCCTAGTACGAGAGGACCGGGACGGACGCAGCTCTCGTGTGCCAGTTGTCCTGCCAAGGGCACGGCTGGTTTGCGACCTGCGGAAGGGATAAGCGCTGAAAGCATCTAAGCGCGAAGCTCGTTCCAAGATTAAATCTCCCACAGGGTTAACCTGGTAAGGCCCGTGGTTAGACCACCACGTTGATAGGCCGGAGGTGTAAGCACGGTAACGTGTTCAGCCGACCGGTACTAATCGGCCGAGGGCTTGGTTTCATGCTTGTGCTCGCTATAGAATGCTTAAAGGGCAACTGTTTTTCGATAACAATTATCGATTAAGGTTTCCGGTGACCATAGCGGCAGGGTCACACCCGTTCCCATCCCGAACACGGAAGTTAAGACTGCCAGCGCCGATGGTACTTGGGGGGAGGCCCCCTGGGAGAGTAGGGCGTCGCCGGATTTATTTTCCCCGTCCTGTTTTACAGGACGGGGATTTTTTTACGCATCTCTTTTTTTGAGTACGCTTTTACCGGCGAACGGTTCTCCCAGAAGCGGAGCGATGCCGCAGAAGTTCAATGATCCGGCCAAGATCGGTACAAGTCCGATCAGTACCACTGTTGTTCTTGCCGCGCTATTGCCCAGACTGAGGCCGACTCCGACGACAGCCAGACCCAATATGATCCTGGTTGCTCTTCCGGCCGGTTTGGCCATGAAATCTGCTATGCTGTTTCCCATTGTGACCTCTTTCTTTTTTGTTTCATCAACTTCAACAACGGATAGAGAAAAACATTCCTGAGGTAGCTGGATTTGCCGTTCTCCTTCTCTTGATGATTACCGGATTCTCTTTACTCCGACAGTGGGGGAACAGATTTATCCAAAGAGGCAATGGACTGCGTACGATGTTTTTCGAAAAAGAATTCTCATATATAAATAACCGCAACAAGCTAAAATAGATATGTACCGTTTTCGCATAAAGTATGCGCTGACGTTTGAACTTAAAGATTTTCCGTAAAGAGGCTGTGAAGACAGGTTTTTTACGGAGTTTATACAGGAAATAAATTTTATGTCGAGACTGAATGACGACCATAGCGAATCCGATGACGACGCGCGCCGATTTAAAAAAACAAGCTCTCCCTCTTACGGTGAGGCTAAGTTTGGAGCGTCGGGGCGTTCCGGGGATAAGCCTTTCCGACCGCCTCAGACTTCTTCGACAAGGCACCAAAATTCTGCATCCGGACTCTGGCCCAAAAGACCCCAACGGCAAATCCATCATGCCGGCAGTGGTGAGTCTTTTAATTCAAGAGCCCCTTCGCGCTCTTATTCCGACAGGTCCGGTGGCTTTGGAGAAAACAAGCGCCGTGGGGACTCCTTCGGTGCCAAAAAAACCGGTGCGCCCTATGGTGAGTCTTTTAATTCAAGAGCCCCTTCGCGCTCTTATTCCGACAGGTCCGGTGGCTTTGGAGAAAGCAAGCGCCGTGGGGACTCCTTCGGTGCCAAAAAAACCGGTGCGCCCTATGGCAAAAAACCAAAATTTGGAGACGACTTTTCCGGAAAACAAGCCAACCATTCGCGCGAAGATCGCTACCAAAACTACTTTTCCGATGACGTATCGCGAGACTCATCTTCTTATCAGAGCGGTGTAAGGCGGGTGGGTACAGGCGGGCATACACCACACTCCGAATTTCGTCGGTCGGGCACGAATAAAACCGATCAGCAGCAAAGGACTTTTCGCGGAGTGTCCAAGCGCAATTCTGCTGTGCAAAGAGGTACCGGTCACCCCGGTATCGGTGTGCAAGGCTCGAAAGATCTCTCGAGCTTCTCTTCCTGGGGATCAGTGGCGCGGAACGGAGCAAGATACTTTGGTGACACGGGGGAAAAGCGCTATAAAACTTTTCAGGCAGAAAAACCAGATACAGAATTTTCTGACGCCGCACCGACGATTCCTCTTGCAAAAGAAAGGGGTACTGTCGGTTATAAACTAATTTCGTCTTCTGACAAGAAACGAAAAATCTCCGAGACTGCCGGTGAGTCGTCCAAGCTTAATACAAGTTCGCGGAACCGTAAGGGGGCACAAAAGAAACCGGCTTTAGTCGCCGATCTTCCCGCAAAACGGCGCTCGGAGTCCCTCAGCCATTACTCTGCAAAAAGTTTTGGGGATGCGGGGGATTTGGCCTTGAAAGATATCGTTTCACCCAAGAGGTTATCCAGAGCAGAGTCGGTTTTGGAAAGTGCAACAAAAGCTTACACCCAAGATCGCTTTCCGGAAGTTATAAGCATGTTGAATTCCCTCGGTAAAGAAGCTCTGGTCGTACCGGAAGTAGCAGAGTTGCTTGGGTTAACTCTCTATCGGCAGGGAAAGTGGAGTTCGGCTTTGAAAATCTTGTCATCTTTTACCGATAAGACCGGTTCTCTCGATCAATACCCCGTGCTGATGGATTTAAATAGGGCATTGGGCCGTCACAGGCAGGTTGAAAAGTTGTACGAGGAATTGCGCCAAGAGGGAGTATCAAGTGATCTCATGGCCGAAGCACGGATTGTTATGGTCGGGGATCTGGCTGACAGGGGTAAGTTGCAGGAAGCCATTAAGCAGATGGCGCCGGCGGCATCCCGTCCCGTCAAGCGCCCCCAAATGCGTCATCTTCGGCAGTGGTTTGTTTTGGCAGACTTATATGAGCGTGTCGGCGAAATTTCTTTGGCGCGAGATTTTTATACCAAGGTATTGCGAGCCGACCCATCCATGGCAGACGTTGCGGAAAGACTCGCCGCTCTCAGTTAAGGCAACGACTTCAAAGCTGAGCTCTGATGCTAAATTTGGCTAAAATTTTTAACCATACGCCTATTCTGAGTTTTTGGCTTTTTACTCCGGTACTACTTATGTCCCAATCCTGCCTTTTGTGACAGTATCGTGCTAAATCGCGATCGACAAATGCTAAAATGATTTTGGGTAGTGGAAATATAGATTTACCCGCTTACCCTATGGCACCTTTTGGCGGCAAATAACGAAGACTCATGCAATGAGTTTTTAGCGGTACTTGTTGTCTGTCCAATTTGGTCTGCGGCGATAAGAATGCAAGTGTGAAATAAACTTGTGTGTGTTGATTATGAGAGAGGAAGATCGAAAGTGGCAATTGATGTCCGCAACTTATTAGGCGCTGAGGCGGATGAGTTATTAAATTATACCTGCAAGGGTGTTACTCAGGATTTATTGACTCTGCCGACACCGGACTATATAGACGAAGTGTTTGCTTATAGTGACAGAAAGCCAGCGGTACAAAGAAACTTGGCGCAAATGTTTTCTAACGGACGTTTGGCAGATACCGGTTATCTGTCTATTTTCCCAGTTGATCAGGGAATAGAACATTCAGCGGCGGCAAGTTTTTCTAAAAATCCTATATATTTTGATCCGGCGAACATCTGCCGATTGGCAATCGAAGCAGGTTGTAGCGCCGTTGCCACCACTTTGGGAGGGCTTGGCATACTGTCGCGACGGTTTGTGCACAAAATTCCGTTTATCGTAAAAGTTAATCACAATGAGTTGCTGACGTATCCGACAAAGCATGATCAAGTGCCCTTTTCGACCGTTCAGCAAGCGGTTGATCTCGGAGCGGTGGGGATAGGTGCAACCGTATATTTTGGAGCTCCAGAGTCAACAAGACAGATCAGAGAGGTTTCGGCTCTGTTTGCGGAAGCCCATAGGCAAGGCCTTTTTACTATTCTCTGGACTTATTTGCGTAATGATGCATTCAAGACTAAAGATGCAGACTACCATCAGTCTGCAGATTTGACAGCCCAGGCAAACCATATCGGAGTCACCATAGAAGCCGATATTATCAAGCAAAAACTTCCCGTAAATAACGGAGGATACACGGCTGTCAATTTTGGAAAAACCGATCCTCTCGTTTATTCCAAATATACGACTGAAAACCCTATTGATTTGACAAGGTGGCAGCTCTTGAATTGCTACGCCGGTAAAGTCGGTCTCATCAATTCCGGTGGCGAATCACACGGTGCAACAGACTTGGCGGATGCTGTCAGAACGGCTGTCATTAACAAAAGGGCCGGCGGGATGGGGCTTATAGCCGGAAGAAAAGCTTTCCAGCGTCCTTTCGAAGAAGGTGTGGAATTGCTTAATGCTATTCAAGACGTCTATCTCGATGAATCCATTACGATAGCGTAGCCTTTATATCGTTTCGTTCTAAATTATGATTATTGGGATAGGTGGAAGTTTATGACTGTCGAAACCGGTAAAGAAAAAATTAATCTGGATAGCTTGGTAATCAGATTTGCCGGCGATTCTGGTGACGGTATGCAGGTTGCCGGAGATCGCTTTACGGCCGGAAGCGCTATTTTCGGGAATGATTTGGCAACCTTTCCCAATTACCCGGCCGAGATTAGGGCCCCGGCAGGTACGATTGCCGGAGTATCATCATTCCAGGTGCAAATTGCGGATCATGATATTTATACACCGGGAGATTTTCCGACGGTATTGGTGGCGATGAATCCGGCGGCTTTAAAGGCAAATATTGCCGATTTGCCGTCGGGTGGCGTAATCATATGCAACATCGATGCTTTTGACCAGCGCAGTCTGGAAAAAGCCGGATACAGTCAAAATCCACTCGAAGATAAATCACTTGACAAGTATAAACTTTATGCCGTTCCCATCACTTCGCTTACTTTGGAAGCTTGTAAAAGCATAGGCGCAAAACCCAGGGACGCCGAAAGAAGCAAGAACTTTTTTGCCCTGGGTCTTGTATCATGGCTTTACGACAGGCCGTATCAGCCTACGCTTGATTTTATCCGAGCGAGGTATGCAAAGAATGCTCAGGTTGTGGAAGCAAATACTCTTGCGTTCAACGCAGGCAGGTATTTTGGGGAAACAGCCGAGATATTTGAATCCTCATATACCGTCCCCGCAAGCAGTTTGCCGCCGGGTGAATATACCAATATAACTGGTAATACGGCTCTTTCCTGGGGATTGGTGGCAGCGGCAAACAAGGCATTGTTGCCCATGTTCCTGGGATCATATCCGATCACTCCGGCATCTGATATTTTGCATGAATTGAGCAAGCACAAAGCTTTTAATGTAACGACTTTCCAGGCAGAAGACGAGATAGCGGCAGTATGCTCGGCTCTTGGGGCATCTTTCGGAGGGGCAATAGGCGTAACCACCACAAGCGGACCGGGAATAGATTTAAAATCGGAAACCGTAGGTCTGGCCGTTTCTTTGGAACTGCCACTGGTGATTGTAGACATACAGCGCGGCGGACCTTCTACCGGTCTGCCCACCAAAGCGGAACAAAGCGATCTTCTTCATGTTATGTTCGGAAGACACGGCGAAGCTCCCGTGCCGGTTGTGGCGGCCTCAACCCCGGCACACTGTTTCGAAGCGGCGATTGAAGCCGTAAGGATTGCCCTTGCATACAGAACTCCGGTTTATCTGCTCTCGGACGGCTATTTGGCCAACGGTGCCGAACCTTTTCGAATTCCGGACGAGAACGAATTGCCGGCGATAGAAGTGGAGTTTGCCACCAAGCCTAACAAAGTTTTACCGGACGGCCGCGAGGTATTCTGGCCCTACCTGAGGGACGAAAAGACTTTGGCAAGACCCTTGGCCGTCCCCGGCACAAAAGGACTGGAGCACCGTATAGGCGGAATAGAAAAAGCGGACGGAAGCGGCAATATCTCCTATGACCCACTGAATCATGAATTCATGGTGAAAACGCGACAAGCTAAGGTGGACGGCATTTCCGAGAGTTTACCCGATTTGGAAGTGGACGATCCGACCGGAGCCGATATTTTGGTCTTGGGATGGGGCTCAACGTACGGAACAATTGTTGCTGCCGTGGACAACCTTCGCCAATCTGGCTACAGCATTGCAAGGGCTCATTTGATGCATCTAAACCCTTTTCCAAAAAATCTGGCAGAGGTTTTATCCGTATACGATAAAGTCCTGATACCGGAAATGAACTCCGGACAGCTGGCATTTCTTATCAGGTCTAAGTTCTTGAAAAATGTTACGCAGCTCAACAAGATGCAGGGAATCCCTTTCAAGACTTCCGAGATCGAAGCAGCCTTGATATCGATGTTGTTAACCCAAAATTAGAAAGTTTAATAAAGTGATGGGATTGATCTAGAATGACCACAACAGAAAAACTCACCCGTAAAGATTTTATGAGCGACCAAGAGGTCAGATGGTGCCCGGGGTGCGGGGACTACTCAATTCTGGCTGCCGTACAGTTGCTACTGCCGGAAATTAACGCAGAAAAGAATAATACCGTCTTTATTTCCGGAATAGGCTGTGCCGCCAGATTCCCTTACTATATGAACACGTATGGTGTTCATTCAATTCACGGCAGGGCGCCGGCTGTTGCTTCGGGGCTGGCCATTACCAGACCCGATCTTGATGTTTGGGTGATAGGCGGAGACGGGGACATGCTGTCCATAGGCGGCAATCATTTGATTCATGCCCTGAGGCGCAATATCAATTTGGTCGTCGTTATGTTCAATAATCAAATTTATGGTTTGACAAAAGGACAATATTCCCCCACGTCTGAATTGGGCAAAGTCACAAAATCTTCGCCGTTTGGTTCTGCGGATCAACCCTTTAACCCAATTTCATTGGCTATAGGTGCGGAGGCTACATTTGTTGCCAGGACGCACGACATGGACAGAGCGCATATGCAGTATGTCTTAAAAAGAGCATATGAACACCAAGGAGCTTCGTTTGTCGAAATATATCAAAATTGCAATGTCTTCAATGACGGAGCTTTTGAAGCTATAACCGGCAAAGAGAACAGACAAGACAAATTACTTACTCTGAAAGAAGGAGAGCCGATACTTTTTGGCAAAGATGACGCTTATGGGGTGGCATTGAACGACTTGGGTGGTTTGCGCATCGTTGACACAGCAAAAGAAGGAACGGGACAGGTTCTGATTCATGAAGAGAAGAGGAGCGATCCATCTTTGGCTTTTGCCCTTTCTCGTCTTGGAATAGCCGACACCGAGCCGCGGCCCATCGGTATATTTCGGGATATAGAGCGCGAAGATTACGGCACCTCCCTTTCTGTCCAGCAAGAAAATGTTTTACAAAAGCAGGGCAAGGGTTCGCTGTCCAAATTGTTTCGGTCGCAGTCAACCTGGGTTGTGGGCGAATAAGCCTTACCCTGTTGGGTTATCGATTTGTTGTATGGGTCGGCTTAAGCCTTGCGTTGAATGTTTGAGTCAATCTGCTCAATTCAATCAAATATCCAGTAAGCCGGAGGCATTGGTTGTCACAGGACAGTTGTTTTGAGCTGTTTTGTATTGCCAAAACAAAGCCGTTTCTAGGCCTATAGCGGGTTCCCGCAGAAACCATGTTCGCGAGTGCTTTCCATGGGAATTGCTGTATCCGATCAGTCTTCCAGCGAACGAAAAACCAGTCCAGTTCTGGGTTTGGGATGGAAAAAGGTTGTTTTCGGGGGCATTCGTTTGAAAGAATGTGCCGTATCGGCGATTTGACTGACGGTTGCCGGACGCAACAGTATACCCAGCTGTGCATTACCGTTTTCTATCTCACGGTCGATGTTCATGGCACCGTGCTGATAGGTGAGATGATGAGCCGGGAACCGTTCAAGTGCCAGATCCAACCTTGCTGAGTCAAGCCCGGTGCTGTCTTTTTGGAGCAGGTCCGCATGCGGCTTCAGAAAGTAATTTCCCGCTTTTGTGATAAGACCCAAACTGTCTTGAGAGACAAGTTGTCTTTCCAGATTCGTCGGAGATTCGGGAGCCGGTGTTAAGTCAAAGTCAGCGCTGAATGCCGATATGGCGTTAAAATCAGCAGGCAACCCGGCTACGAGCCGGTGGATCGCGTTTACGACAAGTTCCTCATCAGTTAATTCCACGACAAATGCCATCAGGCAGTCGTATGGGTGGCTACCTGTTGTTTGTGTTGCCTGTCTTCTTTCCGCTTGATAATGTAAAGCTGTTTCATAGCGGTGATGACCATCCGCAATAATAAGAGGAGTGGAGGACACCAAGTCTCTGATTGTATCTACTCTTGCCTTGTCATTGACGACCCACAACTCATGTAAAATACCGTCCTCATCTTTGGCAGAGCTTACAGGCGAATCGTTGTCGGTGATGGTCCTGCAGAATTTCGCAAGCCCTTCCGCAAGCGAGAGAGTCCAAATAGGTGAAGTGTTCGTTTCTGCGGTTCTGAGAAGATCGAGACGGTCACCTTTGGGCTTTGGCATGGTTTGTTCATGCGGCAAAACGTCTTTGGCGTTTGCATCCAATCCGAGAGCCCCTATGATGCCTGTCGTAGAAGATTTAGCGACTTGGCTGTCTGCCGCAAAAGTCATTCGATATATGTAAAACGACGGCAGATCATCGCGCACGATAATTTCGTTTTTTCGCCAGAAAAAAAACTCTTCAGCGGCTTGAGTGTATGGATCTATTTCGGGTGGCAGGGTCTTGTCGGGAAGCTCGATCCGTATAGCGTTATACGGACTCTTTTCACAGAGCCGTTTTCTGTCTTCGGCATTTACGACATCGTAAGGAGGTGCAATGACATCCGTAAGATTTACTTTGTTGCTGTTGTATCGTATGCCTTTAAAAGGATGAAATTCTGCCACGTATCTTGATTATCACAGATCAAAAGACCGTGTCGCCATAAATAGTAACTTATACATAAAAGAGATTGACAAATTTGCTTTGTAAATCCTTACTTATATATAAGAATGGGTGAGAATGAGTGAAACATGGCTAATTGATCTTGACGGAGTAATATGGCGCGGCAACTCTCTTATTGCCGGCAGTGACGAAGCTGTTGCCGCTTTACGCACTGCGAACAAAAGAGTGGTTTTCTTCACAAATAATTCATTCCCTCTTGTGTCGTCACTCGTTGACAAACTTTGTTCGATGAACATACCCGCCTCACGAGAAGATATTTTAACCTCGGCTATGGCCGCCTCGCGCCTTCTGAAAGGAAAGTCCAAAGTTTTATGTCTGGGTGGCCCTGGCATATATGAGGCATTAGTGGGCGATGGTCATAATCCTGTATTCGGTCATGGAATCATATCAGATGCCCTGGGTGGGACAAAATACGTGCTACCCTTTCCTTGCGACGAGGAAAGCTTGTCTGTGGAATCGGCTTTTCGTGAAAGCGGCAGAGACAATTTACTTGATTTGACACAAGCCGGAATTGAATTTTTTGAAGCGATTGATAAAGCGGCAGATGTCGATTCCCTCGACGCGTGTGTGGTCGGTATTGATCCGTTTTTCAATTTTGCCACTTTGGCTTTAGGCTTTCGAGCTGTTTCCGGAGGAGCGCGTTTGATAGCGACCAATGACGACGGCACGTACCCTATGCAAAACGGTCTTTTGCCGGGGGGTGGCATATTATATAAAGCTTTGCAGTTTCTGACCAATACAAGCGGAGAAGTCGCGGGCAAACCTTATGACCCTGCAGTCGAGTTGGTGAAATCGACTTTCGGAGATGTGACGTATGTAGTGGGCGACCGTTCCGATACTGACGGTTTGCTGGCAAATCGGTTGGGGGCAAGGTTCGCTCTCGTATATTCTGGGGTCACGGCAGAACAGCAAAAAAACTGCAACGCTGTGCCTTTCATGGCAGATGAAGATTTACTTAAAGTCGTTTCCCGTATTCTGGCCTCGTAGGGCAGGAGTGCCTTTTCGCAAAAAATTATTGGTTCGTAAAATACCAGTTTTGCATTTATCTTGCATTTTTCAATTTATTAACTAAATTATCGGAAATATATATATTGGTAAAAAAACATTTTCTGATAAATTTCTATTCTTTTTTTACAATATGAGTCGGTATAATCACTCTCAGTAATTGCCAATTACTGAGAGTGATATTATTTCTCACTGACAGTAATACCTGTTCAAAAGGTATATTTTTTATTGACAGGCCTCTTTTGGTTCCTTATTATGTACTTAGTGCAATAGATAAGTTGAGCGCTGGGGGAAATGCAAAGGGGGGGAGTAGTTTATTGTCAAAGCGCCCAGTAATTGCCGAATTTTTCGAAAGTTTCGAAGCATTCGGTCGCTTTCTGTAATCAGAATCAAGAAAAACCTATACGGATACAGCATTGCTGTGTCACTGTTTTGGTTTAAACATGATGACGCTTACGGAAAAGAGTAAATAAAGTCAATGTTT
>JAKABW010000005.1 GCA_021796535.1 Actinomycetes bacterium | reverse complement strand
CACCCGGCATAGGTGACTCGGTGACCTCTGGTGTGTCTCCTTCGTCAGGTTCGTCCGGTTCGTCCGGTGTCACAACCACCACGGCTGCACCTGTCAACTCCGGTGTGACAACCACAACAGCTGCTCCGGTTACGACAACAGCTGCTCCCACGGGCAACGGTACTTGTTCGGCAACAATGACCATCGGAAGCCAGTGGGCAGGAGGCTTTACAGCCAATGTGACAGTAACAGCTGGTTCTTCAGCTTTGTCAAGTTGGCAGACAAGCTTCAACCTGCCTTCGGGTGCTGCCATAACGAACTCCTGGAGTGCTCAAATCACGGCATCCGGAACTTCGGTGACGGCTGCCAATGCAACCTACAACGGTTCATTGGGTGCCGGGCAGTCCACCTCATTCGGTTTCCAGGGCACTGACACGGGTACCATTTCAGCTCCAAGCGTGAGCTGTTCGTAATAGAACTCTGCTAAAGCTTTTTGCAAAGACTTAAGTCTTTTCAAAAGCTTTAGCAGGATATTTCGATAGGTAAACAATTCCTATCGATAATGGGGGCGAGTGAAATCACTCGCCCCCATTACTATTTTCTGAGCTTTTTGTTCTATATAAGAGTGATGCGCTATTCCGTCCGAAGCAATTTCCCGGATATGATCTGGCGATTGAGGAGTTTTTGAGCTACCTGCAAGTCCTACGTAGTGCTTACTGCTTTCATGGAAACACATGATGTCGGTCTTCACACGTTAATCTTAAACGTTCTGCTGTTAAAGTGGAGCTTCCCAGATACTTCAGAGTAGGTTTTACCGGTGCTTTTTAAACGTCAAAACAATAAGCGGGTGCTTAGCGCTCTGAGGATACAAAGATCTTGCCGGGTATTTGATCAATAAGTTTGAAACCTCCGGGCTACCGCAAGCAGTTTACATGTTCTTTGCCAGTTTTTAATTGGGAAACCGGCTTACGGTACCATCGCTCCAAGGATAGATTTAGCTTATTGCAGTGTACAATTGTTGGAGTTTTCACATGTCTGTCATAGATTTTACCAAACAAATATGTCCCACAAAACAATGTATTTATGCGCTCAGAGTTTTTGATTTTGCCACTTTTGCGTAGAAAAGAGCACTATCCTTCGGTGTCCGTTTTCCTGTCGGAAAATCAACGTAGACAAGTCCGAAACGTTTTGAGTATCCTTCTGCCCATTCAAAATTATCAAGAAGAGACCAGTGATAGTAGCCTTTGAGATTGATGCCAGCTTCAATGGCTCTCCAACATGACATAAGATGCCCTTCCAGGTAGGAGATTCTTTCGTGGTCATGGATATTTCCGCTAGGGTCGGTATAGTCATTTACGGCACAGCCGTTTTCTGTGATGTAGATAGGCAAATTAGTTAAAGCGCTTACTTTATGCAAAATTCTTTCAAGACCTGTGGGGTCTACCAGCCATCCCATGGCAGTAACAGGCATGGCATCTGGTCTTACTCCGATAACGGTTGGGTGGTAGTCGTAGGCAAATTCATTAAATTTGATTCCCTCTTGTGAAATTGTTTTTATGATATGGGGCTGGTAGTAATTTACACCTAGAAAGTCAATATTTGTGGATATGATTTTCATATCGCCGTCCATAATCACATCTTCGGGGGGCAGCATTTCTTGGCGTCTTATATTCGGATATGAACCTAGGACGACCGGGTCAAGGTATAGGCCGTTTACTTCCATATCGATTTGTGCGGCTTCTTCTTTCGCACTGTCGTCAAGTGCCACCACGTCCGTGAGGTCAATTGTGATTCCGACGGGTTTTGCCCCGTTTCTGCTGGCCTTAATTGCTTGGGCGGCGAGACCGTGAGCCAGCAGAATGTGATGTGTTGCAATTCCCCCCTGTATCGGGTCGGCTATTCCGGGAGCGTGTACGCCAATTCTGTAACCGAGTCGCGACACTATTTGTGGTTCGTTGATCGTTATGAATTGTTCGACTCTGTCTCCGAAAGCATCGGCACAAATTCCTGCGTAATCTGCCAAGTATTCTGCGGTATCGCGGTTTATCCAACCCCCTTTGTCCTGAAGAGGTTGTGGCAGATCCCAGTGATATATGGTTGCCGCCGGAGAAATGTTTCTTTCCAGCAGTCCGTCGATAATCCTATTGTAGTAGTCGATGCCCTTTTGATTGATGGCCCCTGTGCCTTCCGGCAGTATTCGTGGCCATGCAATAGAAAAGCGATATCCGTTGAGGTTGAGATTTTTTAGCAAATCCAGGTCTTCAGCAGTGCGGTGGTAAGCATCGCAGGCAATGTCGCCGTTGTCCCCTCTGTATATTTTGCCGGGAGTGGCGCAGAATGTATCCCAAATGGACATTCCCCGGCCGTCTTCGTTAACGGCTCCCTCTGTCTGATACGAAGCGGTGGCGGCACCGAAAATAAAATCACTTGGGAATACATGGGCGTTTTGATCGGAAGCCAAGTTCGTTGTCATGGGTATTCGCTTTCTGTTGTCGCATTTCTAAAGATAACTAAAGACCTAATGTAGCTATCAGTTTACTATTTTTTCTAAAAGCAATTTACAAACACAGGTCTTTTCTATTTTTTACAGAAAAATTTTCTGTAATTTTTTCTGATGTTGCAATTCTTAAGGTACCTTAATGCCTGTACGGTTTCTGCGCGCTCTCTCTATTAGAATGAGCCTATGTCTGATATGTGGCCAGCAAATAAGAAGAGCAGCAGTAAGTACCTAACCGGGGCCCCTAGGTACATAACAGGTAATGTTAAATATCAACCGAGACGGCAGTTTCCTGTTCTGGGAGACAGTGACCACAACAAAAGAAAAGTTGTCAAATCTAAAATCGTCGAGGCAAATGCCCGCCTAACCGCTTCTGTGGCGGCAGTACTGCTTGTTTTGTTGGCTTTGGAGGGTTTTACCTTACTTCGCATATTCAGCTATCTGCAACTTCACGTTTTTATAGGTATGGTCCTCATACCTCTGGTCATACTTAAAGTCATCAGCGTGACCTACAGATTTTTCAAGTACTATACCGGGCACAAAGGATTTCGGAAAAAGGGCCCGCCGGTTATGTTGTTGCGCGTGCTGGGCCCGTTTATCGTCATCCTGACCGCACTGCTCTTGGCTTCCGGAGTTGCTTTGCTTTTCGTTCCCTTTTCCATGCGAAACGGAATGTTGTTTGTCCACAAGGCCAGTTTTGTGCTGTGGTTCATGGCCATGACGGTTCATGTACTCGGACACCTGGCGGAAACATTTAAATTTGCGCCAAAAGATTACTACGCAAAGAGCAGAAAGCAACTGCAGGGAGCCGGGCTTCGCCAATGGACTGTAGCCGCATGTCTGGCTGTGGGCATTTTGCTGGGAGCGCTGATGCTTCCAAGAGCCGGAGCTTACCTGCCTGCCTTCTTCGCCCATAATCCGGCTGGCAAGACCAATCTCCATAAGTGATTAAAAAGTCGCCCCATACTTCAAAAGCCTGTTACGCGGTGAGATTTTTGATCAAGCGCGTTTTTTGGCAATGACCGTCACGAGGGGCGGCAGCATAATGGACTCATCGCCGGGGTCGACTTCCGTAAGGGTTTCCAGATATGATGCCACCGGCCCTTCTCCGGCACCCACCGGTGCTTCCGCCCATGCGTCCAGCAACTCCAAACCGGCGTTCAAGACCATTTGGGGCAAGAAAGCACCGATGTCGGGATGGCGTGCATCCGGCATTGACAGAGGCAGGCCTCCGATCCTGCCTGCCGACGTGACCGGTTCCTGTATGACGACGTACCCGCCGTCTCTGATCGCTGCGGACATCGCCGTCACTACTTTTTGAGGCTCCGGTACGTGCAGCAATAAGAATCTGCAGTAAGAAAGATCAATCAATTCCGGCAACCTTAAGTCTTCGCCGGCCTGTGTGATGGCTATCACCTGTGAACGCCCTATTTTTGCGGCCGCTTTGGCTACCGTGTCTCTGGCCAAAGGATTGCTGTCCACGGCGTAGATTCTGCCGTTTTCGCCTACCAATTCCGCCAATGCGACAGCCACGTCGCCAGAGCCGGCTCCCACATCGGCGCATTTCCATCCGAGTCCGAGTTTGAGCCGTTCCAGTGCCGTTATGAGAGGGCGCCGGTAAACGTCGTTTCGCAGTCCAAGAAGTTCAGAATAATTTGTATAGTCCACATCTGGAGACTATAACTACTTGCAACAGTTTCTGTACTGCAAAAAAGTAGTTTTCTGGAATTAAAGCCATCGATGGGCAATTTTTATCATTCGGGTCTTGCATTGGGTTTTCACGCCGGAATGCGACAGGATGTGTGCCGCTCTTGTATTCTCACGAATTCGGCCGGAAAAGTTGCGGTGATGCCAAAACAATAATGAGTAAATCGGTGTATGTTGCGGGTGGCATATGTGCTAATCTTCGTTTTGGACATTCGGGAAATCTTGTTTTGCGAATCCCGCGGGGATGATTTTGTAATAGCTTGGAGTGCTTCATGAGAGTTACTATGCTGCTTTGCGATTCGGCTCAGGTTGCCGAAGGGAAGCTCTATATACTTGGCGGGGGATGGTCACTGATAGGACCGGCACCCATGCCTTCGGCGGTTGCTCTAAAGATAGATGTGGATTGGACGGAAGCCGACCAAGTGCATCATTGGGAGCTCTACCTTCTTGACGAAGACGGCGCACCCGTGATGGCCGAAACACCGGAAGGGACCCAGCCGATTGAAGTAAGAGGAGATTTTGAAGTGGCGCGGCCGGAATCAATTCCCGCCGGCAGTCCCATTGACGTTGCCCTGGCTATCAACTTCGGTCCTTTGCCTTTGGATCTCGGCAAGCGTTACAACTGGCGCCTGGCAATTGACGGCGAATCGCGACCGGACTGGAATCTGGCTTTTTCGACCAGGACGGTAACGGCAGAAGAGGATGAAAGCTAAAGTTTTTTTCTCCCGCCAGTGCTTATTTGCCCGGAGCGGATGACTTTTTGCAAAACCCGTTTTTTCTTTGCCGCCTTTTTTGCCGGTTTGACCATAAGCGATATTGTTTCCCGCTTTACCGGCTTTTGCGACAGATATATTGTCAGCACGGCAACGATCCGTACCTGTCTTACGGCAAGCGGCATACGCTCCCGTTGTTGTTTGGCGGCCGAAATATTTTTGGTCTTTTTGAGCGACAGTTGTGCCTTTGCCATTTTTTGTGCATTTTTCCCGATGTCTCTGCGTAGCAACAAAGCTGTCAACTTGCTTGCGATGCTTGCGACCCTGTGCTGTTCGACGCCGTTGAGTCTTACCACAATCAGACGATTTGTGCCGTGAGCTACGGTGAAACCACCGCTGGCCAAGACCATTTTGCCCCTGCCGATAGTCAGATGGCCGTTGCAACGCGTAAGCGGGCAATCTGCACGCAGGGCAATCTGCTTATTTGTGATAATTTCACCCGAAGGGATAAGGTAAATGGGGTTGCCGATCTTCACAACAGGGCTTTGAGTCGTTGTCGTAGTTGCCGGCGGGGTCGTTGTCGTAGTCGTTGCCTGAACGGTAGTCGCTACGGGGGAGGCCACCGATATCGTTACGCTGGACTCCGCCGATCCGAAACTGTTGTTTGCGGTGAAGTTGAGTACGTAGTTGCCGCCGGCGTTGCCGCCGACCGTACCGCTCAGCATGTTGTCGACGATGGACAGGCCGCTCGGCAAAGACGACCCGTTGTCCTCCGTGATCACGGGCTGGGGGTTACCCTCGGCCAATATAACATTTAATGTGTTATTTTCGCCTGTGTTGATTGAGGAAGGAGCGGCGATGTTCGGGGCATTACCCACGGTGACGGTAAAAGACTTGCTTTGCGAACCAAGAGAGTTGGTTGCCGTGAGCGTTATGGTGTAGCTTCCCTGCGATCCGGGTGCGGGGGTACCGGATATGGTGGCCGTGCCGTTTGCCGAAGCCGTAAATGCGGTTCCCGCCGGGAGGTTTCCCTGCTCGCTCAAACTTGCCGTCGGGTTGCCGTAAGAGGAAACCTGCAGGTTCAGATCGGATCCGATCGGAGCCGGGTAGGGTGAAGGAGTGTTCATAATGACTGCGGGATCGGAGTAATAAAAGTTGATGCCCGGGGCCGATCCGGTCGGATTGGAAACCTCCAATGAAGTGCCGCCTTGCCCGGCGGGGACAATGACCTGCAGACTGCTGGAGGTCCGAGAGGTTATATTTGCCGTTTGTGTGCCGAACATGACGGAAGCGGCGGAGAGATTTGTGCCGTTGATCGTAATTTCCGATCCGGGAGGAGATGCGGCCGAAGAGAGCGAAGAGACGGACGGGCAGGCCAGAGCGGGAGCATTCAGAGTTCCCAGTCCGGTTGCCAGGTTGTAGGCGGCTTTTGCCTGATAATAGGCTCCCCCGAAAGCATCGGTCCAGTCGTTGTTCCCGCTTGTAATCGGGTTGAGAAGCTGTTGGTAACCGAATTCGCTGTAGTAGCGGTAAAGTCTGGGCGCCAAATCGCCTATCGGGGTGCTGCAGGTGGGGATGACATCCGCCGTAATGGCGGCTATGAGGGGCGTGGAAAGGCTTGTTCCGTCTACGCCGGCAAAAGACCCGTCGTAATAGACGGCGTTGTCCAAAGCGTTGGCCGATATGTCCGGTGCCGCCCTGCAGCCGCCGGAAGAACCGCACGGGCCGTTGATCGTTCCCACGGCAGCCGATTGGAAGCCCGGTTCCGGAAACAGTGAGGAAACTCCGCCTCCGCCCGCACCGCCGAATCCCTGTTGAGAACAAGTCTGGCTGGTTGCGTTTTGGCAGTCGTTCCAGACGACGTCGCCGGAGCCGTTGCTCACTCCGGAGTTGATCATGGCCGATCCGCCCACGGATGTCACGTTGGGATCGGAACCGGGGTAATTTACTGCCAGCGTGTCGGGCTCGTTCCTGCATGCTTCCGCACCGGCGTCACCCGAGGCGACGAAGACGCTCTGACCTTGGGCAGCGGCCTGTTGAAATAAGGCGTCCAGCGCCGAGATATCCCCGGATTCGCTTTCGCATCCTCCGTAACTGATCGATATCACCTGGGGCAAAGGGTCTCCGGCAGGAGGGTTTACCATCGCGTTCACCACATCATACAAGCTCGACCAGTCCAGGTTGGGACCGTTGTAACTTATAATTTTGGCCTGCGGGGCATTGGTTTGCAATTGCTCTATGTCCGAATCGGCTTCCAGGGTGTCGAGCCCGGCCGGCCCGCCGCCGTCTACGTTGACGGTCGAAACATTGCCCGTTGACAAACCAAAACATTGGTCATAAGCGGCAATGTCGCCCGAATTGGCAGTTCCCAGTTCCGCAACGCCTATGGTGACGCCGGCCCCCTGATCTCCGGCGGAAAGAAGCTGGGACACGCCGTAATGATTTCCAACGGCCGACAGCAGATAAAAGCCCGTGCCCAGGGCAAAATTAGTTGCTGACTGGCAGGCAGTCAGTCCGGATTGTCCGTTGACGGTCGAAGCCGGGCTTGGTGACAATGCGCTTGCCGGTTTGTCTTTGGCCAAAACAGGATTGGCGGTGATGCTCTCAGAAGATACGGGCGAAGTGCCTCGGATGTTTTTTCCCGGCAAAGTTTCGTTTACGGAAGGAGCAAGTGTCGCCGCGTTATTCAGACCGATAACCGCAAGCAGGTCATGTGCTATATACGATGGCACGTAAGGTCTGCCAAAAGCGTATGTCATGTGCTTTGTGGCGTTGGGTCGGCAGAACTTCCCGTAACAGAAAAGAGTTGTGTGCAAAAGTTTTTTCAAGACAAGGGAATTCCCGGTCACGGCAAGGGCATTTCCGTGCAGGGCGGGGGCGAACCCGTATCTTTTTAGCCACGAAGTGACTTCGGACACAAAAACCCGGTTTGGAGAGGAAAATGCCTGATCGGAACTTTTCAAGACAAAGTCCATATGAATAAGAAACTCTTTTTTGACAGGAAAAGGATTCCCCAGACCGCTGTTGCCGCCTTGGCCAAACGGCACCAATTTTGTGTTTACAATGGATCCGGTGCTTGTTTGAGCGGTTCCAGTCGTAACCTGAGCCGATGCCCACAGCATATCCGGCAATGAGACTGCAAGAAATAAAACCGGTAAAGAAAGAGTAACAAAGAATAATTTAAACAACTTAGAGTAGTTAGACAACCACTGATTGTGCATATAGATATTCTATCGCCACTTATAGTGATCATGTCAGCTATATTTACCACTCAAAGTCCTATTTTAATTCTTGGTTATTGAGGGGCACTTTTGTATCCGAGATTCAAATGGTTTTTGTTTCCCTGCCGTGTGCGCTAAGATGTAGCGTTTGTGTTCCGAAAGTGAGATGCAATGGCAAAAATTACTGAATCACAGGAAATAAAAGACGTAGTGATCGCGGAACCCGCAGCGTTCAGCGATACCAGAGGACGTTTTGTGGAAACGTACAGGCGTTCTTGGTTCCCGCTTGGGCGTGAAATGATACAAGGTAACAGATCCGAAAAAGAAAAAGGCGCCATAGTGGGTCTCCACTATCACATGCACCAAGCGGATTATTGGTATTTATTGAGAGGCACGGCGCTCGTGGTTTTGCATGACCTCAGGGTCGCTTCCCCCACCGAAGGCGCAACCATGCACTTCGAGTTGGACGGCGACACCGAAAAAGGGGTATTCATACCTCCCGGCGTAGCGCACGGGTTTGCGACATTAACAGACATTGCACTGACTTACCTGGTAGACAGCTATTACAATCCGGATGACGAGCTGGGTGTCGCCTACGATGACCCGGAGATCGGGGCCGATTGGCGTATTCCCGGTGCCCCCGTTGTTTCGGAAAGGGACCAAAAAAATCCAAAGCGGAGGGAAATACAGGACCGCTTTCTGCCGAGGTACGGATTGAGACGCTAGACCACAAAAGGCCGTTCAAAAAACTTTGTCTGCGGCCTTGCCGACCCTCAGGAATTCAGGTAAAGGCGGTATTCTTTCAACTCCGTCGGACTGAATGTCGGCAAATTGCTTTCTGCCGTTTTTTCCAATGCGGCTATATTTTGTGCCATTGACGTTGACAGCAGGGACACCATGCCCAAGTTATTGACGGTGGCAAGAGTATTGCCTTGCGGGGAAAAAACGACTTGCGAAACGGCGGGGTAGCCGTTTGCGCCGTACAGGGCAAGCAGTTGCAAATCCGAGGCGTCATATAAGGCGGTCTCCCCGTTGTTGTAAGCTATCGCCACGTCGGATGTGCCGGGCTCAAAAGAAGCGTCGCTTACAAGCAGGTTGGAGTCATTGGGAATCGTTTCCAGGGCCCGGCCGGTAAGGGCGTTGAAGATCGTCACCTCGCCGTTGGAAGAACAGGTCACGATTTCGGTTCCGGAGGTGTTGAAGGCTGCCGTCAAGAGGGAAGGGCTGCCGTTGTCGGAGGCGGACCAAGTCTTGTGATACGTCGCGGCGCTGTACAGATTCAGCGAACCGTCACGCGACACGGTTGCTATTTGGTTGCCGTTTGGACTGTAGACGGCCTGGTAAACAGTAGCCCCGCTTGACTCCCTGATGCTTTTGATGAGACGTCCGGTGGATACGCTGTATATCAGGGCGTATCCGTCCTGTGTCGAAAATAAAAGTGTTTTCCCGTTCGGGTTGAAAGCCGCCGAAAGGAAAGGAGCTTTGGTCGGATTGACAAATGTGACGGTAAGCCGCTTGTCGGCCCTATAGAGGATTCCCTGACCGTTGCTTCCTCCCACGGCCAGTTCCTTCCCGGAGGGGCTGAAAGCGACGGCAGTCGGGCTGGCGCTGTTGGGAAAAGATGCGATCGAGACTTGTTTCCCGGTAAGGGCATCCCAGATTCTGATGCTTCCGTCCACGCTTACCGTCGCAATCTGTTTTCCGTTCGGGCTGTATGCCGCGTTTAGAATATCGGCTCCGCCCGGTTCTTGGAAGGAAAGAGTCTGCCCGACGGGATAAGCCGACCATATGCGTACGGTGCCGTTTTGGCCCGCGGTGAGCAGTTCTTTTCCGTCAGAACTGTAACCGACGCTGTTGATGAGGCCCGTGGCACCCTTCAGCTGCTCCGTGAGTATGCCGGTCGAAGAGTTGTAAATGTTAAAGGTACCGTTTGCCCCCACAGTCGCAATCTGCTGTCCGTCCGGGCTCACCGCCACGCCGGACAAAGACGGATCTCCCACGGCGCCCAGAGTTTCTATCAAATTGCCGTCTGAAACCTGCCACACTTTTGCCGTGCCGTTACCTTCGGCAGTCACAAGCTGCCGACTGTCCGGGGTGAAACTCAGGGCTGTTACCTCGCCTCCGATTTTTAATACCACGGGGGCGGCTTTTCCGGCCAAGTAAATACTGGCCGACCCGCTTACCGAAGCTATTGCCAGAGCGTTGCCGTTGGGTGCTATGGAAGCGGCAAAAGTGGCCGCATTGCCCGGCGAGGTTATCTGGCCCACCTGCTTTTGGGTGGCAATGGAAAATATTCCCACCGCTCCGTTGGCGGCGGCCGTTACGACTTCTGCGGAGTTTGGGCTGAACTGCGCGTCATAGAGGGGAGCCCCTTGTTTTTGCTTGAAAGTGGCCAGCAATTTGCCGCTTTGCGGGCTGAATACCCTGGCATAACCGGAGAGGCTTGCCGTAAGGAGAGCCGTACCGTTGGAATTGTAGGCGACGGAAGAGATCGGGGCGGAATCGGGCTCCCTGATTGTTTTGACAACCGAGTCCGACTTTGTCGACCAAATGCTTATCAAACCGTTTGTGCCGACGGAGGCGGCTTCGTTGCCGACGGGGCTGAATGCGGCATCGGTGGCGTCGGAGGTTCCCGATTGGTAGAGAAGAGCTTTTTCCTGCATCATCGGCAGGCTCTGTCGCAAAGCGGCCGCGGCGGCTCCCGACCCGCCTTTTTGTAAAGCGTCAAGGGCCAGTTTGACGGCCAACGCCGGATCGCTGTTTAATGCGGCTCCGGATGCGGCTGCAAGCTGAGCGGAACTTTGTTTGAAGCCGGAAGCGGGAGAGGAAGAGGTATTGACAAAGTCAAATACGAGCGCTACGACCAAAAGCAGCGTCATCAAAACCGTGCTTTTGGGGATTTTTAACGCCGCGGACGGTTTCTGTCCCGCCGCCCGCGGTTTGGCGTTTGTGCCGGGTTTTTTTGTTTCCGTCCGTGACAAGCCGTCGGCGTATTTCAAAAGACGGTTAAGAGAATCTTCGTATTTTTCGTTGAAAAGACCGATTTCCGGTATAGAGACTCCTTCTGCCAAGACTGTCGGCAGACGGTCTTTTTCTGAAGTTTTGTGGTTAATTTTCACAATCGGAATGTCACGGCTCATGGCATCCATGAGTTCTTTCAGGCAGGATGTGCTGTTAAGAAAGGAGGGACTCAAAATACACAGCAAGACGTCCGGAGATCCGGCAAAATCAGAGCCCCCTTCTTTTTTTAAAGGACCTTCTTCCCCCGTTGATGTCAGTACTCCGTGCCCTTTTCTTGCCAAAGCAGAGCGCAGCTTTTCGGCAAAATCTTTATCGCTCATGCTGTGTGAGATGTGTATTTCTGACATTGATAATTTGTCCCCCTCTACAGGTTAGATTACGCGAGCTGTCTCGGTGCACATTTTTGACTCAAAGATCCGGATTTCTATACCGTCAAACCTCGTTCGGAAAGTTGGTTACACTTATTTTATGAGAGAAGAACAGGAATTTGTCGTAAAAGTTACAATATAATAACATTTGTTTTGGTTTTTACTCTGTCCTCCGAACTGCCATTATGATAAGAGCGGCAATACAGAGAGAATAAAATTACTTCGGTCTGCTTTGCCGTAGGCTGTTTGATGTTCTAATCTGGTAATGTGCCGTTGTTCTAAAATCTGACACGGACGGCACGGAGCGTAAATTTTACTACCGGCGGTGAGGTGAAGCCATGGTCGCAATCGTGGCGGTATTGGTAATTGTTCTTTTGGTCATAGGAGTGTTCGCTCTCAATATGAGAAGATCCTCAATAGAAAAAAGGTCGGTCATAGGTTACAGAAAAACCCTTGGCGTCTTGAGCAACGTCGTAAAGCGCTCCGAGTCTTTCGGTGATGTCCACCAACCCACGGATGAAGAAATAGGGCAGCCTCACATTCTGAAAATAAATCCTTCACCGGTCGACGGGCAATCCGATGCGAAAAGAATCGTGGTTGCCAGGAATGCCCCGAATATCGAGAAGGTACCGAGGGTTAAAATATTGCCCAGCAATATAACCGGGGACACCAAAATTGTCTTTGACGACTTCAGCTCTTCGTCGGCTTTTTCTCCGACGGGCACCGATAAGGTAAAAATCGATCCGCCCGCACCCGATCAAGACCTGAGCAAACTGGTCAGTAAACTCAGGCCGGAAACTCCGCTCCCGCCGGCGGCAAACGGAAAAGAAACCGAAAAAGCCTCACCGCCGACCGGACGCGGCGTAAAACGGACTGCGGCACAAAAGAAGCCGGCGGAAAAAGAGGATGTTGCGGCGAAAGCAAGTCCGTCGTTGCCCGGGGTGGCAAAAGCCGTTCCCGAAGGCGCAATAAGTTCGGGAAAGCCCTCCGCCGCCGAAGGGCCGTTGACGGAAGTCATCTCTCTTGCGGAACTGGAAAGCGGCATCAAATCTCCCACGGTGACCAAGCGCCGCCTGGATACGTCCGGATCCGGCGGAAAAACAGCGGTTAAGTCTGCTCCTGCCGAATCGGACGGGGAATCTGACGACGAAGACGGTTTCGGCTTTATAACCGGCAGTGCCAAGTTACGCAAAATCTCTACGGTGGCGGCATCGGTGGTGGCTGTGGCCGCCATGGCTGCCGGAATAGAGCAATTGACATCCGGAAACGGCGGATCGGGACATGCCGCTCTGGTATCAGGACATCACGCCGCCAAAACAAACACCGGTACGTCAGGGACCAAGCCGAAGAAAAAAGCAGCCGTTCCCCCTCCCGTCAATTCCGGATCGACCGGGACGAACGGAATCGCGCCCATCTCGGCTTCTCCCTCCGTTGTTTCCTACGCCGAGCCAAAGGGGACCTATACGATCACCATCAAAGCTTCATCCCAGGGTCAGTGCTGGGTGGGAGTACAGGCCAAAGCCAACGGACCTTATCTGTGGATGAGTACGATAAGTCCCGGTTCCAGCGCCACCTATCACGCTTCGGGCCCCATCGTCGTCAGAGTGGGGGCGCCACCGTATGCCACCATAGAGGTCAACGGGCTGGACGTAAGTTTTCCGAAGAGTAACGTTCAACCGTTTGACATGGTTTTCACCCCGGTAAATTCCGGAGCCAGTTCTTCTTAGCCGGTTTTCTCCGGCAAGAACAACTATTTGCGGTGCAGGATCCGCTCAAAACTCCATTTTGTAACCAGCCAGAGAGCTTCCGTGACAACGGATCTGGACATTTTGGAAGTTCCTTCGACTCTGTCGATAAAGCTTATGGGCACTTCCCGTATTTTTCCGCCCTTTTGTTTTGCCCTGTAAGTCATTTCGATCTGAAAGCCGTATCCGTCGGCAGTGACGGTCGAAAGGTCTATTTTCCGCAAAATGGATTCGCTGTAGGCTCTGAAACCGGCGGTGGAGTCGGCAACGTGCAGACCCAGCAGAACGCTTGCATATAAGTTGCCGCCGCGTGAGAGGAGACGCCTGGAAAGTTTCCAATTCGGTATTTTTCCGCCCGGGATATATCTGGAACCTATGGAAACATCCGCCCCCTCTTCCACCGGTTTTACCAAGTCGGGCAATTGGGCCGGGTCGTGGGAGAAGTCCGAGTCCATCTCGACAAATATCTCGTAGCCTCTTTCCAGTCCCCAGGCAAAACCCGCCCTGTAGGCCGGTCCCAGTCCGTTTTTTTCCGGTCTGATGTACACTTCGATATTTCCGAGCTCTTCCGCTATTTTTTTCGCAATATCGGCCGTGCCGTCCGGGCTGGAGTCGTCTACGACCAATATGTTTGCCGCCGGAAGAGAGTTGCGGACACTGCGCAAAATATTTTCTATGTTTGCGCTTTCTTCGTATGTCGGTAGCACTATAAGGGTTTTCACGGAAACAAATGTTAGCATAAGGCTGTATCTTGCGTGCAGTGGTGTCTCTACGAAAAATCTTGAGGACACGGGTTTTTATCGGTATTCGCTTTGAAAATAAAGGTTTTTCCTTTTATATTTTGAGCGGCGCGCGAGAGTGGGTCGGGTAAATATTTGTTACTATGTAGATAGTGGAAATTGCTATACTGTTAATGACGCCGCGGGAATTGCCCGCCGCAGTTTTCGTCGCTTCCGATGCACATGAAGGACTGAGGAGAGATTATGACAACAAGTATCGATTTGGGGAAATACAGTCTCGGGTGGAGTGACGAAGAGGACTATATCTATAAGCCGAAAAAAGGTCTGTCCGAAGAGATAGTCCGCGAAATGTCGGCAATGAAAAAGGAGCCGGCTTGGATGCTGGACTTTCGCCTGAAGTCACTGCAAAGGTTTTTCGCAAAACCGATGAAAGACTGGTTTGCCGTAAAAATGCCGGAGCTTAACTTTGACGATATTTACTATTACATAAAGCCCACGGAGAAAAAAGTCGATTCATGGGAGCAATTGCCGGACGCCGTCAAGTCCACATGGGATAAGCTCGGCATCCCTCAAGCGGAACGCAAATATTTGGCGGGGGTAACCGCCCAGTACGAGAGCGAAGTGGTTTACCACCGCAACAGGGAAGATCTGGAAAAGCAAGGGGTTATTTTTACCGATATGGACACCGGGGTCAGAGAGTATCCGGAAATCGTCAGGAAATGGTTCGGTAAAATCATACCGCCCAGCGACAATAAATTTGCAGCTCTCAATTCCGCCGTCTGGTCGGGGGGGTCTTTTATTTACGTGCCCCCGGGCGTCAAAGTGGAAATGCCTCTGCAGGCGTACTTTAGAATCAACGCAGAAAATATGGGTCAGTTCGAAAGAACCCTGATCATTTGCGATGAAGGTGCCCAAGTACATTACGTGGAAGGGTGCTCCGCTCCCGTTTATTCGAGCGACTCTCTGCACTCCGCCGTTGTGGAGTTGGTTGCGTTGCCTGGCAGCAGAATTACTTATACGACCATCCAGAATTGGTCCAACAACGTTTATAACCTCGTGACCAAACGGGCGAGAGCCGAAGCGGAAGCACACGTGGAATGGATAGACGGGAACATAGGCTCCCGGCTTACGATGAAATACCCCTCGGTATATCTGATGGGTCCCAAAGCTTCCGGCGAAGTGCTTTCCGTGGCGTATGCCGGTTCCGGTCAGGTCCAGGACACCGGGGCAAAAATGTTTCATTGCGCCAACGAAACCACGTCCACCATAGTCTCGAAGTCCATATCCAAAGACGGAGGAATCACCACTTACCGAGGCAAGGTGCATGTGGACAAAGGGGCAAAGCAAGCCAAATCTTTTGTGCGTTGCGACGCGCTGATTCTGGATAAAGAGTCGGTTTCGGAAACGATGCCCTATATGGAAGTGAGCGAACGGGATGCACAGATCGGGCATGAGGCCACTGTATCCAAAGTAGCCGAAGAACAGCTATTTTATTTGATGAGCAGAGGACTTTCCGAAGCCCAGGCGACTTCGATGATAGTAAACGGCTTTATCGAACCCATCACGCGCACCCTCCCCATGGAATACGCGGTTGAATGGAGCAGACTCATAGAGTTGCAAATGGAAGGGGCCGTGGGCTAACCGCGCCTTTAAAAGAGCGCTCCTTTTGCTTTATTGTTGTCTATAATCACTTTTTACGGAGATAAACCGTAATTTTGGTGTAGGAGCTCTAAGATTTTGTGGGGGTGACCTCGTGGCTATGCGAGAAGATTGCAAGCATTATCAGTCCAGAACATATCCTTCCGGTGAAGTGGCCAGATTCTGCAGGATAGACTTGGCTCCGGAAGCACCGTGGCGTTGTCCGGACAACTGTCCGGGTTATACAAAGAGGCTCGGCGACACGGGGTTTGAAAGGGGATCCTTGGTGGAGCCGGTCCTTGAAGAAGAGCCGCCGTTAAACGGCGGGTCCGAAGGAGACGTCGCCGAACTGCTGGACGAGGCGGAAAACATAGTGAACAGCGTCGTGCCTGACGCTTTAGAGGAAGTGCGCAAGGAAAATGAACACAAGGACGGACGCTTCTCAAAGAAAGGCGGCTTTTTTGATAATTTCGGAAAGAGGTTTAGACATAAATCCTGACCGAACAGGCCTTTTTAAATAAACGTATTGTTAACAACCTTTCATTTTGTCAATAAAGGAAATTATGCCCACACTGCCGGAAGAAACTGAATTCACATCGGATCCGCTTTGGTTGCAGAGTTATAAAAACCAAGCCGCCGCCCTACTGGAAAAAACTCCCGTCCCCACGGAAGATCAGGAAAATTGGCGCTACAGCGATATCTCCAATTTCCGTCCGGACAATTTCAAGCCGGCATCAAAGGCCGTTTACGTTGCCGACACCATTCGGCCGGAGTTCCTTCCTGCGTGTTCGGCCGTCATAAAACTTAATAATGACGGTTACGCAGAGAAGACGGACGGGGGTGGGAAAGGGGGCATACGGGTCATCAACTTAGCCGAAGACTTTGACGCCGAGAACCCGTCGGAGACCGACTTTGCCGACCCTTCCTCCATAAAAGACCTTGTCCGTAAATACCTGGAGCCGTCGGGAGACGACTCTTTTTTCGAATTGTTGGCCAAGGCATTTGTAAAGACTCCCATTCTCCTCTACATACCGCCGAATTACAAAGCGGAGTTGCCGATTGCCGTCATACACAGCCTGCACGATCCCTCCGTCTCAGGGACGAAAGACAACCTTGTTTCGGCTGACTCCGCGGCCGGGGAAACGTATTTTCCCTCCCTGGTCATTTTTGCCGACAAGGGGGCGGAGGTGAAAGTACTGGAGGTTTTGCTGTCTGACGGAGCCTCCTCTTTGGTGGTGCCCAGAACTTTTTGCTGGGTACAGGAGGGAGCACATCTTGCCTATGAACAGCTCCAGGTGCTCGGCAAAAATACTCAGCACTATGGTCATCAATACGGCTTTGTGCGCGAAAACGGTTTTCTCGATTCATTTTCTGTATCTCTCGGAGCGCGGATGTCCCGTACGGAGACCTCCTCCGTCCTGTCGGAGCGTCAGGCTTCAAGCAACTTGTATTCGCTGTATTTTGCCGGCGATGATCAAATAAAAGACATGCGCACCTATCAGGATCATCTGGCGCCGCATACGAAAAGCGAGCTGATTTTCAAGGGCGCCGTCGACGGTGAAGCGCGCTCCGTTTATACCGGCCTGATACATATGGCCAAAGGGGCCGTGCGTTCGGAAGCCTCCCAGACAAACCGCAATTTGGTGTTGTCGGAAAAGGCCAGTGCGGATTCCGTGCCGAACCTTTCCATCGAAGAAAATGACGTTAAGTGCAGTCATGCCTCCGCCGTCGGCCCGATCGATAAAGAATTGAGTTTTTACCTCGAGACAAAAGGGATAGATCCTTCTTCGGCAGAAAAGTTAATTACGCTGGGGTTTTTCAGAGATCTCTTGAACTCGGCGCCCGTCACTGAGTTGAACGGGTATATATATAATACAATTGCAAATAAATTATAAGTTCTTACGAAAGGAAATATGACTCATGACGGATGCCGCCGCTCTAGAAGATACAGACCCCGGTTCCTGGAAGACGGTTTGTGGTGTTGACGACATAAAAGTCGGCGAAGTGAAAAGTTTGATGTTCGAGGGCAAAGCTTTGTGTCTGATAAGGTCGCAGGACAATATCTACTGCATCGACGACACCTGCAGTCACGAAGACTACCCTCTTTCTTCGGGGGAGGTGGATTTTGACTCCTGCGAAATAGAGTGCTATATGCACGGAAGCATTTTTTCGCTTCTCACGGGAGAACCACAAAACCTGCCGGCCACCGAACCGGTGGATGTGTACCGGGTGAGTGTCGTCGGAGAAGAAATCCGGATACTCTTCTGATGTCCGAGTTGCAAATTATCGACCTGGGGGTGGAGACATCCGGCAAGCAAGTTCTGTCCGGTGTCAATTTGAGGGTAAAAAGCGGAGAAGTGCACGTACTGATGGGTCCTAACGGTGCGGGGAAAACCACTTTTGCCAATGCCTTGTTCGGGCATTACCGCTATAAAGTCACTTCCGGACAAATCCTGATCGACGGGAAAGACATTACCGACCTCTCCACTTTCGAAAAAGCAAGAGCCGGTCTCGCCTTTCTCATGCAGGAGCCGCCGGAAATTCCCGGTGTCACCGTGGAAAATATTTTGCTGACGGCGCTCGGCGCTACCCGGCCGTCCGGGAATCGGGAAACATACATGTCGGAAAAGGTCTCCGCTCTGGCCGCCAAGCTCGACATCAATTCCGCATTGTTGGAACGGGGCGTCAATACGGATGCTTCCGGCGGAGAGAAGAAAAGACTTGAGGCTTTGCAGCTGTGCTGCCTCCCGCCCAAATTCGCGGTTTTGGATGAGTTGGATTCCGGTCTCGACGTGGATGCTTTGAAGAAGGTTTCAACCGCCGTCAAAGACTTGGTGGACGCAAAATCTCCGACGGGGAAAGCGGGTGCGGGGATGGGAGTCATCGTGGTAACTCACTACAACAGAGTGCTTGAGTATCTGCCGGCGGACAAAGTTCACCTGCTGATTGACGGGAAAATTGTGGAAACCGGTGACGCTTCTCTGGTGGACCAAGTCGAAGCAAAGGGTTACGGACCCTGGCTGGCGGGGTCGTAAAAATACGATGTATTTGGCCGATCCCTCCGGCATCCGGCCCAACTTGATTTATAATTTCTGACATGCCCGCCGATGACTTTACACAGCCTTCTTTCGGACAACGCTACTTTGCCGTCCGTCGGCGGCTGGGTCCGCTGGTGATGGGGATAGATCCCTCAAAAGAAAGTCTTGCGGCCTGGGGGCTGGAGGATTCCCCGGTAGGTCTGAAAGAGTTTTGTGCCGCAAGTCTGGAAGTGGCTTCTTCCCGTGTCGGCTTGGTCAAGTTCCAATCGGCTTTTTTCGAACGACAGGGATGGCGCGGCATGAGGGTCTTGAGCGAAGCCATGCAAGAGGCCAGGAGCAACGGTCTGTTGGTGATCCTGGATGTAAAAAGAAGCGATATAGGGAGTACGGCTTTTGCATACGGGGAGGCATTTTTTAATCAAAAAGCGGATTTTTTTGCAGATGCCGTTACTCTGACTCCTTATCTGGGGGTGGAGGAACTGATGCCGGTTTTCCGGCTGGCGGCCGAAAGCGGCGGTTACGTCTTTGTCGTGGCCCGTTCTTCCAACGACGGTGCCCGCTCAATACAGCAAGTGGGGTCGGAAGGCCTTTCCGTGGAAGAAACCGTTTTGAAGAAAATCCGTTCCGTCAATCAAAACTCTTTTGCAGGTATCGCTGCCGGCATGGACCACCGTCCCGGCGTAACCGGCCCGGTGGGGGCGGTTTTTGCCCCCAATTGTCCGGACGGGATCGGCGTGGATTTGGCGGAGCTGGGATGTTTGTTTTTGGCTCCCGGAATAGGGGCACAGGGGGCGACCATGAAGATGACCGCCGAAGTGTTTTCCTCCTGTAAAACAGCCGTTTTGCCTTCCGTTTCAAGGGCCGTACTGTCATGCGGTCCGGACAGAAAAGCCATGTTTGAGGCTGTGGAGGCTTTGGCAAAAGCGGCAGAGGATTCTCTGGGCTAAAGGCGCGGAATTCCGGGCGTATCCGAAATGCGTTTGGCGGCGGGACTGTGTGGCGGTTTTGCCCAACGCACTCGGCCGTCAAAGACTACTTCTTCCGGCACTGCAGAGTCCATCAAAAAAAAAGATGGGCAAGGTCAATCGGGCCTTGACGGAACCGGAAGCGTCCGCTTTTGTCAAGGTGTGCCCCAAAGATCCGACGCCTTGTTTGTTTTCACGGCATGTCGTGAGTTTTCACTCTCAAGCCGGCGGTTTCCGAAATATTTTATGCCGTTTTGGCTCCAAATCCCGAGCGCTTTTATGGAAGCGTTTGAGGCTTCGCATCCGTTCGTCTAATTATGAACAATTGCGCGCTTTTTGGTGTGATCCCGGGTGAATGAGGGGTCTTTACTGATATTTTCCTTGGAGCATCCCGCCAACGCCGGGGATTGGTTGAGGCGCAACTCCAAAGAGCTGTCTGAGCTCAAAGAAGACTTCCAAATTGTCTCGATTGTGGACGAACGGAACAGTCAGGTTCTGGCACAGGGGCGTCCCGCTTACGGTTCCGTGAGCGGTGACGGCGGGGGGCAGGCGAACAAAATTATTGAGGTGGAAAAAGGTCTCGATACTTCTTCGGTTCTGAGAGCGGAAATACGGAAACACAAACCCCGCTATGTCGTCTTTGCCGCCGAAGAAGAAGAATTCGGTGCCGAAGATATTTCTGCGGCGGTTTTGGCTTTGGAATGCTTTCCCCGAGCGGTGGCGGGCACGGCAAAACTGTTATACAGAATGCCGGCAATCTTGGAAGACTTAGAGACTTTCGATGTTTATCAGGGAGACAAATATATGCATGGGGGAAGGCCTCTGGCCGAATTACTGGCTTTGCGGGCGGTCGGCATACCTTCGCTTTCCAACTTTGTGATCAGGGCGGCGGCTTTGGGGGTGGACCTTCCCGGTGACTACGACGTAAAAAATGCGGTGCTTTTTCGCCGGCAGTTGGTGATGGATCTGTTGCTCAGGGGGTCTCTCTGGGCCGGCCAGCCAACCGTTTACGCGCCGAAGAACGCTTACAGAGAGTCAGCCGATGTCATAGGTTATCTCAGCAGTCTTAAATTTGCTTCAGTCAATCATGTTATTGGGGAAGGCGATATCGACAAAGTGTTGCACAACTACCTCATGGAGGCCAGAGAAGCCGGCTTGAAACCGGCGGAGCTCCATTTTGTGGAGGGCTATATTGAAAATTCCGTGCATTCCCTGAAATCCTCTTTCCGGCAGACATCTTTTTCCGACGGGGAAACCGAAGATATCGGAAAAGTGTCTTTTCTGGGAAAGAAATTGCCGAAAGAAACTTTGCCAGGAAGGTACGGCGAAGCCTACCGGAGCGCAGTCTCCGGCTCCAAGAACGCTTTTAATTTCGTGATCGGCATCAATCCTAACGCAATATCCACCTTGGAAAGAGAGCAGCTTTTCGGTCTCTATAAGCTGCTGCGCCTGTCCGGCTATGACACAAAAATTCTTCTGACGGAAAAGCCGAAAGCGCCGGCGTCTTTTCTTGGGGAGCACGCGATCGACTATGCGACCCAAGAAGACATCAAAGGCGACACGGTTTGCGTCATTTCGGATGCAGCCGAGCAGCTCGGTGTGCCCTGCGAGAAAAAAGTCGTGTGGCATTTCAGCAGACGGAGGCTTGTCGAAGCCGAGGCCGGAGAAGCCGGTGTTTTGCGCTACGCCTACTCGCGGGCCGTCGATCCGTATTTCCCGGTTTTGCATCTGCCTGTTTATGACGTGGCGGCTCTGACGGATGCGGGAGAGAAAAAAGACGGCAATCAAAATTCCAAATTGCATAGGCTCCTTCTTGTCGGCAACGGGACGGTGGACAAGCAGATGGACAGGACGGCCGTATTGGAAATAAGCAATACCTGGCCGGAAAGCGAGACATCATTTGCCGGGCTGGCGCAAATAAGCGCAATTCTGCTGAGCTGCGACTGGATGAGCTCCCGCAACGAGCAAGCCGTCTTGGCCGGAATACCCGTTGTGCTTTGCGGAGAGCAATTCTGGCCCAACGGGGATCCCATGGTGCCCGAAGAGCATTTGTTGCAGGGGATGGTTTATAGCGTAAACGGAAGTATTTTGTTCGACCGACTGTCAGAGCTCACGGAAGAGACCCTCCGATATCGTGCCGATTACGAAGCATCGGCGGCTGCGGCGGGAAACATTGCCGCCGGGTTTGTGGCCGACATAAATGAATACTATGCAGCTTCCAAGCCTTCGGAGGGCGACGGCCCCGAAACGGCGTTTGCAAAAGTTGTGCCGGGAATTTAGAATTCTTTAAGGAAAGCATGCAAAATAAAGTAAACAATTGTCCGAGTATACAAGAAGTATTGGATAAGTACCAAAAAAGCAGGCGGCAGGCAATGACGGCGCTTGCCTTAAACAAGGCCTATTCGGCGGACATGACAAAAAGACGTCTTTTCGCCGAAGCATTTGCAAAAACAAAGGACGCTTTTGTCACGGAGACGGTGAGTTTCTCAAACCGTGCCATACCGTCCGGCAAAACGGAGCCAAAACCGGATCTGCATCTTTTAAAGACATCGGATCCGTCGGATTCCGCACAAAATCACGGGTATTTTTCTCTGTCGATGACGTTTGTTACGGATGAACTCAGTGCATCCGCGGCTTTTGAATCCTTGGCGGAACTGGCCGCGCAGATGTTTCTGCTCGGAATAAAGACAACCGTGATAGCCCGTCTCCCGCGACCATCCGTAATACCGGAAAATATGGATTACCGGCAAGTGGGTTTGGCGGGCGACCCGCTTTCCGTGATTCCCGATTGCAGCCTTATCGTATGCGGCACATACTCCATGCTCAGGGCGATAAAAACATTTTTTGATATTCCCCTGGTGTATTTTGCGTGCGAAGACGATTATTTGTATCCTGAAATTGACATAAAAGAAAAATTGTTGATGGCTTCCGCATTCAATTGTGCCGATTTGACGATTTGTTTTAACAGCCGCATCCATAAAAAATTATCGCAAGAGTATGGCTTAAATATTGTTACGATGCCGCTGGGCATCGACGGCAAACTTTTTGACACACAAAAGCACAATCCATCGTTTTTTAGAGAAGGGGAAAAGAAGGGCTTAAAAGACCTCAACGCCGACGGCACCCTTGTCGATTCCGACGACAACTTTTGGCATATGCAAAGAAACAGTTTTTATAGGAAAAACGGGGTGTTTGGAAAAGAAAGGTTTGATTTTTCTTACCACTTTATGATGCGTGAGTCCAATGAGTCTTTGGTAACGGAAAACGTTGAAGAAGCAGAGGAACCCGGTGTCGTTTTGGGAGAGACTGCGGCTGGAGACGATAACGGGGATACGACGGAGGATTTCACCGGGGTGTCCGGCAAAAAACTGCTTTTTGTTTTGGAACGGGAATCGCCTCTTTCCTCCGTGGAAATCATAAATAAGGTAGCAGAAATGCTCGGCGGAACGGATGTCCGAGTTGTGGCGGCCGTCAAGGGAGAGGTAAGCTCACTTTCCGAGCGCGTTTTGGTAATGCCCGTCACATCCCCGGAAGCGCTGGCAGCGCTTTATGCCAGGGCTCATATCTATGTTTCGGTGGACAAAGGAGCCAATTTTGCCGTATACGCGCTGATGGCGATGGCGGGAGGCGTGCCGGTGGTTTCCAGCGATCACTGTGGAATAGTGGATTTTGCCCGTCACGGCGACAATGCCATGCTTGGGCCGATAGCGGATGCCAAGTCAGCCGTCGATTTGATCAAGAGGGTCTTGGGTGACGAAAACCTGGTCTCCAGGCTGCAAAAGGGCGGCCTGATTACAGCCGAAACCTATGAGTGGGAGCGCCTACGCGATGCCTATTTGAGACTGTTTGTCACGCTGGCCGATACCTGCCGTAAGGAGGAGGCCGGGGAAGGGCCGGAACAGGGGGAACCGGTTCTGCGGAACCGCAAAGACTCGCTCTCGGCTTCCATCGCGGCGGCAAAGCAAGAGACAGGTTTTGAGACGGAAGAAACGCCGGACGGGAAATACAAAATAAAGCTCTTGTCGCCGGAGACACATTTAAGGCTCAACTTGGATGCGCTGGAGTGGAATCGGGAAGAGGCCTCTTTGGCGGCGGCCAGACTCGGTCAAAGAAACTTTTACGCCTTGGCCGTACCCGTCGCCAGGAAAGTGGTGGGCGGGATCAGAAACGTTTCCTGGGAAGTTATTGCCGCGAACGAAGAGGCAAAAGAACGATACGGAGGAAAACTGACCAAGCTGTATCTCGGCTCTTACGCTTCATCGGAACTTTTCCCGAAGCAGACGCATCCGGCGGTCCTGGCACTGGCAAAAGGCGATTACCTCCGGGCCGTTTCCGCGTTTGAAAGCTCCGGAGACGCCTCAAAGCACAATGCGGTGATGTTGCGTTGGGTTATCGTGGCTTTGATGGGCCTGGGTCGTTTTGAAGACGCCTTGGAGACGGCTTTGCGGGGATGCGGATCTTATATGTTCAATCCGGATTTTTATTTGCTGGCCTATCACTGTGCCAGGGAGGTCGGCAGACCTCTGCCCGCCGATGAGATGCGGCGGGAACTGGGAATTATGGGTCCGGGCACGAAATTTCCCGAGTGGTTTGCGGACCCTCTCTATCTGTTGGAAGCCGATAACCTTATCGGAGTCTGAACAGAGTCATCAAATAGGATGCACAGGCATTACGGGATCCAGGGCCAGCCGCCGGGGGCGGGGGCCTCTTCTCTTACCTTATGGGTTATCTCTCCTACGTCTTGTATGACGACGCCGACACTGTCGCCGTCTTTCAGATACAGCAAGTCCTCAGAGGGGCCCGGTAGGATTGCCGGAGTCCCGGTGGCGATGATGTCGCCCGGATTCAGGCGGCAGATACCCGAAAGAAATTCGACGGCCCTCCTGACATTCAGGATCATTTCTGAGGTGTTGCTGTCCTGCACCGTGTTGCCGTTGACGGTCGTGCGGATGGAGAGGTTCATGGGATCAGTTTCGTCGGCGGTGAGCATTTCCGAACTGACCGGAAAAGTGGCGTCGAAGTTTTTTCCGCAGGTCCATTGGCTGGTTGCCAGCTGCCATTCTCTGGCCGTGGCGTCGTTTATCGCCACAAAACCCGCTATGGCATCCGCCGCCTCATTTTCTTTGATAAAACGTCCCCCTTTGCCGATGACAATCCCGAGTTCGCCTTCGAATTGAAACTGTCGGCTGAGATAGGGCTTGATAAGGTCTTCATGCGGACCGACGATCGTCTTTTGGTGTCGCAAAAAAATCTCCGGCCAAAAAAGTGCCGCTTTTTTACCCATCTGCTTGGCATGGGCTTTGTAGTTTAAACCCAGACAAAGTATTTTGGTTGGCTCGGTTACGATTGCCAAAAAAGATCTCTCCGGGTAAACGGTCCCCTCTTCCGTACCCAGTTCGCCCGCTGCGGCCAGCAATTTGGCGTTTGTAAAAAGTGATTTTATGTCGACCCGCTCCGTCGCGTTGAGGGCCTCGGCGATGTCCGTATAGCCATTCTTTCCTTTAACGCAGAGTCTCGGTCCTTTGTCGGTCGCTATGTTTGCTATTCTCATTGGCTATACAATACAGCTCGGTACGGACGCGTGCCCGCACCTAAAAAATTTTGGCCGGGAAATTCCCGGCGGGAGAAAAAGTTTTCAACCTATCGAAACGGAGGGCCCAATGCCGGATGCCACGGCGGAAAACGACCTTTTGAAAAAAATACTTGATTTATTTCCTCCGGCTCCGCCGGGCGAAGTATGGGCCGGAGACGATATGGCGGTATTTCCTCTCGGGAAAGTACCGTTTTGGAGCCCGGAAGGGGCGTATTCCGGCGGGGTATCCGCCGGCCGGGAAGAAGATCCAGGCATCGCGGCCGGCGCGGAAAAGTACCTGCTTTTTGCCAGTGACTGTTTGGCGGAAAACGTGCATTTTGACACGAGGTTTTCTTCTTTCGAAGACATCGGATATAAGGCGGTCAGTGTGAACGTCAGCGATGCGGCCGCAATGGGCGCCGTGGCGTACAGGGCCATCGTCTCTCTTGCCGTCCCCGGCGGACGGGCGGCGGAGGCGATATCGCGCGGCATCAAAGAAGCCGCGGACAAGTATTCTTGCCCGCTGGTCGGCGGGGACCTGTCCTATGCGAATGAGATTTTTATTTCCGTGGCCATTCTGGCCACTTCGCTGGGACCGCCGGTTTTGAGGTCCGGGGCGTCGGCCGGAGACCTGATTTTTGTCACAGGACCGCTGGGTGCCGGATATGCCGGACTGCGTTATCTTACGGATGATCACAATTGTCAAAACGCGGCGGCGGCCAGACATCGTCGGCCCGAAGCAAAAGTCGGTTCCGGCTTGGCGGCCAAAGCGGCGGGAGCCACCGCAATGATGGACTTATCGGACGGTCTCTTGGTGGATTTGGACCGTTTGGCCAAGGCTTCCGGCGTCGGCACGGAGTTGGACCTCTGTCCGCGGCACGAACTGGCCGATGCCGAAGACGCCCTTTACGGCGGGGATGACTACGAACTGCTTTTTACGGCCAAAGACGCGGCCAAGGTGGAGGAGACGTTTTTATCGCGCGGTCTTCCCGCTCCCCTTCGGATCGGCAAGTGCGTGGGGGAGGAAAAAATCAGGCTTTACAGGGGAGAGCCCGTGGAAATACGCGGATTTCAACACATGTTTGGGGACTAGCGGGTCTCCAAACATGTGCTCCTTGTGAAGCGGAAAAGTGTTTATCTGTAAAGAGAAGCGTTTCTTACGGGCGGCTTTTGTACTTTGCCGGCTCTGATGCAAGAGGTGCAGACGTTGATGTGCGTGGAGGTACCTTTGATAAGGGCTCTGACTCTTTGTATGTTGGGGTTAAATCTTCTCTTTGTCCGACGATGGGAGTGGGACACGTTCATTCCGAAGCCGGGTCCTTTTCCGCACAGGTCACATACGGCAGCCATTTATCTACGTACCTTTCTCAAAATTCATTGAACCCTATCACTATAGCCTACTTTAGCGTCGCTAAAGCCATTCTTTGTCCGGGTGTCAACAAAGGGAGCTGTTTTCGTACTTTTATGATACGATCTTAGTTTTTAGATTATATATTAAAAGTTTCTTGCTGTAGCTTATAATGCGTAAAATACCTTACGGGACACGGGGTCCCGCGGAAGTCGGGCTGAAAAATGACAGTGAAAACCAAAGACGATGCGACGGGTATATTTACCAATCGTCACCTGCTGAAAGCTTTGCATTTTTTTTCTGAGTCGCTTTCCGCCGAATCGGCCGTCATCAACGCCTTGAATGTGTTTCCCGTTCCGGACGGCGATACCGGTTCCAACATGGCCGCCACCGTCAAAGAAGCTTTTTCGGCGGCGGAAGCTTTTTTGAAAGACAATTCCGTGACGGACATCCGGGACGAAAAAATAAACGAATTGAACACGGCGGATTTGTGCAAGGGCATCGCGCGCGGCGCCCTCATGGGGGCCAGAGGCAATTCCGGCGTCATCCTGTGTCAGATTCTAAGGGCTTTTGCCGACACCTGCGCCGAAGCCGGTGCCGTCGAGGCCCCCGCAATGGCCGCGGCGATCCGCAATTCGGCGGATGCGGCCTGGCGGGCGGTGCAAAAACCGGTCAAAGGAACCATTTTGTCAGTGGCGGCCGGAGCTGCTTCGGCCGTCGAAAAAACAGTCGGCTCGGGAGAGAAAGATCCGGACCTGGCAGAAGTCCTGGAGTCGGCCTTGGCCGGATCTCGGGCGGCCTTGGCGGAAACTCCCAACCAGTTGGAGGTTTTGAAAAAAGCCGGCATCGTGGATTCCGGCGGAGCCGGTCTCACTCTTTTTTACGCCAGTCTGCTGGCCTCGTATTTGGACGGGGAGATTCCCGCCCTTTGCCTTCCGGAGGCCACCTCGACAAGAATCGCCGGCGACATCGGCAAAGCCGCGCCACAGGCAGAGGATTTCACCGGCGAAGAGGTGAGTCCCGGTCTGGCGGAATTGCGCTTCGAGGTGATGTACCTGTTGGAAGCACCGGACGAGGCCATCCGCGGCTTTCGTCGGGCCCTCGACTTTATCGGAGACTCCATAGTCGTTGTGGGCGGAGACGGTCTTTACAATTGCCATGTTCATACCGATGACGCCGGGGCGGCAGTGGAGGCCGCTCTCGACATAGGGCGTCCCCGCCAAATCAGGGTTACCTATCTTCTGGATGAAGTCTCGGAGGTTTCAAAAGCCCCGGAGGAAGGCATTTCCGCCGGCATGAGAGAAGAAACCTGGGTGGTCCAGGCGTTGGCGGGGCACCAGGCGGATCCGTCTCTTTCCGGCGGCGCAATTATCGACTCTCCGGAACATTCTTACTCCAAAACGGCGGCGGTAGCCGTTTCCATGGGGGAAGGCGTGAACAGGCTTCTCCTTTCTTTGGGTGTGGCCAAGATCATTCCCGGTTTTCAGAGCATGAACCCTTCCACAAAAGATATTTTGGACGCGGTGTCTTCTTTTAAAGGTCAAGACGTCATTGTCCTGCCGAATAACCCCAATATAGTTTCGGTGGCCAATCAGGCGGTCGGACTTCTGGAGGACCCGGATACCAACGCCTACGTCCTGCCGACCGGATGCGTTCAGGAAGCTCTGTCGGCATTGGTTGATTTCGATCCCATGGCGACGGGCGAGGAAAACTTGGAACACATGTCGCTGGCCATGAAAAAGGTAAAATCCGGCGAGGTCACCTCCGCCGTCAGGGACAGTATTTTTGGCGGGATTGTGATACAAAAAGGTGACTATATCGGAATAGCCAAGCCGGCCGGGATTGTGGTTGCCGGAAAAACCCTGAGCGGAGTGCTGATCGGCCTGGTGGACTATCTGATAGACGAAGAGAGCGAATTGGCGACCGTTTTGGAGGGCATTTCCTACGATGAATCTTCTTCGCGCGCCCTCAAGGACTGGCTGGAAGAAAAATATCCAGGCGTCGCCTTGGAGCGTCTGAAAGGCGGTCAGCCGGTTTACAACTACTTGGTGGCCGTGGAGTAAAGCTTTTGCCCAAAGAGCGTTTCGACGGGAAAGCTCTTTGGTGTTAGAATCATAAGGTCTGAACCTTATTTTGTTTTTCAAGGGTCGGGATGCGTGCCGAAGGTAGCTCAAGTGAGAAATATGAGATCAGCAATGCCGCAGGAAGGCATTTGGCGCGCCTTGAAAAAGTAAGCGTAGCGGAATTAAAAGGGGTGGGTCCCAAAAAACAGCAGGCGCTCGCCAGGCTCGGGATATTCAACATCTTGGATATGGTAACTTTTTATCCGAGAAAGTGGATCGACAGGGATAAGCCCCGTTCCATAACCCAGATCGAAGAAGGGGAAGAAGTCCTCCTCTCAGGCACGGTAAAAGCGGCCAATTTCCGAAGACTGGGCGGCGGACGTTCGCTTTTTTCCGTCAAAATAAGCGACGGCACCGGTTTGATAACGACGACCTTTTTCAATCAGCCCTGGTTGCAAAAGAAGTTGGTGACCGGGGTTCACGCGGAGGTTTTCGGAAAAGCCTCCCTTTACAAAGGGTATTGGCAAATGGCAAACCCGGTGGCGGAAGTGCTCGGAGAGCACGGACGCGACTACAAAGCCACCGGGCGGATAGTGCCCGTCTACAGGATGAGTTCCAAGGCCGATCTGACTTCCAACGACATTTCCATTTTTATGGCCGAGGCCCTGAAGCGCTCGGGAGAGTTTCTCGATCCCGTGCCGGAACGGATACTGAAAAGACTGAAGTTGCCGTCGCGTACAAGGGCACTGGGCTGGATACACTTTCCCGGGACGGAGGCGGAAAAAGAACTTGCCAGAAACAGGTTGGCGTTCGACGAAATTTTGCGGTTGCAGGTAAAGCTGTTGGAGAGAAGACAAAAGATAATCGCCGAAGCCAAAAAAAACAAATACGACACTTCCGGGGAAAAGACTCTGGTCAACAAGTTTTTGTCGGCTCTGCCGTTCTCTTTGACCGGTGCCCAGCAAAAAGCGATAGACGATATCTATCGGGATCTGGTATCTCCCTATCCGATGAACCGTCTGTTGCAGGGAGACGTGGGGAGCGGGAAAACGGTGGTGGCTCTGACCGCTCTCCTTTACGGTCTGGATTTCGGATACCAGGGGGTTATGATGGTTCCCACGGAAGTTCTGGCGGAACAGCACTATATCGCGGCCCTCGGGTTCACCGCCGGTCTGGAGCGGGAAGCAAAAGAAGGCCTGTTCCCCACCCGGCCCCTCAGAGCGGAGCTTCTCACAGGCAATACAGCGGCGGCTTCGCGGACCAAGATACTCAACGATCTGGCGAATGGCAATATAGATATACTCATCGGAACGCATGCCCTGCTCACGGAAGACGTTGTCTTTTCCGCTTTGGGGGTGGCGGTGATAGACGAGCAGCACCGTTTCGGCGTGGATCAAAGAGAAGTCCTGCGTTCCAAAGGTGCGGGCAGTGATCCGGATGTCTTGTTCATGACGGCCACCCCCATTCCGAGGACGGTGGCCATGACCGCTTACGGCGATCTGAACCAAACGGTGATGGGGGAATTGCCGAAGGGGCGTTTGCCGATCGAGACGGTTTTTCTGAGGGGGGAAGGAGCGGAGAAGACGGCCTACGAAAAAGTTTTGGAAGAAGTCGGGAAAGGGAACCAGGCCTATATAGTGTGTCCTTTGGTTGAGGGCGGCGACACGTCTTTTGACGGCGATGAGGATATCGAAGACTGTATGACCGGAGACGGCGCTTCCGGAGACGGGGGCGAAGAGGATTTTCTGTTTGAAGACGAAGAAAGCCCCGTCGGCGGACGAAGGCGGATTGCCGCGACGAATTTGAATGCCGTTATGGAACTCAAAGAGAAGCTTTCCGCCGGTGTTTTTGCCGGTTTGGAAGTCGGTTTTTTGCACGGGAGAATGACTTCGGCGGAAAAAGAGGCGCAAATAAATGACTTCCGTGCCCGAAAGACAAATGTGATGATAGCCACCACCGTCATCGAAGTCGGCGTGGACGTCCCCTCCGCCACCGTAATGGTCGTTCTCAACGCGGACAGGTTCGGTATTTCCCAATTGCATCAGCTGAGGGGCAGGGTCGGGAGAAACAGCCTGCAGTCTTACTGCTGCCTTATCACGGGTGAAGAGATCACCGAAGATGCCGAGAAGCGCCTGGAAGCCTTGGTGTCGACCCAGGACGGGTTTTCCTTGTCGGAAGCGGACCTGGCCATCCGCGGCGAAGGCATGATCCTCGGAAGCAATCAGAAAGGCAGAAACGGTTTCAAACTGGCTTCTCTGCGCAGGGACTACCGGCTGATCGCTTTGGCGAGGGAAACCGCCAAGGAACTTATGGCGTCTCCGGACTGTGTCGGACATATGAGTCTTTTGGAAGAAGAAATCAGCCTGATGATCCAAGACGAACAAGCCGAGTACCTTACCAGGAATTGATGATGATACGGGTAATCGGCGGCGAATACGGCGGGCGGCGTCTCGCCGTGCCCAAAACATCCGCAGTCAGACCGACTTCTGACCGGACGCGGGAGGCGATCTTTAATATCCTGGCTTCCAGAACTGATCTTGCGGGCAAAAAAGTTTTGGACCTGTTTGCCGGTTCCGGAGCCTTCGGCATAGAAGCCATCTCCAGGGGAGCCGCCGAAGCGGTTTTTGTCGATACGGCTCACGATTCTTTGGAAACCGTGAGGCAAAATCTCAAGAATCTGGATGCGGCAAAGAGCGCTGCGGTCAAGGTGATCAAATCTGACGCCGTTTCTTATCTCAGGGAATCCGGGGAAGTCTTCGATGTGGCTTTTTGCGACCCTCCTTATAAATTTTTGATGTGGGACAAAGTATTAAATGCTTTACATTGTCAATTGGCTGTTTTAGAATCTGATAGAGAGGTTATTCCGCCGGAGGGGTGGGAAACACTGAAGACTTACGCGTACGGTATCAGCGTGGTGACTGTGATCGGGTCAAAAAAATCCGACGATGCCAAACATGTCATCACGACGGAAGTACTTTAGATAGGAGCAGGTTGGCTACAGCTATTTTCCCGGGTTCTTTTGATCCGATACACAACGGTCACTTGGAAGTCATCGAACGGGCGTGCAAGATATTTGACAAATTGTTTGTGGCCGTACTGCGCAATCCACAAAAAGCGGAACCCGTTTTCCAAATTGACGAAAGAACGGAAATGGTGAAAGACTGCGTTTGTCATCTCGGCAACGTCGAAGTGGTTGCCATGTCCGTGTTGGTGGTCGATTTGGCGAGATCGCTCAGGGCCGACGTAATCGTGAGAGGTTTGCGCGCCGTTTCCGATTTTGAATCGGAATTGCAAATGGCACAGATGAATAACCACTTATCCGGAATCGAAACGCTTTTCGTGCCGACGGGCTCCGCCCACTCTTTTATCTCCTCCAGGCTGATAAGAGAAATTGCCAGATTTGGCGGCGATGTAAGCGGTTTTGTGCCTAGTATCGTTGCTAAACGCTTTGAGGTGAAATTTAATGCCCAGACATAATAACGAAGATTATCCCCGTGATGATGCCGACTCTTATGAAGGTGATCTCGACGGCGATGCCGGAAACGACGAAGATTATGAGGATCCTCCTTCCATAGAGGACATCCTGGATGCCCTTTTGGATATGGTGGAGCATGCGAAGGCAATGCCGCTTTCCTCTTCGGTGATGATCAACAGAGAAGAAATAAGGGCGCTGATCGTAAGCGCAAAAGAAGTTTTACCAGACGAGATCACTTTCTCCAAACGGTTGCTGATGGAAAACGAAGCTTTGCGCCGGGCTGCCGAGCGGGAAGCGGAAGAACTCATCGACGAGGCGCGCACGCAGGCCGCCTTTTTGGTGCAAAGAACCGAAATTGCCCGCCAGGCGCGTCACCATGCGGACCGCTTGGTGGAGGACGCCCAAGCGGTGGCCAGACGGATCAGGCATGAGGCGGAAGACTATGTCGACAGGAAGTTGGCCGCTTTTGAAATTGTGCTTGACAAGACCAAACAAACCGTCGCCGCCGGAAGGGAAAGACTGACGGCTACCCTGCCGAACATAGAGAAAGAACCGGCGGCCAAAGATTTGCCTCAGGCCAAAGACTTCTTGGACGAAGAGCGCTTATTTGACCAGGACATGGACTGAAAAGCAAGGCTGCTTTCGGGATCCGGTATTTTTGTCGGGTTTTGCCTCGATGTAAAAAGCGGAGTTGCAGAGGCTTCTTTTTTGGGTAGAATTTATTGAGAGAGGCTGACTTATGAAACCCAAAAAACAATTTCTTGTCGAGATAGGCGTCATCCGCCGTCACCCCGGCTCCCGCCGGGAAGTCCGTTTGGAAGGGGTCCTCGGCGAATTGGCAGTTTCGTTTGCCAACGTGCCGGAGGACCAGCCCATTTTCCTGGAAGCTGTTTTGGAACAGGTCCATGAAGGTATTTTGGTTACGGGCAGTCTGCACACCGTTTGGCGCGGGGAGTGCGGCAGATGTCTGATGCCGGCGGAAGGGATTTTGGAAACAGATGTCAGGGAGCTTTACGCCGAAAAAATAGACGACGAAATGGTTTACAAAATGACTGCGGACACAATGGATTTGGAACCTTTGGTACACGACGCATGTATCCTGAACCTGCCCCTGTCTCCTCTGTGTAAGCCCGACTGTAAAGGGCTTTGTCCGGCATGCGGCGCCAATTTAAACGAGGAGTCCTGCAACTGCGAAGCCCCCAACGACCCGCGGTGGGCGTCTTTGTCGCTTTTGAAATAAAGTTCCGTTAATGCAAAATGTTTGCCTCTTGTATCACGGCCCGTGGTTTTTCCAAATACTATGTGTTGTGACAATGCAAATTACCCAAGATGAAAAAAGCATATGATTAAGTACCTGGGCTCCAAAAGAAGGTTGGTCTCTGTCTTGGGTGACCTTTACGAAAGGTCGGCGTCGGAGTCGGCTTTGGATATGTTTACGGGGACGACCCGCGTGGCTCAGGAATTGAAGCGCCGGGGGGCCTACGTGACCGCCGCTGACTCGGCCCGCTATTCTTTTGTCTTTGCCAATTGCCACATCACGACGGATGCCGAGAAATCAGATGCAGCTCAAATACAAGAAATTCTGGAATACCTTTCGCAAAGGCCCGGTTACAAAGGTTATTTCACCGAGATTTTTTGTCGGGAATCGAGGTTTTTCCAACCTTTTAACGGCGAAAAAATAGATGCGATCAGGGATGCCATCAAAAACGAGTTTTCCGATTCCGCGTATCACGACGTGCTGCTCACGTCTTTGATCTATGCCGCAGACAAGGTGGACTCCACCGTCGGATTGCAAATGGCCTACATCAAAGAGTGGGCCCCGCGTTCGTATAAACCTCTGAAGCTTGAACTTCCGGAGCTCTTGCCGGGCGGGGGCCGGGCGCTCAGGGGGGATGCCTGCAAGCTGGTTTCCGAACTTACCCCGGTGGATTTTGCCTATTTGGACCCCCCCTACAATCAGCACAGCTACTATGCCAACTATCACATTTGGGAGACGTTGGTGGCCTGGGACAACCCCGCCTGTTACGGCGTTGCCCGCAAGCGGGAAGACAATAAATCCGAGGTCAACAAAAGCGTTTTCAATAAAGCAGGCCGGATGCCGCAGGCTCTCGGATCTCTCGTCTCCTCTCTGTCGGCAAAAGTCGTCGTTCTCTCGTATAACAACGAAGCCTGGGTTTCCTTGGAAGACCTGGTGGCCATGTGTTCGCATCTCGAGCATGTGCAAGTTTTGGCTTTTGATTCCAGGCGTTATGTAGGCGCCAAGATCGGCATTTATAATCCTCAGGGCACCAAGGTGGGTGCGGTATCGCATTTACATAACCTGGAGTACTTGGTTTTGGCGGGAGAGAGAGATCTCATAGAATACATGGTGCTTCCGTATCGGGAGAAGAAAGTTGATCTCACGCCGGTGTCGGCTGTAGGTTAGGGCTTGCAAATCCTAAAGAAAAGATGGGATAAAAGAAGTTTTTCGACAAAAGTGCCCCATATATCGGCTAAATTATATCTGCTCAACTTGAGAGCCAATTTGTTTTCTCCGCAGGAAGAATGCGGGAAGCTATTTGACAGTATAAAAATCGATAAAGGAAAAGAAAATGGCTGTTCCAAAGAAAAAGACTTCCAAGGCAAAGTCCAGGAGCAGGCGAGCCTCTGCTTGGTCTTTGGCTAAGCCCGCTCTCAGCAGCTGTCCACAGTGCCGTAACGCCAAATTGCCCCACGTTGTCTGCCCCACGTGCGGATGGTATAAGGGTCGTCAAGCCATAGAGGTTGACTGACAAAAATGAATTTTTGGAGTCGATGCCGGGTTCTGCTTACCTCGGGCACCGCAACTTTGTTTTGATGAAAAGGTATATTTAGATGACGATTCTGCCGGTAGCCCTTGACATCATGGGCGGCGACAAAGCACCGTCCGAAATTTTGGCCGGTGCCAAAATTGCCGTTGAAGACCGCAACCTGAATATCGTTTTGGTCGGTCCCCAAGAGCACAGAGATGCGCTCGGCCGGGCCGGCTTTTTGCCCGCCTCCGAGGTCATCGCGATGGACGAAGACCCGACCAAGTCGGTGAGGACGAAAAGAGATTCCTCCATCGTCGTCGCGGCGGAAGCCGTAAGGGACAAAAAAGTCTCGGCTATGGTGAGTGCCGGCAACACGGGTGCCGTCATGGCCTCGGCTCTTCTCAAGATGGGGCGTCTTCCCAACGTGGCCAGGCCCTGTATAGCGACCCCGCTCGTCATCCCGAAAGATTTAAAGAAGAACCCCACGATCATGGTGGACGCCGGGGCCAACGTGGAATGTCAGCCGGCCTGGTTGCTGCAATTTGCCAAAATGGCGGCCACATATGCCAAATTGCGTTACGGTCTTTCTTCGGCCAAAGTGGCGTTGCTTTCCAACGGCGAAGAAAACAGCAAAGGCAATCCCCTGACGAAAGAAACCCATCAGCTTTTGCGGGAAGATAAAGACGTGGAGTTCATAGGCAACGTCGAAGGCAGGGATCTGTTGCTCGGCAAAGCCGACGTGATAGTTACCGACGGTTTTACCGGCAACATCGCTCTTAAATCCCTGGAAGGTGCCCTTTCGGTTTTCATGGATATCCTGTTTGGCGTCATAGGTACCGACGAATCCACGAAAGAGGCAGGCAACATATTGATACCGCATCTGATTCCTTATGCCGAAGCCCTCGATCCGGAGAGTACCGGAGGAGCCATGTTGCTGGGGGTGGACGGAATTTGTGTTATCAGCCACGGAAGTTCTTCTTCCAAGGCCATCGTAAATGCCCTTCAGCTGGCTCACGACATGGCCGCCGCCGACTTGGTGGGCGGCTTGGCATCTGCCGTCTGAATCCGGGTTTGGGCGGTGACGGGCCGTCTTTCTGCGCCGTCTTCCGGCTTGCACCGAGATAAAGTTTTGATCAGTATATACTGGTAATTGAGACAACCGATTAGGAGAAAAAATGCTGGGTGATGTCAAAGTCACTGCTTCGATGACGAGGCAAGATGTTCTGAGTTTGGTGAAGTTGCAACTGGGCGATATTTTGGAAATAGATCCTTCGTCCATCGGGGAGTCGGATTCTTTTGCCGACGATTTGAATGCCGATTCGCTCGCGCTGATTGAACTCGTCGAAGCCCTGGAACAGGAGATGTCGGTCGCCATTCCGGGTTTTCATATTGACGACGACGAATTGGAAAACCTGAGAACGGTACGCGACGCCGTGGATTATGTGGCAGGACGCCTCGAGAACAATTAAACCGGGTTGTGTAATCGGTGTCAAGGGGTTCGGTTGCGGATGGCGATCCGCTGAGTTTAAAAAACACAGCGGAAGCCAAACTGCGCCTCTTGTGTGTTAACGCGGCTTTGTTGGATACCGCCCTGACTCACAAGTCTGTTATCAGTGAAGGATCGCCTGCGCCGGACGCCTCCGGGGTTGTTTCCAACGAGAGGCTGGAATTTCTGGGAGACTCCGTTTTGTCCCTGATCATCTCCTCCTATCTTTACAGCCTTTACGGGGATTTCCCGGAAGGGGATCTCACCCGTGTCCGTTCGCAGATCGTGCGGACGTCCTCTTTGGCCAAAGCTGCCAAGTCTTTCGGCTTGGGGCTTCTTGTGAAATTGGGCAAAGGGGAAGAATCCTCCGGGGGAAGAGAAAAAGAATCTATTTTGGCCGATACTCTGGAAGCCGTCATCGGGGCGATCTATTTGGACTCCGGATTCGAACCGGCGGAAAAGTTCGTCTTGTCTTTTTTTAAAAAGAAAATTGCCGCTGAGGCCAAAAAACCATATTTCGGAGACGCCAAAAATCGCTTGCAGGAGCTTACCGTAGCCATGAGGCTGGGAACCCCCGTCTACCGGGTAAGCGGGAGCGGTCCGGAGCACAAAAGACTCTGGCAGGCCGAAGTCATAGTGGACGGCGACAAATTGGCGGCCGGTCAGGGCACTTCCATCCGTTTGGCGGAATCGGCGGCAGCCGCAAAAGCCTGGGAAAAGCTTTGCGAAAAGAAGGAGACCGAAAACGGCGGTCCGGGGAAACCCCTGAGGCCGTGAGCGGGAGGATGCGGAACTGACATGCCGGAATTGCCGGAAGTGGAGACACTCAGAAGGGGTCTGGAGCGGCATCTGAGGCACAGGCGGATCATTGCCGCCGAGGTCATGGGCCCGAGAACAATCAGGCGTCACGAACCTGATAAATTGCATAATTTTCTTGTCGGCAATCTGGTATCGGCGTGTGGGCGTCACGGGAAATACCTGATTGTTTCCATGGAGAACGGCGTGAATATGGTAATCCATTTACGCATGACCGGCAGGCTGGAGATCGTCCGGCCTCCTTTCTTGGGCGACGCCAAGCATCTGCACGCCCGTTTCATTTTGGACAATGGCAGCGAGTTGCTTTTTTTTGACCCCAGGACGTTCGGGGAGATTTTTATATCCGAAAAAACCGCCGGCAAGGGTCTTCCCGAAGAGTTGTCGTCGTTGGGACCGGATTCCCTGAGTCAAGACTTTACTTTGGGGTACTTCACCAAAGTTGCAAAAAAGCGAGAAGTTGCTGTCAAAGGCCTGCTTTTGGAGCAGGAGACGGTGGCCGGGATCGGCAATATCTATGGCGACGAGATCTGTCATGAAGCGGGAGTCTTGCCGATGAAAAAAGCCTCTTTGCTGACGGATGGGGAGCTCTCCCGGCTGCATAAAGCGGTGGGCGGTATTTTGTCAAAAGCCGTTGAGCACAAAGGCTCCACGCTCTCGGACAAAAAGTACCTGGACATAACGGGAAGCGAAGGAACTTATCAGTACCATCACAAAGTTTACTCCAAAGCCGGCATGCCGTGCGAAAGCTGCGGGGACACGATAGTGCGGACAAAGGTGACCGGGCGCAGCTGCCATTACTGCCCAACTTGTCAAAAGTAAGGCTTCAGGTTTTTTTGGCGGCTCTTGTGGGTCGGGGCAGTTTGACGGCGGGAGGGTTTTTGTCCGTCAGGTAGGCTCTGAAACGCTCCAAAACGTCTTTCCCCACCAAAGCGTTAAGTTCTGCTTCCATGCCGATATGGACCGGCTGTGTTCCCGCATAAGCGTTTTCGTCTTCCGTGCACCACCAATGGAACTCTTCGCCGCCCGCTCCCCAGTCTTTTCTTTCCCAAGAGGTTACCTTGGTAAAAGTATGGCCGGAAGCGTCTTCCAAATCCTCCACCCTGAGCGGGAGTTGCCAGCATACCTCCGGTTTGTAGGACATGGGCGACACCCCGTCTTTCAGGGCTTTTTGGTGAAGGGCGCAGCCTGGTCCGGCGGGGAAGCCCGGTCTGTTGAGAAAAATACAGGCATCGTCATACAATTTGGTGGTGGCCGACTCCTTAGATTTTTTTGGCACTTTGACGGGACCTCCGGAGTCGTCCGAGGCTTTTTTGAATTGCCAGTCTTCTTTGTTGAGTTTTTTTGCCGACTTTTTTACTCTGGCAACGTCGTCTCCGTCGATGAAAAAAGCCCCGTAACTGCAGCAGCCCTGTACCAAGAAGGAGGAGTCTTCCGTGAGGACGCCTTTGCACCCGTTGCCGTAGATGCAGCTCCAATTTGACGTCAGAAAAGTGACGTCCAGCAACCAGGTGCGGTTTTGAGCTTTATCCGTAAAGCTCACCCACTCTTTTGTGTTCGTATATGGGGTCAGTGACATGACATTTTACTCATTTGGTCGCCGGTGGGAACGGCGCAACAAAACCAGTTTTCGCTGAGCCGCGGTCTGTCCGTTTCGGGGATCGGAGAAGCAAGGTCTCCGTCTGTTTCTGTTTCGTAGTAGGGGATCCCGAGTGCGGAAAAAATTAATTTCCGGACGGCAAGATAAGCTTCCCGCGGCGGGATGCCGGCTATTTTTTCGGCCAGGTTGCCTATTTCCGCCGCCAGCCCGTCGAGTCTGGGATCGGGTGAGTGCCAGCCTCTGCTGAGACTCTCTTCTTGTTCTTCCAAGACGCCGGGAGGCATGTCGACTTCTTCTTCCGACAAGAGGGATCCGGGCGGGATGAGAAGCCTGATGGACCACTGAACCGGGTCTATATTGGCCGCCAGATCGTTTTCGGCGACAAAGTCGGCCAGTTCAACCAGGTCATTTGCCGTTGTCCAAGGAGTGAAGGGCAGCAAGGACGGTCTCGGTTCTATGCCGACTTGCCGCAAAAGCCGGAAAGCGCGTCTGGCGTCGCTTTTGGTATGGCCTTTGTCCAAAATGGCCAAAGTCCTGTCGTTTACCTGTTCCAATGCCGTTATAACGAGTGTGCATCCCTGCTTTGCCAACCAGGGCAAGAGGGTTTCGTACTTGAGGAGATGGCTTATTTTGATCGTCGCGTCAAAGGTGAGATCGGGGTAAAGTTTTTTCAGTTTCTCCATGATCCCGAGGGAATAAGCGGGTCTGTTGAAGAAATCGGGGTCAGAAAAGTGAATGTGCGATGCCCCTTGGGCAATCTGTTGGGCCGCGTCGGCCAGGATTTCTGCTTCCGGTGTCGGTCTGGTTCTGCCGCCGTAAACGACGGGAACGGGACAGTGTCTGCACTTGTGCGAGCACCCCGAAACGGTTTCCAGAGTGGCTACCGTTTTGGAAACGTCTCCTTCCAGGTAGTGGAGATAGTTGTCGAGCGGCAAAAAGTCTGTTCTGTCGGGGGGTAAGCGAAAAAGCTGTTTCGGAGGCCCGAGGTCTATTCGCAGGGAGCCGCCTTCGCTGCGGAAGGCGTTTTTGGCGGAAAACGAGTCGAGCCAGGCAAATAAAGTCGTAAAGTTGTCGCCGGCTATTGCGATGTCTCCCGGAGACAAGAGCTTTGCCCCGTAAGCGGCGGGGGCGTATAGTCCGAAAAAACAAAAAGGCAGGTCCTCTCTTTCCGAGCGGATTGTCTCCGCCAGCTCTTTGGCAAGCGACAGAGCCGTGTGCATCGGGATAAACAAGATCACCGCGTCCGCCCAAGACAAGTCGCCGGGGTCCATGGCCGATACGGACAAATCTACGGCTTTTGCCCCATGGCCGCCGGCTTTCAGGCTTGCCTTGAGTCTGGCCGGTATCAGGGGCTGAGTGCCGAGATCATAGGTGGATATAATCAGGACGCGCATTGTTTGTCTTTTGTGTGAAAAAGCAGAGTTTCAATATAGGCAGAAATGTCGTATCCACCTCCGTTTTGGGTTAGTTTGTCCAGTATAGCGGTTTTGGGTCCGGTGTCGTCTATAACGATTTTCAATTCGGCGTGAGCTTGCCGCAAAGCCAGTTCGGCTTCTTCGGGCGTATCGGCTTTGCTCAGGATGAAGCCGAGATAACTTTCTCCTTCGGGAAGACTTATCACCCCGCGGCCGGGCGGTATCGAGATGCTGACCCGGGCTATGTGCCTTACGGCTTCAGCTTTGTCGATGCCGGAGACTTCTTTTAGGATGCCGGTCTTTTCTATCGGTATCATCATCGCTCCGAAAGCTCCTTCGGCAAGCCGCGGTCGGAAATCTTCTTCCAGCCAGAGTCCGATCAGTACCTCATAAAAGGACTTGTCATCCAAAAAACCGAGGATATCTCCGCACTGTCCCCCTATCGGACGGGCGGCTATTTCAAGCAGGTGCGGCCGTAAATCGGCGCTTTCCCCCTCGGGTACAGCGGGATTGCTTTCGGAATATGAGGTCCTGTAAGGAAGACGCAATTCGGCATGAATGGGGCCTTGAGTGACACCGATATGATCGCATGCTCTTTGCACTGTATCTATGATGCTTTGAAGTGTTTCTTTGTCATATCTTGAAGGAGTGGTATAGATGGTTTCTTCGAAATAGGGTCCGGTCAGAGGGTCGGGTTTGTCAAAGACCGCCAGCGGAATCAGGCGGGAGTTTTTGACAAATCCGTCTATTGCTACTTCTGCACCCGGTATGTATTTTTCGATAAGTATCTGCGGGCGTATTTCGCATTTTTCTTTGCACGCCACGGCCAAGGATTCAAGGATTCCTTTTTCGAGCTCTTTTGGGTTGTTTGCTCTCATGATTCCCCTGGAGCCGGAAAGTCCAACGGCTTTGACGACAACGGGAAAACCCATCTCCTCTGCGGCGTTGCCGCCGAGTACCAGCAGCTGCCGCAGTGCCGTCTCCGCAGTTTTGGCATCCCCGGCGATGTCGGCGGGGAGAGCGCGCAATACTTCAATGCCCGCGGAAGTGTCGCCAAATACAGTTTTTGTTCTGCCGTCTTCGGCACGGCAGAACAAATAGCGGTACTCCGGCTGGGCCACGTCGGAATCAGAAAGAGCTATCCTGGTAAAGGCCTTATTTTTCACGGTCAAAATAGCGGATAGCATATCCTTTGTGTGCGACAGCCCGGCATTTGCCAAATTGGCCAGAGAAACCGCTTCTTCGTCGAAAGCAACTACCATATCCAGTCTGTGTCGGGCGTGGTATTCCGTAATCTTTTCGACGGAGGCATTCAGGTCGTCAAAATCAAGCAGTAAAAATTTATCGGGAAACAGACTTGCCAGTGCCTGAGGGGTTTCCGAACCTATCACCGCTTCAAAGTCCGTTGACGTCTGCAATTTTTTGACGGCTTCCATAAGGCGGGGAGCTCTGTAGCTCTTGGACGGTATCAAAAAAAGTAAACGGGTTATCGCCATGGTGTCGCTGTTTTCACTTTAGCGGATAAAGCGGGTTTGGTTTGTCCCGCGGAGTTATAAGTGCTAATTTTTAATAATACAACTCTATATAAGAACGGACCGGATTTATTATGCCAAGCAATGAAGAGGAGTACACGGAACCTGTTTTGCACGTTACGGACGCCGCCAGGCGTTTTGTCGTAGAAGCAAAGCAGGGCGAAGAAGATGCCGATACGCTTGCTCTTTATTTGGAAGTGACCGGAGTAAGCGGGGATCAATTTCAATACAGCATGTGGTTTGAAGGACCGGAAGGCAGAAGGGACGGAGACGTAATCATAGGTCATGACGACCTGGACATTGTGATTCCGGCCGCCAGCGTTGCCAGTTTGCGGGGAGCAACACTGGATGTACAGGAAAGCTCCGGTGAATTCGGTCTTGCATTGGTCAACCCCAACACTCCGCCTTCCGATGTGCCGGAGTTCCTGAAAGATCTGGATACCGACTCCGACACCGCCCGTCAAGTACAGGCGGTCTTGGAAGAGCAGGTCAATCCCCAGATAGCCGCTCACGGAGGCAGGGCTGATTTGGTCGGACTGAAAGACCGGGTGGCTTATCTCAGGCTTTCCGGCGGTTGTCAGGGTTGCGGCCTTGCCGCCGTCACACTCAGTCAAGGCATTGTCGTGGCTATCAAAGAAATGGTCCCGGAAATTATGGACGTGGTGGACGTGACGGCCCACCAAGACGGGCAAAACCCTTACTACCAGTCAGCCAAAAAGTAGATAGACAAAGGCTTTTTCCCGACTTGTCTCGGGATGAAAGTTTTGATTTTCCTCTGAATCCGCTAAGCAGACTTTTTGGAAATCGGCAACAAGACACCAAATTTTGTATAGCGATCCCCTCTGTACGGCCTCATTTCCCATATTTTGTCATAGCAATTGATAGTTTATTGGCAGCCGGCAAATTTATACCTGCTAAGTGTCTTGGAGCTTATTTTAAATGCGATATAGTAAAGCCGTGCTTCGTTTTTTAACCGCCGGTGAATCCCATGGGAAAGGTCTGTCCGTCATAGTCGACGGCGTACCCGCGGGCCTTGCCGTCACAAAAGATCAAATAGCCGACGAATTGGCGAGAAGGCGACTCGGTTACGGGCGCGGTCCGCGCATGCGTTTTGAAAGGGATGAGATCACTCTCCTTTCCGGAATACGACACGGCAGGACCCTGGGTTCTCCGATCTGCATTATGATCGACAATACGGAATGGCCCAAGTGGGAAACGGAAATGTCTCCCGATCCCGGTGAGCCGTCCAAAAAACTTACCGCTCCAAGGCCGGGACATGCGGATTTGGCGGGCATGCAAAAATACGGCCTGGACGATGCCAGAGATATTCTGGAGAGAGCCTCGGCCAGAGAGACGGCTGCCAGAGTGGCGGCCGGTGCAATTTTCAAATTATTGCTCAAAGAAATTGACGTTTTTGTCCTCAGTCATATTATCGGAGTGGGAGCGGCTCTTTCGGAGACGACACGGCGCCCCGGAATGGCAGATCTGGAAAGCATAGATGCTTCGGAAGTGCGCTGTTTTGATGAAGCCGCCGCCGCAAGAATGGTGGCCGAAATTAAGGCCGCGGCAAAAGTTGGTGATTCTCTCGGAGGAATTGCCGAAGTGCTGGCCTACGGGGTACCGGTGGGTCTCGGCAGCCACGTGCACTACGACCGCAAGCTGGATGCCCAATTGGCGATGGCTCTCATGAGCATTCAGGCAATCAAAGCCGTGGAGCTGGGCGACGGATTCGAAGTGGCAAAAAAGCGGGGTTCCGAAGCTCACGACGCCATTTTCTACGATGAGGTCTCCAATTCTTACGGCAGGGAAACCTCGCATGCGGGCGGTATCGAAGGCGGAATTTCAACGGGAGCGCTCCTGGTGGCAAGGCTTTACATGAAACCGCTGGCCACGCTGAACCGTCCCGTTTTGAAAACAGTCGACGTTGTCACCAAAGAAGAAACGGTATCTTTTAAAGAACGCACAGATGTCACCGCCGTTCCGGCGATGGGTGTCGTCGCTGAGGCGATGACTGCTTTTGTTTTGGCCAAAGAAGCTTTGGCCAAGTTTGGCGGGGACAGTATCGCTGAGTTCGTCCGTAATAAGGACAGCTATATCGTATCTCTGGCGGGTTAAGCTCTTTACCCGACGGATTCCCGGCAGCCAAAAGAGCCTATGGAAATTTGAACTGTAAGGATATTTTACTCCGGGTCGGATGTCCTTGTTTTCTTGGCCGTGTTTTCAAAGAGAAAAAACCTCAACGGAAAACGATAAAATATTTATACCCTATGTCGTACTGACAAAAAACAGTCCGTTGAGTATCGCCGCTTTGTCCTGTGCCGCATCCAACTCCGCTTCGTTCAGTATTTCATCGCACAAACCGCTGTTTTCTCTTTCACCGGCGGTGTCGGACAGGAGATTTTTCGCTCCGGGATTAAAAAGATGTAAGCAAAAAGTATGTCTTTATCGGCAGATGGCATATTAATTAAAATAACTTTCTTGAGTCCTCTATCACGGCAGGGCCCTGATATCGGACTCAAGAAACATTGCAGTTGCAGGTTGGAACGTATGCCTACGCTTTTCTAAGGACCGGTGTAGTATACGCTGAAACCGTCGCTTCCTGGAAGGGACGGTACGGAAAGTACAGAACCGTTTTGCTGTATCGCGTATCCTTCGCTTGCGGTCAGATACCATGGATTGAGGCTTGTCCCGAGATTGGTGAATGTAACGCTTCCGTAATTGGCAAACGGGACTAAGTTCCCTGAAGATCCGGTGGGATCTTCCACAATCCATTCGGCGGTGTAACCTCCCGCATAGGATACGTTGGTTGTCGTGCCCTGGTCAGAAAACCCCGTGGCGCCGATGGGTGCCACGCCCCAGCCTTCGCCCGTGACCATGATCCCCTCCAGTCCCGTCGAAAGGTTTTCCAGCAACGTGGTCCAGGAGCCGCCGCTGTTTTCAAAAACACTTGCCTGTATATTGTCGCCTGGGGATACGGGAAAGTTGCTAAATGGCATCCCATAATTTGGATTAGACGGAAATTCTTCCCACCATCCGCTGCTCTCTTGTATTCCGTTTACGCAAGAGTTGTCGATGCCGGTTTGCAGCAATACTCCCCCCGAGTTGGTTCCGCTTTGTGCACCGCCTATCCCAACCCAATCTGACTCAGTAGCGTTTTGGGTGTCGTTGCAATTGAGAGTCGGGACCGTCCAGTTTCCGCTGACGTCGGTTATTATCGCCGTGGCGGAAGGCACTACGTATCCGCTCCAATTGGGTGTGATATTAAAAGGCGGAGGAGCGTCTTGTGTGAGGACTTGGGAATCCGATACAGATTGACCGTTTTGTCCTGTTGCGGTAAAAGTAATTGTCCACTGCCCCCCGGAAGCCGATTGATCGATTGCCAGAGAATAGCTGCCGTTACAGCTTACCGCGGCAGGATTGTTTCCGGACCAGAGGGCAGGCGTTGAGGAAAGACTGCAAGATGCGGCACTGTCGGACGTGTAGGTTAAGCCGACGCTGCCCCCGATATAAGAAACAGTATTTGTGCTGAGAGATAAATCTGCACTTATCGGATTGGGCTGAACCGCGGGTGCCGCCGTGGTCGTTGTCGGTGCCGCCGTGGTCGTTGTCGGTGCCGCCGTGGTCGTTGTGGGTGCCGCCGTGGTCGTTGTGGGTGCCGCCGTGGTCGTTGTCGGTGCCGCCGTGGTCGTGGTGACCACACATTCCTCTCTGCGCAGTTTTATCGCGTATCTGCGTCTTGCCTTGACCGGTATTTTCTTGGTAACCTTTTTGCCCCTTACGATGACGGTCCTGGATCTCCAGATGTGCTCTCTTTTCACAAAGCGTCTGCCGTGTTTGTCAATGCGGACACGTTTCCACAAAAAAACCATGTGTGTGCCGCGGTGTATCACGGTGATTGTGTGGCATGAAGTAGCTGCTCCCGCTGAAGCGGGAGCAGCTACACTTCCAATCAAGGTAAATGAACCCAATACAATTGCCAGTCCAGCAAAAAATACCTTGATATTGGGAATAAATCTTTTTAACATCTCGAACCTCTTTCATTTTTGTGATGCGTATGAAATCTTATATAACGGGTGTCACAGGATACAATGTCTGGTATCGAAGCACTTCGGAGTATCGATAAAACCCCGGAAATCCTTACCCGCAGAAGTCTCTGGGGTAACTTTTGCTTATATAAACTACCTTATACCATATTTGATATAACATAAAAAAAGTTTTGTGGCTAAAAACCTCTGTGACATGCGGTCGTATAACTCACAGCAAAAGCCGGGATGTCCTGCCAGTCGTCTGCTTGGGGATGGGTGAGAAATAGCGCTTTTGTAATCGTTTGCCGACAAAAAATATTTATCAGACTTGTTTTCTAGCGCGTAATTTATTTTAAAAATGTCACGGAAAACGCTTTTGGCAAGGCCTACGCATCGGTAAATAGGACAGAGGAGGCATCTTTGTCAATTTAGTCAACGGACAATACTCCAAAATATACAGTACACTACAGGGCACGGCCATGTTTTCCTGTCGGCCAAAAACACTTAGGGTATAACGAGCACTTTCCCCACGGCACCTTGTTGGACAAAATCCTGAGCTTCGGCAGTTTTTTCCAATGAAAAACGATGTATCGGCAGTTCCGATAAAGCATCTTGTTCTAAGGCATCCTCAATCCATGCTATTGCTTGGTTCAAGTCGTGTTTTGTGATGGTGTAGAGCATGACAAAACGAATTGTTGCGTTTGTTCGCATAAGCTTTCGTATGGGCAGGATCGGGTCAGTCGGTTCGTTGGCGTATATGGCTATTACGGTGCCGGGAGCGGAGAGGGCCAGGTCAGTTTCCATGTTTGCCCCGAAAGCCACTTCTGTGATGTAATCCATCTGCGGGGCAAAACTTTTCAGTTTTTCCAAAGCTCCCGGTGCTTTGTAATTGACGGCTAAATCGGCTCCCGCCGTTTTAGCCAGTCGCTCTTTCTCTGCGGAACTGACGGTGGTGGCAACCCTTGCTCCGGCGTGCTTGGCCAATTCGATGGCATAATATCCCACCGCACCGGCGCCTCCGGCAACCAAAACGTTGGCACCGCGCAATGCGGACGGGTTGCCGCCCAAACAGTGTGCGGCGGTCAACGCGGGAACTCCGAGAGAAGCCCCGAGTTCGTATGAAGCGCTGTCCGGCAAGACGACCGTGCGTTCGGCTGGCAGGACACAATACTCTGCCGCCGTACCGTAGGGGTTGGCATACGCCGCTGTATACAGCCAGACCCTCTGGCCTATTTCCCGTTCCGTTACGCCGTCACCTACGGCATCTATAACGCCGCTTCCGTCTTGGTGGGGGATTTGAAAGCCGTCGGGTTGATTCCCGGTCAGCCCGGAACGGATTTTCCAATCGGTGGGGTTCACGCCAGAACAGGCAATTTTCACCCTCACTTCTCCCGGGCCCGGTTTCGGCGTCTCTGTCTGTTCAAATGAGAGGACCGAAGAAAGGCCGGTATATCGGTAAAGAACTGCTTTCATGAGGTTCTCCTTTGGTGAGCGGTCTTTTGCCGAGGTATCCGATGCCGCAGCATTGATATTAATAAGGCAATTTAACTGTCGTTTACAATAAAGGATATAGATAAATAGGCGGCAAAGCTCAGCACGGCGACAAAATCTAAAGTAAGCCGGACAAAACATCTCCTAAGCCGTCGGAAAGTATACGGCAACTGATAAGCACATTAAAAGAAGCCACCACCGCGTGAGCAGTCTCAATCTGTAGAGCGAGAAGGCCTCTCCTTGTCGTTTGGGGTTATTTGTATTTTTTTCAGCAGTGTGTATTTGACTTATCAAATACACACTCAATCCGGGTGAACTGGTATAAGTTTATTTGGCTGAAATTGGGCCAAACCATACACTCAATTGGTTGCTGTATGCAGTAGGTGCAGTTCCTGCCAGCCAGGCTTGGAAGTTTACCTCTTGGTTTGCCGGCTGGATTTCTTTGACATGAAAAGTAGCTATGCCATTTTTATTGGTATACGAGGTGATCGGTGTTGCACCTGGTGGAGCATTGTCTATGCTTTCTCCGGCATATTCTATGCCTTGTGGCGAGTAGATAATTTGTGCCAGCGCAACAAGAACTCTGGATTGTGCTACCGGAGTTCCGATTTGATTCAACAGCTGTACGTGCACTGTAAATGACTGTCCGGGTTTCAGTATTTTTCTGATATCAAGAGGGGTCAACAAGGTATGGAGACTTGTCAAAGGATGCACTACCAGATAGGAGACTGAATAGGGGTTTTCCAGAAAAGCAAAAATATGAAACTGATTTGTTGTTGATGGCATGACATCTATATTTGAAGCCACAATTCTTATGTAACGTGTCTTACCGGGCGGTATGCTTTGGTTTTTTCCTATCGGTATCCACGGAGTGGGGACATAGGGCCCTATGCCTATGACGTAGTCCGGTTTTGCCGCTACGGAGGCATGATTGGTTACTTTGAGCACCATAGAGTCGACCGTCTGCTCTTCGCCTGTCGTATGTTCGGCTACAACAGAGATTTGGAGCGGTGACGGGGTTGTAACCGCAAGTCCGATCAGTAGTACTGTTGCACAGCCAAAAAAAAGCATCAATAATCTTAGGGGTTTCTTGTAATTGAGGAAGTATTTGGTAATTTTTTTATTTGTATGAGCGGGCTTTACTGGGTTTTCCGCTGTGGTGTTTGTTATGTTAATTTTCTTCCAGCTGCCAAAACATACGAGCATGACAAATATGTCTGCAAGAATGTATTCATTGAGAGATCTTGTGGATAAGAAGAGCATAACTCCAGGCACAATTGGAATAAGCAGTTTGTATTTGCTGTAGTTTATAATTAAAGCACATGCAATTAGAAGTCCGACAAAAATAGCGGCGTAAGTATAGTATTTTAAATTGCCTCCACCCAACCCCATATATATTGTCATCCCGATGGCGCCTTGCCCCAATGGGACGAGCGGTTGCAATAGGGGTCCTATGGAACCTTTGATCCAAGCAACAGGGTTCCAAATAATAAAAGGTGAGTTGACAATCAAAAAAGGAATCAAACTCACGGCAAAGTACAAAAAGATTTGCTTTATCGGTTTTTTGTTTCTATAAGAAGCTTCTTTGTATACAGCGATAATAAGGAATGGAACAAAAAACCATGCGTCTTGGACTACGGCACAGGCAAGACCAAAAAAGACAGGTGAAATGTATTTTTTGAATGACGACTCTCTTTGGTGGAAGTATTCCCAGAAGTAAAAAGAGGGTGTCAGAAACATGAGCATTTCGTCGTATATCAGCCCCGCCGCAGCGTTTGAAAAATATGCGCTTGTCCCAATTAATATGAGCAGTAATGGCCTATAGTTTTTTGGCAAAGAAAAAAATGCAAACAGGGAGGCAACCACCAAGCTTACTGTCGTGACAAGTATCGGATCTTGTCTGCTGATTCCAAAGAGCAGTAAAATGTATTCAGTCAGGAAGGAGAGAGAAGGATATCCGAGTCTTGTGATGGTAGCGCCATTTAGTGTATAGGTATGTGCAAAGGGTGAAACATCAAATTCTGTCAGATATTTGCCAAGGTTGGCTGTATAAGGGTTATGTCCACCAAAGAGGACTTGGGCGGCTCCCTGCACAAATGCCGCTTCGTCGGTTCCATATCCGGGGGACGTATAAATAAGACCTATTACCCATGCCACACCTGCTATTACGGTGCCGACTCCCAAGAATATATCCAAACGGGAAAGTTGCTTGCCTGAAATAAGAGTACTGGTGTAAGCAAGTATCGCAGTGGCCGTGATGCCGTAAAAAACAGAGAAATAGGGTGCAGGTGGATAGACTCCTATTTCTACAAAAAATCTTGAAGAAAAAAATACCCATAGCAATGCGACTATAATTCGATAGAACGTAAATAAATTTTTATCATCGTCTGAGTATCGTGTAGAGAACCCCAGTTTTTCATTATGGAGTGAAAAGGACATGTTGTCGTCAATACCACTCGGTTGAGAGATTTCCTCTTCTTTTCTTAAATTCTGTATCAAGATGTTCGCCTTTTATCAAAGATTTAGTTTTAATTATTTATCCTTTATCAATGTTTTAAAATAAAGTTACATTGACATTTATATGTCAAAAAAACTATTGTATATAAGGTAAATTGGGAGAGTTAGAAAAGAATTTAAAGCAAAACCATGTTACCAATACTTTTAACTTTATATGCCAACTAACTTAATACTACAAAAGTATGCATATTTTATGAAAAGTATTAATACTATGAGCTATCGTAAAGTTATGTTAATTACCTCTGTATCAAAGACAAACAGCTAAATCACATTTTGTGTGGCAGACAATATATTTGATCAAGATTCAATTTATTTTCCCTTCTTTTGTGTATGTGGCTGTGGTGTGTTTGGCCCCAATACCACTATTTCTGTGTCTGTTCTGAATTTGGCGATCACGTGGCTTTGGGATACGGACGCATGGTATTTCGGAGCAGAGCTAAAAGCTCTGAAGTGTGAGTTGTAATAAAGGACGTAGTCTTTTTTGGTAAACGTCTTGCCGTAGATATCCAATCGGTCAATCTTACAAGATGAGATTTCGCGCGTGCCGCTTTGGAAAAGTACGCCGATCGAGTAAAGAACATGATCGTGAAGGGCAGACTTCGGGATGCTTTTATAGTGTGATTTGTCTATTGCCTTGATCGACGCATCGGTCACTATAGCCTGGAAGTTGTTGCGGCACCCGCCTATGTGAAGGGTGATGTTTGCGCCGTGAGCATTTTTGAGATGTATGACTTTTCCCGATCTGTTTATCGTTACGGCTGTCATGATGCCGCCAAATCCTTGTGCAACACCTTTGGTAATCACGACAGGCGGTCCGTAACCGGTACCTGCCGCCCATGCCGACCCTGCGGTGCCAAGTAATCCCGCTGCGGTACCGACAGCTGCTGCTGTTACGACAAACTTCATGTAATAAGAAGCTGTATCCTTTTCTTCTGTCTTTACTGCATCGCTATTTATTATTTTCATCCTTCCTCTCTTTCAAATAGTCATAAATCATAAGTAATATTTTTACGTGGTAAATAAATTAAGTTGTATCGGTAATACCTTGAGACCAACCTCTTGGTTTTCAGCAAAAGTATATATCGATGCATCGAGATTTCAAAATAGTCTGCAAGGGGTGTATATAACCACTATAAGTATTTATTTAACCTCTTAAAGTAGGGTAAAAGATTTTTTTAGTATTGACTAAACTTCTTATTGTGGTAATTCCCTGTTTAGTTAGGTTCTCGTTATAGGATTCGACACTTTATATCACGCAGAAGTAGTTCACCGTATTACATATGTTGCACAATTCAACCACTTAATTTATAATTATTTCATATAAATTAGTGAGGTAGACTCATTTATTTTTTGAATAAAAAATATCTTTTTAACAAAAATCTACTGATAAAGCAAGAACAATTTATTCGCATGTACCATTCTGAATGGTCTATTCCTGAGGATGTACCAACCCATGGAATTCTATATGTAGATACAGATAGGTAGACCGGTAGGTATATATATTTTTAAGACATGCTATAAGTATTATGGCGCAAGATAAAAATCGAAGTCGCTCTATGAATGTTTCCGCCAAGTCGAATACTCTATTTGGTGGGGAACCAGTCGCCGCTGCACCCCGTGGTGTCTGGCTTGGTCTTGGTGGGGTCAATGACAAATGCCTAAGTGTATCGACTAGGCCGTGCTTTATCACGCCACCTCAGTTTGAAGAAGCTCTGTCACCGGGCGACGGCCGCCAATGCGAGCCGGTATCGCTGTCAGCACAGCCACGACGAGGACAGTGCCGACGATCATGCCGGCGATCCATCCGTCCGTAGGGATCGCCGTCGAGCCCCCGCTCTTCGCTGCGTCATAGATGCCGAGTCCTCCGGGAATGCCAAGCAGCGCTCCCAAGAGGCTCGGAAGGATCTGGGATACGGAAACCCCGATCGTTACCTGTTTGGAGGTCGCCCCAAGTGCGCGGGCGAGCGCCGAGGCATGCCTGGTGTCGAGGATGGTCGCCCAGGCGATGAATAATGTATTGACGGCGGCGAGAACGACGAGCATCACCGATAGGAGGGTCGTTACTTGGTCGACCCGAAGTGTATATAGGTTGTTTTGAGAGAGGGAGTCCTGCGCATTTGTAGCGTGGAATATGAGCACCGCCATGATTCCGCTCGCCGTGACGGCTACACTGAACACGTTGAGAAGGAGCCGGCGTGGCCGTCGGACTGCCAGTCGCACCCCCACGAGCAGCGAAGCGGGAAGATATGCAGAAAGCTTGGCTACCGCCGGCCGCCGCTTTGGCGTCCGAGCCGCATCGTCGAGCAACCGAACCGTGCTCGTTTTTGCCGCACGTACGGTCGGGACGAAGGTCGCCACAACCACTACGACGACGGCCAGTGCCATCACGAGGCCGACGTTTGCCAAGTCGAAGGCGGGTGTCCCTGCTGCGCCGAGCATCCCGGCCCCCGGCCCGTCGAGGGTGGGAGCCGCCAACCGGCCCAGTAGCAGTCCGACTGCCGCGGCGCCAATACCGACCAGCATGTGTTCCAACACCAGTACCGCTGCGACAAATCCCGGGGAACCGCCGACGGCCTTTACGAGTCCCACTCGTCGAGACTGCTCTGCCATACGGCCGCCGACCAAGACGGCGACGCTTGCCAACGCAAGCAGCATGAGCAGTACGCTGCCGGTAAACAGAACGAGCTGCACATTTGCAGTCGCTTTAGCGTCCTCGTTGGCGATGTCTTGCCACGAGACGAGGTAGGGAGCCTCCAGAGCGTTTGCGGTTGAGGCGTCGAAGCGGGCGGCAAATGTGGTGGCATCTGTCGGCTGGGCGAGTTTCAAGTTCAAGAAGTACGCAACAGGTGCTCTTGCAGTGAGCGCGATACGGTAGGCATCGGCTTTTGTTGTCCAGACGAGACCGGGTTGGCCATAGAATGCGTGCGTTTCTTCACAGCCAAGGTAGCAAAGCCTTCCGTAACTTGGGAAGGCGGCCGTCACCGCCGTACCAACCACGTGAAACGGAATCCCCGCCAAATAGATCCGGTTGCCGACTCGTAGGCCGAATGCCGATGCGAACCCGGCTTCAACGACGACACCCCCGGCGCGGATCCAGTGTCCTGCGGTCAGCTTTGGCTGATCGACGACAGTGGAAGCAGTACTGCGACCTTCAATCTCGGCTCCGGTGGCAGTGGTTCCCCGGAGCACCGTCCAGGTAACGGGGAACGGTCCGCTCAATGCGACAACGCCCTTTGCATGTTCGAGAGACTGGAGCTCGCCAATCTGGTTTGGCCCAAGGGGATTGGGGCCTCCGGGAAAGACGGATGCCACTATGTCGGGCCCGTTGGTTGCCACCCGGGTACGTGTGTATGGGGCGCTCGCCACTCCATGGAGCGAAAGTCCGAGCATCAATGTCGTCGCTGCCGCCGCAACGGCGAGCATGAGAAGCCCGGCTTCGAAGGCGTTGTGGCGGAGGTCCTTCACGGCAAGCCGCCAGAGGAGCAAGATCTTCCCCATAGTCAGTCTCCGAGGCCTGTGAAATCGCCAAGGTTGCCCTTTGCATCGCTCACAAGGAGTGTCTCCTCGAGGAAGGCACCATCGCGCATCGTCAGCAACCGGTCGGCGGTCGCCGCGACCCGCTCGTCGTGGGTGACCATCACGAGCGTGAGACCGGAGCTATGAAGCGTCTCGAAGAGGCGGAGCACTTCCAAGGTGGCGACGCTGTCAAGGTTTCCAGTCGGCTCGTCGGCCAGCAAAAGTTTTGGCTCGTTGACGAGCGCCCTGGCGACGGCGACGCGTTGGCGTTGGCCGCCCGAGAGGGCTGAGGGGAGGTGTCCAGCCCGCTCAGCGAGTCCGACTTGGTGGAGAAGTTGACGGGCACGGCTCTTGGCTTCTCTTGACGAGCGCCCGGCGAGTAAAGCCGGCAGCTCAACGTTTTCTTGGGCGGTCAGCTCGTCCATGAGGTGAAAGGCCTGGAAGACAAAGCCGACGTCGTGACGGCGAAGTTGGGCAAGTCCGCGTTCTGAGAGCCTATCAATGCGTTTGCCGGCCACCCACAGTTCACCGGCACTCGGTCTGTCAAGGCCACCCATGAGGTGGAGCAACGTCGACTTGCCGCACCCGCTCGGTCCCATGACGGCCAGCGCTTCGCCGGAAGCGATCTCCAAGTTGACCTCGTCAACCGCTCGGATCAGTCCTTCCCCGGTGCCGTACTCCTTGCACAGCCCTTTGGCATATACAAGGGGTGTTGTCGAACAGTTCCCGCTCACTTTTTTCTCCGATTCATTTAGTTAGGTATACTTGCAGGTTTTTGGTCAGTACAGATCGTTGAATTGATGGCTACGTTTCTAAAGACATCTCAATGGTAACCGTCAGAAACGTAGCAGTCAATGTATTTATCGAGCGGGTGGTTCGTAACATTGTTTTCGGTATCGGTCGAAAACCGGAAGTTCGGGCTGATCAGCGCTTGAGTGATGGAGATGGCGTAGGACGCGAGTGAGAACCACTGATCTTATAAAGGATTGTTTATTTTGATATTTACAGTTAAGTATAAAAATAACGTTGTGTCTGAGTATTAGTGCTGTAATGCAGAAACAGGTTCTATTCTCGTTGCCCGTATTGATGGGTATATGCCAGCCAAAATGCCTACGATAGCACCTACAAAAGGTGCCATAACGATGATCTGATATGATAGTACGGGTGTCCATGTATGTGTGGCCGCCACTCCTACGGTTGCCAAAACTCCCAGTGACGCGCCGATCATACCCCCTATGGCGCCAATGCATCCTGCTTCAAGCAAAGTAAGGACTGCAATGTGCTTTCGTCTCGCTCCGAGTGCCCGCCGAAGTCCTATTTCACTTGTCCTTCCCAAAACAGACAATAGACTGGTATTGGCAATCACAACTCCTCCGGTTACCAGGGCTACGATCCCCAAGAGTATTAATAGAGTGGCAGTTGTCCCCTCGATGGCGTTACTGAGTAAATCCGGACCGGGTGGCGTAATGACTGACAAAGCGTTTACATTTTGTGGATAAATTGCATAAGCAATTTCTTTACCAACCACACCTGCGGCACCTTTAGCCGTTGTGACGTACATGGTCGGTTCTTGGGCGGAAGAATTCTGGAGTACCGCATTTGACTTTTCTGTTATAAATTTTTCATTGATTTTATGACCCAAGTAACTGCCGGCATAAGGCGAACCTATAAGATCCAAGCCCGTTGACGCGGGAATTATTATTGACGATAGCGCCGAGGGTTGTCCAAATAATCCCGTGACAATGCCTATTATGGTGAAAGGGGTTCCGTTTATAAAAATTGCCGGTCGGTTGGCTACACTTGTGATGCCCAATTGCCGGGCGGCAATAGATCCTATCAATGCCACGCGATCGAAGCGCCTTTCGTTGCCTTTGTCAAATAACCTTCCCGTAATGATATCAGCCTGCATTTGAGTTAACCCATCCGGTGTAGAAGCATAGATGGGCAGCGTCGTAGAGAATTGCTGCGGTCCACTTACTGATAAATCTCTCGCAACATTTACATCTGCCATAAGTTGCCATGAAATACCGGCATGCGCCACCCCTTTAATGTGCATGACACGTTCTTGGGCGCTAAATGGTATATGTCCCACGCTATTATCACTTACGGTAATCTCTGTGGCAAGTATGGAATTGAACTGCGATGTGACTTGTTGTTTTGCGGTAGTGGCAATTCCGGATACGGATACCAAAGTTCCAACCCCAATAATAGTACCAAGTGCGGCCAGAAAGGTGCGGGTGGGGTTTCTGGCGAATCCTAAAAAAGCATCATATATGGCATCTTTTATTCTCAGATGACTTTTTCTTTGTTCTGTTCCTTTCGACACTTTGTATTTGATTCTATTCATGAAGTTGTCCTTCCACAACGTATAAGTGACGTTTTGAACGGTTGGCAACTGCGGAATCATGGGTGACAATAATGACAGTAAGGCCTGTTTCGTTTAGTTCTTCCAATAGCTCTAAAATATTGTCAGAGCTATTTTTATCCAGACTTCCTGTCGGTTCATCACATAAAAGCAATTTTGGTGAACCGACCAAGGCCCTGGCAATGGCTACACGTTGACGTTCTCCTCCCGATAGCGTTGCCGGGAAGGAAGCGGATCTGTGGAGAAGGTTTACTTTTTCAATAGCTTTGCTTGCCGATTCTTTACGCTTCTTACGGTTGATACCTCGATAGTATAAAGGCAATTCGACATTTTCCACTGCAGAGCGGGTTGCCAGCAGATGAAATGATTGAAAGACAAATCCAATGTAGTAGCACCTCAAATCGGTTCTTTCTCTTTCCGATATATGCATTGCATCTAAACCATTTAGTATGTATTTTCCTGCCGTAGGCCGGTCCAGTAATCCTAAGACGTTTAGAAGGGTAGATTTTCCGGAACCGGAGACGCCTTGTATGGAGACAAAATCGCCTTGTTGTATGGATGCGGATACGTTCACTAAAGCATTGACAGGATTAGGGCCTTCGTAGATGCGGCTTATATTTTCTAATACTACGAGTTGGTCAGGCATTTTCTGTTCCTTGAAACCACTGTCTACCTAGCGGCACCGGTCACAACTTTTTCGCCCGCTGATATATGATTGCCTATTGGGGTTATTTCTACGTTTCCCGCCACATCAAGGCCCACATCGATTTTTATATTTATAAGGCGGTTATGTTTTACGACAGTGACAAAACTGGAACCATTTTGTCGTGCATATATGGCTGCTATCGGTACCACAAATACGGGACGTGAAGTTGAAGCCGCTGTCAGAACAATCTGTAAGTTGTTGCCCAATTCGGATTGAGGAAGTTTATTGTTTGTGGAAGTAGCCAGACTGACGTTAACCTCCGGTATCCCGGAGTTCCCTTGTGAAGTGGCCTGCGAGATCCTCGTTACTTTTGCTGTCCACTTTTTGTTACTGACGTTATCTATCAGAGTAGCAGCCATTCCGTCTCGAAGGCTCTGGGCATCCAGAGAGCTAACTTGACCCGTAACGGATAAATTATTAGATCCGAGCGTTATAAGAGCCGTATTTCCTCCCTGAGGCAGGGCATCCAGATTTTTTCCCAAAGATGTCTTATCACTTATTACATAGGTAGGAAGGTTCGGTAAAAAGACTATTTCCCCCAGCGGCACTGTGGCCAAAGGTGTCAAAGTGGGAGATTGGCCGGAGTCATTTGATATATTACCCGCGGCAGTCTTTGCAGCAGAGTTTAATTTCTTGGTTTTCCCAGATGACTTGGATGTATTTGGAATCGTGAAGTCAGACATATTTGGCTGAAATCCAAGGGAACCAAACAGTCCTTTGACGGCTTTAGCCGTGCCTGTCCCGTAGGTGCCGCTCTTATCATTTCCTATAGAAAAACCAAGTTCTATCAGGTTATTTTGTAGTTCTGCTATATCCGGACCCTGATCTTGATACTGCATGGTTCTAAAAGCAGGAATATTACCTTGCATTAAAATAATAGGCTGATCAGCTATTGCCAGCAAAACAGAGCCCAGGCTAACCTTATTTCCGGTCTTTACGTAATCACCGGTAACCACCGGCAAGTCACCTGCCGGAATGGTGGGCATGGGGATTGGGATAGGATTGGATTCAACGACATTTCCCCGGAAAGTTATCTCAGATTTTAAGACTTCTTTTTGTATGGGAACCGTTATGTTACTGAGAGGGGGAGGTTTGGCCGTAGCGGCGGCTTGCGCCGGCGACTTGATATGGGAGCCTGCCATAAAAGCTCCGGCAGCTAGCGCAAGCGAGGTCAGCACCCCTATTGTGATGAATTTGATACTTTTTGGGGAAGCATCTTTTGAAGAGGACATATTATATGTTTAGTCCATACTTAGCAGTGTCTATAGATATTTCTTTACTCATCTCTTGAGCTATTACGTTTAATTGGCTTGCATATTGTGCAAGCAGCATGTGACGGTCATGCGAGCGTACGTTATCCATTGCTGTTGCCACAGGCGCAATGCATTTACCATATATCTTGACTAAACCCACTATCTGAGGTGAGTTATAAGTCAAATTGGTATGTGTCATCATCAAATCGTCTATTTTGCCAAAGAAGTCACGTAATCCGAGTTGGGTGGACGGCATATTTGCCATGCCACTGCCTGCTACACAAGTTGTCCACGTGCGCAATGCAGTTGTGACAGAGTTATTTATCCATACCGACGTTAGATCATTATTCCAAATCGCTCTTATCGGATCCAGTTGAGCAACTATCCCGTTCAGTCCGGGCAATTTTACGTTAAAACACTTTCTGAGATCCACGCCCCATGCTTTTTCTTCGTTTGCAGGGATATTTGATTTTGGGATCTGGGCAGTTGTTGCAGGGCCACCGAGACCAAGGTCACCTTGCCTAAGGCGTGCCACATCAGGATAGTCTACGTTGTCTGTAGAGTTTCCCTTGAGCTGTAGATTTGCGATAAATGCTGTTTCTTGTGTCGTGAATCCGTAATTCTCTAAACACGATGCCACCATTTTGTTTTCCATGGAAGTAATAAAACTACTCCATTGGTTCTGAAAGTGAGGATTATTATATTCAGCTGAAGTGGCGACAAACAAAGAAGATGCCAAACTGCTTTCAGATATGGCAGGTATTTTGGTAGAGGGACGATGGGTGGACTTGCTATTGAGGGTATCTTTACTTTGACGGGAACCGGGTTGCGACAGGGAAGAAGAATTGCTACTGCAAGAAGCCAGAATAGCCGACCCTATCGCGATAGCCATCAATTGTTTCAATAACTTTATTTTAAGTAACCTAACTTTCATGATATATTTCACGCCCCTCATTTATAGCTTGTAAAATTTTTATGTCAATAGCAGTAAGCAAAGTTTTATTTTTTTATCAAAATAGATTGACAAGGTAGACATATCTGTCTGGAGTTTATTTATCTGACAGTAAATAAACTGGCGACTTTTAATGAAATATTCATAGAAATCAATGAGTTGTTGGCAGTGCAAGGTGGATACATATGATACGCAGTCAGTCTGATTTGGATGAGACTTTCGGCGCTAACACTATGTATAAAGCAAGAGGATGCTACCTGCAATAATTCAAATCTGTTTTCCGTCCAGGTATTGCAGAGGGATGGCCAACAGTAATCCAAATCTCTCGCATCATATTTCCAGACACCATGATTTTGATAAAAAAGCCACAATCAGGTAAGCCACGCTTGTATTTAGATAGTTACTCGTACGCACACCATTCGGTCCTTGTCTTATGGATATTGGCTTGGTATCGATATAGTTACGTATTCCTAAGTTGTTGAAGTATTTGCCTTTGTGCCGTCTTCGGTGAGGTTGAAAAAGCTAATACTCAATATCAAGGAAACTACAAGTAAAGCTCTTCTGATCGTATTAACAGGACATTTATGTGCGAATTTAAATACTCCTTTCGTTCAATCGTATAAAACGTATCTTTTTAATTGCCAACAGTCTAGAGTTCATCAATTTTTGTTGTCAACTGTCTTAAGACTCTTAAATTAATTTCCCTACAGTGCATTTTTAGGGAATGCGCAGGTACTCTTCTCTCGATATATGCTTTTCTAAGTATAGGAGAACTACGCTTAAGGGATACTTTGGTGTAAGGATGTCTGGTATTTGAATTGCTAAAATACCGCCAGCAGATGTAAGAAAAGTCAAAAACAAGTACCATTGACTGCGACCCGGTATTACGGGAAGAGACAAGCGAGTATAACCCATGCTTACTTTTTCTGGGTAACCTAAAGTTGGTTTCGTATAGCTTTAGCTTGAGGTTTGAATACTAAAGCTTAAGCTAAGCTGACACATCTGTGACCTCGGATTGTCAAATGATCTGCTGGCCGTCTTTTCTTTCCGCGGCGCTGCTTACTCCATTATTTAGTCATCCTCATATTTTGGTTAATGTAGTTTGCAATGAATTGTGAGGATCCCAGAGCTGATCCCAGCGACCTAAGCGATGCTGTGAAAACCTACCGCAACCCAAGAAAATGCCTAGAAGGGGAAACTTTCCATGAAATTTACCGGGAGTATAGGCATGTCGTATTTAGTCTCACCAGAGCAAATGGCTCTTATTTTGGAATTGAGTTTAAAATAACTAAATATTGCTTGACAACGTATGTATATATATATAGGATAACCACGGTCAAGTATAACATAAGCTATATAAGTAAGTTTATATGCCTTATGTTTCTATAAAAAAGGAGAAGTATGAAGATATTCATAAACTAATAGTTGCATTTGCAATCAGTTTGACTGCTATGTTTGTAGCTATTCCTATAGCATCTGCAAGGACAATATATCCAATAGGACAAGAGAGTTATCCTTCGGTAAATCAGCTCCTCATGCATTCCGGGCCATCTCAAAATGATTGGATTTCCGCCGTAGCCGGAAGCAGTAATCGTGTATGCGTCGCCTATTGGGCAGACGGTGAGACTCTATATTTTGTAGGCAACGGACAATTGCAACCTAATAATACGTGGTATGACATGTATGGAGTGAATCCAAATGGTACATACGTTGATCCGGCAGCATATTATGGACAATACCCTGAGGGCTGGTCTAACAGCATCTATGTAAAAGACCCAACGTTGACTGGATGTAATCCCGCCTATGCTATTTGGCAGTAGTAAGATATAGAGATACCTTTGAAGTAAGTATTACAGATTAGGTACATTTGTTAAAAATCAATGTACCTAATCTGTAAATTTGTTAAGTTATTTTATAAAGATTGATATAAATAAATATGAAAATTAAATGTAAAAAACTATTTCTTATCATTATAAGTATTGCTCTTCTTTCCCTTCTTTCTTCGTGCAGTTCTGGTTTGTCTTCGACAAAACCTCTAGACACAGGCAGTATTCATATACCTCCCGTCAATAGTCCAGCGCCGGTTTTACCTTTTTCCTCTTACGTCTTGACGGCAAATACGGAGGCAACGGTATTTTATGCGGGAACTTTATTAGATCAAAATTGCATGGCCAAGAAAGGCGTCCCTTTTGCAATCAACTCACTGCTTGCTTTAGAGCAGGACCCTTTTTATGCTCAACACTTGGGAATAAGTGCTCACATTTTTGGGGTCTACAACCTAAAAGAAGCTGAAGTGCATGGGTATGAGATATATGTGTCCCCAGCTACGCCACTTGCTAACAGGAATATGAAATACGTGATGGATTTAAATAATAACTATGCGAAAAAGTATGGGCAGGCATATTATATAATGCAAAATAGTTGTCTGAAATATGTTTCTGCAACAAATTTTATTACGGCAAAGCAAGGTAAGGAGCTTAATGCAACAGATACTTTTATTGGTAATCAAATAAATAATTCTGTCAGCGAAACGCAAGATAATCCCATAATGCTGAGCGATATAAAGAAATGGTCTTCCTGCATGGCTTCGCATGGCTACGACATAAAGACTCCGCCGCCGGCTATTAAAAATGATAAACATCCGCCCAAAAAGGCGCAAATTGCAGAAGCTATTACAGACTATAACTGCAAAGTCAAGGTAAACATGATGAATACTTGGCTGGCGGTGGAGTCATATTATCAAAAACAAATTATAAATAAGCATCCTACAGAATTTCAAGAAATGGCGCAGATCGACTCTTATCTTATTACGGCTGCAAAACGTGTAATGACAAAGTATTAATATAATTTTTTATGTAGATTTATTTGAGACAAATAACTGTTTTATGAAAGACGTATCTATTTATCTCATGCTGATAAAAGTAAAGTATTGTCTATGAATAAAAGAACAAAGATGTTTTTATTAGCTGTAGTTCTGCTGGTCATCGTATCTGTGGTAGGGATAGTTCTATCTTCTAGGATAAAGTCTCCGGCAGCTATTGCAGCAGAGACTGCTCCACCCAATCCAAGTTTTATTACTTCTCCCATAAGGAGACAAGTACTTGTAAATAATTTAATATTTAGGGGAACATTTACAGAGCAAAATGTTATGAATATCAACCCGTCTGAGCAGTCGGGTATAACCTCACCTGTTATTACAAAGGTATACAACTACAATCATAATTTTATTAGATCGGGTAATGTGTTGGCCAGTATCTCGGGCAATCCCCTGTTTGTCTTACAAGGCAAAATACCCATTTATCGCAATCTTATGCCGGGAGAACAAGGACCGGATATAGCAGAGTTACAAAGAGCTCTTATCTCACTTGGGTATTCAATAGGACAAGATCAGATCGGAACGTTTGGGAACGGAACCAAGAAAGCTGTATCTGACTATTATCACCATATTGGGTTTTCTCCTATATTTGCAGGCAGTATTTCCGCAATAGAGCAGGATCAGCAAACACTGCAAAGTGATGAATCCAATTTGTTGAACTTAAAAAATCAACTTTATCAATCAACTACCACTACCACTTCTCTGCCCGGTATCTCGACTACCACAACTACTAATACCTCAGGTAATACCGGAACAGATATTTTACAGGCAGAGGTCTCTGCTGCTCAGCAAAGTGTTGCAAATGATAAGCAAAGTCTCTCTTCGGCTGAGCTTTCTTTCGGGCCTGAGGTAGAAGAATCAGAGGCCATATTCTTATCTTGTGTAAGGGCAAAAGTGGTATCTCTTTCAGGATCAATAGGGGATCAGGTGACAAGCCCCTTCGTGTCTCTGAAATGCCTGCCTGGACATAAGAGGGATTATTCTAAAAGCTATGCAAATCACTATGTAGTGAGCTATAACTCCGGCTCTTCGGGTAATTCCGGATTAACTGACTCCGGCGTGGCATCTTCTCCTTCGGCAACAATAAATACAGGTTCACCGTCATCCTCGCTGACTGAATATAAAAATGAAATCACGTACTACGAAAGTCTTATAAAAAGTACAACCGACAATCTGGATGCCCTGGAACAGGTCACTGGACCTGAGGTAGAAGAATCGGAAGTAGTTTTTGTACCCAATTTACCTGCTCGCATAATTTCCAGATCCGGATCTTTGGGCACAAAGCCCGGCTTGCCTTTTATCAAACTTTCAACGGGCTATCCGGTCCTAGACGCACAGATAACTCCGAGTGACATATCAGCTATTCATCTGGGACAAAAAGTAATAATATCAGGGAGCATTACTGGGTATCAAGGTCAAGGAATCATAACCAAAATAGGTCATCTAAGCACATCCAATTCGGGCAATTCGGGATCTTCCAATTCGGGATCTATCGGCCCAGCCGGTCAAAACTCAGGTGCCGGTCAAAACTCAGGCAACTCTGGCATAGGAGTCACTGCTGATTACCCTATAGTCATCACCCCGATACCTCATGTGTCTACATCACTTGTAAGCCAAAATGTACAGATATCAATAACGGCGGCAAAGACGGCTAAGCCAGTTCTGGTGGTTCCGATAGCTGCCATTTTTGCCACTTCCAACGGAAATACCTATGTAAATATCTTGCGATCCGGTAAAGAAAAACGTGTCGAAGTTACAACAGGGATAAGTGGAAACGGAGATATTGCCGTCAATCCCACAACACCCAATGCCTTGCATGTTGGAGATGAAGTTGTCGATGGCATCAAATAGGAATAGGCTTTAGATGTCTTTTTTCAAAAATAAGCGGGATGAAGATACAATTGCAGACATTGAGATAGATTCTGTTGTCAAGATGGTAGACGTCTCATATGTCTATAAAGGCCCTCCTCCTCTGCAAGCTCTTTATGAAGTAAGTCTAAATATAAGAAAAGCTGAACATGTAGCTATTGTCGGACCTTCCGGCTCCGGCAAATCAACTTTTCTGAATCTGGTAGGTCTGCTTGACAGGCCTAGTTCCGGGGCAATATATATAGATAACATAGACACAAAAGACCTACAAGAAAAAGAAAGAAGTGCCCTAAGGGCCAGGAAGATAGGATTTGTTTTTCAGGCTTTTCACCTTCTTTCTTATAAGAGCGCACTAGAAAATGTCATGCTTGCTCAACTTTATATTAAGACACCCAGAGCTAAAAGAGAAAAGGATGCGATAGAAGCTCTAGAAAAAGTAGGTCTAGCCAAAAGGGCATATGCGTTACCAGGCGAGTTGTCAGGTGGAGAGCGTCAAAGAGTGGCCATGGCAAGGGCTATAGTCAACAGACCAAGTCTTATTTTATGTGACGAACCGACGGGCAACCTGGATAGTGTAACCGCAGATATGATATTAGATATTCTAGACGAACTGTCACAATCCGGTCTTACGCTTCTGGTTATTACCCACAGCAGCCAAGTGGCAGCAAGAGCCAAACGTTCCTTGTCTTTTTCAGATGGCAGATTACTCGGATAAACTATGTTGTTTATAAGGTCTAAAAAGAAAAAGAGATATTTGGATCCCTCTCATCTGTCATTTTTTGACCTTATCTTTGAAGCCATAGCCGCTATTCTGCAAAGGCCCGGCAGGTCTATCATGACTATGGTAGGTACTTTTCTTGGTATAGGAACATTTGTCGTGTTGATAGGTATTTCCCAAACGGCTTCTACCCAGATAAGCAAACAGTTCAATGTCTTAGATGCCACACAGGTAAATGTCACCGATATAGGACCTTCACAGAGTAAAAGTGCTTATAATTTTTCACCTGATTCGGATAAAGCGATAGACAGGCTGGCGGGTGTCATAACATCAGGTATTTGGTGGCAGATTCAAGAAATTGATCCCACAACGGCCTTTCCGGGTGTCGGCTATAGCCAGATATATAACTTATATGCCATAGACTCCTCGGTCCTGCCGGCTTCAGGCGGTGTTATCTCACAGGGTACAGGCTTTAGTTCATTTGATATCAAAACACACCAAAACGTTATTATCCTGTCAAGTCCTGTTGCAAGTGAACTTGGCATCAATAACCTCGAAAATGCTCCTGCCGTATTTATAGGAGATAAAGCCTTTAGCGTAGTTGGCATATTATCTAATGACCGAAGATTGCCTCAATTGGAGATCGCAATGATGATCCCCACAACCACGGCTCTTGACTTATTCGGACTACCCAGCAGTCAATTTCCGGCTCAAATGCTTATACATACCAAGCTCGGGGCTTCCGATCTTATTACGAGGCAAGCTCCCGTAGCACTCAGCCCCACTCACCCCGCCTATTTTAGTGCCATGTCGGCATTGAACCCAAACGCTCTGAAAGATCAAGTTGTTGGAAATCTAAATACTTTGTTTTATATCCTGGCAGCTATAGCCATTATCATAGGGGCAGTCGGGATAGCAAACACTACCCTTGTGGCTATTTTAGAGAGGACAGGTGAAATAGGTTTACGAAGAGCACTCGGCGCAAGGAGGTATCATATAGCAGCCCACTTTCTGCTGGAGTCTACTCTTATGGGCCTTGTTGCCGGTCTCGTGGGCTCTTCATGCGGTGTATTGGTAGTTATCCTGGTTGCACTGGCAAAACACTGGACTGTTGCATTAGATCCATATATAGTTGCGGTTGCTCCATTCACGGGCGCTGCTATAGGTCTTTTAGCCGGTCTGTATCCATCCATCAGAGCATCGGGAATAGAACCCGCAGAAGCTTTGAGAAGATGATGGGGTCAAAGTTGCCCCGTCCCATCTAAGCCGAAAAGACAAGGGCTGATGCAACCAAGAGAGACCGTTGCCACGCTTAGCTGCTACTTCCACGCGGTTGGCGATCTTAACCGCCATTGAGAAGGGAACAGCTACGAGAAGAAGCAGCGCTCCAAAGAGCTGGCCGACCGCGTCGAGATCATATTCTGACGTATGGCTACCCTATATTTCCGGGTTTAGGGCATGCGAACGCACCAGGCTTTGGCTGGTCAGCAAACGTGGAGGTGAGCGGACTCGAACCGCCGACTTCCACGTTGCGAACGTGGCACTCTACCAACTGAGTTACACCCCCGGAGATAGGCCTGCGCGGTTGTTTCAAACGTTGCATCGGTGTATGACCGGATACTATAAAGACTAACTTTATCTTATGCCGTCTGTGTGTCCTTTTGAATCTTTTATATGTTTTTGTAAAACACTATGGGTGTCTTGCCTGCAACTTTGAAAATTGCCAGAGTAAGAAATCCCCTGAAGTCGATAAGTGTAAGATTGTGGTATATGGAAGCAATCGCCTCTCTTCGGAAAGCTCACATTTTACTGATCGGCATGATGGGCGCCGGTAAAACGACAATAGGCCAAATTCTGGCGGATCAGCTCAAAAGACCTTATATAGACAGCGACCGGCAGGTGATGCAGGCAACAGGTAAAAGTGTGGCCGAGATTTTCAAAGAAGAAGGAGAAGCGGCTTTTCGCCGCCAAGAGCGTATAGCTTTACAGGAAGCCGTCAAAGTGTTCCCACCGGCAATTATTTCGGTGGCGGGCGGAGCGGTTTTGGACGAATCGAACAGACGCATTCTGGAACAAGCCGGCAAAGTTGTTTTTTTGCGGGCCTCTCTCGACACTTTGGCCGACAGGCTGGGCACCGGAGAGGGGAGACCTCTTCTCAATGCCGGCGGCACTGAAAATGACGAAGAAGCGGAACGCGAAAAGGTAAAAGATACTTTGGCGGCTTTATTGGAAGTAAGGATGCCGCTTTATTTGGAAATAGCGGATGTTGTCGTGGATGTGGATGGTCTCGGCGAAGAAGAAGTAGCGGAAAAAGTAAAAAGAGCGCTTACGGAAGAAGTCGAGGTAAAACTGGCCGGGCGTTCTTACAAAGTCTGCATAGGGCCGGGCGCAAGTTCTTATATAAAAGATCTGCTGCCACCGGAGGCAAAAAAAGTTGCCGTCGTGACGAGCGAAAATATTTTGGAAAAAACAGCCATCGATCTGGATGTCATAGATCTGGAAAAAAAGATCATTTACATAGAAGAAGGCGAAAAATCCAAATCACTTTCCAACATCGAATACCTGTGCTCGGTTTTTGCCCAATTCCATTTGAGCAGGCATGACGTAGTCTTGGCCGTCGGGGGCGGAGTTATCACGGACTTAGCCGGGTTTGCCGCCGCCTCCTATCACAGGGGTACTCCATTTATCAACGTGGCGACCAGCCTGCTTGCACAGATCGATGCGGCCATAGGCGGTAAAACCGGGGTAAACATCAAGGAGGGCAAAAACTTGGTGGGAGCTTTTTGGCAACCCGTCGGAGTGATATGCGATACCGAGCACCTCTTTTCTTTGCCGGAAGCGGAATGGTATTCGGGTCTCGGTGAGATGGTGAAGTACGGCTTTTTGGGAGTGCGGAATCTGGACTCCTCCAGCTTATTTGAACAGATTTATAACTGCGTACAACTAAAAGCCGGAATAGTAAAAAGCGACGAAAGAGAATCCGAACTCCGCATGCTTTTGAATTACGGACACACCATGGCACATGCCTTGGAAGCGGCTGGTTTTGCGGAAAACGAAGAAGTCGGCATTGTTCCATCCGGCAGATCTTTGCGCCACGGAGAAGCCGTGGCCATCGGCATAGTGTTTGCCGCTCTCCTGGCATACGGGATGGGAAGAATAGACGAGAAAAAAGTAGAGCGCCACATAGAACTTATCCGTCATTACGGCCTGCCGTATCTGTTGCCGGAAAAAGCCGAAGCCTCGGACTTGGTGGAGTTTATGAAAAGGGACAAAAAAGCCGCCGGTTCTCTTACTTTTATCCTGGACGGTCCGAACGGGGTGGAAGTGGTTAAGAACGTCAGTGAACAAACGGTTAAAGAAACCATAGAATATATGGCTGTCGCCGACTTTTTGGATACATTTGTTTCAAAATCGCATAATATGGTTTGATCGGTATTAACTTATGAGCTTTATAGGTTGAGCCGTTTGGAAGTAAGGCGGCTGATTCATGGAAAAACCAATTATTTTGTTGCTTTCCGGCCCCAATCTGTCTTTGCTCGGCCAAAGACAACCAGACATTTACGGAACGGCGACTTTGGACGATCACGTCGCCAGAGCCAGGAAAAAAGCGGAATCTCTGGGCTTTGATCTTGAGCACTTTCAGTCTGAGCACGAAGGCTATCTGGTGGAAGAAATACACAGGGCAAGGTCCAGGGTGGCCGGCATAGTGATCAACGCCGGTGCTCTGACTCATTACGGTTGGTCGATCCACGACGCTTTGGCCGCTTTTGACGGACCCATTGTGGAGCTGCATATTTCCAACCCGGAAAAAAGAGAACCCTGGCGACGCCAATCGGTGTTGGCTCCCGTCGTAGACGGAACGGTGGCGGGATTCGGTGCCATCGGCTATGAATTGAGTATACAGGCAATAAGCAATTTAATTGCCAAATGACAGAAAGGCTGCTTGTCGGGAATATGTCTTATTTTAATGCGCAGTTGCCTCCCATGGATTTTGCAAGACGGATACCTTTGCTCAGGGAAAGATTTTCTGTTCTCGGCATAGACGCGTTACTCGTCACTTCTTTGGAAAATATTTCTTATCTGACCGGATTTACCGGCTCGGCCGCATATCTGCTTGTCGCAAAAGACAAAGCGCTCGTTACCACCGATGGCCGTTACGGGGAACAAATAGGCATCCAGACTTCAGCGGGCGGCGTCGAAACAGAAATATGTGTGGGCAATATCACAGAACAGCTAAAAGCGCTTTCGGGCCTTGCGGTATCGGCTGGGTGCAAGAGAATAGGTTTTGAAGAGTCCGTCAGCTGGGCTCTTCTAAAAAGAATTGCCCAGATGTTTTCCTGTGACATACACGAATCAGACGATTCTTCCGGATCGGATGCGCCCGGGGATTCCGGATCTTACCTGGTGCCGGTAAACCAAGGCGTGGAAAAGCTGCGGTCGGTAAAAGACGAAGGCGAGATAGCCCGCATCAGGAGAGCCTGCCAAATAGCGGATTTGGCGTTGGCTGACGTAAAAAGCTTGTTGAAGACCGGCATCAGCGAAGAGGACTTTGCAACCGAGCTTGATTACAAAATGAAAAAGTTTTCGGCAGTCAGACCTTCTTTTGACACCATAGTGGCCAGCGGAGAACACTCGGCCATGCCGCACGCCAGCCCGACGGATCGCATCATACAAGAAGGCGATCTCGTGGTGATAGATTTTGGTGCCGAAGTGGACGGCTATCACTCCGACATGACGCGCACTTATGCCGTGGGTCATTTAAGCCGAGAAATGACCGAGGTATATGAAGCGGTGGCGGCTTCTCAAGAAGCCGGCGTAAAAGCGGTCCGTGCAGGTGTATCTTGTGCGGATGTGGACTTGGTCTGCAGATCCGTTTTGGAAGAAAAGGACTTGAGTAAAGTTTTTTCACACGGCACCGGTCATGGTGTAGGCTTATTAATTCATGAAGCTCCCTATCTGGGGCCCGCTTCAACTGATATCCTGACAGCAGGTTCCGTTGTGACTGTGGAACCGGGGGCTTACCTCGCCGGCAAAGGCGGCGTCAGAATAGAAGATACCGTAGTTGTTATGCAAGATACCTGTGAAGTATTGACACAAACTATAAAGGAATGTATTTACTGATGGCATTATCGACCAATGATTTGAAGAATGGCATGACATTGGAGCTGGGTGACGGTTTGTATACCGTCATTGAATTCCAGCACGTAAAGCCCGGCAAAGGCGGCGCATTTGTCCGCACAAAGCTGAGAAACTTAAAAAACAAATCCGTTGTGGAAAAAACATTCAGGGCAGACGAAAAAGTAGATCAGGCCGTCATCGACAAGAGGGAGATGCAATACCTCTATAAAGACGGCGACAACTATGTTTTTATGGACAATGTATCCTATGACCAGATGTCGGTCGAACCGGATACGATAGGACAGGCCGCCAATTATTTGAAAGAAGGCGATTCGGCTGTTTTGGAGCTCTACGGTCAAGAAATAGTCAATATCGATCTCCCTGCCGCCGTGGATTTGTTAGTGACCGAAACCGAACCGGGCGTTCAGGGAGACAGGGTATCGGGGGCCAGGAAACCGGCATTGCTGGAAACGGGCATCTTTATCCAGGTGCCGTTGTTTGTGAATACAGGGGATCGTATTCGCGTAGATACACGCAGCGGTGAATACATCACCAGAGCTTAATATGCACAATATTCCGTTTCCGGCTTCATCGACAAGAAGGCACGCCAGGGAACGGGCTTTGGAACTCTTGTACGAAGCCGAGATGAAGTCGTTGCCGGCCGTTGCCGTTTTGGACTCACAAACCGTACCCCCCGATCTCTATACCGCAGAGATCGTAAGGGGTATAGAAAAAAATCTCGCTTTTATAGACGATAAAATTGCAACTGTCAGCAAAGACTGGACCCTCGAGAGGCTGGCCGTCGTGGACAGACAATTGCTGCGCATTGCCCTTTACGAGATGTACTTCGCCGGCGATGTTCCCACGGCCGTTGCCATTGACGAAGCCATAGAGTTGGCAAAGCAATTTTCGACCGAGGATTCCCCCAAGTATATAAACGGTATCCTCGGAGCTTTGAGCGATAGAGATGAGCAATTGTAAAACCGCCCGTTCCGCATGGGAGCGGCATGACCCGACGGCGGGACAAAGTAATTTGGCAGTTTGAAAGCAAGGTTTTTAATAAGAAGAGTCTGAAAGCGGTGTTTTGATGGGTAACAAATATCGGGAAGCGGGAGTGGACTATGACGTTTTGGACAGAGCCAAACGCGAAACGCTTGCTTTGGCCAAACAGACAGCCGCATATCCCAATTATCTGGGCGCGACGGTGGACGAGTCCAGTTTCGGAGAATCCGCCTCTCTCGTGGATTTGGCCGGCCAAAAGCTCGGCTTTGTCATAGAGTGCCTGGGTACCAAATCCATGATAGCCAAAAGCTACTTTGACATGGGCGGTGAAGACAGGTTTTTTGATATAGCCTATGACGCCGTGGCTGCCGTTGTCAACGACCTGATTTGTGTGGGAGCGCTTCCCATCATGGTAAATGCTTATTTTGCCACCGGTTCTGCCGATTTTTATCTGCAGCCGTATGCTATGTCTTTGGCCAAGGGATGGCAGGCTGCTTGTTCTGATTCGGGCGCGGCTTGGGGCGGAGGAGAGTCCCCCACTTTGGCGGGCCTTGTGGAAAAAGACGGCGTGGAATTGGCCGGGAGTGCCGTGGGCAAAGTTCCCGACGGCGTCCTGCCGTTGTCCGGTTCGAGGCTTGAGCCGGGAGATGAGATTGTCATACTGTATTCAAGCGGAATGCACACAAACGGCGCTTCTTTGGCAAGAAAAATTGCATCAAATCTGGATCATTCTTACCTGACGCCTCTTCCTTCCGGTACCGCTTTCGGTGCTGCCCTCTTGGAAAAAAGCATTATATACGTCGACTCGGTAAGAGATTTGATGACAAAAGAAAATATACTGCACTATGCAAGCCATATTACAGGCCACGGAATAAGAAAGATTATGAGAGCCGATCGTGAACTCACTTACCGCCTGCATAAGCTTCCCCCCGTTCCGGAAGTGTTGGAGTTTATGGCGGGGCTTGAGTCCATGTCTGATTTCGATGCCTATGCAACTCTCAACATGGGATCCGGATTTGCTCTTTACGTAAAGGCCGGCATGGGCGAAAAAGTATGCGAGACGGCGGCGTCCCACGGGAAAAGTGCGATTGTGGCCGGTGTCGTGGAAGAGGGTCCAAAACGCATAATAGTGGAGCCGTTGGGGCTTACCTATGACGAAAAAGAGCTTTTGATAAGGTAGATTTGCCGATTTCTGACCGGAAGAAAAGTTTGTCGCTTTATCCCGTAAGGCAAAAAAATATGGGAAAGCAAAGCCGGATACCCAATTGATGTGATTGCTTTGGGCGGCAGGCGGGGACACAGAATGTCTTGGGTCTTTTGAAAGGTGTGCCTTAAGGGTCGCATGCTGCAAACCGTTTAAAATTATTTGTTTTGGGCACTCCTTGCTTTCCAAAATTTGCTATCGTGAAATTGTTCGTTAAGTGGGTCCGGAGAGGCTCAGACGAGTGAAGGGACACCTAAAGGTGGCGGAACGAGAACGCAAATTGGCAAGACCCGGCGGTAAGTTTTTTATTACCAGGGCGCAGGTTATGGAGCCGGCCGACGTTTCCAGGGCTCTTGTAAGAATGGCTCATGAAATTATTGAGCACAACCACGGCGTAGGAAATCTGGTCATAGTGGGTCTTCAGACCGGCGGGGTTCCGCTTGCCACCAAACTCAGGGCTCATTTGGAAGCCATCTCCCATTCGTTGGTTCCCCTCGGCACTCTGGACGTCGCGTTTTACCGTGACGACTACGGGATCAGGCCGGTCTTGCCGGAGGAAGTCACCATGATTCCGTGTGAGCTTACCCAAAAAACGGTTATTTTGGTCGATGATGTCCTCTTTACGGGCAGAACGGTGCGGGCGGCGCTTGACGCCCTCGCCGATCACGGCAGAGCCAGATGTGTGCAGCTTGCGGTAATGGTAGACCGCGGTCACAGAGAACTTCCCATCAAACCGGATTACGTGGGGAAAAATCTTCCCACCCGCAGAGACGAAATGGTGGATGTGAGCGAAGAAGGTGTCGCCATAGGGGAACTAGTAGATAAGTGACAAAGGAAAAGAAGAACTTACTGGATATTTCCGATTTATCCAAAGACGAGATCAAAAATCTTGTCAAGCTGGCCTCATTTTTTGCAGAGGTAGCAAAAAGACCTGTTCCCAAGGTTCCGGTTTTACAAGCCAAACAAGTTGTGACGGCTTTTTTTGAACCGTCTACCAGAACCAGACTTTCCTTTGAAGTGGCCGCCAAGAGGCTTTCTGCCTCCGTCGTTACTTTTACCGCCGCCACTTCTTCCATCACCAAAGGCGAGTCCGTCAAAGATACCGCCATGACATTGAAAAACCTGGGCAGTGATTTGCTGATTGTCAGACATGCTTCTGCCGGCGTACCACATCAGATAGCAAAATGGGTGGACGTGCCGGTGGTAAACGCCGGAGACGGCAGACACCAACACCCGAGCCAGGCTCTTCTGGACTGCTACACGATAAGCGAAAATTTTTATGTGACCGACTGTGATTTCAGCGGTCTTGAAATCGGGATAGTCGGTGATATCTTAAATTCCAGAGTGGCCCGCTCCTGCATCGAGGCATTTGTGAGACTGGGAGCCAAGGTGACCGTCGTGGCCGCTCCGACTCTGTTGCCGGCCGCCGAGTTTCTTTCCGTGCCGGAAGGAAGCGTTTCGTTCACGGAAAATCTGGATGAAGTCCTGCCGCGTCTCGACGTATTGTATCTGCTCAGGGTGCAGCTGGAGAGAATGGAAAAAAATGCTTTTCCGGGCGTCAGGGAATATGTTACGAGATTCGGCCTGGATGCCGGCCGCGCCGCCGTCATGAAAAAATCTGCCGTGATCATGCATCCCGGTCCGATCAACAGGGGCGTGGAGATAGCTGCGGATGTGGCGGACTATCCCAATGTATTGATCGGCGAACAGGTAAAAAACGGTATAGCCATGCGGATGGCTATTATTTACTACATTCTTACTTCCAGGTACGAGTTGTAAGTCAACCGTGAGCGACATTATTAGAGCATGCATAAAAAATGGTAAATGAAAAAATGCTGAAAAAACAGACAGGAACAAGCAAGAAAATTATATTAAAAGGCGGCAAAGTCTATACCAAAAACGGCTTTTTGAAAAAAGATGTTTTGATGGACGCCGGCAAAATACAGGCCGTCGAAGATGTAATAGAGGCCCCGTCGGATTGTCAGACTTTTGATGCCCAAAACTGTGTGGCGGTTCCGGGTTTTGTGGATTTGCATACGCATCTCCGTCAGCCCGGGGACGAATTGTCGGAGACCGTGCTTACCGCCGCCCGAGCGGCCGCCTCGGGAGGCTACACTTCCTTGGCCGCCATGGCCAACACCGATCCGCCGACGGATCATCCGTCGGCTGTTTTATATCTGAAGAGCCTTACTGAAAGCGTTCCCATCGAGATCAACATCGCCGGCACCATCACCAAAGGCCGCAGGGGAGAAGAGCTTTCCCCTCTGGCGGAGCTGGCAAGTCTCGGAGTCAGAATCTTTACCGACGACGGAAACGGTGTTCAGGATGGGAAGCTGATGCGACAGGCACTTTTGTATGCCAAGAATCTGGGGATCGTGCTGGCCCAACACCTGGAAGATGAGCATTATGCGCTCGGCGGATGCGTGAACGAAGGCAGTGTTTCGGCGACGCTGGGCTTGCCGGCGAGGTCTCATTTGGCCGAAGAAATTATGCTGGGACGCGACATAGCCTTGGTGAAAGACACGGGGGCAAGAATGCATTTTATGCATATCTCTTCTGCCGGATCCGTTCCTTTGCTTCAGGAGGCCAAGGCGGCCGGTCTGCCGGTAACCGCCGAAGTCACTCCGCATCATTTGAGTCTGAGCGAATCTCTTATTTACAGCTTCGACCCCGTTTATAAAGTCCATCCGCCGCTCAGAACAAAAGCCGATATCGAAGCTCTCCGAAATGCTTTTTACACCGGTGTGCTCGATATTTTGGCAACGGATCACGCCCCTCACACAAGCGACAGAAAAGAACAGCCGATGGATACGGCTTCTCCGGGGATGCTCGGTCTGCAGACGGCTTTTTCTGTGGCTTATGCGGCGACCTGTCTCGGGGCGGAGCCCCTCGGTTTTTCCGATTTGGGAAAAGTCACCGATTGGACAAACCGAGAACTGCAGGAAACGTGTTATGACTCACTCGGGAACAATGCCGGTGCGATTTCCGGCAAAGCGCCGTCCGGACAAGATATTGATTATCGGGATGCAAAAATTTTGAATGACTGTTTCATGAATCTCATCAATAAAATGTCGGTTGCCCCGGCCGGGATCTTGGGCTCCGGAAGTCAAGGATCGGCTATCTTACCCGGGGTTACGGCCAATGTTTGCGTGATAGATCTTCTTTCCGATTATGTTTTTACAAAAAGAGATATCGTCAGCAAGTCTTGGAACAGTCCTTTCACAAACATCAAGTTACCCGGGGTGATCAGGCACACCTTTTCCGACGGCGTGCCGGTTCTGGCGGACGGGGAACTCCTTTTTTAAGATGTATATGCCGCATGCATATACAGACAATAAGTTCGAAAAAGTATTTTTTATAAGAAAATAGGGCAGGACAACTGGATGCAATCATCTGATATTTTTTACCGCGACAGGCCAAAAGCCTTGTTGGTGTTGGAAAACGGGGAAGTTTTCGAAGGCTACGCGGCCGGGGCTCTTCTCGGCGACCCCTCGTTGACGGCCACCGGCGAAGTCGTTTTCAATACGGCTATGTCGGGATACCTGGAAGTTACTTCGGATCCCTCTTACGCCGGACAGGCAGTGGTCTTTACTTACCCACATATAGGCAATTACGGCGTGGCGCCGGACGACGAGGAAAGCGGGAGGCCTTACTGCAGGGCGATCATCGCGCGCTCGCTTCCGCCGAGGCCGAGCAATTGGCGGTCGGAAATTGATTTTGAATCGTATCTGATTTCACACGGCCTGGCCATGATAGTGGGCGTGGATACCAGAAGACTGACCAGACATATTGCCAAGACGGGTTCTCTCACCTGTGCGATAGGAAGAGGCAGCGAATCCTCTCTCCTGGAAGCAGCCAAAAAAGAGCCGGGCACTCTGCTGCAGGACCTGGTAAAAGGGGTCACTACGGACGAAAAGTACTTCTATTCGCAAAGCGGGATCAGCGGAAAGAGAATTACCGTGGCGGCAATGGACTTCGGCGTTAAAAAGTCGATGCTAAGCGATTTGGCTCTTCTCGGCGACGTGGTGGTGCTCCCTGCCGAAACGACGGCGGAAGAAATACTGGCGATGGGGGTAGACGGCGTTTTTCTTTCCAACGGTCCCGGCGATCCGGAGGCTTTGGACTATATTTCTTCGACCATAGCCGACCTTTTGTCCAAGGTGCCGATAATGGGAATTTGCCTCGGACACCAACTGCTGGCACGAGCGGTCGGAGCCGGCACTTACAAAATGGCTTTCGGACATCACGGGGTCAATCACCCGGTGAGAAGCCTGGACGGCGACAGGATCGAAATTACCAGTCAAAACCATAATTATGCCGTGGCTATAGACAACCTGCCGGACGTAAGGGTCACCCATGTCAATCTGAACGACAACGTCATAGAAGGTTTGGAGATACCGAAGGCCAACGCCATATCGGTGCAGTACCATCCGGAGTCGGCTCCCGGACCTCATGATTCCAAGTATGTATTCGATAAATTCAAGCAAATGATGATAAAAAATTGATCATAGACGGCATTGAGCAAAAATATAAAATAATGACAATTGCAATAAAACGATAGGAAAATATGCATGCCAAAGCGAAATGATATTTCTTCGATACTCTTGATAGGTTCCGGTCCCATCGTGATAGGGCAGGCCTGCGAGTTCGACTATTCGGGTACTCAGGCCTGCCGAGCCCTGAAAGAAGAAGGCTTTAGGGTGGTGCTGGTAAACTCCAATCCGGCCACCATTATGACCGATCCCGACCTGGTGGATGCCACTTACATAGAACCGCTTGTCGTCGATGTGGTGGAAAAAATAATTGCCAGGGAAAGACCCGATGCTTTGTTGCCGACTCTGGGCGGCCAAACGGCTTTAAACCTGGCCGTGGAGTTGGCGGAAAAGAATATTTTGAAAAAATACAACGTGGAGCTGATCGGGGCCAGCATAGATGCGATTTCCACGGCGGAAAACAGGGAAAAGTTTAAGATCGCGATGACAGAAATCGGTCTGGCGGTACCGGAATCCGGCTTTGCCCACTCCCTGGAAGAAGCGCTTGCGGTCGGGGAAGAGATAGGTTACCCCCTGATCATCAGGCCGTCATATATCCTCGGCGGAAAAGGTACGGGCATAGCAAAAGACAGAGAAGAGTTTTTGCGTCTTGCCGCCGAAGGACTAGATGTCAGCCCCATCACGGAAATTTTGGTGGAACGCTCCATTGCGGGCTGGAAAGAGTACGAACTGGAAGTGATGCGGGACAAAAACGACAATTGCGTCGTCATCTGCGGCATCGAGAATTTGGATCCCATGGGCGTCCATACCGGGGATTCGATAACGGTCGCTCCCATCCAGACGCTTTCGGATCCCGAATATCAAAAGATGAGAGACGCCGCTTTCCGCTGCATCAGGAGAGTCGGCGTGGAGACGGGAGGATCCAATATTCAGTTTGCCGTCAACCCCGCGACGGGCGAGCAACTGGTCATAGAAATGAACCCCAGAGTTTCCAGATCCTCGGCCTTGGCATCCAAAGCCACGGGCTTTCCCATTGCCAAAATCGCGGCCAAACTCGCCGTGGGTTACAGTCTGGACGAAATAAGAAACGACATCACCAAAAAGACCCCGGCCAGTTTCGAGCCGACCATAGACTACGTGGTCACCAAAGTGCCCAGGTGGGCTTTTGAAAAACTGCCCGGCACAAAAGCCGTATTGGGTACCAGGATGCAGTCCGTCGGTGAGGTGATGGCGATAGGCAGAACATTCCCGGAATCGTTGCAAAAAGCCATGAGGGGTTTGGAAAAAGGCAGATTCGGTCTGAACTGCGATCCGGCCGAGCGCACCTGGGATGCTTTTTCGGACGGCGAGCTGTTGGAAAAAGTCGCCGTGGCCACACCCGACAGGATTTTTATACTTGAGACCCTGCTCCGCCGCGGAGTGAGCCCGGACGTCATAAACGGTCATACCGGCATAGACATTTGGTTTTTGGATCAGGTTCGGCTCATTGCGGAGCAGAGGAAGTTTTTGGACCTTTTTGCCGCCGAGAAAAAAGATCTTTCTTCGGACTTTGACAGGGATACCTGGAAGATTTTCAAGCAATCCGGTTTTTCCGATGCCCAGATAGCTTGGAGGCTGGGCTTGGACGAAGATTTCGTGCGGCGGGACAGGCTGGACAAAGGGGTTGTCATCACGTATAAGACCGTCGATACCTGTGCGGGGGAGTTCGACGCCGAGACCCCTTATTACTACGGAACTTTTGAAGACGAGGACGAACTGAGGGAAGCGAAAAAGCAGAGAGTCATTATTTTAGGTTCGGGTCCGAACCGCATAGGTCAGGGCATAGAATTCGACTACTGCTGCGTGCACGCCGCCTTGGCTTTGCGGGAAGCCGGTTATGAAGCTGTGATGGTTAACTGCAATCCGGAGACCGTCTCCACCGACTACGACACTTCCGACAGGCTGTACTTCGAACCGGTCACCTATGAAGACGTCATGTCCGTCATCGAAAAAGAGCAGCGCCTGGGAGCCGGAGGCCTGAAGGGCGTGGTGGTGACCCTGGGCGGCCAAACCCCTCTGAAACTCGCCGGATCCATTCCCGACGATTTGATTTTGGGCACCTCGGCTCATTCCATAGATCTGGCGGAAGACAGAAAAATGTGGTCCCAGTTGTTGAGCGAGTTGGGAATTTCACAACCCAAAGGGGCTTTGGTGACAAATCTGGAAGAGGCCAAAGCCGCGGCGGAAAGTATAGGTTTTCCGGTGCTGGTGAGGCCGAGCTATGTTCTCGGCGGACGAGCGATGGAGATCGTTTACGATACCGGAGATCTCGCCAGAGTCATGGCGGAGCTCTCCGCGTCGGGTTCTCTCGGCATAGAAGGAGGGCTTTCGGCCAACAGGCCGATCCTCATAGACAGGTTTCTGGAAGATGCCACGGAAGTGGACGTGGACGCGGTGAGGGATAAAAACGGCGATCTGTTGATAGGCGCCGTTCTGGAGCACGTGGAAGAAGCGGGCATCCATTCCGGCGACTCGGCCTGTGCGACGCCTCCTCCCACGCTTCCGGAAGACGTCGTTGCCGTGATAAAAGACTATACTTTTAGAATTGCGGCGGCCCTTGCGGTCGTCGGACCTCTCAACGTTCAATACGCCGTAAAAGACGGCAAAGTGTTTGTGATAGAAGCCAACCCCAGAGCCAGCAGAACCGTGCCGTTCGTGGCCAAAGCCACCGGTGTGCCGCTTGCCAAAATAGCTGCCAGGGTCATCGCCGGCGAGTCCATAGCGGAACTGACCGGTTCCGGCATCATACCGGAAGGCGTTGACGTCTTCGGAAAAGACTGGACCCGCGACACGCCGACCGCGGCAAGCGCCAGGCAAAGTGAGTTTGTCTGCGTAAAAGAAGCGGTTTTGCCCTTTGACCGCTTTCCTGATGTGGATGCCCTGCTGGGCCCGGAAATGCGTAGCACCGGCGAAGTGATGGGGATAGCTCCCAACTTCGGTCTGGCTTTTTACAAGAGCCAACTGGCGGCGTCAAATACCATCCCGCGTTCCGGCGGCGTATTCATGTCCCTGGCGGACCACGATAAGCCTCAGGGCTTGAAAGTCGCCAAAATATTGCAAGAAAACGGTTTCAAAATAGCTGCCACGAGCGGCACTTATGACTACCTGTCGGAGAACGGCGTTGCTCCGGATATTTTGGTGGCCAAACTCTCCATGGACGGCAAAGCGGAATCGGACACTTCCGACAGGCATTATTTCGGCACGGCGGTGGATTTGATAGAGCAAAAGCTGGTGCATCTGGTGATCAACACCCCGAGAGGGCGCGGTCCGCACGCCGACGGGCAGTACATACGGCATGTGGCGCAGGTGAATCACATACCCCTCATCACGACGGTTTCGGCGGCCAAGGCCGCCGCCTCCAGCATCGGTGAAGTCAATTCCAAAGGTTTGGATGTCGTCCCGCTGCAGGAAATGCATTTTTTTACCGGGGCGAACCAACTTGAAAAATAAGAAAGACATTCTGCCGGCCGGCCCGGATTTATCCTGTGAGCTCGGCCGCGTGCATCTCGAGAATCCGGTGTTGACGGCTTCCGGCACGGCCGGTCACGCTGCCGAGTTGGCGGACTATTTCGATATTTCTTTGCTCGGGGCCGTCGTGACAAAGTCTGTGGCCGTATTTTCGACGCCAGGCAACAAAGCCCCCAGGCTTGTGCCACTGACGGTCGGGATGCTGAACAGCGTGGGCTTGCAGGGAGACGGCATCGACTCATGGCTGGAAACGGATTTGCCCGCCCTGAAACGGAGCGGAGCCAAAGTAATCTGTTCCGTTTGGGGCAAAACGGTGGCGGATTTTGCCGCTGCGGCAGAAAAACTGGTTTCCGTAAAAGACGATCTGCTGGCGGCGGAAATTAACGTATCCTGTCCCAACGTGGAGGATGCCGGCAAACTTTTTTCGTACTCTCCGCTCAAGACGGGAGAGATCGCGGCGGCACTGAAAGATTTCGGTCTGCCGTTTTTTGTCAAGCTTTCGCCGGCGGCAAGCGAATTGACGCGAGTCGCCGCAGCCGCTTTGGAAAACGGGGCGGAAGGACTGGTGCTGGTAAATACCATGCCGGCCATGGCGATCGACATTCTTGAAAGAAAGCCCAAATTGGGCGGTATTTCGGGCGGACTTTCCGGCCGGGCTCTGCATACGGTGGCCATAAAGGCGGTTTATGATTGCCGCAAAGCTTTTCCTGGGGCTCCGATCATAGGCGTGGGAGGAATTTCTCACGGCGAAGATGCCATAGCCATGATGATGGCCGGGGCAAATGCCGTGGAAGTGGGGACGGCGACCTTGGCCAACCCCAAGGCCACTCTCAATGTCTTGCGCGAAATCGGGAAATTCTGTCTGGCCAACGGCATAGAAAAGCTGAGCGATATTGTGGGGGCAGCCTGTCGCGATTAGCGGTATTTCTTGTTCCGTTATCCGATGGACATTTGTGGGTTGCCGCTAATAAGACTGTTGTAATGTGGCGTGTTTTCATAAAAAGCGTGGCGATAATATCCATGGAAGATGGTATAGCACACAGAGAGAATACAATATTATGACTTTGTGTCCCAAAATATTGTAACCTTGTCCCAAGGTTGTTATGATGGGCTTGTGGCGGAACAAATGCGCAAAAGAAACATACTCAATCTTATAAAGTACCACTCTGAGAATAACGAGGCCGGTTTCAGAAACGAAGCTTACATCATAGCGCGCTTGTTTGATCAGAGCGGTGATTCACAACTGGCTGAATATATAATGGCCTTGCTTTCCGGCGTCAATACTTTTCTGCCGCAAAGCAGCGAATACGAATCGTCCTTTTTCTGTAAGATAAATTTGGATGCCACCCCGTTACCGCTTCCTGTTTTGATCAAAAATGATGTGTTGGGTGTTATTAATTCAATTAATTACAATGGCGGGATGAACAAGTTTTTATTTGAAGGCGATCCGGGTACAGGTAAGACCGAAACTGCAAAACAGATAGCACGCATACTGAAGCGTGACCTGTATGCCGTTAATTTCGACAGTATTATTGACAGTAAACTTGGTCAAACTTCAAAGAATATTGCATCGTTATTCCAAGAGGTATATGCTCTGCCAAATCCGGATCAAGTGATTATCTTATTTGATGAAATAGATGCAATAGCCATGGATCGCGTCAACTCTAACGATTTGCGAGAAATGGGGCGGGTCACTTCATCAGTCCTCAAAGGTCTTGACAGACTAAGCGACAGTGTCGTGCTTGTGGCTACCACGAACCTGTATAATCGCTTTGACAAAGCTTTAACAAGACGATTTGATGCTGTCATCAATTTTAACAGATACAGCAGAGAAGACCTCATGGAAGTTGCCGAATCAATTGTCAATAGTTTGTTGCCAAAGTTTAAATTTGCCGGACGCAATATAAATTTGTTCAGGAAAATCATGGCTACCATGAACGATATCCCTTATCCCGGCGAACTGAAAAATATAATAAAAAGGGCGATGGCTTTCAGTGATTCATCGAGTGAATTCGATTATTTGAAAAAGCTATACGAAGCCATACACCAGACAAGCAGTGACTTAAAAAAGCTTCAACAAGAAGGGTTTTCTGTCCGCGATATAGAAATTTTGACAGGTGTTTCAAAAAGTCAGGTATCCCGTGAATTGAAAGAATAAGTATATGAACAATATTTTGCAGCTGAAAGGTAATTTAAATCACAGACCGAATACCGGTAGGCCGGGTCCCCCGAGGCTTCCGAAAAACGCAAAACCGGTCACTTCTACCCACTTGAGAAAGTTACTAAACGACTTAAAAGATATTCAACAATACTGGAACGGTGAGAGACTTATCAAGGGTATCCTGATAGACGTACACTATATAGGTGTCATGGCAAAGAGCAATAGAATAAGCGCATACTTAAAAAATGATAAACCGCCAAATGAGTCTGTTGTGGGTGCCCGTTTTGACAATACAGATGTAAAAAATCCGAAACATGTAATTACTCATTACGTTATGCGTGAGGTAGTTCGGAATACCGTTACCAATATCGAAAACAGTATCAAAATCCTGGACGAGCATTTTAGCAACGGCATTACCGAGAAGTGTATAGAAGAAGATATAGGTGCTAATGGAGCCTCTCACGGTATTGAGTTTCTTGATTACGCCATCTCGAAATCAAATTTTTTACAGATCATTGTCGATTCATACTACATAAAAAGTTTCGGCATCCCACATCAAAGTGCGAATCCCGGCACTCGACAGGTTGTCACTTTATATGCAACTGATGAGGATATGGATGTGATTTTAAGAAATATTGGGATAGCCTCAACAGATTATAAAATGTTTTACGACACCAATACCATGATGCTGCTACAGCCAAAAGCAATAGAACTCCTTCAGAATAAGGCCCCGTATCTTATTGCTATGGCTTTAGAAGATATAAATAATCTAAGTCTGGAAGATTTTACTGCGGATGCGGAATCCGGCCCGTCTTTTTCCATTGACATGCCTGCCGACGAGCCGGTGATCGGAGTCATCGATACGTTGTTTGACAAATCTGTATATTTTGGCGATTGGGTAGAATATCATGACAAAACCGATCCGGAAATACCGGAAGACGATGGCGATTACCGGCACGGAACGGCGGTATCGTCGATCATAGTGGACGGCCCTCAATTGAATCCCGCATTGGACGATGGGTGCGGTCGTTTTAGGGTGAGACATTTTGGAGTAGCCAAGGGCGGGAAATACAGTTCTTTTAGTGTGATGAATCTTCTAAAAGAAATAGTTTCCGCCAACCCCGATATTAAAGTATGGAACCTGTCGTTGGGCTCGCCGCTGGAAGTACATGAAAACTTTATTTCTCCGGAGGCGTCGGTATTGGACAGATTGCAGTTCGAAAATGACATTATTTTTGTAATAGCCGGCACCAATAAACTCTCTGACGACAGAGAAGAGATGTTGATCGGTGCTCCCGCTGACTCCATCAATGCAATTGTGGTCAATTCTGTCGACAGTAAAGGCAACCCCGCGTCTTATTCCAGAAGAGGCAGGGTCCTTTCTTTTTTCAATAAACCTGATGTCAGTACATTTGGCGGTGACGGCCAAAACTGCGAAACACTGATACAGGTATGCGAATCGACTTCGTGTTATAAATTGACGGCAGGCACGTCATTTGCCGCACCGTGGATTGCCCGCAAACTGGCATACTTGACGGAGGTGTTGGGACTCAGCCGTGAAGTGGCGAAGGCCTTGATAGTGGATGCCGCCGCTGATTGGAATGATACCGGAAATAACTCAAAATTGGCGCCTCTGGTCGGACACGGGGTCGTGCCGAGAAGAATTGAAAACATTGTAAGATCAAAAGACCATGAAATAAAGTTTGTTATAAACGGTGAATCGCTGCAATACGATACTTATACTTATAGTATTCCCGTTCCGGTTGTCAAAGGCGAGCACACCTTTGTGGCAAAAGCCACCCTTTGCTACTTTCCCGACTGCTCCTTCAAGCAGGGTGTCGACTATACCAATACCGAACTTGACGTATCTTTGGGAAGATTCGACCCAAACAAAGGCATAAGACCCATAAATAAGAATATGCAAAATGTCGAAGGGCACTATACATACGAGGCGGAGGCCAGAAAATCGTTTCGCAAGTGGGACAATACGAAGCATATAAGGGAGCAATACGGAGAACATCTTAAAGCAAGGAAAGTCTATTCAGAACGAGGTATGTGGGGTATCAGTGTTAAGGCAAAAGAACGTTTGGGAAAGCGGTCTGACCATGGTATCAAGTTTGGATTGGTCGTAACGCTCAAAGAAATAAAAGGTGTAAACAGAATTTACGACTTTAAGCAAAAAGCACAAATGGCCGGTTGGTTGGTCAGCGAGATAGATATCGACGTCAAGATAGATATTTATCATAAACTGCAAGAGGAGCTAATATTTGAGTAGTCGCTATCAACAGATGCTTGCCTGGGTATGGTCAGCCGATCTCTTTACGAGCCCCGCAGTAGACATAGTCTGAAAGATGCCGGCATACCCGATCGTGTCAAATTGCTGTCCATATAAGTGCCGCCCGGCGATGTCTTGACCAGGGACGTCAAAGCCAAAAGAGAGGAAAAGTCGCAACTCAGATTTTTCGGAGTTGTCGCCGTCCGGCGGAGAGTACGGCTCGGCATGCCTTAGAGGGAAACGGGTTTCACCGACAAAGTTTTGTGTCTCGGCAGCCGTCGCTTGCGGCGCCGGTATTTTTGCTAACGTGTTGGATAGCAAAAATTTCAAAACGTAAACGAGATTGCTTCCATGACAAATACCAAACCGACATTTGTGAAAAGAAAGTTTTTCTTGCCGACCGTCGCGCTGTTCGTTATTATGCTTATTCCCCCCGGCGGCGGCGGTATTTTCTCCAAAAACGGCAACGCGACAACTCACCGGACAGCGGTCGTATATTCCCGCAAAAAGCCATTTTTGCCCCGTTACGGTCTCTCCCGCCCGAACGTAGGCCTCGGCGCGGCCAAAGCGTCCCTGTCGTCAAAAATAAGCCTGCGCACTTCCGGAAAATCCAAACACAGGGCCAAAAAATCCGCAGGAACCGCCCGCTCGCATGCCGTAATCACTTTTGCCGAGCAGGTCAACAAAATCCCCGATTTTATTTTTCCGATTCAGGGTCCGCGAGTCTTTAATACGACGAATTACCAACAGTTTGACTATTTGATGTACAGGCCGCTTTACTGGTTTTCCAATGCCGCCAAACCGACGCTGAACGAGCGCCTTTCCCTGGCCTATCCGCCGGTCTTTTCTTCGGGGGACAGAGTGGTAACCATAAAAATGAAGATGTGGTCCTGGTCAAACGGTGAAAAGGTCAATGCCGAAGACGTGGCTTTTTGGCTGAATTTGGTTAAAATAGAAGGGCCACAACACCGTTTTGCCCCTTATTCAGCCACGGGAATACCGGCGGACGTAAGCGGCGTCACGATAGTGTCCCCTTCGGTGATCAGACTGACTCTCTACGTTCCGACCAACCCGTCAATTTTCACCGACGACGAGCTCTCCCAAATCGTTCCGTTGCCTGCGGCGTGGGATGTGGATGACCAGAACGAACCCCCCGGCCAGGGTGGGTGCGCCTCGGCGGGATTTTCTTCCGTAACGCTAAACGCTCAGAACCTGCCCTCCTCAGCCGGGGCCGACGCCTGCGAAGCGGTCTATGAGTTTTTGGCTCAGCAGTCCGGCTACGAACCCATGGCCAACAGGTACGAAAGGTCGGCATATCTGTCGTTTGCCTCCGATCCCATTTGGCAGGTCGTCGACGGCCCCTGGAGGCTTTCAGCGATGATGCCACCGGGGGAAGCCGTTTTCCGGCCCAATAACCGTTATTCCGGTCCGGTGCAGGCCAAAGTGTCCGAGTTTGTGGAGATTCCTTTTACTTCTTACGACAACGAATTGGTGGCTCTGTCCCTGGGGCAGTTGTCTTTGGGGTATCTCGTATTGCCGCCCCCCGTCTATAACAGCGGATCTTCGGGAACCGGGACAACGACTACCGTCACGGTTCCGGTCACTTCTTCTTCCGGGCAGGTCGTCTCGAATTTGTCAAATTCCGTTATTTTGTCGGAGGTGCACGCCGGTTACCGCCAGATCGTAAATTACGACAACAATGTGGATTTTGCCGTTTACAACTTTGACCAAAACGGCTCTTTGTCTGGGAAACTGTTGCGTCTGCCTTACGTCAGAAAAGCTTTGCAGTACCTGATCGATCAGAATGCCATCGTCAAAAACGTTTACGGCGGCTTCGCCAAACCGACTTATAACCTTATCCCGGGCTATAACTTAGTTTACGGCACCCCGAAATATCGGGACCTGCCGCTTTACGTCTACAATCAGAGCAAAGCGGTTGGGATACTTGTCAGTCACGGCTGGAAAATAAATAAGGGCGGAGTGGACGTCTGTATGGCAAAAGCCGGATGCGGGACGTCGGTTCCCCAGGGGACGCAATTGCAGCTGCAAATAGAGTATCTGTCGGGAGATATGACCATTCAGGACGAACTGGAACTGGAAGCCAAGTCTTTTGCCGCGGCTGGCATAGAAATGGGCCTCACGCCGCTCTCCGCCGGCCAGCTGTTGGCAAACCTCGGAGGCTGTACGTTGCGGGAGACCTCTTGCGATTTTTCCGTCGCTTACTTTGGCGGCTGGAGCTACGCTCTTTCTTACGCCCCGACGGCCAAGTCTTTGCTTGACGCCGGTTCGAGTGCCAATGCTTCAAATTTTACCAACCCCAATTATCAATCGTTACTGTCGTCGCTTTTGTCCGGAACAGATTCCGCCGCGGCAAAGCAGTATCTGTCCTTCCTGGGAAACGACTTGCCCGTCCTGTACGAACCGACTCCGGCAGAGGATTTGGTGCAGGCCAAAAAAGATTTGACGGGTTTTATCGGATTTGGGCCCTCGGGTGCGATAACCCCTGAAAACTGGGCTTTTGGTAAAAGCGGCAAAAAATAATTTTGCACTTGGTGAAATTTTAAGAAAAAAAAATCGAATTTCTAAAAATAATTCCATTTAGTCCATGCAAAAAGCGATTTGCTGCGCTAACGTAAAACACCATGCCACAACCACCAAGCCTTACACCAGAACAGAGAGCCGCAGCACTAGAGAAAGCGGCCAAAGCACGCAAAGAACGTGCCGAAATTAAAGATCACCTGAAGACAGGAAGGGTGACTTTAAAAGAACTTCTCGAAAAAGCAGAGAAGGACGAAATCGTAGGAAAAATGAAAGTGCTGGCCGTATTGGAGTCTTTGCCGGGTATCGGCAAAGTCAAGGCCAGACGACTTATGGAGCAGATAGGCATCAGTGAGGCCAGGCGCCTCCAGGGCCTCGGCTCAAACCAAAAAGAGCAGGTTCTGCAGCTTACTCAAAAGTAACGGTAGCCTTCGGGCAGCCGGGCGATTTATCGGGTTTGTGAAGAGCGCAGACCTTAGTTTCGCGCTTTTACAGGCAAAAGTACGGCTCAGGTTTTGACTCGATATATATGTCCTTGCCCTTATCGGCCAAAGGCTGATAAGGGCACATTCCAGATGGGAACTGAGATGATGAGTTCCCATCTGTTTTTCATGAGTCAAACCGCGTGAATATGACCAAGCCTTCTTTTCGGCGGCATAAAGCTGTTACAATAAGATGCTTGGTACTTGGAAATTTTGGAGTTTAAAGTATATGTCAGAGCAGCGGAACACGATGATCTATCCTCCCATCGAGGAGCTTTTGGAAGTCACGAATTCCAAGTTTTCTTTGGTCACGCTTGCTTCCAAGCGGGGCAGACAAATCAACGCGTATTTTAACCAACTGGGAGAGGGACTCGGTTCGATAGTGCCTCCTCAGGTGACTTCGATCGCCAGGAAGCCTTTGACGATAGCTCTCGAAGAAATTGCCCAGGGGAAAGTTTTGCCGGTAAGAGACGGAGAAGACGAACAGCCGGCCGACGCAACCCTTGAAGAGACAGCCCATGACGGAGAAGACGGTGCCGGTGATCCGCTTGCCGTATCGGTCGGGGAAACCCCGACGCCGGATCAAGCCGTCGATGCCGCTTCTCCCGAAGAAGAGGCATAGCCCCTTTCTTTTATTGTTGTCACAAAATCTGTATCTTGCGGCGCGGATATGAATGCCGCGCTTTTCCTCTGTGGGTTTCTGCCGTAAGGTATGCTGGAACTGCCTATGTCAGATGATTTATTTCGATCCAAGACTGTTGTCCTCGGTGTCTGCGGAAGCATAGCGGCTTACAAAGCGGTGGAGCTTTGCAGAGAACTTGTCGTCCGAGGGGCATATGTCATACCGGTGGTCACGAAAGCGGCCGGCCGCTTTGTCGATGCGAGAACTTTCTCCGCTTTGGCCAGCGAACCGGCCAAAACCGATCTGTTTGACGACTCTTTGGCGGCGCCTCACATCTCTCTTGCCAAAGCCGCCGATTTGGTCATTGTCGCCCCGGCGACGGCCAGACTGATAGGCGAGTACGCCAATGCCGTTTCGAGAGACCTTTTGGTCTCCCTTCTGTTGGCGACCAAAGCCCCCGTATTGGTGTGTCCCGCCATGCACACGGAGATGTGGGAGCATCCTTTGGTGGAGGCCAACGTCAAAAGACTGACGGAGGCCGGAGTAGCCTTTGTGGGTCCGGAGACCGGGCGCCTTGCCGGCGGAGACATCGGGAAAGGCCGTTTTTCCGATCCCGACAAGATCGTGGCCGCCGCCGCTCAAATATTTGCCGTCGGAGCCCGCAACAACGCGCTTTCGGAACAGCCGACTCAAAAGCGGGCCGTTTCCGGAGATGCTCCGGAAAGCTGGTTTGTATCCGGGAAACAATCTCTTTTGCGCGCCAAAAACGTGCTGGTGACCGCCGGAGGGACAAAAGAGCCGATCGACGGGGTGAGATACATCGGAAACCGTTCTTCCGGAAAGCAGGGGATATCCCTGGCTCTGGCCGCGGCACAAAGAGGGGCAAAAGTAACCCTGGTGGCCCCGGAGTATGCCGTGGAGTCGGCCGTAACGAATTATGGTCTTGTCTTTTTGCGGGGGGATCAAAGCGGCGTCTCCGGCGGCACTCTGTCGGGAGGAGGTCTTCCGGGTCCCGTCGAAGTCATTTTGATACGGACGGCGGCCGATATGGCAAAGGCCGTTTTGTCCCGTTTTGCGGACGGCGACGTTTTGATCATGGCAGCCGCCGTGGCGGATTTCAGGCCGAAAAAAACATATGAGGGCAAATACAAAAAAGAAGACGGCATATTGACCGTGGACTTTGAGGAGACCGAAGATATTTTGTCCGCCTGCACCGCCATACGGCGCCCCGGCCAATTTGTTTTGGGTTTTGCCGCCGAAAGCGGAAAAGGAGATCTGTCGGTCAGGGGAAAACAAAAGCTTTTGGCAAAAAAACTGGACATGATTGTCGTCAACGATATTTCCAGAGAAGACATAGGTTTTGACGCGGATGCGAACGAAGTCTCGGTTTATGAAAAGTCGGGCGCTTCGCTTGCGATCGGCCGTTTGCCAAAATCCGAAATATCGGAAAAAATCTTGGACTTCTTGGAACAATTTTATCCGATGTCGCCCGCATCCTGACGCTAGTTTTTCGGTGATAGGCTAAAGTTAAGTGCCGGTGCTTTGCCTTTGCGTATGGCATAATAGACTATAGTTGTCCGAAAGATTATTTTCGTCGCCAGCCCTTCCCGGCGGGTTGCAATTTGGAGGAGAAAGCGTGGCCAGCAGTTTTATTTTTACTTCAGAGTCCGTTACCGAGGGTCATCCCGATAAAGTAGCCGATCAGATATCGGACTCCGTGCTGGATGCCGTACTGGCCAATGACCCCAACGGAAGAGTGGCATGTGAGACGGCTCTGACAACGGGCCTCGTCGCCGTCATAGGCGAGATTACGACTTCCACATATGTCGACATCAGCCGTATTGCCAGAGAGACGATTTGCAATATCGGTTACGACAACGACGCGGCCGGCTTTGACGGAAACGTCTGCGGCGTCATCGTTTCCATAGGTGAGCAATCTCCCGACATAGACCAGGGCGTATCCCAGGCATACGAAGTAAGAGCCGGTTTTGAGTCAGAAAACGTGATTTCCAGTCAGGGGGCCGGCGACCAAGGAATGATGTTCGGTTTTGCCGTGGACGAAACCAACGACTTGATGCCGCTTCCGATTTGGTTGGCGCACAAACTGGCGCACAAACTGGCCGAAGTCAGAAAACAAAACGTACTTCCCTATCTGCGCCCGGACGGCAAAACTCAGGTAAGCATCCGCTACGAAGACAACAGGCCTGTGGCGGTCGACACCATAGTGATTTCCACCCAGCACGATGCGAATGTGGACGTTTTCCCCGGCGGCAGACTGTACTCCGATATCATAGAGCACGTCATTAAACCGGTACTGCCAGATAACCTGGATACCGCCGGCTATAAAGTGTTTGTCAACCCGACCGGTCGTTTTGAACTCGGAGGCCCGAAGGCCGACGCCGGTCTGACCGGCAGGAAAATCATAGTCGACACGTACGGCGGCATGGCCCGGCACGGAGGCGGAGCTTTTTCGGGAAAAGACCCTTCCAAAGTAGACCGCTCTGCCGCATATGCAGCCAGATGGGTAGCCAAGCATGTGGTGGCGGCGGGAGCCGCCGAACGCTGCGAAATACAGATAGCTTATGCCATAGGCGTTGCGAGGCCCGTGTCGGTCATGGTGGATACTTTCGGCACGGAAAAAGCGGATCCCGCCAAAATATCCTCCGTCCTGGAAGAGCTTTTCGACCTGAGACCGGCCGCCATCATAGCCGATCTGAATTTGCGCAGACCCGTTTACGCCAAAACCGCCGCTTACGGCCACTTCGGCCGCAACGATCCGGACATGACCTGGGAGGCGGTGCCGAAAGCCGACGATTTGCGCAGAGCACTCGGCCTTTAGGGCGCATTCTTATTCTTATGGCAATGCCTGTCTTTCCGTCCGGCTTTTAAAGGAGATGTCTGCACCGAAGGTGGCAACAGTCTTGCCGGACGTGGCAGGTTTTGACAAATGTTTCGACTATCTGATACCCCCGGAAATGGAAGACTCCGTACGGGTGGGTTCGATAGTGAGGATAAGCCTGCAACACAGATCCGTCAGGGGTTTCGTGCTTGATATTGACACCAAAGCGAGCGAATTCACTCTTTTGCCGATCGAGAAGTTTCTTTCGCTCGGTCCGCCGCCGGAAGTTGTCGAACTTTGCCGTTTCGGGGCCTCTCTGTATTGCGGGGGACTCAGGCCTTTTCTTGTTTCGGCCAAACCGCCGGTGCTCGTAAAGTCTCCGGCAACCCCGGCGGCCCGTCCCAAAACTCCGGCGGCCGATGTCTCCTCTCTTCTTCAAGAGAGCCCTTTGCTGGAAAAGATAGTTGTCCGCCTGCGAACGGCACTGGAAGGGGGCGTCACTCTCTTGGAGATTCCGCCCCTGCTTCTCCGCTCGCACGTTATGCTCCTCATCCATCTCCTCCTGAGGGAAAAAGAAACAGGAGCGGCTGACGGGCATCCGGACCGCACCGCCCCGGGAAAAACCTGTCTTGTGCTCACCGCCTTCAGGAAAGACGCCAGGAATCTTTCCGCGTATCTCAGGAAAAGAAACATCGGCGTGGCCGACATTCCCGGCGACTGGGCCGCTGCGGCAAGCGGAGCGGAAATTGTGCTCGGCAACAGGCGCTCCGTCTTGGCACCGGTACGGGATTTGGGTGCCGTCGTCGTATTCGACGCACACCACGAAGCCTATCAGGAGGAGAGGACGCCCACTTGGAAAGCCACGCGGCTGGCTGTTGAGCGGGCCCGCGCTGCCGGCGCTGCCTGTATTTTGATATCGCCGATTCCTGCTCCGGAACCCGGGGCGCAAAGCATTTCCCTGCCGAAAGCGGCAGCCGTCGGAGCTTGGCCTTACGTCCAGGTAATGGACAGAAGACCCGACGATCCGAGAACCGGACTTTATTCCCCCGCGCTCAGGTCTTTGGTGGATGCCAGGCTGAAAGAAGAGCCGGATATGCCGGCGGTGTTCTTCTACAACAGAAAAGGGCGCGACAGGCTTTTGGCATGTCAAAAGTGCGGGGAAGTCGTGCGTTGCGAGTTTTGTCGGGGGGCCTGTGAGGTAACGGGGAAGCCAAAGAAGAGAAACGAAGTCGGAGGGGAGCGAGAAGAGCCTTTTGCGGATGCGGTCTATACCGATTTTTTGTCGTGTAAACTGTGCGGCAGGCAAAGACCCAAAGTCTGTGCCGCCTGCGGCTCCACGGGGCTCAGTACGATTCAGCCCGGGGTAAACAAGGTCGCCGGAGAGCTTTCGTCGCTGTTGGGAAGACAGGTGAACGAAATTACGGCAGACTCTCCCGCCGAGGCCGAAACGGGACGGGTGCTGATAGGCACGGAAGCCGTCCTTTATGCAGTTCGGCGGGCTTCCGTCGTGGTATTCCTGGATATAGACCAAGATCTTTTGCGTCCTAAATATAAAAGCGGGGAAAAAGTTTTGTCACAATTGGCCTCCGCCGCCAGGCTGCTGACCCCCAGATCTTTTACTTCCGGCGAAAGGAATTTAAAAAGGCGCATTGTCATACAGACCAGAATCCCCGATCATCCCGTAATTCTGGCTGCGGCGGCGGGGGATCCGTCTTTGTTCTGGGAACAGGAGAAGCGGCTGCGGGAACAATTGAGGCTTCCTCCCTATTCGGCCCTGGCCCTTGTTTCCGGCTCGGCGGCCAAAGAAGCGGTGCGGGAGTTGGAGGGACGCCTGGAGGTGGCAGAATATGGCCAAGGCTCTTTTTTGTTGCGAGCCAAAGACGAAGAAGAACTGGCTTTAATTCTGAAGGAGGCTTCTCTTCCCAGAAAAAACGTCAAAGTCTCGGTGGATCCGAATGACGTATAGGCGGACACTTGTTTTTCCGAAGCGGTTTTGGGGTGCAAACAATTGATTTTGACCTTAAAATAGGCAAAATAAGTAGTATAAATAATATTGTATAAATTATTTAGGAGTGAAGGTTTGCAACTGATGCAAGACAAAGCAAATATTATCAGCGATTATAAGCTGCATCCGACCGATACCGGTTCGCCGGAAGTGCAGGTGGCATTGTTGACTGACAGAATCAACCACCTGACCGAGCACTTGAAAGTGCACAAAGGAGACCACCACACCCGCAGGGGCCTGATGAAACTCATAGGTCACAGGAGAAAGCTTTTAGATTACACCAGAGAAAACGACGTCGAGCGCTATCGTTCTTTGATAGCGCGCTTAGGCATACGCCGCTAGACACGTCCGAACAGCCGCTGTTTGTGGCTGTCTTATTACCAAAAAGCGGCCTCTTTATCCTTTGCCCATATTCCGAGTGCTACAAACTCCTACCCGGAAATGGTGTTTTAAGGTATGAATGCCCACATGCCATAAAGGAGAACCATGGCTGAAGCCATCACAGTCTCGTCACCAATTTCCGGGACGGACAAAACATTGACATTTGAGACGGGCAAACTGGCCCGTCAAGCGGACGGATCCGTAGTCGTCCAAGTCGGCGAAACGGTTGTACTGGTCGCCGCCACAGCTTCCAGATCCGTTAAAGAGGGGCAGGACTTTTTCCCTCTCACTGTGGACGTGGAAGAGAGAATGTACGCGGCCGGCAAAATCCCCGGATCGTTTTTCCGCAGAGAAGGAAGAGCCACGGATCAAGCGACCCTGACCGCCAGGCTCACGGACAGACCGCTCAGACCCTGTTTCCCGGACGGCTTTCGCAACGACGTTCACGTGGTGGCGACTGTCTTCGGCGCGGATCAGGAAAATCCTTATGACGTTTTGGCCATCAACGGAGCTTCGGCTGCTTTGATGATTTCCGGCATACCTTTTGACGGTCCCGTCGGGGCGGTAAGGCTGGCTTACACAGCAGCAGGCACCTGGATTCCCAACCCCACTTACCAGGAGGGGGACGCGTCTTCTTTTGAAATAGTGGTCGCCGGGAGGGCCGTTCAAAAGAACGGCAAAGACGAAATAGCCATCATGATGGTAGAGGCGGGAGCCACCGAGCAGGCGTTTGACAATTTTGAACAGGGTTCTCCCAAAGTCACCGAACAGGTGATAGCGGAAGGCCTGGAAGCGTCAAAAACATGGATAAGCGAATCCATAGAATTGCAGAAAAAGCTGGCGGAAAAAGCCGGCGCAAAACCGACAATCGCCTACGAGCTTTTCAGCGACTACTCCGATGAGATTTACGAAGCGGTAACAAAAGCCGGCGGCGATCTTATCAAAGAGGCCAACGCCATTACCGTCAAGCACGAGCGCTCGGATGCCCTGGCTGCCGCCACGAAAAAAGTACAGGAATTGCTGGCGGAAACCTTCCCGGCGGCGGAGCGCCAAATTGCCGCCGCAGCCCGTTCTTACACCAAGAAATTGGTCAGGAAAAGGATCCTCGAAGAGGGCATCCGCATAGACGGGAGAGGGGTAAGAGACATCAGACCCCTGAGTGCCGAAGTCGGCTTGATTTCAACCGCCCACGGCTCCGGTCTTTTTGAGCGCGGCGACACCCAGGTCCTCAATATTGCCACTTTGGGCATGCCAAAAATGAATCAATTGCTGGATTCAATCGGCACGGAGGAGCACAAGCGCTATATTCATCACTACAACTTCCCTCCTTACTCCACCGGTGACGTGGGATTCATGCGCGGGCCCAAGAGGCGTGAGATAGGGCACGGTCTTTTGGCCGAGCGCGCCCTGCTCCCGGTTATCCCGCCCGAAAAAGACTTTCCTTACACGCTGAGACTGGTATCGGAAGCGATCTCTTCCGACGGCTCGACCTCCATGGCATCCGTTTGCGGCTCCACTCTTTCTCTGATGGATGCCGGTGTGCCGATCAAAGACACCGTGGGCGGTATAGCGATGGGTCTTATTTCCGATGACGGTCACTTCATTACCCTCACCGATATTTTGGGAGCGGAAGACGCTTTCGGTGACATGGACTTCAAAGTGGCCGGCACCAAAGACGTGGTGACGGCGCTGCAACTGGACACCAAAATAGACGGCTTGCCGGCCGAGGTTTTGGCCTCCGCCCTGGAACAGGCCAAAGAAGCCAGACTGAAAGTCCTGGAAGTCATCCGTCAGGCCATAGCCGAACCCAGGTCAGAAGTGAAAGACATCGCCCCCAAGATCATCACCTTCGAAGTCCCGATAGATAAAGTGGGAGAGATCATCGGTCCAAAAGGCAAGACGATCAATACTTTGCAGCAGGATACGGGTGCCGAGATCACGATAGACGACGACGGTGTGGTAGGAAAAGTGATTATCGGGGCCAAAGATTCCGCAGCCGTCGACGAAGCCAAACAGCGTATAGACATGATTTTGAATCCCCCGGTGGCAGAAATAGGTGCCACCTATGTGGGCAAGGTCGTCAGCATCACCAAGTTTGGCGCTTTCATCAATATCTTGCCGCAGCGAGACGGTTTGCTGCACATCTCCAAGCTGTCGTCCACCAAAAGAGTGGAACGCGTTGAGGACGTTTTGAGTATGGGTGAAGAAGTGAAAGTAACAGTGCTCGACATAGACGACCAGGGTAAAATTTCTCTGGTGAGAGCCGCCGGGGATTCGGAAGACTCCGATGAAGATTCCGGGTTCAAACCATCCCGCGACAGACAGTCTTTCGACGGCGGCGAAGAGGCCGTTTCGAATAAGACCGAACAGCAGACGGGTTCTCAATACGTTACTTTTGAAGATGAGTTCAGCCAGGAAATATCCTCCGAACTCGGCGACTTGGGCTATGTCAACGAGAAGCCCTTTATGGCGCCTAAGAGGAATTTCAGGCCGGGCGGTCCGGGCAGAAGAGGCGGGCAGAGGCGCTGATAACCTGTTCTGAATTGGAAAGCGGCATACGCGTCGTCACCGAGCATATGCCGTATTCGGATGCCCTTTGTCTGGGTTTTTGGGTCGGCATCGGTTCCCGTGACGAGTCGGAGACTCTGGCCGGAGTGTCGCACTTTTTGGAGCACCTGCTCTTCAAAGGCACTTCATCCAGAACTGCCAAAGACATAGCCGAGCAAATCGACAGCGTCGGCGGGGATATGAATGCTTTCACCACCAAAGAGTACACGGCATTTTATATAAGGCTTTTGGCCGAAGACATTGACCTGGGCCTCGACATATTGTGCGACATATTGACCGACCCTTCTTTTTTGGAACATGAAGTTGCCTCGGAACGTCAGGTGATCCTAGAAGAGGTGCTGATGCATCTGGACGAACCGTCCGATTTGGTGATCGAGCACCTTTTCGAGGCTCTCTACCCCGGTCATCCCTTGGGACGCGACGTTTTGGGAATACCTTCCGTGATTTCCTCGGTTGAAGTCGAAGAGATCAGGTCGTTTTTTTCAAAATACTATCTTCCCAAAAACATGGTTTTTTCCGCCGCCGGTAATCTCGACCACGAAAAAATTGCCTCACGCATCAAAGACTGTTTTGACGCGGGGGGAAGCGGGGAGAAGCCCAAGCGCTTTACGCCGGATACGCCGTCCGTACCTCTGAAAGTTCTGGAACGCGACACCGAACAGACACAGATTGCCGTCGGCATCAAAGCCATAGACAGACATTCACCGGACAGGTACGCCCTTGCCGCGATCAATCAAATTCTGGGAGGCGGTCTTGCTTCCAGACTTTTCCAAAAAATCAGGGAAGAAAAAGGGCTGGCCTACTCGATAGGTTCGGAGAGAGTGGCTTTCGAAGACACGGGAGCGGTTATAGTTTCGCTGGGCACCAACCCCGTGAATGCGGGTCAGGTCTTGGAACTTCTCAACGTCGAGCTGGATTTGATGGCTAACGGGCAGATCGACCGGCACGAATTGGACGCGGCAAAAAAACATCTTTGCGCCGAAACGCTTTTGAATATAGAAGATTCCGGATCCCGCATGTCACGGGTGGGGGCGTCTTTGCTTTTGCACAACGACGTGTTGAGTGTCGAAGAGATCGTCAAGCGCATCGAATCCACCACTTTGGAAGACGCCATCAGGGTTAGCCGGGACATATTCAGTCAACCGAAGTCTCTTTCGGTGGTGGGACCTTTTGTCGAAGAAGACTGGCACGGCTACAGCTAAATCCCTGTTCAGGAGAGATTGAGCAATTTTTCCAAGCCCAGGGTCATCCCCTGTGTTTCAGATACCGATTTTGCCGCCAGCATCACGCCGGGCATAAAAGAAGTTCTGTCATAGGAGTCCTGCCTCAGGGTGAGGCTTTGCCCGGTGCTGCCGAAAAGCACTTCTTCGTGCGCCACCAATCCGTGTAAGCGCACCGCATGTATTTTGATCCCGTGAGCCGCTTCGGCGCCTCTGGCTCCCTGTATTTTTTCCGTTTCCGTCGGATCCGGCCGCAAAGAGACCCCCGCTTTTTCCAGTGACCCTGCAATGTGGCGTGCCGTCGCGACAGCCGTTCCCGAGGGAGCGTCTTTTTTTTCGTCGTGGTGCAATTCGATGATTTCGACGCTGTCGAAGTAGGGGGCGGCAACTTTGGCGAGATGCATAAGCACAAGAGCCGAAATTGAGAAATTCGGGGCCAGAACACAATTGGGCGCCTTTGGGTCGGCAAAAAGTGCTTCCAGGTGTGCTGTTTTTTCTTCGGAGAGCCCCGTGCTGCCCGAAACCAGATGGACGCCGCTTTTTACGCACCACAGTGCCGTGGCAAAAAGAGTCTCGGCATCGGTAAAATCTATCAGAATATCCATCATATCCCGCGGGTTTTGGTTGTTTGCGACACAAAGCCTCTCCAGGTTATCGAGCGAAGCGGCTTGGAGACATTTCTCGCCGCTTCCGTAAGCGTCCGCCGGGGAACTTTCTTTGCCGGAAAACCTCTGATCTATTTCGCATCTAAGTTCCAGCGACGGCTCTTTTTGCAGCGCCGCTTTTGTTGTCGAGCCCATTTTGCCCGCAACCCCGTTTATGCCTACTTTAAGTGTCATAGTTGTATTCTAAGTTTTGGAGAAGGGCGCCACGTCAATTTGTGCAATTGATTTCGGCTTTTATACCTTATTCCGACCCCGGGGCCGCAGAGCGCAGTTCAAGCGGCTTTTGGCAAAAGTTGATCTGGGAATACAAAAGATAAAATTTTTCAAGCCCGTTTCCTGATAGGCTGGCAATAAACAGATGTAGCAAAGTTTGGTGGTGAAGTGCGGACTCATCCTTTTTTTGGACAAGTAATAACTGCAATGGCAACTCCTTTTCTTGAATCGGGAGATTTGGATATCGACGGTGCGGTGCGGCTTGCCCGTTATCTGGGCGAAAACGGAAGCGATGCCTTGGCCATAACCGGCACGACGGGCGAAGTTTCCACTTTGGACGACAAAGAAAGAACGGATCTTTACGAAGCCGTCAGCGCAGCCGTCACCGTGCCGGTGATCGTCGGTTCCACTTCCAACGATACCCGCCATTCCGTCGAACTGACAAAAGCGGTTCACGCAACGAAAGCGGCAGGTATTTTGGCGGTGGCTCCTTATTATTCGCGTCCCAATCAAAGCGGCATAAAAAGCCATTTCCTGGCTGTTGCAGAAGCGGCAGGGGATCTGGAAGTCATTATCTACGACATCCCGGTCCGCACCGGCAGAAAAGTATCGACGGCGACGATCCTGGGGCTGGCCAAAGAGGCAAAAAATATTACCTGCCTGAAAGACGCCGCCCAGGATGTCGGGGAGACCGCCAAGTTGATAAAGGATGCACCCGGGGGATTTTTTTGTTACTCCGGCGACGACGCTTTGACGCTTCCCCTTCTCAGCGTGGGAGCCGTCGGCGTGATAAGCGTCGCTTCGCACTGGTGCGGTGTCATCATGAAGGAGATGATCGGACAATTCATGTCCGGCAATATCGAGAAAGCCGTAAGCCTGAACCAATTGCTGATTCCGTCTTATGAGTTTGAGACTGGGGAAGTGCATCCCAACCCTCTTCCCACCAAAGCCATGCTGAAGGCAATGGGTCTTCCCTCCGGACCCTGTCGTTTGCCTCTGGGCGCCTATGAGCCATGGCTTCCGGACCTGGCCGGGGATATCTTGAGCGATATGCAAAGCAGGACGGACAGCAGCCGTTGAACAAAGAGATCAAAATAACATTTTTGGGCGGTTTGGGGGAAATAGGCAGGAATTGCGCTGTTTTGGAAAAAAACGGGCGTCTCTTGATATTGGATTGCGGAATCATGTTTCCCAATCCCGACATGCCCGGAGTGGACTTGGTGTTGCCGGATTTTTCGTATATTTTGGAGCGGAAAGACAACATTGACGGCATCGTGCTGACACACGGACACGAAGACCACGTGGGGGCTTTGCCATATCTGCTAAAAAACGTTGACACCAGGCTGTTCGGATCCGCTTTTACTTTGGAAACAGCGCGGGGCAGGATCGAAGAAGCCGGTATTTCTTTGCACGATAAGCTTGTTGTGGTAAAAGACGGAGAAAGACGGATCATAGGTGCCTTTGACGTGGAATTCATTCCCGTTACCCATTCTGTCCCCTGTGCATTTGCCGTGGCCGTTCACACCGATTCGGGGGTCATACTCCACTCGGGAGATTTTAAAATAGATCTTTCCCCGGTGGACAACAGGAAAATTGATTTGGGCCGCATAGGTCAGATTGCCAAAGAAGAAGGCATCACGCTGCTGCTTGCAGATTCCACAAATGCCGACAAACCCGGTTTTACGGACAGCGAGTCCGGCGTGGGGAAAGTCCTGGAAGCCATTTTTATGGCACACGCCGACATGCGAGTCATCGTGGCGTGTTTTGCCTCCCACATCCACAGGATACAGCAATTGATCAACGCATCCGTAAAGAGCGGACGCAAGGTCGCTCTGGTGGGCCGCTCTATGTTGAGAAGCGTATCCATAGCAAAAGAGATCGGCATTATCGATATCCCCGGCAACGTACTGATAGACATCGAATCGGCTGGCAATTACCAACCGGGCGAAATTTGCGTCATCTCTACGGGTTCGCAGGGCGAACCCATGTCAGTCTTAACTCTTTTAGCATCCGGAGAAAACAAAAACATAACACTTACCGACAATGATTTGGTTGTACTTTCATCGCATGTTATTCCCGGTAACGAATGGTCGGTCGCTGAAGTAATGAACAATTTGGCCAGAAAGAATGTAGAAGTCATAGATTCGGAAGTAGCTCATGTGCATGCCAGCGGGCACGCCAGCAGGGGCGAATTGGCGACTCTTCTCAATATAGCGGCACCCCGCTGTTTCATACCTGTTCACGGGGAACGCAAACATTTGCTGGCTCACGCCGGTCTTGCCGCGGAGGCCGGGGTAAAGCAAGAAAATATAGTGATTTGCGAGGACGGCGATCAGGTTTTGCTGGAAGACGACAGCGTAAAGATAGTCAATAAAATTCCCGCCCCTTATGTGTATGTCGACGGGACCATAGGCGAAATGAAAGACGTTTTGCGCGACAGGCGGTTTTTGGCATCGGACGGCGTCGTGACGATTGCTGTGGCGGTTTCCGGAGAGAAAATAGTAGGCGAGCCGTGCATAACCTCTCGCGGATGGCTGGGTGCGGGAGAGGAGGAAATTTTTTTGCCACAGGCACTCGGCGTAATCAGAGAAGCCGTAACGTATGCCCTTGTGGCTCAAAGTGCCGACCCCGTTGAAATAAAGAGAATCATCAAGCGCGAAATTTCTAAATTGATTTACGAATACACCAAGCGCCGGCCGATAGTCATACCGATGGTAGTGATGGAATGAACCGTGATGTGTCCGCCGGGGAAGCCAAGCTCAAGATTTTTTTCTACAGGCTTTTCACTTTTGTTGCCATCACGGCGGTACTGACCCCTTTTCTAAACGCCATATCCACAAGGTATGTTCCCGGTGACTCGGACGGGGCCACCGTCATTTTGGAAGGTCTCTCCATCTCGCGCGGCAATTGGTTGCTGCGCGGCTGGTCCATGTCGCTGGATTCTTTTTGGACTCTGGACGCGATGTTTAACGCACTTTTGATTAAAATAGTGGGCTTCGGGCCGGCACTGCTGACCCTGACGCCGTCTTTTATCGCCGCGATGACGATAGCGGCCGCGGTTTTGCTGGTCTACAGACCGGACAAAAAGCCGGTTGGGTTCTTCGGTCCGCTTTTGGTGCTGATCTGTCTGGCCTTGCCGAGTCCGGATCTTAGTTACTACTTTCTGCAGGGGCCCTGGCACGTGGCCACCGTGCTGTATTGTCTGGCGGCATTTGCCTTACTCGGCAGGCGGCAAACTTGGCCTTCGGCGGTTTTGGCCACTTTTATTTTGGCAATAGCGCTGCTGGGTGACCTGCTTTTGGTGGATTTCGGCGTTTCTGCAATTGTCATAAGCGGGATAGTGGCCATGCTGCGGAGCAGGAAGTTTTCTGCCGGTTCCAAAACATTTTTTGCCGGTTTGCTCAGCATGCCGCTGGCGATAGGGTTGCGTCTCTTGGCCGATGTTTTCGGTACTTTTGAACTGGTCAACAGAAACATACCGTTGAAGTTGTCGCAAATCGGCGCAAACGTAGGTTATATCCCGAGACGCATGGCGGCCATGTTCGGCGTCGGTTCCATTTCCTCCGCTCCTTCCAATGCCGACCTGCTTCCGGAAGTTTTGCGCGCCGTGATGCTGTTTGTGATATGTGCCGTCGTGTTGTTTTCTTTGGGCAACACTGTGGTTGCGATTTTCAGGGGCAATAAAGGCAATTTCAACGCAGATCCCAAGGAATGGCACTTCAACGACCTGCTTTTGCTCGGTATATTCGCCGACTTCGTGACTTTTATCGGAGGGGCGACCAGCAACAATACCCAGTATTCAAAGTACATGGATCCGGCGATATTTTTTGCCGTCGTCCTGACCGGGAGGGTGCTCGGTTATGCCTTGGCGGCTATTTCAGACAAAAGACAGGAAAGTCATTTCCCGTCGCACTCTTTTTCCTCTTTGCGCCCCATCCGGGCTGTGGCGGCAAAAAGTGTTTCCTCACGGCAATCCGCCGTTTCTTCTGCCGTGGGCGTGTTTCCCGTGGTCGGGGCGGGCGACGGGTTTTCCTACCCGCTTGCCGCACAAAATGATTATCTGTCAGATGTCGGACAAAGCGAACCTCAGACTTCTTCCCTGTTCGAGCCGGAGCAAACCCCCATGCATTTGGAAAAAGAACCGGCCGGGCAGAATCCGGCACGCGGCGCGGATCGCACAAAAAGTTTTTTTGGGAAAAAGTTTTTTAGGTATTCCTTTGTGGCAATAATACCGTTGGTCACCTTTCTGTCGCTTATCGCCGGCGCCGTGCAGGTCAAAAACGAAATGGCTCTGCCGGCAGCTTCCCAGCCTCTCAAAGGGCTGGTAACTTACCTGGAGGCAAAAGGACTGACCCAAGGGGTGGGCGCTTATTGGGTTTCCTCCATCGTCACCGTGGAATCAAAAGGCAGAGTCGCCATAAGACCCGTCACGAACGCCGCCGCCGACAGACTGCGACGTTACGGGCGTCAGTCCACCGAGAATTGGTACGCCGGGCATCAATTCCAATTCTTTATTTACAACCTTTACCAGCCTTGGCGCAAAGTAAACACGCTGTCAGCGGAGAAAACATACGGAGTACCCAAGACTCAAATGACGGACGGTCCTTACAGAATTTTGATGTGGAAAAATCCGATTCAGGTATCTCTGGTGATGCCCACCATCAAAAACCCTCTGGACATCATCTTGCGCAATTGAGGTTATCTTTTGCCGCGGGTGCTTGTATATAACTCAATATCAGGTTATAAATAGTGTAAGTTTTAATGTTATTGTGACGAACGCACCGAAAAGCAGAACAAATATGACAGGACGGGCCAATAAGAAAACAGTAGCCTCGGCTTCGGGCGCATCCGTCTCTCGGGCATCGTCTGCCGCAAAAAGGACTCTCCCCAACGCCAAAGCCAAACCTTCGGAAGAAAAAGCCGGATTTTTGCGGGCGGACCCCAACCGCTCAAAAGCCGGAGACGAAATCGCCGGCTGGGTTTTAATTATTCTGGCCCTGTTCTTTATTTTGGGAATTTATCTGGACGTTTTGGGTCCGACCGGCAGATTTTTGCGTCAGTACGGCGCTCTGGCGTTCGGGTGGGGCGCGGATATCTTGCCCGTGTCCATGCTTGCTTCCGGCATCACACTGACGGCAAAAAAACCCAGAAGAGGACTGGCCGGAATCTTTTTCTCCCTGTTTTTCCTGTGGATCGCGGGAGACGGACTGGCGGCAATTGCCGCCGGATCCCCCCGTCTTTCCGTCGCCGCTCCGCATTTGGGCGGCGCCGGGGGCTATGTCGGATCCGCTTTGGCCGTCGGAGCGGCTTCGCTGATAGGAACGGCGGGAGCAGCCGTTGTTTTCGCGCTGGTATTTTTTCTTTCCGCCGCCGGATCCGTTTCCATGCAGGCCAGATCGGTATCCAAGGGATTTGGCAAAAGGTTCTTTGGGGTCATAAAGGGGGCCAAAAGCTCTCTTTCTTTGAGGGAGCCAAGCGAAAAACCCTCCGGGGAGGAAGATGCGGAAGCTTATTTGCGCGATCCGGTTTTGCCGGGACCGACTCCGGATACCGCCGCCGTTTCCAAGAGTGCGCCGCGGGTGTTTTTGGGCGCTTTTGACGACGATCTGTCCGGGGGGGTTTCCGACGGGAGCTCTTCCGTGCAAGACTTTCCGGCTGAGGAAACCGCATTGCCGGCCCCCGCCGGGGAAGACAGAGACTTCCCGTCCGCCGCATTCCCGGGCGGCAAAGAGCCGTTTCTTTCCGCCGAAGCAAAGCCGTCGGCGGAGGCGGAACACGGCGAGCAGCTTTCGTTGCTGTCGTTTGCCAAGAAGCAGACTCTTTGGCGGCTGCCCAAATTGAAATTGCTTAAGATGGGGGACAAACAAGATATCGACAGGCAGGCCATCCGCTCGAGGGGACTGGCGCTGGAAGCGGCTCTGGCATCCCACGGGGTGGAAACGCATCTCACCGGCTTTACCGCCGGCCCCACGGTCACGCGCTACGAACTCGAGTTGGGAGCGGGCGTCAAGGTGGCTCGGGTGACGAGTCTGGCCAAAGACATCGCTTACGCGATGGCTTCTCCGGATGTCAGGATTTTGGCGCCGATCCCCGGGAAATCCGCCATAGGGGTGGAGGTTCCCAACGAGGATCGGCATTTGGTGACTTTGGGGGAGGTCCTTTCTTCCCCCGAGGCCAAAAGATCCACGCATCCTTTGGACGTGGCACTCGGCAGGGACATAGCGGGCAGGGCCGTTATGGTCAATCTGGCACAGATGCCGCACCTGCTTATAGCCGGAGCCACCGGCGCCGGCAAGTCCTCATGTATCAATTCTCTGCTTACCTCCATTTTGATGCGTTCCACGCCGGACCAGGTCCGCCTGATCCTGGTGGACCCGAAACGTGTGGAACTCGGTCAATACAACGGCTTGCCTCATTTGCTGACCCCCGTTGTGGTCAATCCCAAGAAGGCCGCCAACGCTTTGAACTGGGCTGTGGCCGAGATGGAAAGGCGTTACGACCTCCTTGCCGAAGCCGGAGTAAGAGATATCACGGGCTACAATCAGGCTATTTTGGAAGGCACTCTTTTTAAATACGACGCGGGTGCGGAGAGAATGGACGCAATTGTCGCCAAGTTCATCCCCGGGGAAGCAGACGAACCGGAAACCGTATTTTCCCCGGGAAAAGAGTACGGCGCTCCTCTTTCGGATTCAAAAGACGGTAATCCGGTCTTTGCCCAGTCCGGCAGAGATTTCGGAGAATCGGACAATTCGTTTCCTGAGCCGCTTCCCTACGTTCTCGTTGTCGTGGACGAGCTGAACGATTTGATGATGGTGGCGGCCAGGGACGTGGAGGACTCGATATGTCGGATAGCCCAGATGGCAAGGGCCGTAGGCATCCATTTGGTGATTGCCACCCAGCGCCCTTCGGTTGATGTGATAACGGGTGTCATCAAAGCCAATATTCCTTCCCGTCTTGCCTTTTCGGTGTCTTCTCTGGCCGATTCCAGGGTCATTCTGGACCAGCCGGGGGCGGAGAGACTGATAGGCAGAGGGGATCTTTTGCTGTTGTCGGCCACCTCCAGCGTACCGAGGAGAATCCAGGGTCCGTGGGTTTCCGAAGAAGAAGTCAGGGAAGCCGTCAAATTCTGGCTGAATCAGAGCGAACCGAAATATCAGGAGGGGATCCAGGGGGAAGAGGGCGCTTTGCCGTCCGACGATCTCGATTCCGTCGCTGGCACGGACGACGAATTGCTGGAAAAGGCGATGGAATTGGTCGTGCAGGCTCAAATGGGCTCAACTTCGATGTTGCAGAGGAAACTGCGCGTGGGTTTTGCCCGGGCGGGTCGGCTGATGGATCTGCTTGAGCAAAAGGGCGTCGTGGGTCCGGCGGAAGGATCGAAAGCCCGTTCCGTTTTGATGAGCAGGGAAGAATTCGAAGAGATGAAGAGCCGTGTCAGGTAGTTTCGATTCGGATCCGGGAGGTTACCGCCCGGCTCAGCGGCGGAGCGTGCCGGGGACGAAAGGACCGGTGCGAAAAGACGTGGCCCGCCCGGCGGGAGCCGTTCCGAGAGACGTCGTTCGCGTCGCGGCGGGATCGGACAGGGTGGTGAGGGGCGTCCGTTACGGCCAGAAACCCCCCGCTTCCCTTAAGCCAAAAGCGGTGTCCGGAGACCGCTCCGTATTGGCCCGACCGCCCCTTTCGCCCAAGAGACTGGCCGAAATCGAGAGACGTCGCGCCCTCAGACGGAAAAAAATAAGGCGAAACAGAATAATGGCCGGTTCCGTGCTCTTTATTTTTATTTTTTTGCCGGCTTATCTGACGAGTGCGGTGGTGGGATCTTCGGGATCCATCAAATATCACAAGGTATTTGCCAAGGCTTCCGGAGCCCGTCTTACGGTGAGAAACTTGTTGGTGGTAAAAGGCGCTCCCTCCCGCTTCGTCTGGCCAAAAACCGGGGAGGGTGCTGTTTATGTGATGGGAGAAGGGCTGGTGTCTTCTTCGCCCGTGCAAAAGACGGTGCCGATAGCCAGTCTTACCAAAATGATGACGGCTTATATCGTTCTGAAGGATCATCCTCTCCGACCGAACGAAAGCGGTCCGGCCGTCAGGATCAATCAGGCGGATGTCGCCGAATATATTTATGACGACCAAAACGACTTGAGCAACGTAAAAGTTGTAAACGGCGAATTGCTGACCGAAAGACAGCTTTTGGAGGCGCTTTTGATCCCGTCCGGCGACAACATAGCAGATGTTTTGGCCAAATGGGATGCAGGCAGCATCCCCGCTTTTGTCGCCAAAATGAATGCCGAGGCACGGGTGCTCGGTCTGACGGGAACCCACTACGTGGACACCAACGGAGTGAACCGCGGTTCTGAATCCACGGCGGCCGATCAGGTCAAGCTGGCCTCGATACTTATGGCCAATCAGGCCGTCAGGTCCATCGTCCGCAACGCTTCGCTGCCTTTTCCGGTGGTGGGAACCATCACGAATTATAATCCCGCTCTCGGGAGGGACGGAATTATAGGAGTCAAATCCGGCTTTACCGGTCATGCCGGAGGTTGTCTGGTGACTGCCGCCTATACCAAGGTGGGGACGCAAAACGTATTGGTGGTCACCGGCGTCACGGGACAGCCCAACGGTCTTTATCAGGCGGCAGCCGCCGATGAGCAGCTGCTGGGACAGGCAAAAAAAGTTCTGGTGCCCTATGTGATTCCGGAAAAAAACAGATTGGTAGGTTATGTCTTGCCGAAATGGATCACATCCAGAGTATTGTTGCGCACCTCCAGGCATCCAGTCAAAATTGCCGCCTGGCCCCATATGAGGATCAACCTTTCGCTGTCCGTACCCAACTTTGCCTTGCCGGGGAGACATAAGTTTTCTACGGTGGGGTATTTGAATTTGGCCGTTGCCGGGAATGTGATAAAACGTGTTCCGGTCATCAATTTATCTCCGATCGCAGGACTTCCCGTCGACTATAAGTTCATAACGGCGAAGGGCTGACGCATGCTTCAAGAGACAGGTGTTTGATATGAAAGTAAGAGTTCCCGCTTCGTCTGCCAATCTGGGCCCCGGTTTTGACGTGCTGGCCGTGGCGCTGGGCAAGTATATGGAAGTTGAAGTAAAGCCGGCCAACAGACTCTCCATACTCTCTTTTGGCGAAGGAAGTCATTTGCCGGCGGACGAATCGCATTTGGCGGCGCGTGTGGTCGGAGAGGTTTTGGGTCACACCGACGCGGAAATTGTTATCTCCTCAGAAATTCCTCTTGCCAGAGGCCTGGGATCTTCGGCTGCCCTTGCCCTCGGGGTCGCCGCCGCCTGCGGAGCACGGGACCCCTTGTCCGTCGCCATAGGATTTGAAGGACACGGTGAGAATGCCGCAGCTTCTTTTCACGGGGGCCTGGTGGCCGTGGCCGGCGACGCGGCGGTGCGAAGACTCCCCCTTGACGACAGGCTCGCTTTTGTGTTGCTCATACCGGACAAAGAACTTACCACCAAAGAGGCCAGGTCGGTTTTGCCGGAAATGATTATGCGCGAGGATGCCATATTCAACTTGGGCAGGATGGCGATGCTGATAGCCGGTTTTGCCGATATCGACAATCTTATGCAGGAAGCCTGTGAAGACCGTCTGCATCAACGATACAGAGCTAAGCTGTTTCCGGAAGCCGATTATTTGATGTCCCAATTGGTGGCAGGCGGAGCGTTGGCGGCCTGCTGGTCGGGGGCGGGTTCGGCGATACTGGGAATCTGTGAGAAAACGACGGCGGGGCGCGTTTGTGAAAAGGGAGCAGCCGTGCTGGCCGAATCCGGGCTTGACGGCAAATCGGAATTGCTGTTGCCCGATGTCGACGGGATAAAAGTCCTATCGGCATAAAAAGATCTGCCGACAAAATCAGTGCGGCACTTAGGGTCTTTGGACACTCATCAAGGCCGACAGATCATCCTATACTCCTTTATATCGATAGTTATCAATATAAAGGAGTACCTCATGCCGCAATATGTAAACGAAAAAACCTTGGAATCTTTGGCTGCCTTTCACGGTCACCGCTGTCCCGCCTCCCTTTACGGTTTAAGAGCCGGGTATCTGGCTTTAGAATTGTTGAATACCGAAAGAGCCAAAGACCACGAACTGCTCGGAATAGTGGAAACAGGAAACAGCCACTTTGCCAATTGCTTCGGTGACGGCGTGCAGTATGCGGCCGGCACCACTTTCGGCAAAGACAACATTTCCAAAAATCCGTTGGGAAAATTCGCCTTTACCCTCATCCAGCCCTCATCCAAGAAAGCCGTGCGCGTCCTGCTGCGAAGCGAAGTGCTGATGGGTTTTATGGAAACGAACTTTTTCAAAATGAGAAAGAACAAAGTTCCCCCGAATCAATTGCCGCAGGAAGATATAGATTTTGTTGTCAACGGTGTTTTGGAGGCAAGCGACACCGAATTGTTCTCATATAAGCGCATGGAGGGCTATCCGATACAACAAAAGCAGTCTTTATTCGAAGCCGTAATATGTGAATCCTGCGGAGAAGCCGTCGTGACGTCATATGTCGTTTCTTACGACGGAAAAGATTATTGTCAACCATGTGCTAATAAAATGTTTATATCATAAATATTTTATGTTGTTTTTGCTTGTTCTGGTAATATTTGTATCCTCTGTTTTTTTTGCGATGCTCGGTCTGGGCGGCGGGATGTTTTATGTTCCGGCAATGATTTTTTTTGGCTATGCCATAAAATCCGTCGCTCAACCCACGGCACTTGTGCTGACCGGACTGACTTCGGCCACGGCGGCATTCACGTATGCGAGACGATCCATGACAGAGTGGCCGATTGCATTGAAAGTGGCGCTTCCGGCGGTGTCGGCCGCTTTGCTGGGCGGCTATGCGGCGAGGTATGTACCGGATAAGGCAATGATTCAGATATTTGCCGCCGCGGTATTGTTTGTCGCTATTCGCACAGCGATGTCCCTGAAGATAAAAAAACCTGACCCAAGCAGTTCGCTCGTCTTTGACAAAAAGGAATTCGTTTATTTGTTGTTTGCCGTCGTGGGTATATCCTTTTTTTCGGCAATGGTGGGACTGGGCGGGGGATCTCTTTTGGTTCCAGTCCTCCTCCTTCTCTCCTACCCGGGTAAAAAAGCAGCGGCTCTCTCCTCTTTTTTGGTTGTTTTGAATTCCCTGTCGGGCCTGGCGGGACGTTTGGGCGATCTGCATGCCTCATGGATATTTGTTGCTTCTCTGTCGCTCGCCGTAATCGCGGGAGCCCGCGCGGGGGCTTTGCTCATGCTGGGCAAGAAAATAAAATCAGAATACATAAACTACGGGTACACGGTCTTTTTGATCCTGCTTTTTGCAAAGATGATGTACGGGGTGTACGGATAAAATCCGTTATTTGGGCGGTATGGTGCGATTCCCGACGGGAACTGCCGGTTTTTCGTTCTTTGACAATCCCGCCGCGGGAATCCGTCGCTCCTGTCGGCGGAGATCTTGGGGGAAATATTTGACTTAGGCGGCGGAGGTGTGGCCAGAAAATTGTTGCGGCGGAACCCGAGGCCGAAGCAGGTCCGGTCGTTGTCCGCCTTTTGTCGCCAGTTTCGTGAGCGGCTTTCGCCGGGAACTCCTCTCGGAGCTTTCCGAGACCGGCGGGAAGAAACAGAATTCGTTGGCGAGACGGCTTTCGGAGGACATGTTACTTCGCCGGTTCTGACCGTTCCCGCATCCGGGATCGGCTCGGGAAGACCGGTCCGCCGCTATTTCAATAACGGCGAGCGGCCGACGTTGAACCAGATGTCGACGTTGCCGAAATGCTCAGGTTTCATTTCCAGGGCTTTTGATAAAAAGACAGTGGCATATCCGGGGTCTTTGCCGACTCTGGCGGCGATAATCACATTGACATGGTATGCGGCAAGGTAGGTCTTCAATTGGGCGAACGCCCAGGGGAGCGGAGGGATAACGTTCGGGCCCGACTTGGGCGGTCCGGCATAGGCCTGCTCAAAGAGCACTACCGGCACCGTTCCTCCTTCGAAGATCACGGGGCCGAACCCTCCGCCGGTGATTTTGGCATTGGGTGTCGTCGGCAAAAATGGCGTGAACACGTAGCCGCCCAAGAGATTAAATCTGAAACCGCTCTGTATCTGCCACATCATGGCATAGTTTGTGGTGATTACCGGATAGGGGTAGGTCAGTACGGTGGATCCGGAAGGAATTTTGTTGACTTGACTCGTGAAAAAGTATTTGGGGATATTGATTTTTGCTTCTTTGTAAGGCAGGGCGGGCAAAAGAGGCACAAGTGCCAGGACGGCTATTATCGAGACCAAAAGAGACGCTTTGAGCTTTCCGGCGGGTACCAAGGGCGTTTTCTTCTCCAAGTGTCCCCGGACTTTTTCGTAGATTTCGGCGAGGCCCACGGTCAAGAGTATCGCCAGGCACAGATAGGCAAACAGCATGTAGCGGGACACAACTTCCAAAGAGAGGGTTTTTATTTTTTCCAGGAAGGTAAAAGGCAGGGCAATGTTTTGGTCCGTGTTGTCCAGATAAAGCTGAGGACCGAGAGAGATGATAAAAGACACAACGGCCATTGTGCCGAGGTAACGGATTGCCCTATTCTTGCGGAGGTAAGCCAGGATAAAACCTGTCACCAGAATAAGCGGGATGCCGACGTAGGCGCCGTTTTCCGATTTGCTTCCGCCGACAAACAGGTTTGCCGTTCGTTTGGAAGTCGCCGAGCCTATCAGCTGATGGGATGTGGGAACGATGGGACTGAGGAGGTCGGTGTGAAAGGCACTCATCGTTCCTGAGGAATAAGCGGATCCTGCCACATGTTCCGGTCCTTTGAAAGAAAAGACAATCGGGTATCCGGCTATCAGCACCAGTGGCACAGCTGACCAAAAGATGCCGTAAAGAGAGTAAAAAAATCTCTCTTTTGCTTTTCTCGGATTGAATACCGCCAAAATAACGACGGCTATTGCACACAGCAAAACAAGATCGGCCACCAACTCAGAAGAGATAAAGTACTGAGCCGTTACCAAAAGACCTAGTACCAATCCGTCGCGTCTCGGAGTATTGGTCTGTCTTATGAAAAGATTGTCCAAGGCGACAATGATCGGTGGGAACAAAGCCACAAATGCCAAATTCAAATGGAGGGCACTTTGGGCGATCATATAAGGGGAAAAACCGTAGAGCAGTCCTCCGATAAAACAAAGGGCATCGTATTTTACATAACGCCTGAGGACAAAAAACATCGAAGTGGCACTCAGAGCAAAAGCCAGTCTGATCAGTAAGTTAAACGAAGATATGGGGCCAAGCAGCAAAGTGATCGGAGAAACAAGTATGGAGAGCAACGGCATGGTGGTATTGGACGCCAGATTTGCCCCATAGGGATAATTCAGGGCATGGGTAAAAAATGGATTCATCCCGTTCAAAATGGCATGAGGTGTCCAGGCCAGAAACCAAGCTTGCTCGGCTATGTCATAACATCCGCAAGTCACCACATGGGTAGAACTCAAAGGTTGTACCGGCCAATAGGCAAGGGCAGATAACAAAAAATATACAAGTACAGGCCATAAAAGTCTACTTTTGAGAAGACTTATGGACTTAGTTTTTATTCTCATGACTGAGGCAATATTTTTCTTGTGTCCACGTTGTACCAAATATCCATTTTCCCAAACTTATCGGGTTTGCCAAACATGTGGGTGAAAAAACTGACTACCAGATGCGGATCGGCTCCCATGGGTTTCACCAGTAGCGTCGAAACTTTGTATTTGGCGAAAAATTCGCTTACCTGGTCAAATGCCCACGGGAGAGGTGGCGGCGGTGCGACGCCGTGCGGGACGCCTCCGTAACCTTCCTCGAACATGATCTCCACCAATGCCGGATTGAGAGTCCACGGCAAATTTCCGCCTCCCAGGCCCGCGTTCGAGGGACCGTTTGTCTGAATCGGCGTGAACACGTAGCCGCCCAAGAGATTAAATCTGAAACTGCTCTGTATCTGCCACATCATGGCATAGTTTGTGGTGAACATCGGATAAGGGTAGGCCAGCACGGTGGACCCGGAAGGGATTTTGGTGACTTGACTCGTGAAAAAGTATTTGGGGATATTGACTTTTGCTTCTTTGTGAGGCAGGGCGGGCAAAAGAGGCACAAGTGCCAGGATGGCTATTAGGGAGACCAAAAGAGACGCTTTGAGCTTTCCGGCGGGCAAAGAAGGTGTTTTCTTCTCCAAGTGTCCCCGGACTTTTTCGTAGATTTCGGCGAGGCCCACGGCTAAAAGCATTGCCAGGCACAGATAGGCAAACAGCATGTAGCGGGAAGGAACTTCCAAAGAGAGGGTTTTTATTTTTTCCAGGAAGGTAAAAGGCAGGGCAATATTTTGGTCCGTGTCGTCCAGATAAAGCTGAGGACCGAGAGAGATGATAAAAGACACAACGGCCATCGCTCCGAGGTAACGGATTGCCCTATTCTTGCGGAGGTAAGTCAGGATAAAACCTGTCACCAGAATAAGCGGGATGCCGACGTAGGCACCGTTTTCTCCGGGACTCATGATAAAGGAGTCGCCCGTCAGCTTGGAAGTCGCCGAGCCTATCAGCTGATGGGATGTGGGAACGATGGGACTGAGGAGGTCGGCGGATATGAATTTATTTCCGTTTTTCAGCGTGGGAAGCGCAGCCACATGTTCCGGTCCTTTGAAAGAAAAGACAATCGGGTATCCGGCTATCAGCACCAGTGGCACAGCTGACCAAAAGATGCCGTAAAGAGAGTAAAAAAATCTCTCTTTTGCTTTTCTCGGATTGAATACCGCCAAAATAACGACGGCTATTGCACACAGCAAAACAAGATCGGCCACCAACTCAGAAGAGATAAAGTACTGAGCCGTTACCAAAAGACCTAGTACCAATCCGTCGCGTCTCGGAGTATTGGTCTGTCTTATGAAAAGATTGTCCAAGGCGACAATGATCGGTGGGAACAAAGCCACAAATGCCAAATTCAAATGGAGGGCACTTTGGGCGATCATATAAGGGGAAAAACCGTAGAGCAGTCCTCCGATAAAACAAAGGGCATCGTATTTTACATAACGCCTGAGGACAAAAAACATCGAAGTGGCACTCAGAGCAAAAGCCAGTCTGATCAGTAAGTTAAACGAAGATATGGGGCCAAGCAGCAAAGTGATCGGAGAAACAAGTATGGAGAGCAACGGCATGGTGGTATTGGACGCCAGATTTGCCCCATAGGGATAATTCAGGGCATGGGTAAAAAATGGATTCATCCCGTTCAAAATGGCATGAGGTGTCCAGGCCAGAAACCAAGCTTGCTCGGCTATGTCATAACATCCGCAAGTCACCACATGGGTAGAACTCAAAGGTTGTACCGGCCAATAGGCAAGGGCAGATAACAAAAAATATACAAGTACAGGCCATAAAAGTCTACTTTTGAGAAGACTTATGGACTTAGTTTTTATTATGTCAAAGATGTTTATAGACAATGTCTTCCAAGCTTTTTATCTTACAGGACTAGTCAAATCTAGCATATGCAAGCGTCTTTTCGGGGAGTTTTCGCTGCTGTTAATAAGTTGATAACGAAGGTCGTCGCCGATACAGCGTCCGCATTGGCACGTCTTGGTTATACATGTATTTACGACATAATTTTTTCACAGAATTTACTGTTTGGGTTTTTTTGGTTTTTGATGAAGCGGACTAAGGCAGAAACTTTTTGCGGCATTTTTAGCGAAATCTTTCGGCAACGGGATCGCCAATAGGTCCGATGCGACAACCCTTAGCCCGCTGCCGACCACGCGCCTTTGCGGTTTTTTGCAGCAACCGAGGTTATTGTTTGGTGCTTTCTGATTCGTCAAGGCCCTGAGCCAGTGTATTCCAAGCCAAAGTGGCACATTTTATGCGGACCGGGAATTTGACAACTCCCTGAAGAGCGGCCAGTTCGCCGATATTGTCCAGATCCAGCTGCTTTTCGGTGATCTCCGTGTTTTCGCTTTCCTGACCTGAGCTTTGGTCAAGGTGGGATTCGTGTATGGACATCATTTGTTTGAAGTAATCGATAAGTTCCCTGACCTGTTCAAAAGACTTGCCTCTTACCGCTGCCGACATCATGGAAGCCGAAGATTGACTTATCGAACACCCCTGACCGCTGATTTTTATGTCTTCAATCACGCCGTTTTTGGTCGAAAGATAAATGATGACTTCATCACCGCAAAGAGGATTGAAGCCTTCGGCTTTGACGGCAGGGGGGGATTCCAGTTCCCCTCTGTTTCTCGGCGAGCGGTAGTGATCAAGTATAATTTCTCTGTACAGGTCTTCCAGGGCGGACATTCAAACTCCCATCATCATTGATTTCTTTAGTATATCCTATCTCTATCCGAACATTTTTTTCACTTGATCGAGAGCGTGAATCAAAGCGTCAACGTCTTGTTCGTCGTTGTAAAGATAAAATGATGCTCTGGTCGTGGCTGGTACTTGCAGGCATCTCATGAGCGGCTTGGCGCAGTGGTGGCCGGCGCGCACGCATACGTCGTATTCATTTAATACCTGTGCCACGTCGTGGGGGTGAATGTCGGCAAACTTGAAAGAGACGACTCCTGCTCTGTCGCCGTCGCTCCCCGTTTTGGGGCCAAAAACCGTTATGTCTTTCCCGAAATGATCCTCCAGCTTATTGACGGCGTAGGCGGTGAGAGCTCTTTCGTGTTTGGCTATTTTGTCGATTCCCACTTTTCCCAGGTAGTCAATGGCGGCATGCAAGCCGACGGCTTCGGCAATGGGAGGCGTACCCGCTTCGAATTTCCACGGTATTTCCGTGGTCGAAAAACCGTCCAGACGCACGTCGGCGATCATCTCCCCGCCTCCCAAGAAAGGCGGCATCTCTTCCAAGAGCTCTCTTTTCGCATAAAGTATGCCGATGCCGGTCGGGCCGAGCAGTTTGTGCCCGGTGTAGCCGTAAAAGTCGGCGTCGATGCTTTTGACGTCAGTAAGTCTGTGAGGCACGAATTGCGCTCCGTCCACCAAAAGGCGGGCGCCCGCGGCTTTTGCGACCGCAGAGACCGTCCGGAGGTTTGTTATGGAGCCCAGTACGTTGGACGCCGCGGTGACCGCCATCAGCTTTGCCCCGTCGGCGAGCCGCTCAATATTGGTCAAATCCAGATTGTAATCTTTGCCCATGGGGATGTAGCGCAGTTCAACCCCTTTTTCTTCGGCCAACATCAGCCAAGGCACGAAGTTGGCGTGGTGCTCGATTTCGCTCAGGAGCACAACGTCGCCTCTTGAGAGGTTGGCCCTGCCCCATGTATAGGCCACCAGATTGATGGCCTCCGTGACGTTCTTGGTGAAGACTATTTCCTGTCCGGGATGGGAGGCGCCGATGAGTCTGCCGGCGGCTACTCTGGCACTTTCGTACAGGTGCGTGGCCTCTTCGGCAATTCTGTAGACGCCTCTGTGGACGTTGGCGTGCGTTGAGCGATAGTAATCATCCATTGCCTGAATGACTTGTACGGGTTTTTGAGAAGATGAAGCGGAGTCGAGATAGCGGATGCGTCCGCCTGCCGTTTCACGGGTAAGAATCGGGAAGTCTTGTTTAATGCTTTCTACATCAAGTAAATTGCCGTCGTCTGACGGCAATTTGGGATCGGCGCCGTCTTTTATTGTATTAGTTGTGTAATTGATGTTATCCACTTTTCACCTGATTTATCAAAACAATATATGCCGGACCGGGTTACGGTGTGAGCCATTTGGCGTATCCGCTTTTTTCAACCAGCGATGCCAAATTTTTGTCCCCGGTCTCAACAATTTTTCCGTCAGTAAAAATATGCACTTTATTTACTTCTATATCCTTCAAAATATTAGCATAGTGGGTAACAATAAGAATGGCTATGTCCGGGTTGGACCCCTTGATGATGTTGATGCCTTCGACCACCACCTTGAGACCGTCTATGTCCAGTCCCGAATCCGTTTCGTCCAAAATCGCCAGATCCGGCGACAAGGCAGCCATTTGCAAAATTTCGTTGCGCTTTTTTTCACCGCCGGAAAAACCTGTATTCAATTGACGCTCTGCGAATGACGGATCCAGGTTGAGCTGCTTGAGCCATTCCTGCAGTTGAACCCTTACTTCCAGCACGGAAACCGGCGATGCCTGACGTTCGGACATGGCTTGGCGGAGAAATTGGCTGAGGGGCACACCAGGTATTTCTTCCGGTTGCTGGAAAGCAAGAAAAATACCTTTTTTTGCCCTCACATCGGCCGGATAGTGGGTTATTTCGTCTCCGCTTAAAAATATCTGACCTTTGTTGACCTCGTAGGTGGGGTTGCCGGCAATGACGTTTGCCAGTGTCGACTTGCCGGACCCATTCGGTCCCATGATGACATGGACTTCTCCCGGAGCTATCTCCAGGTTGAGCCCTTTCAGGATCTCCCGTCCGGTCTCTGCCACGACGGCATGCAAATCTTTTATACTCAGCACGGCTTCGGAGGTTTCAAGTGTCATACCTATATATTATGCTCATATAAATACCACTATGGCGATAGTAAAAATTATTTTGTGTTTCTTCCCCAAAAGGCCATGGCGCCGTTCCGTGTTCCGGCCGGTTTTGTCCGGGCTTTTTGGTTCTCGCCGCCGCGCTAAATGCTTTGGCGCCGCCAAAGTTCCGGAGAACTGTCCGAGGTGACGGCAAATCCGGACAACGGATTGTAGAATGGTTTTACCAGAGGAAGGAGGTGGTCAAACTGTATAGTAAACGTTTTGGGACCCTGGAGGCGTCCGGACACTAGCGGCTGACCGGACCGTTGGTGAATCCCGACCGGAAGCCCGCCTGCAATCCGGGAACCGGTCCCGCCCTTTTTTGCGAATGCAGGCGTTATCGGTAAATATTTGGATGCGCGGACAATGTTTTTTGTCCGCGCATCCTTATTTATTTGACCTATTTGTTTTGGGCCGATTTTGCCTGCTCCTTGAGGAGCTTTTTGTTTGCCCTCACTTTTGCCAAGGAGTCTTTGTCCTTGATGTCCGCAATGGAGAGGAGAGAACCCGGCTCGCTGAAGGGGAACGACACCTCTTCCCATCCGGGACATTTCAGACCCATCTGTTTTCCGCACAGCGCTATAAATATTTTTGCTTTCTGGGTTCCGAATCCCGGCAGTTCCAATATCCGTTTCAGCAGTTCCCGGCCATTTTCTGCTCCTTCGATGAGTGAAGAGACATCGTTTTGGTATTTGGCCGTCAGGATTTGGGACAGTCCCAGGACCCTGTCCGCCATGGCGATGGGGAAGCGGTGAAGGGCAGGTTTTTCGGTGAAGGCTTTATAGAATTTGTCCGTGTCGGTTTGCAAAACCGCCTCCGGAGTCAGCGCAATCCCGAGTCTTTCTGCCAGCAGATAAGGGCCGGTGAATGCCCTGTCAAGGGGAATTTGCTGGTCAAGTACCATCCCTATCAGCAGGGCAAACAAGTTTTGACTGATCAGCCGGTCCGCCGCTTCCTCCCCGGCCAGGGAGAGCATTGTTTCTTGGGAGTTTTTCACATCCGTTGCCGCCTTTGTGAGAAGATTTTTAACGCCATCATAACAGTTCGGCGCACACGCCGCCGCCCTCAGGCCGGAGAGAGCGGTTTTGTTTCTGCTATCTTGTTTGTAGGAAAATTTTTGTTGGAGAAAATCGCGTATGATGTCAGGACAAGAAACAACCCGCAACACGACGGTGTACACGGACGGCGCCTGCATCGGCAACCCGGGATCGGGGGGCTGGGCGTGGGTTATTTCCGAAACCGTCCACGACTGCGGTTCCGAGTCCGTAACGACCAATCAGAGAATGGAACTTTTTGCGGTATTGATGGCGGTTAATGCCTTATCCGGACCTCTTGTCGTGGTGAGCGATTCCGCCTATGTGGTCAATTGCTTCAAAGACGGTTGGTGGGTCAAGTGGCGTGCCAACAATTGGCGCAATTCCAAAGGGGAGCCGGTGGCCAACAGGGACCTTTGGGAGCCGCTCCTGATTCGGACAATAGACGAACGCCAAAACGAAATAAGTTTTAGATGGGTGAAGGGTCATGCCGGCAATACATTTAATGAATTGGCGGACAGTTTGGCCAATAAAGCGGCCAGGGACATCATGGCCCGTGAAGGCAAAAAATAAAATATCGGCGAATAAAATTTCCATTTTTTAGAGAAGGGTCTCAAAATATGACTAAAATGGTCATACTTTGAATTACACACTTTCACATTTAGAAGCTCTCGAAGCCGAAGCCATATATGTCATAAGAGAAGTTGTCGCCGAGTTTGAAAGACCATGTCTTCTTTTCTCCGGCGGGAAAGACTCGGCGGTTTTGCTGCACCTGGCCGTCAAGGCGTGCTGGCCGGGTCAATTGCCCTTTCCGGTCCTGCATATAGATACCGGTCACAATTTCCCGGAAGTCCTTGACTTCAGGGACAGACGTGTTGCCGAACTCGGAGTCCGTCTCGTCGTGGGCAGTGTCCAGGATGCCATCGACAACGGCGAAGTGACAGAAGACAAAACACCGGGGGCATCCCGCAACAGGTTGCAGACTCACAGTCTGATCGAAGCGATCGCCAGAAACAGATTTGACGCCGTTTTTGGCGGAGGCCGCCGTGACGAAGAAAAAGCCAGGGCGAAAGAAAGAGTTTTTTCGCACAGGGACGAATTCGGACAATGGGACCCGAGGCGCCAAAGACCCGAGCTGTGGAATCTTTATAACGGGAGATACAGGAAAGGGGAGCACTTCAGGATATTCCCCCTGTCAAATTGGACGGAACTGGACATCTGGCAATACATAGAAAATGAAAGCATAGAGTTGCCCGGTATCTATTTCGCGCACGAAAGAGAAGTTTTCAGAAAAGGCCAGATGCTTTTGGCCCTCACCCCTTACACCCAACCCGATCCGGCCAATCCGGAAGAAGAGGTGCATACGGCAAGCGTGCGTTACAGAACGGTCGGCGATATGACGTGCACTTCCCCGGTTTTGTCCACAGCCAAGACCATAGAAGAGGTTATCCAGGAAATATCGACAACCCGTATTTCCGAGCGGGGAGCGACGAGGGCGGACGACAAGTTTTCCGAAGCCGCGATGGAAGACAGAAAACGGGAAGGATATTTTTGATGTCCCAGACTGATTTGTTGAGGTTTGCCACCGCCGGCAGTGTGGATGACGGGAAGTCGACGCTTATCGGAAGACTGCTTTACGACTCAAAACAGATTTTTGAAGATCAGCTGGAGGCCATCGAAAAGACAAGCCTGGACAGAGGCGACGAATATGTGGACTTGGCTCTGCTGACCGACGGTTTGCGGGCTGAGCGAGAACAAGGCATCACAATCGACGTAGCCTACAGGTATTTTTCCACCCCCAAGCGGAAATTCATCATTGCGGACAGTCCCGGCCACATCCAACACACCAGGAACATGATAACCGGTTGTTCCACGGCCGATTTGGTGCTGGTACTGGTGGATGCCCGAAACGGTATCACCGAACAGACGAAACGCCACGCTTTCATTGCGTCTTTGCTGCGAATTTCTCATTTGGTCGTCTGTATCAACAAAATGGATTTGGTGGGCTGGTCGAAAGAGCGTTTCCAAGAAATTCGCGCCGAACTGGAGACGTTCGTAACCAGACTGCAAATTCCCGATATAACTTTTATCCCGATATCGGCTCTGCAGGGCGACAACGTCGTCGACAGATCCACGGCCATGCCGTGGTATGAAGGGGCTTCTCTTTTGCACCACTTGGAGGACGTGCACATCGCTTCCGACAGGAATTTGATTGACCTCAGATTTCCCGTCCAGTTGGTTATGCGTCCCCGCTCGCAGCAATTGCACGACTACCGGGGTTATGCCGGTCAGGTGGCATCGGGAATTTTGGGTGTCGGAGACGAAGTGATGGTTTTGCCGTCGGGTTTTGTGAGCAAGGTCGAAGGGATTGAGTTCTACGACCAAGAGTTGGAGCAGGCCTTTCCTCCCATGTCCGTGATCATCAGACTCGCCGACGATCTGGATATTTCCAGAGGGGACATGTTGTGCCGTCCCCACAACAAACCCTATATATCACAGGATCTCTCTGCCACTGTCTGCTGGATGTCGGAAAAACCTCTGGAAGAGGGCACAAAGCTCGCCATCAAGCACAATACGGCTTGGGGTAAGGCCCTGGTGCATGAGATACGCTACAGACTTGACATCAACACTTTACACCGCGACGAATCGGCGAAAGAACTCGGTCTGAACGACATAGGACGCATCAGTTTCAGGACGACCGTTCCGCTTTTCTACGACGAATACCGCGTCAACAAAGCCACCGGAAGTTTTGTCTTGGTGGACGAGCAGACTCAGGTCACCGTCGCCGCCGGCATGCTGCTCACGCACACGTAACAGCCGCTTGCCGTAATATTTGCCGCAAAATATTGTCACCTCTCGGATCTTCCCTATTCTGAGACGTTAACGGCATCTGTCCTGTATGCTCTTTATCGCAGCCAACATACTGCGAAACGGACGATTGGAACGATTTGTATGCGTCAAAAGGGGTAACCGTTTGGTTCACCGGTCTTTCCGGGTCCGGCAAAACCACGGTGGCCGATTTTATATCTGAAGAACTTTCACGCAAAGGCCTGGCCTGTTATGTGGCAGACGGCGACACTTTGCGTTCCGGAATCAGCAGGGATCTCGGTTTTTCCAGATCCGACAGATCCGAGCACGTGCGCAGGGCTGCCGAAGTGGCCATCCTGTTTGCCAAGCAGAATTTTGTGGTCTTGGTCCCCATCATCACTCCCTACAGGGAAATGCACGATTTTATCAAAAAAAGACATGCCGAAGAAAATCTGGCATTTGTGGAAGTATACGTTGCCGCTTCTTTGCAGGCCTGTGAGTCGCGTGACCCGAAAGGCCTTTATAAGTTGGCCCGGGGAGGCGGGATAAGTCACTTCACCGGAATAGACGACATATACGAAAAACCTCTTTCGCCCGACATCACGCTCGATACCGCGTATAAGCCGCCGGAGGAATGTGCCGACGAGGTTATATCTTTTTTATATACGAACAAATTCATATGACGCAAATACCAATAAGTAATAATATGAGATTTGCCGCATTGACGGAACCGTTTGGCATCGGAGTAGAATAGGCTAACAGACGACCCTTGAGCCGGGAAACAAGTGGGTGAATCGCCAGTTTTTGGTCGTTTGCGTTTGATCGGAGGCAATTATTAATGTCGATGGATATCACCACGAGAGATTTTTTTGATGTCATTATCATAGGAGGCGGCCCGGGCGGCTATGCCGCCGCCCTTTACGGGGCGTCGGCCGGTTTGAAAATAGCGGTTGTGGAAAAAGACAAAGTCGGCGGAACCTGTTTGCACAGAGGGTGCATACCGGCAAAAGAATTGCTGGAAACGGCGAGAAATTTTGTCTCCATTTCGCAGGCCAGAGATTACGGGGTTCTCTCTTCTCCGCCGGTGCTGGACGCTTCGGTGATGCAGGGCCGCAAATCGACGGTGGTGGACCGCCTGCACAGGGGACTTGAAGGTCTGATGCGGAACAGGAAAATATCCATAGTCCAGGGCACGGGCAAGTTGTTGGCCAATAACGTCGCGGAGGTTATTTCCGCCGACGGGCACAGGCAATTGCTGCAGGCCAAATACATTATCCTGGCCACGGGTTCCAGTCCCAGAAGCATCCCCGGTTTTGTGCCTGACGGCTCGCGCATTTTGACTTCGGACGACGTGCTGGAAATGAAAGCGGTTCCCGGCAGGTCGCTGGTGATAGGCGGGGGAGCGATCGGTTGCGAATTCGCCTCCCTGCTCGCCGACTTCGGTTCAAAAGTAACGCTGGTGGAAGTCACCGGAACTTTGTTGCCGGGCTGCGATGAGGAAGTATCCGAAACCGTGGCAAAGTCTTTCCGCAGAAAAGGCATTTTTGTAAAAACACAGGCTCAGGTGAACAACAATGTGATTTCGGACGAAGGGGTTCTGGTTTCTTTTGCCGACGGCGACAGCGTCGAAGTGGACCAGGTCGTCGTATCGGTGGGGCGCTCGCCCAATTCTGCCTCCCTGCTTTCCGAAGACTCTGCCGTCACGCTGGATGAAAAAGGTTACGTTGCGGTGGACGGGAATCTCAAGACCGGGGCCAAAGGCGTATTTGCGATAGGCGATTTGATAAACACGCCGCAATTGGCGCACGTCGGTTTTGCCGAAGGCATTTTTGTCATAAAGCAGATTTTGGGGGAAAAAGCGCTTCCCGTGGATTACCAAAAAGTTCCTTGGTGCATATACTCTGCACCGGAAGTGGCCTTTGTCGGTCTTACAGAGCGCGCCGCTCGGGAGGTGGGCTATGATATCCTTGTCAAAAAGGATCCTTTCGGAGGAAACGGAAGGGCAATTATCTTGGGTGAAACGGACGGATTCGTGAAAGTCATATGCGAAAAAGATTCTTCCGGCAAAGCCGGTAAATTGTTGGGCGTGCACATGGTGGGTCCTTGGGTTACCGAACAACTGGGACAGGCATATCTTGCCGTCAACTGGGAAGCCACCCCCCAAGAGGTGGCGCAGTTCATACAGCCGCACCCGACTCTTTCGGAGACTTTCGGAGAAACAGTGCTGGCTCTTACGGGAAGGGGGTTACACATTGGCTGACGTAAAAATGCCTCAATTGGGCGAAGCCGTCACGGAGGGAACCATTATCAGATGGCTGAAGTCGGAGGGTGATTTCGTTACCCAAGACGAACCCCTTTTCGAAGTTTCCACGGATAAAGTTGACTCCGAAGTTCCTTCTCCGGCCTCCGGCGTAATCGAAAGAATTATTTTCCCCGAAGGCGCAACAGTTGACGTGGGCATGACGCTCGCCGTTATCACCCGGGCGGATGCCCCCCGGGAGAACGCGTCGGAAGCCGCTTCCAAAACCGATCCCCTGGCCACCATCCGCGATCTCGCTTCCATCACCGCGACGTTGGGATTGGCCGCCCATACGGACCAAATCACGATCGATCCCGAATTGGCGGACGCCCCCGCACCCAGAGAAGCATCCGCACCCGGAGAAGGCCTTCCTTTGTTGCCGGAGAATTACGAAAGCGAAGAAACCACCCCCGCAATGCCTCAATACGGGGACCCCTACGGGAGCGACGCCGTCCGGCCCGTGCCGACCGAGTCATTTTTCTCGGAAGGAGGCTTGGCCGACTATGAGGTGGAGACACCCGGTCTCGCCGACGGGAATCAGGACGACCCCGGCTACATGCATCCCGACGCCTATTTGCCCGAAGAAGACACGACGGCCTTCGGCCAGCCGGACGTTTCTCCGGACGAAGTTTTGCAGGAACCCGCCCCCGAAGCGTCCGAACCGGATGCCGCCGAAAGCGCAGGTCTGGTGGTCTCTCCTCTCGTCAGGCGCATGGCCGAAGAAAACAATCTGGATCTTGCCGGAATTGCGGGATCCGCCCCGGGCGGCAGGGTTACCAGAGACGACGTCGCGGCCCGTGTGGCGTCGACCGAATCCGATTCGGCCGTATCCAAGGAAGAAGACCCGGAGGAGCAGCCTCCCGTCCGGGCCGTTTCCCGGGTGAAGCCGCGCGAAGAAGCGGACGACTTTTTGGAGGCCGAAGAAATAGCCGCCGAAAGGCTGAACGTGCAACCGGTGGAAACCAATGTCGCCACCGGACAGGATCAGGTGGCGGTCACCCAGTCAAGCGAAACGGCCAGTATATTGGGTAAGCTGTGGAACAACCTCGCAGAGAATCAGCCCGTCGCGGAAACAGAGGTCAGAAGCTACAGAAAAAACCAGGAAACCGCCCCCAGGTCCGCCGCCAATTCGTCCCAAAAAAACGACGAAAGAATTCCCTTTACCTCCATGAGACGGGTAACGGCGGAGCACATGGTGAGGTCAAAATCGATTGCGCCGCATGCTTTTGTGGCCAGAGAAGTCGATTTTGAAAAAGTGGAACAGGCCAGGCAGCTTCTCAATAAGCCGACCAACACTTTGTTTGATTTTCATGTTACCTATCTGCCCTTTGTCCTGAGCGCTTTGCTCAACGTGCTTCCCAAATATCCGAAAATGAACGCGTCCGTGGGGAGAGACGAACTCATCGTCCATCACTATATCAACGTGGGAATCGTGGTCAACTTGGAAGGTGACGGCATGATAGTGCCGGTATTGCGCCAGGCTGACTCCATGAGCTTTTCCGATCTCGTCACGGAGACCAAGAAATTGGTTACGAGAGCCCGCTCCCGTTCTTTGGGAGCGGAAGACGTGACGAACGGGACGATAGCCGTCAGCAATCAGGGAGCCATGGGTGCCGCTTTGACATTTCCCATCATTACTCAACCCCAAGTCGCCGTGTTGTCCATAGACACCATCAAGCGTAAACCCACCGTCGTGACCGTGGAAGGGGAGGAAGCGATCATAGTGCACTCAATGGGAATGCTGGGTCTGGCTTTTGACGCCAGAGTGATCGACACTTCTTATGCGGCCGCATTTTTACGGGATATCTCCGTTGCCCTGGAAGAAAGAGACTTTACAAAGGAACTGGGATTGTCCTGAGAACCCGGTTTACCCCGATTTTAGCGTCTCTCGGTTTTTGGTGGCGCTATTTGAAGTAGTTGTTGTTGGCGAACAAAAGGCGGGCCGATAGACGTGATGCTCCGGGACAGTACAGAACAGCCGGCGTTGACGGGCGGTTTCATGAAAGAAAAACTGTTAAACATACGATATCTGCCGGTGACAAAATACCGGGATGCTTTGGCTTTGCAGCACGGCTTATGGAAATCCGAAAGCAGCTATTTCATACTGCTTGAGCACGCTCATGTCTATACCGCCGGGATAAGAACCAAACAAGAACACATACTCCTGCCCGATCTCTCCTCGGTGGGAGCGGAGTTGGTGAAAGCAGACAGGGGCGGCGACGTCACTTACCACGGCCCCGGCCAGCTCGTGGGCTATTTCATTACCGATGTGGCGCTCTCTCCCAATGCCATACCGGAGCATGTCCGCAAGCTGGAATCTTTGGTCATCGACGTTTTGAGGCAATTGAGCGAAGAATGCGACGCAAAAAACGACGGTGGCATCAGGTTTATAAGGAGGGAAGGCTTTCCCGGCGTTTGGGTTTTGAGCGCGGCGGGGGAAATGACCAAAATTTGTTCCGTTGGGGTCAGGGTTTCCAAAGGCAGAAGTATGCACGGCTTTGCTCTCAACGTCTCGCCGGACATGGAGATGTTCTCGCATATCGTGCCGTGCGGAATTTCTGATTATAAAATGACCTCCCTTCGTTTGCTGGGATACGGCTGCGATGTCGACGAAGTTGCCGGAATGTTTATCTCAAAAGCGGGACAGTTGACGGGAAGCGATTTCGACATCACGTTGCAGTCGAGAGTTTTGCGTTCAGAACAAAAAAACTACGGCGGAGAGCAGGAAAACAGGGCGGCCGCCCGTCTGCAAAAAGCCGGGGTGGAGTTGTCTTCGGCGGTGAAGATATCTGCCAAAAAGCCGGAATGGCTTAAGGCCAAGCTTTCCACCGAAAAAAACTTTTTCTCTTCCTATGCCACGGTGCGTTCCAACAATTTGGTAACGGTATGCGAGGAGGCGGGTTGTCCAAACATCAGCGAGTGCTGGTCGGACGGCACCGCGACGTTTATGATCAACGGCGACAGATGCACAAGAGCGTGCGGTTTCTGTCTTGTCGATACGCAAAAACCTCTTTCTTTGGATCCGACGGAGCCGGGGAGGGTGGCAAAAGCCGTTCGTGAAATGGGGCTCGAACACGCGGTGGTAACGGCCGTTGCCAGAGACGATTTACCGGACGGCGGGGCCGCGGCGTTTGCCGAGACCGTCAAAGCCATCAGGTCCGAGTGTCCCGGCACCACGGTGGAAGTGCTGATATCGGACTGCAAGGGAAATCAAAAAGCGCTGAATGTAATTTTCGACGCCCGTCCCGACGTATTGAACCACAACGTGGAAACGGTTCTGCGTCTTCAGGGTGCCGTGAGGCCCCAAGCCTCTTACGCGAGGAGCCTTGCCGTTTTGGCCCTGGCCAAAAAAGCCGGCCTGGTCACCAAATCCTCTCTGATGCTGGGACTCGGCGAAACGGATGACGAAATTTTCAATACGCTTATCGATCTGTCGAACGTCGGGGTTTCCATAGTCACGATAGGTCAGTATCTGCGTCCCACATCTTCCCATCTTCCGGTCCTCAAGTGGTATACCCCGGACGAGTTTGAGACACTGAAAGGAAAAGCCGGCTCTTTGGGCTTTGAGCACGTGGAGTGTTCTCCCCTGACGAGATCCAGCTACCATGCCAAACAGGCTGTCGCAAGCGCCAAAGGCGCCTGCCTTACCGGATAGGCCCGGTTTTTATGTTTGGAGCGGGCCCATTTTGACCGGGCGTGTCCCGGATGAAAGTGTACCGCCCACGAAAGGGGCCGGCCCGCGGGCCAAAAAATTTTTGCGGTCATCCTTCACATAACTATCATACGGTCGGGAGGAATTTACTGTAGCCTGGTAATGTGATGCACGCCAACGATCCGGATATAGATATACCCGATTCACTGGATATGGTCATTGCCATGGACGGCTGGATCGATTCCGGCTACGCGGCGGCCACGGCCGCCAAAGCCTTGGCTGATTCCACCAGTTCGGAGGTCATTTACTCTTTTGACCCGGACGTTTTGCTGGATTGCAGGGAAAGGAGGCCCCGGGTCAAAATTCACAACGGCATTTTGACTTCGCTGGTGTGGTCTCAGCCCGTCATCAAGTTTTGCAGCGATCATAAGGGTCAGTGCATTCTTTTGCTTACCGGTCCCGAGCCGGATTACAAGTGGGGAGAGTTTGGTCGGGAAATACTGAAAGTGGTCGAGAAACACAAAGTCCGCCGTCTGATCGGATTGGGGGCGTTTCCTTTTGCCTGGCCGCACACCAGACAGATAAAAGTTATCGCCACGGGTTCCGATATCGAAGCGATCAGCAAAATAGGTTATCTGAACGGAGAGATAGATGCTCCGGCTTCGATTACCGACGTGATCGGGCAGCAGTGTAAGGAACGCGCCGGGGTAGACTTTCTCAATCTCTGGGCCCAGGTTCCCCATTATGTTTCCAATATGTACTATCCGCAGGCGGCACTGGCTTTGCTGGACGTTGTGGAGCGGATATGCGGCTTGGAATTGGATTTGGAACGTCTGCGCCGGGAGGAGACCCAATTGTCTTCACAGCTCGACAATTTGCTGTCGGCTTCGGACGAACACTACGAAATGGTGAGGAATCTGGAGGAGCAAGTCGATGCGGGCGACGAAGAGCTCAATCGCAGCTATGAAAACTTGCCCTCCGGAGACGAAATAGCGGCAGAGTTGGAAAGGTATCTTCGGGGGGAAACGAATGGCTAATATGAGAACATGATTTTGTAAATTGTAACGTGTAAGTAAGCCCCACTTGTATGTGGCTGTTCGGATAGGAATGCAAATGTCTTTTGAAAACAATATACCTGTCAAACTCGCAATCTTTGATATGGACGGCGTCATCATCGATTCAGAACCTTTTTGGCAGGAAGTCGAAAAGCAAGTCTTTGCCAAGATCGGTTTTGACGTCACTTCCCTCGTCGAAGGAGGCCGGACAAAAGGCGTGCGTTTGGACGAAGTGATAAGAAACTGGCAGGCAATTCTCGGTTTTGACAAAGGTATCTCCGAGACCATTTACTCCGAGATAATCCAAGGGATCGTCGACCGCATCGAAAAAGACGGGGTCCGGATCCCGTATGCGGAAGAGGCCATCAATTTCTTTGCGGAGCGAGGTGTTGCGTTGGCTTTGGCTTCCGGATCGAATTACGAGATCATCGATGTGGTCATGAAAAAATTCAATCTCAGGGATCGGTTTTCCGTGATCTATTCGGCCGAGGACGAAATATACGGCAAACCGCATCCCGGTATTTTTATCACAACGGCAACGCTGGTCGGGGTGTTGCCCATGCATGCCGTGGTCATAGAAGATTCCTTGAACGGCGTCGTGGCTGCCAAAGCGGCGTCGATGAGAGTCATTGCCGTGCCGCCGGCAAACGAGCAAAGCGACGTCAGGTTTTCCCTGGCGGACTGCCAACTCAATTCGCTGTCCGAAATATCGCGGGCCGTTCCCATGATGGGCCTTGACGGGTAGGTTCCGCGGGAAAACACGGTATTTGTGACAAACAACCCGGACCGATTTAACCGGTCCGGGTTGTTGCGGATTTTATCAGGAAATTCTGGCCGTCACCGTCACGGTTTCTCCCGCTTTGGCAAGCGGTACGGTGTTGCCCGAAACAACCGTTCCGTCTACGGTGAGCTCTTGCACCCTTCCCGAAGAGCCGGGTTCTTTTTCGACGGTTATTTTATAAACGGCTCCGCGGAATTTGCGGGTGGCCGTAAAACCGGACCAGTCCGAAGGGATGACGGGATCCACCGTGAGTCCGCCATAGGCGGGCCTGATGCCCAATATCCACTGCGATATGGCCGTGAAGTTGAGAGCGGCCGTTCCGGAGAGCCAAGAGTTCTTCGCTTCCCCGTGGGTCGGGGCGTCTTTCCCCGCAATCATCTGGGCGTAGACGTAAGGCTCGCATCTGTGTATCTCGCTGATGGACTCCCTTTTGGACGGGTTGATTCTTTTGTAGTAGTCAAAAGCCCTGTCGCCGTTGCCGCACATCGCCTCCGAGATCATGATCCAGGGGTTGGTGTGGCAGAAAATTCCGGCGTTTTCTTTGTAACCCTGGGGGTAGGAAGATATCTCTCCGAATTCCGGGTAATACTTTGAGTAAGCGGGCTGGTGAAGAACTATGCCGTGCTCCGTGGCCAGATGCCGATTGACGCTTTCCAAAGCGGTATCGGCATGACCCGACGATATGCCTATCCCGGCCATGATGCAGATGCCCTGCGACTCTATGAAGATTTTCCCCTCTTCGTTGACGGAAGAACCTATGGGGTTTGAGTAAAAGTCATAGGCCCGCTTGAACCATTGTCCGTCCCAGGCGTTTTCCATGACGGCAGCCGTCATCTCTTCGGCGTACTTTGCAAATTCGGCGCTTTGGGCGTCGTTTCCGAGCAGGGCGGCAATCTCGGCCATCTCTTTGGCGGCCGATACGAATTGGCCTGCGATCATGACGGATTCCGCGGCGCCGCCGGATTGGTTTTCCGTCGTTTGGAAAGGCTCGCCCGGGGTGGTGGAAAAGCAATTGAGGTTCAGACAGTCGTTCCAGTCAGCCCTGCCGATAAGCGGCAGGCCGTGCGGGCCGAGCCTGTCCAGAGTGTAGTGGATGCTTTTTACCAAGTGCTCATAAAGCGGGGTTTCGCTGCCCGATCTGTTGTCGTAGGGGACGGGAGCCTGCAGAATGGAAACGTCGCCGCTTTCTTTTACGTAAGAAGCGACGCCCAAAATCAGCCAAAGCGGGTCGTCGTTGAATCCGGACCCGATGTCGTTGTTGCCGCGCTTGGTGAGGGGCTGATACTGGTGATAAGCGCCCCCGCTTTCCAATTGGGTCGAAGCTATGTCGATGATTCGCTCTTTGGCTTTTTCGGGAATCATGTGCACGAAACCGAAGAGGTCCTGATTGGAATCCCTGAAGCCCATCCCGCGGCCTATGCCCGATTCATAAAATGACGTTGACCTGCTCATGTTGAAAGTAACCATGCATTGGTAAGCGTTCCAAATATTGACCATGCGGTCGGTGTCTGTGTCGGGGGTGTGTACTTCGAGAACCGAAAGCAGGTCCGTCCAGTGCTGTCTCAGAGCGTTGAATCCCTCTTCTACCCGAGCGGAATCCAGCCATTTGCGGATGACGGGTTTTACCGAAGCCTTGTTGATGATTTGCGAAGAAGGGGGATCGAATTTGTTGTCCGGGTCGTTTTCCGAGTAACCGAGAGCAAAAATAATTTCCTTTGTTTCCCCGGGAAGCAGATGCAGCTTTACGTGGTGGGAGCCGTGCGGAGACCACCCGTGAGCCACGGAGTTTTTGGAAAGGCCTTCTTCCACCACGGCGGGGTTGTCGAAGCCCCTGTAGGGTCCCAAAAATTCTTCCCGTTGGGTGTCAAAGCCCGCCAACGGTTCGGAGCAGGCAAAGTAGGCAAAGTGATTGCGGCGTTCCCGGTATTCGGTTTTGTGATAGATAACGCCTTCGTCGACTTCCACTTCGCCGGTGGAAAAGTTTCTTTGGAAATTGGTGGCGTCGTCCTGCGCGTCCCAGAGGCAAAACTCAACCGAAGAAAAAAGGGAAAGATCGGCAGCGTCGGAGCGGTTGTTGGTGATGCGGGTTCTCCAGATTTCCACTGTTTCGCCGAGAGGGATAAAATAGGTGGTTTCCGTCGCAATGTCTTGTTGGGAAGAAGCAATTTTTGTATACGACAAGCCGTGTCTGCATTCGTAGCTGTCCAAAGGCTTTTTTACCGGCTGCCAGGAAGGCGACCAAAAATTGCCCGAAGAGTTGTCCCTGAGGTAGAGATAGCGCCCTCCCACGTCGAACGGGGCATTGTTGTATCTGTATCTGGTTATGCGTCTGAGTCTGGCATCCTTGTAAAACGTATATCCGCCCGCGGTGTTGGAGCAGATACCGTACATTTCGTCCACTCCCAGATAATTAATCCAAGGGAGAGGCGTGTCGGGTACAGAGATTACATATTCGCGATTTTCATCGTCAAAGCGACCGAATTTCAAGTTAATTTCCCCTTACGCTTATGCCTATTCCGTATCATCGGAATAGGGTTTTGGGTTTGCGCCCACATCTCCTTAATGTTACAGACTTTTTTGCAGCCGCGTTCTTGGAGAACGCAAAATTGGACTTATACCGCCGCGAGCTGAGAAAATTTTTAAGAGAAAACCGCACGGAAGCCATTTTGATGACATGGGACTGCTTATAAAGGTGCCGATTGTCCGAGCCCGGTCGGGCGGTTATTATTCCGGCGCCGTCACGATATTGATAAGCCTGGGGGCAAGGTTGATGGTTTTCGCTATTTTCGCGCCGCTTACGGTATCGCTTATTTTGGGAGAGTCAAAAGCCAAACGTTCCGCTTCGGATGGATCTATGTCGCTCGGAACTTCGATCTTTTCTCTCAGCTTGCCGTTTATTTGCACCACCATTGTTACCGTTTCGTCAACCAAAAATGCCGGATCTGCTTTGGGCCAGTTTTGTGCGTGCAGCAGACTGTCGGTGCCTTTTCTTTTTTCCCATGCCTCGGCGCTTAGATGCGGCGCCAGGGGAGCCAAGAGTAAAAGCAAAGTATCTTTGGCCTTTTCGATCACAGTCGGCTCGGCACCCGAGCGCTTTGCCGCATTGATCTCGTTGGTGAGTGTCATACAGGAAGATACCGCCGTGTTGAAAGCGTATTTTTCCAAGTCTTCGGTAACGGAAGCCACCGCTTTGTTGAGGACTTTTTGTAATTTGTCTGTGGCCTTTTTGTCAAAAGCGGCTGAGTTGCGAGAGGGATTTTCGATCCCCGGGTCTTTTTCGGTGGTGATTTTCCAGACTTTGCGCAGATAGCGCGAACACCCCTCGATAATTTCGTCGGTTTGTTCGCTCCAGTCCACGTCGTCTTGAGGCGGGCCGAAAAACAGGTGGGCCAGTCTGAGGGCGTCTGCTCCCACCGTTTTGAAGTAGACGTCCGGCGAGACGACGTTTCCTTTTGATTTGGACATGGCTTTCCCGCCGAGTCTGATCATCCCCTGGGTGAACAGTTTGGCAAAGGGTTCTCTGATCTCTTTCGGCACCAGTCCGCTGTCGCCGAGAGCTTTCATGAAAAATCTGGCGTAAAGCAAATGCAAAATGGCGTGGGTAATCCCGCCTATGTATTGGTCGACCGGCATGAAACGGCCGACTGCTTCCGGGTCGATGGGGGCTTTGTCGTACCAAGGATTGCAAAAGCGGAGATAATACCAGGAAGAGTCCACAAAGGTATCCATGGTGTCGCTCTCGCGCGTGGCGGGGCCGTGGCATTTGGGGCAGGTCGCGTTGAGGAATCCCCGGTGTGATTTCAGGGGCGATTCTCCGGTGGGCAGGAACTCCACGTCGTCGGGCAGCAGTATGGGGAGCTCTTCGTCCGGAACGGCGACGGCTCCGTCTTTTTCGCAATAGACGACCGGGATCGGACAGCCCCAGTATCTTTGTCTGCTGATCAGCCAGTCTCTGAGTCTGTATTGGGTGCTTTTTTCGCCGGCGCCTTCTTCGGCGAGCCATTCGGCGGCCTTTTCTTTTGCCGCATCCACATCCAATCCGTTGAGGAAGCCGCTGTTGATTTTGATTCCCGGTCCCGGATACGGGGTTTCTCCGTGGCCTTCCGGCGGGCGGGTGGTTCTTATGATGTCCAAATTGTGGGCTTTGGCGAATTCAAAGTCCCTCTCGTCTTCTCCCGGCACGGCCATGATGGCGCCGGTGCCGTAGCCCATGAGGACGTAATCGGCTATGTAAATCGGTATGCGCTTTGAATTGAAGGGATTGACGGCATAGCTTCCCGTGAATGCCCCGCGTTTTGTGGTGTCTCCTTCGCCGGAGAGTCTTTCTATTTCATTTGATTGGGAGACTTTCTCCAGTAAGTCGTCCACGGCCTTTTTTTGCGCCGCGGTGGTAATTTTTTGCACCAGCGGATGCTCCGGGGCCAAGACGGCGTAGGTCATGCCGAAGACCGTGTCGGGGCGTGTGGTATAAACTTCGATTTCGCAGCCGTCCGTGTCTTGTGGCCGGTCGGTTTGCTCCACTTTTAATTTAAAAGTGGCCCCTTTTGATTTTCCGATCCAATTGCGCTGCATGATTTTGACCCGCTCCGGCCAGTCGAGACCGTCCAGATCTTCCAAAAGTTCTTCGGCGTATTTGGTAATTCTGAAAAACCACTGGTTGAGTTGTTTTCTTTCGACTTTGTCTCCGGAACGTTCGCAGGTTCCGTCTCCCATAACCTGTTCGTTGGCAAGCACGGTTTTGCATCCGGGACACCAATTGACGGGAGCTTCAGCTTTGTAAGCAAGGTCGTTTTCGAGAAATCTTGTAAATATCATTTGGTTGAATTTGATGTAGCTCGGATCGTGACTTTTGATTTCTCTTCGCCAGTCGTAAGCGGCACCGAGTCTTTGCACGCTTGATTTCAGTTCTTTGATTCTGGCTTCGGTCCCGTCTTTCGGATGGGCCCCGCCTTTGATGGCGGCGTTTTCCGCCGGCAGTCCGAAAGAGTCAAATCCGAATGGGGTCAAAACGGCGTAACCGCACATTCTGCGGTATCTGACCAAAACGTCGCCTAGGGTGTAATTTCTGACGTGGCCCTGGTGGGCGGGACCGCTGGGGTAAGGGTACATGCAAAGTACGTAATATGGCGGACGCTTGTCGTCCGGATCGGTTTCGTAAATACCCAGATCCTGCCAGCGCTTTTGCCAGAGCGGCTCGATTTTTGAGAAATCGTAGTCTAAGTCGTTTGCCATAGTTATACAGGTTACTTTTTTTAAAACAGGATTAAGTACAGAATAAGTATTTATATCCAATAAAAGATTGATATGATGAAGTAGTCCCGGGGGCGTAGCTCAGCTGGAAGAGCACTTGACTGGCAGTCAAGAGGTCGTGGGTTCGAGCCCCATCGCCTCCACCAAAGTTTCCTGTTGTCTCAACCCTTTTTGTGATCTCTGTCGGCAGTCCGCACCAGCCCCATGGCCAGCGTCAGGTTGGCCTCGACGGTGTCCTAGTTGACGGCGGTCTCGAGTAGTTGCTGCTTGGCGGCGTACAGCTTGATCTCGATCCGCTCCCGTTCCTCCTTGACTAGTGTAGGGTCTCGCAAATAAGTGGGGCTTGTGGTAGGATGGCCTATGCACTCTCCTACTGCCCCAATGCCGCTTTCCGTCGGCCAGCGAAAAGTGCTCGAGAAGCTCTCCCGCTTACATACCGCCAGACACCGTGATATGCAGTGCGCCCGAGCACTGTTGCTATCCGCCGACGGTGTCACCGACACGGTGATCGGTGTGCGACTGGGGGTTTCGCCGACAACGGTATCCAACCAGCGCAAGCGGTTTATGGATGACGGCCTGAAGGGGATCGGTGTGGTTCGCAAGGGCCGGAGCCCGAAGCCGTTGATCCCGCCGCAGAAGGTCACAAAGATCGTGCAAGCGATCATGCATGAAAAGTCCGAGGGTGAGACGGACTGGTCGTGCCGGTCGATGCCCATGGCACAGGGCGTGTCTTCTGCTACGGTGCAAAGGGTCTGGTTCGCACGCAACGTCAAGTTCTACCGCGTAAAGACGTTCAAGCATTGGCGGGAGATCCTCGGCCGCTGGTACCGCGACCAACTGTGGCGGGCTACCCCTGACCTCATCGAGAGGTGGGAGCGCAAGATGAGCGTTACTGTGCCCAAGTGGACCATCCGCCGCATGAAGACGAAGTGGGGCTCCTGTAACCGGGAGACTGGGCACATCTGGCTCAATATTGAGCTGGCTAAGAAGCATCCCGAGTGCCTAGAATACTTGACCGTCCATGAGATGACCCATCTGCTCGAACGTAGCCACGGTCCTCGTTTCACGAAGCTGATGGACAAGCATCTGCCGGACTGGCGAGCCCGCTGGGATCGGCTAAACGAAGCACCGCTCGGTCACGAGCAGTGGGTTAGATTATGACAGCGGCTTCCTCAAAGCGAGTAAACACCTCTATCTTAAAGCCTCTCAAGGAAGCTCTGAGCCTGGTTTTCTGGTACAAAAAGGATCTTAGAGAGTATCTGAGCGTTGTACTTCCAGACGTAGGGCTAGTTGGTCATCTCGATTGGACGGACTACAAGCGCAATATAGTTGCTCGCCTTGTCGAAACGATGGCCGCTAATCAGGGTAAGTATCTCGACGAGCTACTCACCTTGATTTTGGCTACGGCTGACATCACCGACCCGAGCTACCTAAAGCGAGTCGAGGACGGCGAACGGAAGTATAAAGAGGCCGTCGCTGCCCTTGCGAGCCTCCGAGGCCTCGTTGAACCATACCGTGCCCTTCGTACCGAATCAGAAGAGGCGACCCGGCGGCAACGGGAGGAGGAGGCTCGTGCGGCCGCACAACGCGAAATTCGCATCAAGCTCGGAGAACTTTGTGATCTTTTCTACGAACTCACGCGGCTGGAAGATCATCAAGCTCGTGGCTACGCACTAGAGAGACTACCTAACGAGCTGTTTGTGCTCTTCGATATAGACGCGAAGGCGTCATTTCGAATTGTTGGCGAGCAAATCGACGGAGCGTTCACATTCGAAGGAACTGAATATCTATTCGAGGCCAAATGGAGGAAGGACTGGGCAGACGTTGCTGACCTGGATTCCTTTAGCGGCAAGATCGGTCGCAAGCTGGAGAACACCCTTGGACTCTTCCTTTCCGTCAATGGCTTCCAAGAGTCCGTATTGACTACATATTCTCAGAATCGACCAAAGCTATTTCTAATGGACGGAAGAGATCTAAGCGCCGTGTTGGAGGATCGGATCGGACTACCGGAGCTATTGACACGCAAGCGGCAGCACGCTTCCCGTACGGGCGAAGTATTCATTAGCGCATATTCGCTTCTGGGGGCATGAATGTTGAGCGATGAGGAATTTCATGAGCGGCGGGCAGAGGCGCTGAGGAGAATTCTGGAGAGCGACGCTCGGAAAAAGCTAATTGTGGCTGGACCGGGTACCGGTAAGACCTACACATTTCAACAGGTGCTTGCAGCGATCGAAGACCGAGGGCTCGCAATGACGTTCCTTCTAGGCCTCGTCAAAGACCTGGATGAGGCAATTGGAGCCAATACAGATGTTTACTCTTTCCACGGGTTCGCTCGGCGTTTGCTACACCAGATTGATGGCACGGGAGTAACTCATGGCGTTCATTACTATACACCGTTGACGCAGTTGTTTCTTGAAGATCTACGGATTGTTGATGGCGTAACCCTTGATGCCCTCAGTCTGGGGGGACTGTTCCGAAATCTCGCGGTAGACGATCCATCCATGGGTAGGGTACTGTCAAGTGGCTCTTACTACGATGCCGTAAGCTTTGACGATGCTGTTTATCGAGTGTTCCGTGCGCTGGAAGCCGACACAGACCGAGTCCCCTCATACCCGCAGGTGGTAGTTGACGAATTTCAAGACTTTTGTCCCCTCGAGGTTGAGTTTGTCCGTGAACTTGGCAAGAAGAGCCCCATCCTCATTGTTGGTGACGACGACCAGGCCCTATACGCCTTTCGTGACGCCACACCCGACGCCATTCGTAAGCTTGCTTCCGGGGAGGAGTTTGCACGGTTCGAATTGCCGTACTGCACCCGCTGCACTCAGGTGGTAGTTGATGCGACCCATACCGTGGTAGAGCGTGCACGAGCGTTGGGACTGTTGGATGGCCGACTCGACAAGCCGTACGAGTGCTTCATCCCCGAGAAGCGTCAGGACAGTACGGAGTACCCGAGGATTGTTCATGCCAAATGTTCGACCCAAACCAAATCTGCGCCATACATGGGGCGATACATTGAAGGACGAATTAGAGAGATAAGCCAAGCGGACATTAAGGAGTCGCGGGCTAAGAAGTATCCAACTGCCCTGATCATCGGTCCGAATCCATTTCTTGGGCAGATTGAGCAATACCTTCGCGACAAGTTCACAAACATCGTGACATCAAGCAATAACCCTCCAGAGCTTTTGCTGCTAGATGGCTATCAGTTTCTGGTCCATGATGCAGATTCGAATCTTGGGTGGCGGGTTCTTCTGCAGCTTCTTCAGCCCATTGATTGGGAGTCAGTCGTGAGAAGTGCATTAGCGAGTGAAGAGACGCTTCGCTCACTGCTGTCGGTAGTGTTCGTCGACACTCAACTTGAGGTTGTCGAGCTAGTGAGACGACTAGAAGCAGAGGAGTCGCTCTCTCTTGACGAGAGGGAGAGGTTGGCTGCTGTTCTTGGAATTAACGCGGTCGATCTTGCCGGCTTCCTTGTCCCGTCCTCTCCGAGCGAGACCGAAGCGGATCCGGATGAACCTACCATCATGCTCACCTCGCTAATGGGATCGAAGGGATTACAGTCGGCGCATGTCTTCGTCGTAGGTGTAAATCAGGGGCATTTCCCGCGCAGCGCTGATCCCACGAATGCCGAGGTGTGTCAACTCTTGGTCGCACTCACTAGGACTCGCAAGAGCTGTACTCTCGTGTCGACGGGCAGGCTCGGGAAGGTTCAACTCGGTGTTTCAGACTTTGTTGGGTGGTTAGATCCACATACAGAGACCGTTGTGGTAAATAAGCAGTACTTCAATGCACCGGTCGATAGACGCTGAGTAGGCGTTGTGTTCGGGGGATGTCCGCTGGTCAGAAATGCTCTGCGTTGGCCCAGCCTCTGCGGGGTCGAATAGGTATGTCTGCCTCCCTGAATTCCCATCGGAGAGTTTTTACATCCACGTCAAAGTGGGCCGCAGTAAGTCTCAGAGACCGACCTTCTTCCTGACTTTCTCCGTTATTCAAAAAAAGTAACATTGTGCCCTTCAATAGGTTAGGTAAATTCCCTGACCTGTAAGTATAAAAACCGCATGGCGAAAACCTTGGTCACCCGGCCTTCTATTTGGTTCATGTATTCGGAAAAGTCAAAGCTGGGATCTACCACCGGAGTCCGCATTGTTGAAAAATGACTGGAAAGCGGGGTATGGAAAAGAAACTGATCCGCCACATCGGGACCACAAAGTCTGATACCGATCTCAAGTTCTTGATGGAAAAAGCCCAAGAGTCCCTTTGGAGCTGAAACACGAAGGACCAGCTGAAGCTCCTGTTCCCTGGTGCTACTAGTGTAGTGACACCTAAATAGCCGTGCGATATCTGTAGGATGTACCTATGGCCCGACCTCCTGAGCGCCGTTGCATCTGAACAAGAAGGAGCGCACTGCGCTCGAAGGTATCGCAGCGAGCGTGTCGTTGCCCTACCGGGCGGTGAGGGAGGCCAAGGGCCTGTTGATGGCTGGCGACGGCGTGGCCAACTTGGAACATCGCCGAGGCTCTCGACGTCTCACGCTCAACGGTGCTAAGTGGCGCAGTCACTTCGAGTCAGACGGTGTCGAGTGGGTGGGAGAGGTGCATGAAGGCCGGGGTCGCAAACCGGTGATCACCCAAGAACAGATCGACCAGATGATCAACGACACCTTGCACACGACGCCGGGCGATGCCACCCACTGGTCGAATCGCACCATGGCCGAGCATTGCGGGCTCTCACACACGACCGTCCAACGGGAGTGGCAAGCCCGGGGGATCAAACCTCATCTGGTCAAGACCTTCAAGATCTCGACGGACCCGCACTTCTGAGGACAAGTTGATCGACGTCGTGGGGCTTTACATGAACCCACCCGACGGGGCCATCGTGTTCAGCTTCGACGAGAAGTCCCGGATCCAGGCCCGGACCCCACTCAACCGAGCCTGCCGATCAAGCAGGGTCAACCATGACTACAAGGCCACGGCACCACCACGCTTTTCGCTGTCCTCAACGTCCTCACCGGTGAGCTCATCGGTGAGTGTTTATCGCTCCATCGCCACGAAGAGTTCTTGGCCTTTTTGCGCCTATCAATCGTGAAGTCCCCCGGGCAAGGAGATCAACATCATCTTGGACAACTGCGGCACCCACAAGCACCCCGACGTAATGGCGTGGCTGGAGCAGCACAAGAGGTTCCACTTTCACTTCACCCCGACGAGCTCCTCATGGCTAAATGAGGTCGAGCGGTGGTTCGGAGTGATCACGACCAAAAGGATCCGGCGGGGTAGCTTCGGTAGCGTCGCCGAAGCCATCGAGGACCACATCGCCCATCACAACGAGGATCCCATTCCGTTCATCCGGACCAAGACCGCCAAGCAGATCATCACCAAGGTCTGACGAGGTCGGGTGGCCCTCGAAGCGGTCGGTCAATCGAGCGCTATTTAGGTGTCACCGTACTATAATGAACTTTGGTTCATTATAGTACAAGGAGTACGTATGGTAGCCAAAATCGCCCTCGTCACCGGAGCCTCCTCCGGTATCGGTGAAGCAACCGCACTGAAACTCCACGACATTGGTTTTACCGTCTACGGCGTCGCCCGTCGCACTGACCGATTGCAGACTCTGGCTGATCGGGGCATCACAACCCTGGCAATGGATGTGACAGACGATAACTCGATGTGTTCCGGCATCGAGCACATCATCAATAAGGAGGGCCGTATCGACGTCCTGGTCAACAACGCCGGGTACGGGTCATACGGAGCGATTGAAGAGGTGCCGATGAGTGAGGCCCGCCGTCAGTTCGATGTCAATGTGTTCGGTGCCGCACGCCTCACGCAGCTCGTACTCCCGCACATGCGCGCCCAACACAGCGGCACAGTCGTCAATATCAGCTCGATGGGAGGCAAAGTCTATACCCCGCTCGGCGGCTGGTACCACGCGACAAAATTTGCCATCGAAGCCCTGAGTGATTGCATGAGGATCGAAACCAAACCTTTCGGAATCAATATTGTCGTCGTTGAGCCCGGTGGCATTAAGACTGAGTGGGGAGACATTGCGGCAGAGGGACTCAAAGAAGTCTCCGGTAAGGGTCCGTACGCCAAGCAGGCAGCCATCATGGCAAAATTGCTCGGCTCTCACACCAATGCGTATAGCGGTTCCTCACCTTCCGTCATCGCAAATGTCATCGCCATGGCAGTGACGGCGCGCCGGCCAAGAACCCGCTACACTGCCGGCTATGGCGCCAAACCAATAATCTTCCTGCGCCGTATACTGCCGGATCGCTGGTTTGACACGATTATTATTCGCGTCACTGGCTTTCCCGCCAGGTAACCCTTCAAAGCATAATTTTCACAAAATCGAGCTCTTTGTCTCCGACCGCGCATATAACGTTGCCATCAATTAGCAGTCTCTGACAAATATCAATAGTCATTTGGATATGCCGACATCTTTGGAAGATATGTCATGAATTGCCGGAGAACTACCGCGGCTTTACTGAATTACAACGGTTTAAGCTGCATATAAAGACTGTCTAAAAACGACCACGGCAAACGGTAACCGTTGGCTGTGCCCCAGAGTCGATACCGGCGGCACTCCAGACTCACGGAAAGCCACTGCCCTGACGCTCCATACCGCTCTTTTTGTGGCAGACAATGTTGCATGATGACTATTCATGGTAACTATCGGCAAAACCCTCTTTCCCAAAATATAACAGGAGCGAACATGGGGAACCAGAACCTCCCTCCAGAGAATTTTTACCCCATACCTTGTATTAATATAGTTTTACTCCTCATGTTACAAAGATTAGCGATTTTCATACAAAAACTTTTGTGATTCTCTCTTCTCCACTCGGTCATGTCACCCATCAATCGGGCTATTACCACACATCAACATTTGGAACTCACTGATTTTCACCCACGGCGACCATACCCAAACATGTACAACCGTTCCATTCAGCACATCACTGTGCAAATTAGTCGGTTGGTTTAGCGGCACCAGTCTAGTGCAACTGTTTATGAACTAGCGAGAGATTTTAAGATCTCATGGCATAGTTGAGATCAATCCTAGCTACCTATGACATGGACAAACAGAATATCTTATGTGATTTTCTTAGCGCATACCTACCGACTAAAATAGTTAGGATCTCGAATTTTATCCGAATGTATCCGGCGTAGAAACCGACCTTTCTCCTCAATTCCGGTTGCAAGAGCTACGGCTTTATCATTATTCAACTCTCCCATCGCAACTGCCTCACGAAGAAGGTCAATCGAAGCAATCACATTTGTCTTCCTTGTCTCCGATCGCTTCTTAGCAAAATCGTATGCGGCGGCATCATCGGTCATAAAAGTTCCTTCATGTCGCTCCGCCACCAAGATGGATGCGGCTTCCCCGTGGTTCTTTGTAACAGTAGGCTCTTCTTTATTTTTGCCGGTACCATCGCTTAAAGCCGCGAGGGTTTGGAAGAATTGTATCTGTTCTTTATGGTTGAGTTTGGCAGGTTCACCAAACCATAGCTTCTGATCAATGACTCTCTTACAATGTGAATATCCAAGTTTTACACCTTTTTCTATCTCTTCGTACACTTGCTCAGTCCAACGAGGCTCGGGGTGGTTCTCGTGACGGCGTTGTAGCACATTCAAGCTATCGATAGCACCAAAATTGTTTAAGGTGACGGCATCGTATAAAATGGGGGTGAGCACTAAACCGCTTCGCCGGCGTAAACTTCATCTTGGGACTCCTCTACTGAGTCTGCTAGTGGATTAAGTGCCTCGGTAATATATTCTTCTGCAATTGGTTCAGTTTCGAGTTCCTCAAGCAGTTCATTAGAGTCACGATGAAGGATACCTGCTAACGGATTAACACTCACGATTCCACTTACGTATCCTAGCTTTAGCCTTTCTGACAGCTGCTTCGGAAAATGTAGCTCTGGGTACGAGCGCTGTAATTCCAGCTTTTTGACTAGCTCACTGTCGTCAACTGATCTAATAATTCCAGCAAATCCAACAGTCCGTAAATGATCTCGACCTGCTGAGTTAATAATCCTCAGATTGTGGAGACGGTAAATAAGAGACTCCCAGCTCACGGAGAAGTGCGCCATCAGTTTCGCGAAACGCATCAAATCGGTTTCCTCTGCTTTAAGCATTTTCTTGATTTCCCTTTCAGGCATGAGAAGTTCAGCTGCAAAAGCATTAGCTCTGCGTTCTACAGGGTCTTTGCCTTCAAGATTTCGGTGAACCATCATAGTTCTACCATCTCCAAATAAGATATGCCCCAATTCATGGGCAAGCGTAAACAGTGCTCTATTTTTGGGCTGTTGCGAATTGATGAGAATCAACGGGAATTCTTTGTCAGTGATTGCAGAACCGAGAGCATCATCATATGGCTCAACTACAATATCAATTCCAAGATTATTTTCTATACTGACAACTAGATTGCTAAAGCGATCATCCCCGTTGCTATATTTTAGATTGTCTTTAGCCCAGTTTGCGAATTTTTTTGACTGATCCAACCACTCCAGTTCCTCTATATCCGGAAGATCTGAAATTGATATTGTTGGCTTAATGCTCGCACAAAACAAAAGATGATGAAGTTCTGCAAGAGCAACTAGACGAACGTTCATCTCTTTGTCCAGCGCATCGGTGGTCGATCTTGCCGCTACAGGCAATCGTGCAAGTAGAGAGTCTGGTTCCAGAATCGCCAATGGAGATATTCCTAAAGATTCAGCTATTTTTGCGATCTCTCCAACCTTCGCCGGCCGTTTGCCATCCTCTATAAGCGAGAGCACACTAGGGTCAATACCTGCATCCTTTGCTAACTCTATAGACTCTATTCCATCACGAAGTGTTTTAATACGCGCCCCTAAATCCTTTACCTCCATGATTATTATTATACATCAACTCACTTACATGCCGCACTTCTGAATTGTTACAATTGGTGCAGTGGATAGATCACCCATGAATGAAGTCAGGTGAACCTACTCACCAACCGGGACACGGTTCTCCCTAAGGTCAAGGAGAATGCTAGACATGGAGAACGAGAAGTAGACGTGTCAAAGACGCTAAGAAGTTTTGATTAGGAATTCAAACGTGATGCACGAGACTCGTAGAGAACAGAACTACAACCCTCAAGAGGTGCCGAGGAGTTGGGGGTGTAGATGCCAACCCTTCGAACTTAGTTAGCAGTGCCAAAAAGGCCAGGAAAGCCCCCGGGGGCGATGTCGGTGACATTGTGCAGAGGAGAACCGTAGGCTTTGTAAAGAGAACTAACAGCTCAGAATAAAGAAGGAAATCTTAAAACGATTTTCGGCTTCAAATCCTGTGTGCAGTATATAAGGTATCGTGATCTGGTTACTAGCGCCAGTGTAGTGCCGGCAGAGAACGCTACGAAACGGCGGTGAGCGACGCCTAGGCTCAAAGAGCGAGTTCTTAGAGGTATTTGCCTCCAGTCGGGAGATCTATGGGGCTCCGAGGCTACGAACGAAGCTCAGAGACCATGGCATTTACATCTTCGCATGCAACAGTAGTCCGTTGCATGTCCGACATAGGAATACTTTGATCCGCCGGTAGGGCCAAAAACCATCACGACCAGATAGACAGGTATGTGAGAAAAAGCGCTGATCTTATCAAGCACAACTTTGGCGTCTAGGACACCGATAAGAGCTTTTGGTGAG
>JAKABW010000004.1:17824-144771 GCA_021796535.1 Actinomycetes bacterium | reverse complement strand
CTTTGACGGTTTATGATGTTTTGCCGGGGTTAACCCCCGGCCTTCGTTGAGCGTTTCCTTTTTTGTTTATTATTTGTTATTAATTACATTGTTTTGCCGGGGTTAACCCCCGGCCTTCGTTGAGCGTTGCCCGTGCCGAAGCTGCTGAGCTTGAAAACTACAGTTTTGCCGGGGTTAACCCCCGGCCTTCGTTGAGCGCTTTTGATATCAAGGGAAATGACAAAACTTTATCAAAGTTTTGCCGGGGTTAACCCCCGGCCTTCGTTGAGCGAATAACTTTGGCGGCTGGAGTCCCTAAAAAATTGTTGTTTTGCCGGGGTTAACCCCCGGCCTTCGTTGAGCGACGAAGTAAAACTCCACTCCAAAGAAACACAAAACTGTTTTGCCGGGGTTAACCCCCGGCCTTCGTTGAGCGTTTTTTTGCCGGGTTCCGAGAAAGCAATAAAAGGCCGTTTTGCCGGGGTTAACCCCCGGCCTTCGTTGAGCGTCTTACCACAGCTTCGCCCTCTTTGCAGCTTGAGTGTTTTGCCGGGGTTAACCCCCGGCCTTCGTTGAGCGACTCCACTTTGAGCTCGACGGGATAGGCGAAATCAAAAGTTTTGCCGGGGTTAACCCCCGGCCTTCGTTGAGCGTTATTTACCAAGAACTTTTCCCAGGGAACATAAATTGTTTTGCCGGGGTTAACCCCCGGCCTTCGTTGAGCGGTTAGCAGCAGCTTTAACATCTTTGTCAGAATCTTGTTTTGCCGGGGTTAACCCCCGGCCTTCGTTGAGCGATATATATCATCTTGGAAGTTTGAGGAAGAAGAAAAGTTTTGCCGGGGTTAACCCCCGGCCTTCGTTGAGCGATTTTGTCCGAACATATGTCCACAATTAATATCGAAGTTTTGCCGGGGTTAACCCCCGGCCTTCGTTGAGCGTGAAAATCGACAACCAAATAGCTTTCATCGGGGATGTTTTGCCGGGGTTAACCCCCGGCCTTCGTTGAGCGGCTTATACGCTTCGGGTCAGTTCTGCCTCTAATACTCGTTTTGCCGGGGTTAACCCCCGGCCTTCGTTGAGCGTTTAGAAATAGTGGGCGTTTCCTATGCCGCAATCGTGTTTTGCCGGGGTTAACCCCCGGCCTTCGTTGAGCGTTGACTTATTGAAGGATGAATAGGCACAGGTTGGCCGTTTTGCCGGGGTTAACCCCCGGCCTTCGTTGAGCGCGCAGCCCTACGAACCTCCCAGTCCACATCCCAGGCCGTTTTGCCGGGGTTAACCCCCGGCCTTCGTTGAGCGACTTTCGGCCCACGCCCTAGAGGTCGTAAAAGGGATGGGTTTTGCCGGGGTTAACCCCCGGCCTTCGTTGAGCGGGAGGATTAAATAAATGGTCCGACGGGGGAGCGAAGGTTTTGCCGGGGTTAACCCCCGGCCTTCGTTGAGCGCCGTTCCAAAGCCCGACGGCTAAGCGCTCAAAAGGATGTTTTGCCGGGGTTAACCCCCGGCCTTCGTTGAGCGTTAGGGGTGGATGGGTTGAGGGCGACGGCGAGGCGGGTTTTGCCGGGGTTAACCCCCGGCCTTCGTTGAGCGAATGGTCTTTAGTGAGGGGATGCGAAAACCCTCAAGTTTTGCCGGGGTTAACCCCCGGCCTTCGTTGAGCGGAGAGGATTTTTGAGATGATTTTTGAGATTTTGGAAGTTTTGCCGGGGTTAACCCCCGGCCTTCGTTGAGCGTGGGAAATTCAAAGCCGGAAGACGACGGCCGCTCGGCTGTTTTGCCGGGGTTAACCCCCGGCCTTCGTTGAGCGTGTTCCCCCCAGTAGGCTCTTTCCTCTTAGAGGCCGTTTTGCCGGGGTTAACCCCCGGCCTTCGTTGAGCGTTACGATCTACGTTTCAATTCGTGATGCTTAAGTCATGTTTTGCCGGGGTTAACCCCCGGCCTTCGTTGAGCGGGCCACGGTGGGCCTCACGGCCTCGGCTTCGGCGCCCTGTTTTGCCGGGGTTAACCTCCGGCCTTCGTTGAGCGGTTAATAGCTTAGATAATCACGATATCGCGACCGAGTGTTTTGCCGGGGTTAACCCCCGGCCTTCGTTGAGCGACTGCAAATGGGCTACCTGGGCGAGGGTCACGGAATAGTTTTGCCGGGGTTAACCCCCGGCCTTCGTTGAGCGCGAGATAGAGACAGACTGGGACGCCCTCTACGCCGAGGTTTTGCCGGGGTTAACCCCCGGCCTTCGTTGAGCGCGGTACTACCTTTGGAGCGTCTGGAGGAAGTGGTGTTTTGCCGGGGTTAACCCCCGGCCTTCGTTGAGCGGTCGGATGTGGACGTCGTCATTTTTTGAAAGCTCGGCGAGTTTTGCCGGGGTTAACCCCCGGCCTTCGTTGAGCGTCAAAGAAATTTGATAAAATGACTTGACGGAATAAACGGTTTTGCCGGGGTTAACCCCCGGCCTTCGTTAAGCGTGTATCTTGTTTGATACGGACTTTATTCCCGATAGTGGTTTTGCCGGGGTTAACCCCCGGCCTTCGTTAAGCGGCACTAATAGCTATCACAAATTCTATTTCCCATCTTCAGCGAATAGGTATTTAAAGCTGCTTTTGCCCTAACTTACAATTGAACGCTGTATTTCTTTGAACTCATCTGAAAGTAGTGGTGGAATTAAGAATTTCTTTGACCTGTTGCCAATGAGAACAGAATTTGTTTGAGGCAATTATCTCTGGAGCTTTGGGGTAGCTATATCGGGACTTCCTTTATCTTCAAGCATTCGCATTAGACACAGGGAAATCATGCATAAGGTAACGTGTGCCCGGAATCCGGTCCCGGTTTTGATGAAAGCTTGACCGTCTTTTGTTTGACCTTCATCTGTGCAAAGACGGGTTCAACGATTACCCTTCGTCTTGAATAGTCTTTCTTTGTGTCCTTGGTTCTCAAGACATCTGTCTGTTTGTTTACGGCGTGTAGCGTTTTTAGGAATTGGTTCACGCGGTGAGGGAGAGACTCTTTTCGCCCTGTGGTTATCGACATGTCGATGTCCGTCTCTTCAGCTTTTGAGAGGTTCTCTTTTGAACAGTATCCTCGTCAGCCAAGAGAACTTCAAGGGCTTTTCTTTCGATTCCGCGACGGCTCGCATCTTTTTTAGGGTGACTCCCGCCGCCTTAGGTCCTCTGGGATCTCGTCACCACAACGATCCTCTCCAAAAAGGGGTCTTCTTCTTGGTCCATCCTTTATCTCCGCAACTCGGCAGTTGATTGGCTGGTATAGAGACGCTGGAGTGAACTGAGTCAGTCAGTTGATGTCCCGCATTGCCTACTCGGTGATATCGATAATACCGAGTAGACAAACCCAATCTAACAACGTGATAGCGCCGACGCTAGGCGAGAGCAGGTGATTGCCGCGGAGCCCCATGGGTGCGTCCGAGGCACAGGTTGGCGTGAATCGTCCGAGCGATGGAACGAGGCCGAAAAGGAGGTTGTAAACGACGAGACCCCACGCTAAGAGGGTGATGATGCTACCGACCTGATTATGGATAATCGCACCGAGGCTGGCATCAATCGCATCCCACAGAGCCCGCCTGCAATCCCGCCGAGCGGATCGAGCCGAAACGGTACTCACGCGTCATGAGCAAAACTCCGGCGAGAGCGGCAAGTTTGTGTTGAGTCAGACCTCTTGGGTTCGTGCGAGTTTCAGCAAATCTCTTGCAAAGGATCTCCACTTGTTCTCCACGCTAGCGGATCTGCTCTTAGGTCCCGACAGCGCAAATCAGGAATTAGGCTCCGTCGTGTGCAGACTCAAATCGTCCTCCAGCGTTATCTGTTTTTCCGAGGCACCTGACCGCGGTAATCGAAGGGTTGTTGACGAAAAGACTTGCGATCCGGCTCGCGCGGGAACCCTGTGTCGACAGTATGGTGATCACCCTTGTACACCAAGTGGCGCAGTTGTATATTTCTTTTGGGAAATCATCATGTAATCCTGAGCATTGTCAGTCTCCGCCTTGGGGCTGAAATTCTCGTCGATGATTACCGAGTTCCACGTCTGTTCTGTAGCTTTGTGTCCGGTTGTGAGAACCACGTCAGCATCTTCCTCGGTCTTATCCGCCGAGCGCAATGTTTTAACCAACCTGTCCGGATCCTACTCGTACTCTCGCCCAATGTTTTGTGTCTCGTAGTGGTAGCGGGCCTGAAGGATGACCAAGTCCTCGCCGTCGACGAGATATACCAGCCGATGTTCCTCATCGATCCGTCGTGACCAACAACCCGAGAGTACATGACGTAATGGCTCTGGTTTGCCAATGCCTGCTGTCGGATCACGTAGGGTGTCGTCGGCTAGCCGATTGATTCGTCTTAGAGTAGCCCGGTCATTCGCCTGCCACCAGACATAGTCTTTCCACCCGCGATGGGTGAAGACAAGGCGCACTTAGCTCCGATCGAGGGTGTGCGCTTCGCGTATTCCGGCGCGAGCCTCTGCCAAGCTCCCCAACAACCACTGGGCATTAGCGGGCACGCGCAGCAACATTGCTGTTTCGTTTAGCGCTTCCCAGTCGGCTCGTGACACGAGTACGGCGTCGCCCCGACGAGAGGTTATCTCGATCGGCTGGTGGTCGTCGTTGACTTGCTCAATGAGCGGGAACAGGTTCTTGCGGGCCTCGCTGGCGGTGACTGTCACAGTCTAGCTCCCTTCGATAGTGGTACGATTCATTGTACCACTTGCTAGTGGGTATCGTGACCGTTTCCCGAACTACGTCGCTGCACACTGTTGACGACAGATTCGTGACAGCCGGAATATCACCGAATTGCTTCGTCAACGACTTGGTTTCGACGATGGCCATTATCGGCGTAGCTGACCTTTAAGCGGCTCCGCGTTGAGTGTGACCGCATCCAATCGGCGGCGAACCTCGGATGCGTTCACACCGGAAGCGTCGAGTAGTACTGACGCTGGATCTGGCGGTCGGAGCGCGAGTATCCGGGCCAGCACCTGCTGAGCCGTCACATGGGTCTTCCGGTGATCGGGCTTTACCGCCTTTTCGAGTACCTTCTTTGCCGCGGGCATCGGATGGGGCCTATCCTTTTACGCGACGGTTCTAAACCTCGGATTTCTTGGCACAGTGTGCATCTCCAGCACAGGGACTTCGGTGAGCGCCCTCATGCCCAACGTCCTTAGGGCTTCCTGATCTAGCGATTCTAAGGCCCGGCAACCTTGCTGCAGACTTACGCCCAAGAGGGTTTCGATTGAAGGGTGCTCCAATAGGACGAGCAGAACGTGTTAAGTACCGGTTCAACGATTTCCTCGGTGACGAGCCTCCTCACTGGCCCGCAAATAGATGGCCCAAACATGAAGCATCTCTGGTTCAACGGACTTACTGTTCATGATTATGTCCTTTTGTATTTGGCGTGTACGGACTGATGGGTGACGCCAGGGCGTCTCCGATCTGCTGCCACGACCACCCTTTTTTTCGGGCTAATGAGACGTAGTTTGCCTCGACCCTCTCAGCCAGGCGATGAAGCGCCAGCGAGGCGCGAAGCCCAGCTGCGGGGTCGTTCGACGAGAAGTCCACACTGATGTCGCTAACGTTCACATCTGTCAGTAGTTTGACAGCGTGATCGTGTCAATCTAAACTGACAGAAAACTCTTACTTACGTATACTCTTTGAGATGCGCTAGGAAAGCGCCACCGGAGTCCTTCGAGGCCGAGGCTTTGCAGACCGATACGAGTCGGCATGTAACCCGACGTTACATTTTGTGTCTGGCCGCCGGACTGCTTCTATTCCCCGCCCCACTTCCGGTCTTGACGAGTGGCGACTGCGGGGAGAGCGAAGTCGGCCTTGTCAAGAGCGATCGACACGAAGCTGTGGCCAGAACGTGGAGAGCAACGGTACGGTAATTCCACGCGGCGACGCCGAGTTTTCGAATTATACGTCGGATCTGTTGGAGTGTAAGCCAGTTGCCATCGGATCAGTGAGAAGTATGTACTCTCCGGCCGGGCGTTGGTTAGTCCGTCGAGAGTAAAAGCAAGCTGTGTTGACACACACAGACAGAGACCCCGCCACCCTTTTTACACGAGCAAGCCACCCGCCCCCTGCTAGTCCTGGTAGGCTCGGATTTTGGACACTATCGAATTACATGCTTGATGAGCGTCGTGTTTGAAGTCAGGAGCATTAGTTAGATGCCCCGTTCCAACTTAGCGCGCTCGGAGGGACTCGAACCCCCAACCTTCTGATCCGTAGTCAGATGCTCTATCCAATTGGGCTACGAGCGCATTGTTGTTCGTAAGCACAATACTAGCGAAAAAATTGCTTACGATTCCATACCTTAGAGCATTATCTAATTGTATCTGTTGATAAATTTATAAAAGTATATTCTGTACAGCTATTTTAGTCTAATAATTCTTGGGCCTTTGGTAAAATATTTATAAGTATTGGGAAATTAAATTATTATTTGGTAGTATTTGTCATTATGGTATATAACAAGTGGGGATCGGGTCAAGCACCCACAGTGAAGACTCGAGTGCCGATCATTTTACGACAAGTCTTTGCTTTGACCAAGAGGGGATACTTCAGGTGGCTTGTCATGAGTTTACCCGCCTATATACTTGGAATTTTGATGATTTTTCTACTGACAAGAGATTCTCATCTTTTCCAAACGACGGCTACGACAACCGCACAACCGCAGTCGGTTTCCGTCAGCTACAGGCTTCCCTTGCCTCTTTTGCTTGCAATAGGGGAGTTGGGAATGTTTTGGGGGCAGGTATTTTCCGCAAAAAGTATCGCCGCAGAATATTTTGCTTATAATCCGGCGGACCGGTCTGTTTTGAGAGTGCCGATCGATATCATAGTCAAGGCTTTTTTTGTTTCCCTTGTAATAGGTATATTTTTTGTTTTCGGATATATTTTATTGGTGGTTCCGGCTGTTTTTTGGCTTTTGTTCAATTATCCAGTGATGATGAGTGTTTCCTTTGAAAACCAGCCTAATTTTTTTGATTTTTACCGTAGATCCAGGCAATTGGTGCGATACAACAAGGGGCGCATATTTTTGGTGCAAACGGTGCTTGGGATATTGCAACTCGTTGTAGGAAGCGTCGTACTGGTTGTTTTAACTAACCAAACCACTCTTACCGCCGGACCCACTTTTACGATATTGGGGGTAATCACCTTTCTGTTTGCTCCGATCAACTCTTGTGCCGCCTTTGTTTTTTACGCCGACCTGAGAATGCAAAAAGAAAACATTTCTCCGGAGCAATTGGCCGTATCGATAGGCATACCTCTTTCCGTTGACAGCCGGGAGACGCCGCCTTTTTCCGGGAACTCGAATAATTCCCCCGGTGTTTTTTACAACGCCGACCCCCCTCCTTACGGTCAAAGCGCAAACCAGTATTTCGGAAATTCGGCAGAGGAGTCCGGGCAAACGGGTTCTCAGTCCGTGCCGGAATACGGAGCTACTCTTCAAAGCGGTTTTGGCGGCATGCGCCAAGATTTGATGTTGCCTGACCCGGGTGCCAGATCCGAGCTCGGCTCTCTTCCGTATGTGCAGGATTTGTCTCCCATGGATAGGGAGACACAGGACAGTGAAGCCGGGACGGGTGCTGACGCAGATGACAATCAGGAAAATTCCGGTATTTCGGAATCCGATCTCTCTTAGAATCTTTTTCGAGTTCCTATTATCGAGAGCTTTCGCTTGACGAACTATGATGTCATGCCCGATTCGTCAAAGCGGGCATGACGACTTCAGCCGTTCGGACGCGCTACTCCTAAAGTACTAAAAACGCGTTCAATGGCGAAAGGCGTCTTGGGCATCGGGAGAAAACCAGACGCCAGCGTGTAGATTTTTATCGTGGATATACCTAAAAGAAAAACCCGGACTTTTGGTCACGGGCTTTTCTGGGTTTGCAATATATCATTTGGCGGAGAGGGAGGGATTTGAACCCTCGGACCCAGTTTCCCAGGTCAACTCATTAGCAGTGAGCCCGATTCGGCCACTCTCGCACCTCTCCTTATCAAAATGATATTCCATTCTAAAACTTTTTTAGCTGTATTTGATCAAGTATCTACAAATATTGAAAAATAAGAAATCCGTTTGCGGAAACAAAAACTGTTCCCTAAAGACACAAAACCTTGCGGGCATGACATTTCATTTTGAGCGCGCGCTTATATACCTTGTGGCCCATCTATTATGATCTAAGTGTGGAACCGTGAAAGGGTAAGAGTGCATTTTTCTAAAAGAAAGCTCACATTATCGTTATCGGTTATCTCAATTCTTCCCCTGATGTCACTGGTCAGCTTTTTCGCAGACCCGGTATATGCTTATGCCGCAGTCCATCATAACTTTGGTACGACTAAATCGCCGGTCCGGAGCGCCTCGTCCAAGCCGCTAAATCCGTTCTTGATTTCGGCCCATCTAAAGTTTGATCGTAACGGCGAAAACAACAAAGGAAATATAAAAAAATCAGTTGTGTCAACTTCTTCAACAACCGGCTTGAATACCCACGATCCTTCGGGGAACAGGACTGTTTTAAAAGAGGGAGCGAACGAAAAGCTTGTTTTGGAGCTGAAACCGAGCAATGCATCTTTGCTCACCAGGTATGCGTCACAGGTAGATATCAAGGGCTCTCCTTATTATCATAAGTATTTAAGTTCGAAAGAAATACTGGCCAAATTTAGTCCCGCCCAAAAAATAGTTTCAGTCGTTGAGGACCTGCTGTTACGGCACGGTTTTCATATAAACAAACTCCCGGCCGATAAGCTTTTGATTCCCTTTGACGGGACAAGAAAACAAGTAAATACTTATTTTGGATCCGGTCCGGCCGACACCCTCGGCATCCGTTTGCGAAACGGGGAAGCACCGTCGGGTACTCACTCCATACCCAATTTGATTGGACCGGCCCCCGGCCTCCCGGTCTTTTTGAGACCGTATGCGATGGGAGTGTTGCGGCAAAGTTCATTAAGCAAAGTGCCACAGCTACAGCACCCTTCTCTGGTTGTCGCGCATGCAACACAATCTCGCGCAAATGCCGTACATGTTGCCCCAAAAAACAGTATGGGCAATTGGCTGTCTCTGGCTGGGGTTTCGGGTATCAATAAAAGTTTACAAAATCTGTTTTCCATGACTTCCCGGAAGTCCGGAACAGCGACAAATTCCTTCAAACTGAATGCCCATTCGGCCTCATCCATGGAAAACCCCGTTTTTTCCAATCCTCTGGCGCCCCATGCCTGCCCGGCCGCTTTATCGGATGCGGTAAAGACAAAAGGATGGACCATAAATGCCATTGCCAACGCATACGGTCTCGGCGGTTTATACGGCCAGGGGGACTTGGGGCAGGGTGAGACCATAGCCGTTTTTGAACTGGAACCTTTTTTGCGCTCCGACCTGGCTTCTTTTGAAAAATGTTATTTCGGTCACTCCTTTCTGGGGCATGTATCACAAGTCAAAGTCGCCGGCTTTTCTTTGCGGGGAGCGGGCAGCGGTGAAGCCATCTTGGATATCGAGTTGTTGTCGGCGCTGGCACCGGAGGCCCACTTGTTGGTTTACGAATCGCCCAATACGGCCGCAGGAGTTCTGCAAGCCTATAATGACATGGTTATTCAGGACAAAGCAAATATTGCGACCACCAGTTGGGGGGAGTGCGAAGCAGCCATGCAGGCATCCGCGCCGGGTGCCGAGCAATTGGAAAATTTCATTTTTGAAGAAGCTGCCGTAGAGGGTATTTCGCTGTTTGCGGCCACCGGTGACGACGGGGCGGACGACTGCGCCAGTACCCCTTACGGCACCACGACCAAAGCGGCCCCTTATCTGTCTGTGGACGATCCCGCGAGCCAGCCGTTCGTAGTGGGGGTAGGCGGCACCACGATGCTTACCGCTTCCAATCCACCCATTCAGGCTGTCTGGAACAACGGTCCGGCGGGAGGAGGCGGCGGCGGCGGGGTTTCGACGGTTTGGAAAGCGCCGTCTTGGCAGGCTTCGGCACAGCTGCAGGGAAATTTAAAAAATTCCAACAGAGAGGTGCCGGATATCAGTATGTCGGCCAACGAAGATTACGGGGTGACGGTCTATTCGCGCACCGCATATGGTTTTGGCTACATCAAGACAAAGCACAAAGTATTTCTGCACTCCAACGCCGTACCTTCGGGCGGGCGCGCGAAAAAAAATAACGTCGCTCAACAGCAGCACGTTATCGTGCTCCGACATCACGGCAACGGACTGCTTGGAGGTTGGACTTCGGTGGGAGGCACTTCGGAGGCGGCGCCGATTATGGCGGCTTCGGCCGCATTGGTGGCTTCCTCTGCCGCCTGTGACGGCTTGCCGGTCACAAAGGGCGGTCCAGATATAGGCTTTTTATCGCCGTTGCTGTATGAGTTGGCCTCCAACCCGCTTACCGCCTCCCAATCTTTTAATCAAATTACTTCCGGCAACAACGACGTATTTCACGACGGCAAGGGTTACCAAGCCGGCCCGGGTTACAATTTGGTCACAGGTCTGGGTTCTCCGATTCTGACGAATTCCGGAGGCTCCCCGGCTTTTGCCTCCGATCTCTGCGGTCTGGCTTTGGGTAAGACGGGAGTTGCTTCTTCCGGGTCTTCCGGTGTCGGCGCCGTAACGGTGAGTTCGCTTGCGCCGGATACGGGGAGTACTTCGGGCAATGAAACGGTGAATGTCGGAGGAACCGGTTTTGGAACCTCCCCGACGGCTTTGTCGGTGTATTTCGGAGCCGTTAAAGCACAGATAATCTCGGTGACAAATAACCAAATTACGGTGGTTGCCCCGGCTTCTCCCGTATACAAGTCTTCTGCTTCTTTTGCCGGCGCCGGCGAAGTAACGGTGACGGTCACAAAACTTACAGGTCAGACTATGCAGGTAAGCCCGCCCGGCAAAGCTTCGCTGTTTGATTACGTTTATTTTGCCGCTAACGCGGGAAGCGGTTCTTCTTCTCTTGGAGTTTCTTCTTCCGGTATCGCCAATAATCACGTGAAACCCACGGTGACTTACATTGCCCCGACGGGGGGGAGAAAATCCGGAGGAACCAGGGTCACCATTTTCGGCAACGGCTTTAGAGAAGGCGGCGGGATAAAAGCGGTGCTCTTTGGCGGGCGGAAGGCAAGAAGTTACAGAGTGGTTTCCGACCGCGAGCTCGTGGCGATCACCCCGGCGATGACCGGCGGTACAAAATGCAAGAGAGGGAAAAATTTTACTCCTGCCACGGTATGCCAAGCCGAAGTCCGGGTCATAGACGCCGCCGGGAAAAGTCCGCTCTCGGTGATACGACCTCCCGTCGTAGGCAATATAGCGATAGCTCCGGGTGGGTATGACAAAGTAATAAAAGGCCGGGAGGTCACGCCGGCGACCACGGAGTTTGACTATGCCGAACCGCCTTTTATCGCCAGCGCATTGGTTTCTGACCAAATTGACAGCACCAACATTCCGCTGACGATTACAGGGAAAAACTTCAACGTATTGACGCTGGAATGGGTCAACGTCGGAAACCCCAAAGTGGCCGCCAACGAACAGACGAAATTCGAATATATCACCGGTAACCTGATAATAGTCATAACGTCCGTGTTGCCGAATTCTGTGGTGTCAAGTCCCGGGTCGAAAGAAATTTCGATTCAGGGCGTTGCGGGAATGAGCAATCCCGCAGCGCTGCAACAGGTAAACGGCAACTGATGGGCCATGGGAGGCAGACTTATCATCTGAGGGCTATGAAATCAGTCCGCCGAGTTCCGTAATTTCTGCCGGGGTATCTTTCAGCAATTGCAAAATGGTTTGTGCCATTTTTAACGCCGATTTCGGCTCCAGTTCCAAAGCAACCCGTTCACCGTTCGTCGTTTGACTGTTCCTAAAGTCTATATTGAGACTGTGTCCGTATGGGGCGTGCACGGGATGGTCAAAATAGACGGTGGCTTCGTCGACTTTTATCCAAGAAGCCGTACCTTTGCCGCTTCCCTTGGTCTCAATTATCTCTGTTCTATAAGTACACATATATCCTCTGTCACAAAGCAATCCGGGCCTTATTTTTTGTGGATAAGGCAGGCCTTTATGAAATTTTATAGGATTGGCTCTTGAATTCAGAGCACCCCATCAACTTAAGTGTTTGGCAAAAAAAGTAAATATTTTCCCCCACCCGTCAACCGCCGCCTCGGGGCGGTAGTTGGGACGGTCTGTGGCAAAAAAAGCGTGCGAGGCGCCTTCGTATGAGTGGAATTCGTGTTCTTTGCCCAATTTGGTAAGCTCCGCGTCCAGCGCTGCCACTTCCTCCTGAGAAGGAAAGCCGTCTTCTTTGCCGAACAGACCGAGGAGGGGACAGCTCAGTTGAGGGGACAAATGCAACAGGGACTTGAATTTCAAAGGCGAATCTTCCGGCGTGTTTTTTACCACAAAAGCGCCGTAGCAATCAACGGCGGCCTGAATCTGCAGGGAGCATGCGGCCAGAAAAGTCTGCCTCCCTCCGGAGCAGTGGCCTATGACGCCTATCTTTTGGTTGGAATTGGAAAGGTTTTTAATGTATTCGGCCGCACCGGCCACGTCTCCCACCAGTCTTTCGTCCGGAACGCCTCCCAGATTTCTGGCGGTGGCAGCCGCATCGTCGGGACTTTGTCCGGGAGCCTCCCGGTAATAAAGGTTGGGAACCAGGGCAATGTAGCCTTCGGCGGCAAAGCGTCTCGCCATTTCTTTCGTCTGTCTGTCGTATCCCGGCATGTGGTGTATCAGGACTACCCCGCCGCGAAGGGCAGAATCGAGCGGTCTGGAAAGGTATGCTTCGACATTATCCCGGTGATGTCCGGATATGGTGACGGTTTCTGACAATATTGCATCGTATGACATAAAACCCCTTTCGTTGTTAGGTTCAGTCTATTCCCGAAGGGATGCTTTTGTTGTCGAATATCGGCTTTATTTATCTAAACTAAGTATTTTTTTGTTCAGCTTTTGTCCCGCGTCATGAGAGAACCCCGGACCGTGGAGACAGGTCCGGGGTTCGTGGCTTCGCCAAGTCTTCTAGTCGGTAACGAGTTCCCTGACGGCTGCCGAAATGGAGGCCAGGCCCTTCTTCCCATCGGCAAAGAACATGGAGGTCTTTTCGTCCAAGTACAGTTCGTTGTCGATGCCGGCATAACCCTGTCCCATGGATCTTTTGATGACGATGACGTTTTTTGCTTTGTCGACGTCCAGGATAGGCATGCCGCTGATGGCGTTGCCGGGCCGCCTGGCGGCGGGGTTGATGACGTCGTTTGCCCCTATGACCAAGGCGACGTCCGCCGTCGGAAATTCCAGGTTGGCGGCTTCCATTTCGTAAAGCTGGGTGTAAGGCACGTCCACTTCGGCCAGCAGAACGTTCATGTGTCCCGGCATACGCCCGGCGACGGGATGGATGGCAAAGAGGACTTCCACCCCGCGGTCTTCGAGCAGTTGTGACAGGTCTTTCAGTTCGCGCTGGGCCTGGGCCGCGGCGAGTCCGTATCCGGGGACGAAAATAACTTTCTGGGCATAGGACAGCTGAATGGCGGCGTCGTCGGCGGAAAGTTGTTTGATGTTTCCCGATACGGCTCCGGCGGCGACAGCCGCTGTATCACCCTGACCGAACCCTCCGATCATAATGTTGGGGATGGATCTGTTCATGGCATCCGCCATCAGTTTTGTCAGGATGGTTCCCGAAGCTCCGACCAAGGCACCGGCAATGATGAGAGCCGAGGAGTCAATGACGAATCCGGCCATGGCCACAGCAGTGCCGGTGAAGGCGTTCAGGAGAGAAATGACCACCGGCATGTCGGCTCCGCCGATCGGCAACACCAAAGTTATACCGAACAAAAGCGCGGCCACCAAAAGCAAAATCAACACATTGGTATTGACCGCTCCCGTGAATAAAAATGCGGCGCTTCCCACGCCAACCACGGTCAGAATCGTATTGATTATTTTTGAACCGGGGATAATGATCGGGCTACCGGAGATAAGTCCCTGCAATTTTCCTGCGGCTATGATTGATCCGGTAAACGTCACCGCTCCGATCAGGACATCCAATGCCGTCGCGACGGCCGGTGTCGGACCGATGGCCGCCACATGGAGGTTCTTGTCGTGGACGAAGTCGGTCAGAGCGACAAGTGCCGCGGCTCCGCCTCCCACGGCGTTAAAAATGGAAACAAGTTGAGGAATGTCGGTCATTTTTACTTTGTCGGCCGAGCGCAGACCCACCAAAGTTCCTATTGCGAATCCGACCGATAAAACCACCCATCCCGTTGTGGTGACCCCACCCGCGTCGATCAGGTAGGCCAGAGTGGCACAGATGGCAAGTACCATTCCCACAACCGAAAACTGGCTTCCTTTGCGTGCCGTGGCGGGCGAATTCATGAGGTGCAGACCCATGACAAACAGGGCGGCTGCCAGGAGATAAATCAAATCTACGATTGTCTGTATGGTACTCACGGTCTTACCTCCGCCGGGGTAATCTGCTCGGCCGGCTTGGCTGTGTTGGCCGGACGGCGTTTAAACATTTTGAGCATGCGGTCCGTGACTTTGTATCCGCCGGCTACGTTCATTCCGGCGAACATCATCGCAAAAAAGGCAAGTACGTAGCCCAGGTTGCTGTGAGCCTGAGCGGCTGTCAGCATGGCTCCCGCCAATACTATTCCGTGTATGGAATTTGCCGCCGACATCAACGGAGTATGGAGAGTCGCCGGCACTTTTGATATAACTTCAAAACCGACTAAAAGACTCAGTATAAATATGCTGAGGTCTGTAAGAAGTTGATGGCTCATCCGATTATCCTCTTTTCTCGTTCAACAATTCGGCGATTGCCTTATTTATAATTTCACCTTTATGACAAATCACGATGTCCCGCTGGATCTCGTCTTCCGTGTCTATGCCGCAAACGCCTTCTTTGGACATGTATGAAAGCAGAGACGACAGGTTTCCGGAAAAAGCATCGGAAGCACTTGTCGGCATGGCGGACGGCAAATTGGGAGCACCTATGATGACGACGCCGTTTTCCGTTATGACGGTTTCGTTGGGTTTCGACAAAGCCACGTTCCCCCCGAGTTCGCTTGCCGCTATGTCCACGATAACCGAACCGGGTTTAAGCAGTTTGACAGCCTCTTGTGTGACCAGGAGAGGCGGCTTTTTACCGGGAACCTGCGCTGTCGTGATGATGATGTCTTGTCTGGAAATATGGGCGTTCAAGGCATCTTGTTGTTTGGCAAGTTCTTCGGGCGTAAGGGCGCGGGCGTAACCGCCTTCGCCCGATCCCGATACGTCGCCCAAATCGATAAATTTGGCGCCTACAGAGGTAATTTCCGTTTTGGTTTCGGGGCGTACGTCGTAACCAAAGACCAGTGCCCCCAGTCTTTTGGCCGTTCCCATGGCCTGCAGTCCGGCCACGCCGGCACCCAGCACCAAGACGCTGGCCGGCTTGGCCGTTCCGGCGGCTGTTATCATCATGGGGAAATAGCGCCCGTACGCATCGGCGGCCACCAGAACCGCTTTGTATCCGGCGATATTGGCCTGTGACGAGAGAACGTCCATGGTCTGCGCTCTGCTCAGCCTGCGGTTGATGCTGTCCAGGCTGACCGCCGTGACGTTTTGTCGGCGGAGGGTTTCTATGAGGTCCGGATTGATTTGGGGCTGCAGGAGACCCATAAATATTTGTCCGGACCGGAGCTTTGTCAGCGTTTCTTGGTCCGGTTTGCCGACGCTTGTGATTACATCGGCTTTTTTAAATATTTCATCCCCTGAGGCGATTTCGGCACCCTGCTTTTCGTAAGAAGAGTCGTCATAAGAGGCCCCCGCTCCGGCTCCGCTTTCAAGCAAGACTTTCAGCTTGGCTTTTTGCAATTGCGAAATGCCGGCGGGTGTCAAAGCAACCCGATTGTCGTTTTTTTCTTTGACGATTCCGACGACAGTCGGTGCGGCATCCTCTTTACTTCTTGATTCAGGGCTTTTGTCTAAATCAAGTTCCATAACCCTCCTTGTCCGTTACCTTATGTAGATCTACTTACAACTTTATAAAGAATGCGGATTGAAAGTTGCATTTTGGGAATAATTGGACTTTAGACCGTTTTCGCAGATTTCCGAATTTTCAAATAAACGGGCATTTTTAACAATACTTATGTAAAATGACAGTGAGTAAAGGGAGCTTCCAATACTATGAAAATTTGGCGTAAAGTACTTTTTGTGCCTGCGGCAGCCGTATTTTTTATACGTTTCCTTGTGCTAAAAATCATAACTCCCCCCAAAAGGCCAAATTATAAACAGGATAAGATTATAGAAGTAAGACCCGAAGAGGTCGTACTGCGCCTTACCCCCGGGACCGTGAGACCCGGTATTTACGAATTGAACTTTCCCGGCGGCATGGCATTGGTGGGCGAAGTAGTAGAGATGTATGACGACACGGTCTGCCGGCGGCTTCTGGAGGTGTCTTCGGGGAAACTGAAGATAGGAGCCGCCGATTTCGGCAGGGTTTACGGGGGAAACCCCCGGACACGGCTGGGAGTTGATTACCTGGACGTCGACTTAAAAATAGGCGTGGGCGACATTCCGGCTTGGGTGATTACCGCGGGAGACGGTGCGACCCAAAGCGATGCCTGGGCCGTTTTGGTGCACGGCTGGGGACAGGAAAGGGCGTATTGTCTTCAGTACGTTCCCCTGCTCACCTCGCTTGGCATCAATTGCATCATTCCATCTTACCGGAACGATTTGGATGCCCCAAAGAGTCCGGACGGCAAATACGGTTTGGGTTTGGTCGAATGGCAGGAGGCGGAAGCCGCCATGGACTATGCCGTCGCAAACGGGGCCAAAGACATCATTTTGTATGGCTTTTCCATGGGGGGAGAGATCGTCATGCAGGCGGCTATCCGCTCGGAGCTGAAAAGTCGCGTTGCGGCGGTCATTTTGGACGGTCCGGTTTTGGATTGGGAAAGAACCCTTTTTTATCAGGGCAGCCAGTACCATCTGCCGCGTTTTGTCAGTCTTTTGACAATGAAGATGCTCGAAATTACAAAAGGCATCCGTTTGAAGGATTTGAATCTGATAGACAATAACATTGCCGTCTCTTGTCCCATTTTGATACTGCACGCCCGTGACGACGCAGTCGTGCCTTTTTCAGCCAGCCGACTTTTTTCCGAAAAATATGCCAACGTTACGCTGTGCAATTTTAAAGAAGGCGGACATATGCTGCTGCTGAATTCCAATCGGGAAAGATACGAAAGTGAGGTAAGAGAGTTTTTACAGAAAGCCCTGTATGCAAAAGACACACCCGTGGCTTTGTCATAGGCTAGCCGTTTTCATAAATAGGTTCCCATGTCGTACCCTGGCCGTCGGCACTCTTGACTGGTTTGAAGACAGGCAGTGACCCCAAAGCCTTGATCAGCCGGGCGTCGTCTCCCAAGGTTTCTTGGTAATTTCCGTTTTCGGTTGCCAAAGTGCCAATGGCCGATACTTGGGCACCCGCTTTTCTGAGCAGCCGCAAAGCAGCCGACGCAGACTGTCCCGTGGAGATAACGTCATCAATAAAGACCACCGATTTATCCTTGACGTCTTCTATCCTGGCCGCATCCAGCCTGAGGGTTTGTATTTTGTCGGTGGTAATCGATTTTACGTCTTCGCAGAGGGCATCCTGTAAGTATGTTTTTGGAGTTTTGTGCAGTACCAGGTACTTATTCAGCCCCAAAGCTCTGGTGACTTCTATGGCCAAGGGTATGCCCATGGTGGCCGCCGTGACCACGATGTCAATCGGCGTCTTGCGGAGTTCTCCGGCCAGTTCGGATGCAGATCGGGAAAGTACGCTGAGATCCAGGTCGGCCGTTATCAAAAGGGCCACGGCCAGTTCCCGATCAATGAGCGTTATCGGCAAATCTAAGCGCTGTGATCCGATATTTGCCAAAAAAGTGCCAACCTGACCGGCCATAGATATCTTCCTTTCGTGCGAGAGGCAAACAACTCCCCAAGCTTACACCCAACTCGGCTGCGTCGGGATGGGGAAGGCTTTCGGCGAAAATACGCCGGGGGCCACATTTCGTTTTGGAAAACTCAGAAGTTGGATGAAGTGATCTTATTTTGATTCTTATATGGTATATGATATGAGTAATGGCAGATCAAGCCCATTTTATAGAACAAGCTATGGAATACATGCCTTCGCTGTATTCCGCCGCTATGAGAATGACAAGAAATCCGGCTGATGCGGAAGATCTGGTACAAGAAACCTACCTGAAGGCTTACAGGGCTTTCGGGAGTTTTCAGGAAGGCACCAATCTAAAAGCTTGGCTTTACAGGATTTTAACCAATTCTTATATCAATATTTATCGGGCCAAGATGCGTTCTCCCGAAATCGACGACTTGGAAGACGTGGAAGATTTTTATCTTTACCACAGGCTGAGGCAGGATAAAGACCTGTTCGGTAAAAGTGCGGAAGACGAAGCCCTGGATCTCTTTACCGACGACGAAGTAAAAGAAGCCCTGGAATCCCTGCCGGAACACTTCCGGATACCGGTGATTTTGGCCGACGTAGAAGGGTTTTCTTATAAAGAAATAGCTGATATCATGGAAACCCCGGTAGGAACCATTATGAGCAGGCTCCATCGCGGAAGAAAAGCTTTGCAAAAAGCGTTATCACAATATGGACTTGAAAAAGGTCTTTTGGTGGCGGAGCCGGGGTAGTCGTGGACAAGCAAAACAACAATACAGAAAATATAAATATGACGGGAGTCGCGGGCGACTACGCGGAATATCCCGACTGCGGTGACGTGGCGAGCAAGATATACGAATTTTTGGACGGGGAGCTTACGGAGGACAAAAGAAAAGCCATCCAATTCCATTTGGACCATTGCGCACCCTGTGTTTCGGTTTTTGAGTTTGAAAGCGACTTAAGAAAATTGGTATCCTGTAGATGCCAGGAAAAAGTCCCCGATACGCTCAAGCAAAGAATTGCCGCCGTCATATCCATGGAAGAACAGACCACCAAGTTGTTTTACGAAAGAACAAATGTCGAATCGGAAGAAAACGGCTGATTAGCGTCAATAAAATATCGCAGGTAAGTCGTTTTACATATATGAAAGTGAAAGATCTCCGTAAGTGAAAGTTGAACCGATTGCTTGGGATTTGGCAAAGAACGTAGCCCAAAAAACAATTTCTTATTCCCGCACCCCTCTTACGGAAGAAAAATTGGAAGTCCTGCAATCTGAATTCGATGAAATAGGGAAAAAAGCCGAAAAAATTGTCAAGAAGGAAACGGGTCTGAAGCCGTCCGGCACGGCCGTTTGTCAGGTAGTCAGCAGAAGCGCCTGGGCAGAGGCCAATATCTTGTCTCTCAGGGATTTGATGTCTTTGGCCCAAGGGGGCATCAAGGGTCCCCCTCTTTTTCAGAAAGCCCTGAATCCCGCCACCAGTGCGGCTGCCGGCATAGAGCTCGGTTTGATGTTGGCTTGGTTGTCCGGCAAAGTGCTCGGACAGTACGATATGGCCATAGGGACAGCAAAATCCGGGGATACCGTGTATTTTGTTGCCGAAAATATTCTGGCGGTTGAAGACGAGTATAACTTTGACAAAAGCCAATTCCGTTTGTGGGTGGCCATTCATGAGCTGACCCACAGGTCGCAATTCCAGGGAGTTTCGTGGATGAATACCTACTTCGAAGACCTAATTAAGCGGAGTATGGGTTTGGCGTCTTTTACGCTCGAGGATCTTCTGGCGGGCTTGCGCCGCAGCATTTCCGCAATCGCTGCAGGCAATAACCCCCTTGCCGAACACGGCTTGGTCGGATTGTTCGTTTCGGGAGAGCACATGGATGCGCTGAAGCAGGCACAAGCTCTTATGAGCGTGTTGGAAGGTCACTCCGACGTGGTGATGGACAGAGCTGCCGGAGAAAATATCAAAGACGCCGGTTTGTTTTCCGAGACACTTCATGCCAGACGCCAAGCCGGAGGCACTCCGGCAAAGTTTATCCGTCAATTGACGGGTATGGAGGCCAAAGCGTCCCAATACAAAAAAGGGGAAGAGTTTATCTACCATATCGAGTCGGTCGGAGGAAAAAAGGTCATGAATAAGATCTGGGACTCCCCCAAAGCCCTTCCGAGCATGGATGAAATAGCAAAACCCGCATTATGGGTCGAGAGAGTGCTCTGTAAATAAAAAGCGTATCCGAATGGGAATCGACAATTCAAAGCCTTCGAAGAATAACTTTGAAACGGCAAAAGACAGTGCAGGCTCCGTCTGGAGCGAAAAAGCGGCCCGGTTTGCCGACGCATTATTGCCGAGATGCAATTTTCCGGAGCCGGGAACCGTCTACAAGTGCGCAGTCTCGGGGGGTCCCGACTCCCTGGCTCTGTTGGCGCTGGCCGTCAGAGCGGGTTTGAGGGTTACCTGTTATCACGTGGATCACCGGATCAGGACGGGTTCGCATGCGGAGGCCGGCACGGTGCGTGCGGCAGCGGAATTGCTGGGAGCGGAATTCGTTTCCCTGAGCGTGCGGGTGGAAGAGGGCCCCAATTTGGAAGCCAGGGCGCGCGCTTTGCGCAAAGCGGCTTTGCCTTCCGGCGCCGCCACCGGCCATACTCTGGATGATCAGGCAGAGACACTGCTCATCAACTTACTCAGAGGGGCGGCCCTGGACGGGCTGAGCGGAATGGAGGCCAATTTCAGCCACCCCATCCTGCGAATCAGAAGGTCTGAAACCAAAAAACTTACCGAACTGCTTTTGTTGGATCCGGTTATGGATCCTAGCAACGACGACCCGAGATTTTTGCGCAACAGGGTGCGCCACGAACTGTTGCCTTTGTGCAACGAGATAGCCCGGCGCGACGTGGCCGTTTTGTTGGCGCGCACGGCCGAGGTGGTATTTGCGGAAAACAAATTCTTGAATGATTTGGCCGCCGGAATTAAACCGGACAGTACAGCCGAGGTTTTGCGGGCACATGAAGTGCTGGCCAAAAGAGCACTCCGCGGCTGGCTCAGGGGCTTGAACGCAGAAAAGCATCCCCCTTCCCATGAAAGTCTGGAAATGGTGATGGAAGTGGTGAAAAAGAAAAGACTGGCGTGCCAGTTGCCGGGAGGAATTGATGTGCGCAGGTCAAAAGGTTCTCTAATCGTCCGGCCTTAGAAAAACGATTATGTGAATTTGGCGATATTTTGTTTAAAGGTACTAGTCTGGATCTGTGAAAGAAAAAGAAACCGACTCGTTTCGCGTAAATCTCCCCGGACAAACGGATGTGAAAGCCTCTTTGCTGATCAAGCAGGAGGAGTTATTGGCCAAGGTGTCCGAGATCGGTGAGTCCATAACAAACGACTTTAGAGACAAGAGCCCTTTGCTGATAGGTATTTTAAAAGGCGCCTTTATTTTTCTGGCCGATCTTGTGCGTGCGATTGACATGGACGTGGAAACGGACTTTATGGCCGTCGCTTCTTACGGCGCCGCCACCAAGACTTCGGGTGTGGTCAGGATAGCAAAAGATCTGGATACCGACATTCAGGGCAGAAACGTCATCATTATCGAAGATATAGTAGACAGCGGTCTCACCCTTTCCTATTTGAGAAAAGGCCTTTTGGCCCGCAATCCGGCCAGTCTTACCGTCTGCTCCCTGCTGGTAAAAGACGGACAGCAAAAGGCCGCATTGGACATAAAATATGTTGGTTTTAAAATAGAGCCGTGTTTTGTCGTCGGATACGGGTTGGACATAGGCCAGCGTTACAGAAATCTGACCGATATTTATTCTTTAGACATGCAGTAAATTTTTGACAATGCCATCAAAACGACGTTGAGGACCGAAAGGCGTTTGACCCGGACGGTAGGGGTTGGGTGCAATGAACGAAGAAAACAATATTTACGATTTGGACAGGGCAGCAAAAGCCGTCAGGGAGCTTTTGACGGCCATAGGCGAGAACCCGGACCGGGAAGGACTTCAGGATACCCCCGAAAGGGTCGCCAAAATGTTTTTGCAAATGACATCGGAGCTCGCTTCTGATCCGGGCGAGCACTTGGACAAAGTGTTTGACGAAAGCCATGACGAAATGGTGATGGTAAAAGACATAACTTTTACTTCTCTTTGCGAACACCATCTGGTGCCGTTTTTTGGTAAAGCACATGTAGCCTATATCCCAAACGATACCGGCCGCATTACCGGTTTGTCCAAACTGGCCCGCTTGGTTGAAGGTTATGCGCGGAGACTGCAGGTTCAAGAAAGACTCACGACACAGATAGCGGAAGCCATAGAAACCCGCTTAAATCCAATGGGGACATTGGTGGTGATAGAGGCAGAGCATATGTGCATGTCTATGAGGGGAGTCAAAAAACCCGGAGCCATAACCGTTACTTCGGCCGTCAGAGGGATTTTTAAGACCAACATAGCCGCAAGACAGGAAGCCATGGCTTTTATTCGCGGTTAGAAGCGTATTTTTGGATAGGTTTTGGATTTGGGCATCCGAATCGAGGCTGTTTGCTTCGGTTCGCCATAAGCCGTCTGCGGATCACGGCAGAAGTCCGGAGTTACTTCGGCGGATGGCATTGCCTACGCCATATCCCAAGGACGGGCAAAACTGTTTGCAACCGCCTCGGCACGGCATCGTTTGGCTGTTGTCGGACAGTAATACCTCTTGGCGGCGTCAGCGCATAAAAGTTTTTGTTTTGGAGATATGCTAGATTTATTACAATCGCTAACCGGATTGTAATGCCAAAGGCATATTCGGTCGCAAAGAGGCACAGCAGTGGAAAATAAAACGACGATTATGGGTGTACTGAATGTGACCCCCGATTCTTTTTACGACGGGGGACTTTATTTTGACCACGAAAAAGCGATAGAACACGGTTTGGCTCTCATAGCCGACGGAGCGGACATTGTAGACATAGGCGGCGAATCAACCCGTCCCGGTGCGGTTCCGGTTCCGGTGGAAGAAGAATTACGGAGAGTAATTCCGGTTGTGCGCGAGCTGGCACCGAAAGTGCGTGTTTCGATAGACACTTTTAAAGAAGAAGTGGCGAGAGAAGCCGTCAAGGCCGGCGCCGCCGTCCTAAATGACGTGGGCGGCAACCTTGCCGCGGTCGCCGCCGAACTCGGCACCGCTCTTGTGGTGATGCACAGACAGGGAGAATACAGCCGGATGCAGGATAAACCCTACTATAAAGACGTGGCGGACGAAGTATACTCAAGCATTGTCAGCATGGGTGAAGCCGCTGTTGCTCAAGGGGTCACCGAGGTTTACATAGATCCCGGCATAGGATTCGGCAAATCTGCCGAGCACAACGTATCCCTATTGGGCCATCTCCCAATTTTTACACAAAACAGCAATAATAATTTTCCGTTGTTGGTGGGGGTAAGCCGTAAGCGGTTTTTGGGTCATATGCTTGCCCAAGAAAAGCGGCCCGATGCCGTCGGGAAAAATGATTTAATTGCCCGTCTTTATAATTTGCAGGAAAACGCTATTTTGGAATTGCCAAAGCTTGATTTTACTGGTGATTCGGACTACCCTCCTATGGAAAGGAAAGAAGCCTCATTGGCGGCGGCGGCCTTCATGGTCCTGGCGGGTGTTAAGATATTAAGGGTCCATGACGTGTCGGAGACCAAGTACATATTGGATTTAATGGGAGAACTGCAGTGGTAAGTCGTTGGGCGGAAGGTTTACAGCCAAGGAACTTAACCTGGATTATTCCCGAGCTTTTGGCCGTGAGCGAAAGACCGGGAGGTCATCACGAAACGCATAGGGCCATCAGACAAAGGGAAGAAATTGTTTGGCTTAAGGCCAATAAGTTTATTCACGTGGTCTCTCTTCTCTCGGCGGCGGACAATATCGCAGTCTATACGGAGTCAAAAATAGCCTGGTACCATGCCCCGGTCACTTCGGACAGGGCCGGCAGTCAAGTCCTTATTGACCTGTATGAAAACCTGGACAAATGGATAAGACAAGGCGAAAAAACCATTATGCACGAAGGCATGTTGGGCGACGTTGCTTTTGGAGCGGCTGCCGGGTTTTTGTGCTGGGAAAAAATATATTATCCGGCCACCAAGGCAATATTTCAGATAGAGAGAATGACCAAACGCCATTTGGGGGCGAGCGGTCGCCAGATAGTTGCCACCACGGCTTTACTGGTTGCCGAGCGGGAGGAAAAATCTAAAAACGCTGCAATGTCAGGTGACAAGGACAGTGCTTTGTCCAACGGCGACTCTTAGAACCGCTTCGGTAAGTATCGCCGGTCGAGTCATGAAAATACGTTTATCGAAAGTTAGGAAGACCGCGTGGAATGCTGTAATTGTCGCTTTGGGAATCACTATTTGGAACTATCCGGTATCAGAGCATACGGTAGGCATGGAGTTCTGCCGTTTGAAAAAAAGCAAAAGCAACCTTTCAGCGTCGATCTGACGGTTTGGCTTGATTCCGATAAATGCTGCACAACCGACGACGTGGCCGATACTTTGGACTACTCCATTTTAAGCAATAAGGTTGCAGATATAATTGAAAACACGAGTTTTAATTTGATTGAGACGTTGGCTGACAAAATAGCGCGCTCGATTTTGACGATGAGCCATGTGGCAGCCGTGAGGGTTTCGCTGACCAAAGAAATGCCGCCGGTGAAAGAAAATATCGGCCGTGTAAAAGTCACGTTATCAATACAAAACGGCGACGGTCACGGAGTTGTCCGATAATGGGACTAATATAGCTGATAAAGATTTTGTTATGACAATGAACAACAATGACGCGCCCAATACCAAGAATCAAAGTGCAACTACCTTGGCGGCCGGTACTCAAGATTCCCATACCTATCTAAGGAAAACCTATTTGTCCCTCGGTTCCAATTTGGGCGACAGATGCGGCAACCTTTTGTTGGGGGTTAAAGAACTTATAAAGCTTGATGAAGGTCTGCAGATTTCACGTGTGTATGAGACAAAGCCGGCAGGCGGGCCGGCGGGACAGTCGAATTATTACAATGCGGCTGTGTCTTTGGAAACCTCTTTGCATCCTCGTGATATATTATCTTACGTTAACTCAATAGAGCATGCGGCCAAGAGGGTGCGGCAGGAAAGATTTGGGCCGAGAACCCTTGACGTGGATATTTTGATTATGGACGGGGTACTGATGTCGGATGGGGATCTCACGATACCCCATCCCCGCATGCACGAGCGTGCTTTTGTGCTGGCACCGCTTTGTGATTTGGTAAATGTTGCAGAACTCAAGATATTTACGGCAATTCATCCCGAATTCAAAACGGCTTCCTGGCGTGACGTTCTCGGGTTGGCCGAGGCGGATAACGGCATAGAAGTGCTTCCCGATGTAAGTATAGATCCCAGGTGAAGTGATGAAATATAAGTCTTTTAATGCAGTTGTTGTGGGAAGCGGAGTTGCCGGTTTGACGGCGGCAATCAATTTGGCTAAAGCAAATATCAATGTGGCGTTGCTAACCAAAGACGCTCTGTCCGACTCGGCCACCAATATAGCCCAAGGCGGCATAGCCGCCGTTATGAATCCGAACGGCGACAGAGCGGAAACGCATCTGGCCGATACCTTGTCTGCGGGAGCGGGCCTTTGCGACGGGGAAGCCGTTCGCATTTTGGTGACGGAAGGTCCGAAGAGGGTCATGGACTTGATCGACTTGGGGGCGCGTTTTGACTTGGACCAATCCGGACATTTGGCAAAAGGCCGGGAAGGCGGCCACAGTTTTGCCAGGGTGGTCCATGCCGGCGGAGCCGCAACAGGCCGGGAAGTGGAAAGAAGTTTAATTAATTTTTTGGAGTCCGTAAATGTTGAGGTTTTGGAAAATTATTTTGCGCTGGATCTTTTGTCCGGCGCATCAGGCATCAAGGGTCTTAGGGCCGTGGATCCGTCGGGGGATTTCACCGAGATAGGTGCGGACTTTGTCATTCTCGCCACGGGCGGCGCCGGCCAGATGTTTCCTTTGACGACCGCGCCTCTTCAGTCGACGGGAGACGGACTGGCCATGGCCCTCAGGGCCGGCGCGGCATGCGCGGATCTTGAATTTGTCCAGTTTCACCCCACGGCGCTGGCGGTTGACTCTCAGCCCAAGCCGCTGATTTCGGAAGCCGTGAGGGGCGAAGGCGCTTTCCTGCTCGATCACCGCGGAAAAAGATTTGTGGACGAACTCCTTCCCCGAGATATTGTCAGCAGAAAAATGGCAGAAAGAATGGCAGAAGAAAGCAGTGCGGAACTGTTTTTGGATGTCCGTCATCTGGAAGGCTTTGCCCGCAAATTTCCCAACCTGTATGAAATCGTAAAAAACGAAGGCTTTGATCCGGCCGTCGATCTCCTTCCCGTGGCTCCCGCGGCGCATTATCTGTGCGGCGGGGTTTTGACCGATCCGGACGGTTTTTCTTCTCTGCCGGGTCTGTGTGCCGTAGGGGAAGTGGCCTGCAACGGGGTGCACGGAGCCAACAGGCTGGCATCCAATTCTTTGCTGGACGGTTTGGTGTCCGGGAAAAGAGCGGCGGAACGTATCGCCCTCGGGAAAAGAAAGGCCTCCCCGTCCGGCGTCTTCAATGCCCCCGTGCTGCATCTGGAGGACTGGTTGACGAATCCGGATCCGACATCGGCGGAAAGCACCGTTGCCGGAGGCACCCATATGCCTTTGGTGTATATAGCCGATATGACGGCCGGAGATCTGCGGGGCAGAGCCGGCAAAGAATTTTACGCCGGAGGGAAAGACGATTTTTTGACGACTTTTCGTCGCACGACAGGCAGGTACCTCTCGATGTCACGCTCCCGGGAAGGGCTTGAGGCAGCCGACGGGGAGACGGAGGATTTGCTGGCAGCTCTTCCCGGGGAGTTGAACAGGAACGAAGCGGAAGTCGCCAACATGATTTTGGCGGCAAAAGCGCTCATCGCCGCGGCTTTTCAGCGCCGGGAATCCAGAGGGGCGCATATCAGAGAAGAATTTCCGTTACAGGACGGGCGTTACGGGGTTAGATTAGTGCACGGGGCAAAGGATATTCTGTCGGGGACAGTATCCGATTCCTTATAGTCATGGGAGATGTGGGCGTGGAGCCATTGTTAAGAGATACAGTCAGTGTTGCTTTGCGGGAAGACCTTTTGCCCATCGGAGATATAACCTCCTTTTTGATACCAGAAGGCGCCACGGCTGTCGCCACTTTTGTCGCCAGACAAAACGGTGTGTTGGCCGGCATGGATACGGTTAGAGAAGTTATCAGACAGATCGATCCGCTTTTGGAACTGGAAATTCTCTTGGAAGACGGCGCCGCCGTTTCCCAAAACAGCAGCCTGGCTATCCTCAGAGGCAATCTGAGGAGCATAGTAACTTCCGAAAGAACGGCCCTTAATTTTCTGAGCCATCTTTCGGGCATCGCTTCCCGCACGAATTTATTTGTCGAGAAAATTAAAAACGTATCCACAAAAACAAAAATACTTGACACCAGGAAGACGATTCCGGGACTTAGGTTCTTGGAAAAAGCTGCCGTCAGGGCAGGCGGAGGCTACAATCACCGCGGGAATCTCTCCGAAGCGGTAATGATCAAAGACACCCATTTGGCCATCCTGGATATCCAAGAGGCCGTGGCCAAGGCAAGATCGATGTGGCCGGGGAGGTTCATCGAAGTGGAATGTGAAACCGTCGGACAAGTGACGGAAGCGGCCATGGCGGGTAGCGACATAGTTATGTTTGACAATATGACTGTCGAGGCGGCTAAATCCGCCAAAGAAACTTTGCTGGCGCTCAAGAATTGTCGGTTGCCGCTGATAGAAGTATCGGGCGGCGTGGATATGGACAATATAGTGGAATATGCCAAATTGGATGTAGATTTCATTTCTCTGGGTACTATTACCAATTCGGCTCATTCGCTTGACATAGGTCTGGATATACTTTAGAAAGCAAGAGATTGGCCGATAAATGTTACTTACCGTCGACATAGGCAACACAAATACTGTTCTGGGTATTTTCCACAATAAAACTGCTTCCGAAAATGAACAATCTGCATCTGTGCTCAAAAAAACGTCTTTGTCTTACAATCTTTTTATCGACAATTTATCCCCGGATACGACACGCGTCAGGGATATGTTTTGTGCATTCAGAATATCCACGGTCACGACCAGAACTGCCGACGAGCTCGCCATCATATTTGCAAATTTGTTGGAATTTATTACTGTTGCCGACGTAATTGATGCCGTAGCCGTCGCCTCTTCCGTGCCGCAAGCGTTGGCCGATATGCTGTTGATGCTCGGGAGATTTTTTAAAGTACCCGTGCTCGTTGCCGACCATACTGTTGCACAGGACATCAACATCTTTTACAACCCTCCGCAAGACGTCGGTCCGGACAGAATTGTCGACGTGTTGGCGGCCAGGGACTTGTACAAAAGCCCGTGCATTATCGTGGATTTGGGAACGGCGACGACTTTTGACGTCATTTCCTCAGCCGGCGATTATCTCGGCGGCGCCATAACTCCGGGTCTGGTGATTTCTCAGGATGCACTGGCCGCAAAGGCTGCGGCCCTCAGACACGTGCAGCTTTCTCCTCCCGACGGAGTGATAGGCCGTTCCACCACAGAATCAATAAGATCCGGTCTGATTTTCGGTCACGCGTCGATGATTGAGAGAATGTGTGAACGGATCGAGACAGAACTTTCGGCAAAAGCCGACCTGATCCTGACGGGCGGGCTTGCCCAGGTAATACTGGATGTGTTGGAAAGGGAATTCGCTTATGAACCCTGGCTGACCCTACACGGACTGAAGCTGGCTTACGATCAACGCTATGAACGCAAGTAACCCCTTTTCTTGCGGCGGTCATGTGTCTGGCGCGAACGCCCATACGGACCCCGTTTTTTGGCTAGCATGGCTTCAACACCGTACTGCCCCGGGGATTACGGGAAAAATCTTATTCGCATAAAAAGAGAGCGACCATGAACGAAGAAGAAACGAACGAAGCGACAGAGGCGGGCGGCAGGCTTGATCTGCCCATACCCTACAGATTTCCGGGCGTCGTTCCCATCGCCGCTGTGATCGGAGAAAACGAAGCCATTGAGCCCGAAGCCGTGGCTGAGGGGTCCGTGACTGTTGCCGGGCGCGTGATGCGTTTTCGCGGACAGGGTAAGCTCATATTTGCAGAATTGCGCGACGGTTCCGGAAATATCCAACTGTTTGTGGAACAGAGTACGGCAGACGACTTTGATTCGTTTAAGCTCCTCAATCTGGGCGACTGGATCGGGGCTTCCGGCATGCCGATGCGGACAAAGCGCGGAGAGCTTTCCGTAAAAGTGCGCGCATGGTCTCTGTTGGCCCCCGCCCACAGGAGTTTCGGCGACAAGTGGAAAGGCATTTCTGATCCGGAAGTACGCTACAGGCAGCGGGAAGTGGATCTGTGGGCAAACCGGGACGTAAGGCAAATTTTTCTTCAGCGCAGCACAATTATTAAATACATCAGAGAATTTTTGGACGAGAACGGCTTTGTCGAAGTGGAGACGCCCATCTTGCAGGCGGTGGAAGGGGGTGCCGCCGCCAAGCCGTTTATTACGCACCACAACGCTCTGCACGCCGACCTCTCGCTCCGAATTGCGCTTGAACTTTATCTGAAGCGGGCCCTGGTGGGAGGTTTTGGCAGGGTCTACGAACTGGGCAGGGTTTTCAGAAACGAAGGTCTTTCTCCGCGTCATAACCCGGAATTTACGATGTTGGAGCTGTATCAGGCTTACGCCGACTACACCGACATGATGGACATGGTTGAGCAATTGGTGTCCGGCGCATGTTTGCGTTTGCATGGCAAAACGGTAATTTCTTATCAGGGACAGGAGATAGATCTGAGCCCTCCGTGGCGGAGAGCCACCATGGAAGAGCTAATTTTTGAAGCCACTTCCGAAACGGTGAATCTTGCGATGACCAGAGAAGAAGTTGCCGGAGTGGCGGACCGCCTCAAGGTGGCCTATGCCAAAGATGACGGTTCCGGAAAAATCATACAGGAAATATACGAAAAGACAACCGAGCCCAATCTGATGGGACCCGTTCACGTTTACGATTACCCCAAAGAAGTTTCTCCTCTGGCCAGGGACCACAGATCCAAACAAAACTACGTGGAACGTTTTGAAACGGTCGTCGCCAAAAAGGAATTGGCAAACGCATTTTCCGAACTGAACGATCCCGTTGAGCAGCGCGCCCGTCTGGAGGCCCAAGCGGCGTTGAGGGCGGCCGGCGACGAAGAGGCCATGGCCGTCGACGAAGATTTCCTGCGGGCCCTGGAACACGGCATGCCGCCTACCGGCGGTCTGGGTGTGGGGATAGACAGGCTGGTGATGTTGTTGACGGATCAGCCGAACATCAAAGAAGTCATCCTGTTTCCGGCTTTGCGCAAAGATGAGAGGCAGTAATACCTGTTTGGGTTTCAGCTGGCCAGGGCGGCATCCGGCGTTTCCACCGCGAGCAAAAGATTATCGGCCAGGTTGACCAGTTTTGATGCCACCTCGGCATTGCTAAGCTTTTCACAAGCCATCTGAGCGGTCTGTGCGTATTTCTTTGCCGCCGACGCCGTTCGTTCGATGGCGTCGGAGTTGATGATGAGACGTCTGACCACCGCCAATTGTTCCGCGGTGAGCGGACGTCCCAACAGCGAGGCCAGTTCTTCTCCCACCGAAGGATTTTTCAACGCCCAACATACCGGCATCGTATAGACCCCTTCGGCCAAGTCTTGTCCCGGCGGCTTCCGGAGCAACTCTTCCGTAGAGACGATGTCCAAGACGTCGTCTCTGATCTGGAATATCATGCCCAGATTTTCGCCGTAAACGGTCAGTGCGTCCGTCTCGGCCTGATCCAACCCCGCGGTGATGCCGCCTATGCGGCACGCCGTGGCGGTCAGGGAAGCTGTTTTGTCTGCTATCGACTCCAAATACTGTTCCTGGGTCCTGTTGATGTCGTAGCAAGAGCGGACTTCCGTGACCTGGCCGTGACAAAGCCGTGACAGGGTAGCCGCGATCAGTGAGGCAATTTCTCCCCCGAGTCCGGCCGCAATTTCGGCCGATCTGGCCAAGAGATAGTCTCCCACCACGATGGCCAATCTGTTGCCCCATAAGGTATTTACGCTGGCAACGTTGCGCCTCTTGACGGCTTCGTCCATAACGTCGTCATGATAAAGGGATGCCAAGTGAACCAATTCGACGGAAACCGCACCCATAATGGTTTCGTGTCTGATTTTTTCATTTTTCGCGGAGGCGGCGCATATGGTCAGGGCAGGCCGCAAACGTTTCCCCCCGGCTTTTATTAAATGGGTGGCAATTTCGTTAAGATAGATGTCATCCACGGAGACAGCTTCAATAAGTTGGCTCTCCAGGCGCTCTATGCTCTCTTCGGTTGTCAAAGAAGAAAAGAAATCGTTTAAAGTCACTAGATGTAACGTTACGGCAAATGCAAGGCCCTTTTGACGTTACTGCCAATATTATTTATTAAATTTTTAAATATTTTTACTTCCGGGCAGTAGGTTTTTTTTGAGTCCCCCATTTACCAGGACAAATGCGCTGAATGTAATCAGAGAGCAATTGATGATGTAAAATATATTTATAAAAAAGATTGGATAATACGGGAAGGTTTAAGCGCTTGTAGTCGTTGATTATTATAAATGTTTATATTTGATGACAATGCAAACGGGGTTTTCTAGATGTAAGCTCAAATTATAAAAGGAGCTTCGAAGGAGTAAGATGTTCGAGCGCTTTACTGATAGGGCACGAAGAGTATTGGTGCTGGCACAGGAAGAAGCCCGCCAGCTCAATCACAGTTTTATAGGCACTGAGCATATTCTGCTCGGCCTGATACACGAAGGCGAAGGACTGGCCGCCAAGGCATTGGAGTCCCTCGGCGTTTCTTTGGAAGCCGTACGGGCCAAAGTGGAAGAAACCATGGGACCGGCCGGTACCGCTCCCACGGGCTCCCCGCCTTTTACGCCGCGGGCAAAAAAAGTTTTGGAGCTTTCCCTCAGGGAAGCCCTTCAGCTGGGTCACAACTACATAGGCACCGAACACATGTTGCTCGGTCTGGTAAGAGAGGGAGAAGGGGTAGCCGCTCAGGTGCTGCAAAGTCTGGGTGCCGACCTTCCGCGGGTGCGCCAACAGGTCATTCAGTTGCTTTCCGGATATCAGGGCAGGGAAGCCGCCGGTGTGGGTACCGGCACTTCCGACCAAGCTCCTTCCGGATCTCCGGTACTTGACCAATTCGGCAGAAACCTTACCCAACTCGCCAGAGAGCACAAGTTGGATCCGGTGATAGGCAGAGACAGAGAAATAGAGCGCCTGATGCAGGTGCTTTCCCGGAGGACCAAGAACAACCCGGTACTGATAGGCGAGCCCGGGGTCGGTAAAACGGCCATCGTGGAAGGGCTTTCGCAACAGATAGTGAACAACGACGTACCCGAGACTTTGCGGGGCAAGCAACTCTATACCCTGGATCTCGGAGCGTTGGTGGCGGGAAGCCGTTACCGCGGCGACTTTGAAGAAAGACTCAAAAAGGTTCTGAAAGAAATCAAGACCAGAGGCGACACGATACTTTTCATTGACGAACTGCACACTTTGGTGGGAGCGGGCGCGGCCGAAGGGGCAATTGATGCCGCTTCCATACTGAAGCCCATGCTTGCCAGAGGCGAGTTGCAGACGATAGGCGCCACCACGATAGACGAATACCGCAAGCACCTGGAAAAGGACGCGGCCCTCGAAAGGCGTTTTCAGCCCATCAAAGTCGAAGAGCCTTCTCTCGAGCACACTATCGAAATCTTGAAGGGCCTGAGGGAGCGCTACGAAGAGCACCACCAAGTGACCATTACGGATCAGGCTTTGGTGGCGGCGGCCAATTTGGCGGATCGCTATATTTCGGACAGATACCTGCCGGACAAAGCGATCGACCTTATCGACGAAGCCGGCAGCAGGTTGCGCATCCGAAGAATGTCTACGCCTCCCGAGTACAAAAAAATCGAAGAAGATCTCACCAGACTTCACAAAGAGCGCGAAACAGAATCGGCGAAAGGCAACCAAGACAAGATTCAGAAAATAGCCGACGAAATCCAAGTCAAACAGGCGCGCAAGTCCTCTCTCGAAACGGAGTGGAGATCCGAAGGCGTCGATCTGTTTGACGTGGTGGACGAAGACGTCATAGCCGAAGTGCTGGCCAACTGGACGGGCATTCCCGTTTTCAGGTTGACGGAAGAAGAAACCGCCAAACTGTTGCGCATGGAAGAAGAGCTTCACAAGCGCATCGTGGGACAAGAAGACGCCGTAAACGCTCTTTCCAGGGCAATCCGGAGGACAAGGGCCGGTCTGAAAGATCCGAAACGGCCGAGCGGCTCCTTTATTTTCTTGGGGCCGACGGGTGTCGGAAAAACCGAGTTGGCCAAAGCTTTGGCCGAATTGCTTTTCGGCGACGAAACGGCGCTCATTCAGATGGACATGAGCGAATATATGGAAAAGCACGCTGTCAGCAGGCTGGTGGGGTCTCCCCCCGGTTATGTGGGATATGACGAAGGCGGTCAGCTTACCGAAGCCGTCAGGAGAAAGCCATTTTCTATCATACTGTTCGACGAGATAGAAAAAGCTCACCCGGACGTGTTCAACACCTTGTTACAGATTCTGGAAGACGGAAGGCTCACCGATGCCCAAGGCAGGACCGTTGACTTCAAGAATACGATTCTGTTGATGACATCCAACTTGGGTACGGCCGATCTTCGCAAGGCAAACGTCGGTTTCCAGAAGTTCTCTGAGGCCATCACCTATGAGAAGATGAAGTCCAAGGTTCACGAGGCCCTCAAGTCGCATTTCAAGCCGGAATTCTTGAACCGCATTGACGAAGTGATAGTCTTCCACGAACTGCAGCTGGAAGAAGTCATAGAAATTGTGGAATTGCTGACCAAGCGCCTTGTCGCCCAGCTTGAAGGACAGGGTATAGGCGTGGAAATGACGCTTGCCGCCAAACAGTTTGTGGCCAAAAAAGGTTACGATCCGACTCTCGGGGCCAGACCTTTGCGAAGGGCAATCCAGCAGCTCGTGGAAGACCCCCTGGCGGAAAAAATCCTTTGGAAGGAATTCACAGCCGGCGAAACAGTCGTCGTGGACGTGGCTGACGAAAAGATAATTTTCAATGCCGTTCCCGGTTTTGACCATCATCCGATAGAACTTGCCGGAGCGGGCGCCGACTCCTAGAGTCCGAAATTTTTCGGTCCGGATCGCCGGTAAAAAGCGTGAACAAGGAGTGCCGTGGGTTCTGACTCACGGCACCCGGCTTTTTAGGGCCGGTTTTTGATACACCCCTTTTTTAGTATGGGCCTATGGCGCAAACAAAATCACTGTATCGCTGCAGCGGCTGCGGGCATGAGACACCGCGTTGGCAGGGAAAGTGTTTGGAGTGCGACAGCTGGAACGCCCTTTCTGTCGTAAGCGGCGCAGAAACGTCTTACAAAATCTCCGATGTCGGCAGTTTTGCCGGGCGTTGTCTCAATCTCGACGAAACAGGCCGGGGAAGGGGGAACCGCCAACCTTTTCCGACGGACATAGCGGAGTTGGACAGGGTTTTTTCCGGCGGCCTTTTGCCGGGTTCCGTTACTTTGCTCGGAGGAGAACCGGGAATAGGCAAGTCCACCTTGCTGTTGCAAATTGCCGCTTCCGTCGGCAAGCGTATCAGCGTACTTTACGCTTCGGCGGAAGAGGGATTGAATCAAATAGCTTTGCGGGCGGAAAGGCTGTCTCTTGCCGGTTCCGGCATCAATTTGCTGCACGCCTCCGGGATCGCCGACATATTGGCCTGCGCCGAGGAGTACGCCCCGGAATTGCTTATAGTGGACTCGGTGCAAACCGTATTTGACGAATCCGTAAATTCCGCCTCCGGCAGCGTGGCCCAGGTGCGCGCCGTGACGGAACATTTGGTGAGGTTTGCCAAAGGGAGGGAAACCGCCGTTATCATGGCCGGCCACGTGACCAAAGACGGCACTTTGGCCGGCCCCAAGGTACTGGAGCACCTGGTGGATACCGTGGTGAGCTTTGAGGGCGACAGGCATCACAGCTTGCGGGTATTGACCGTGCTGAAGCACAGATTCGGCACGTCCGGCGAAGCGGCCATTTTCTCTATGTCGCCGGAAGGTCTGTGCGAAGTCCTGGACCCCTCCGGCCTGATGCTGGCGGACAGGTGTGCGGATGTGGCAGGATCGGTTGTGGTGCCGGTTTTGGAAGGTCAAAGAAGCTTGCTTGTGGAACTGCAGGCCTTGGTCGTAAAAAGCACACTCACCAACCCCAAGAGACAGGTACAAGGCGTCGCGGCTTCCCGGTTGGCCATTATTTTGGCCGTTTTGGAACAGCGTGTCGGCTGCAACTTTTCTTCCAGGGATGTCTTTGTTTCCATTGTCGGCGGCATCAAAGTGAGTGAGCCCGCTCTCGACCTTTCTTTGGCCCTTTGTCTGGCCTCAGCTTTTTATGACGTTAAAGTGGATCCTTCTCTTCTCGCCTGCGGTGAAGTGGGACTCGGAGGAGAAGTGCGCCAAGTGGCCCATCCGGATAAAAGATTTGCCGAAGGCTCCAGGCTGGGGTTCAAAAAATTCATAGTGCCGGCTTCGGACGCCTGCAATTTGGAGGACAGATCAAACGGAGACGGCGTCGAAATTATCGGGGTGGCCACTTTGGGGGAAGCTCTGAGAATTATTCATATGGGATAATTGGTCATCTTTTTGTCCGCGGCCACCGCTTCGCACGCATCCGTGTCTAGAATCTAAATTATGGAAGAAGCGGGCACAATGAGATTGGCCGACAAACTTTATTTGGTGGTGCCGGGCACCGACTTGCGAGAAGGGCTCAACAGAATCCTGAAGGCCAGAATGGGTGCCCTGCTCGTTTTGGACGACAGCAAAGAGATTCTCAACATTGCCTCAGGCGGTTTCCACATTGACGCCACCATGACTCCGCAGCGCCTTTCGGAATTGGCCAAAATGGACGGCGCCATCATTTTGGATAAAGCGGCCAAGAGAATTTTGTGGGCCAATATTCATCTGATGCCGGACCCCGCCGCATTTACCACCGAAACCGGCACAAGACACAGAACGGCAGAGCGCGTCGCCAGATCCACCGACGCTTTTGTGGTTTCGGTTTCGGAGGAGATGGGCTCCATAACTCTGTATTTCCGCGACGAAAAAAAGCTGCTGGAGCCCACGGAAAACATCGGCATAAGATTCAACCGGATGATGCAGGTTTTGGAACGACAATTCAGGCGCATCAACGCCACGGAAAACGACGTTTCACAGCACGGGCACGGCGATAAATTGGCGAAGAATATCCTGCTGTTTTTTCAGCAGATCCAAGTATTTGACCGCGTTGCCAACGAAATCGAAGGCCTTCTGGACGAGTTGGGTACTTTGGGCAGATTTCAGTATTTTGAGCTTGACGATATGAAAACAAACTTGGCCGAGTCGAAAAAAGCTATGGCAAAGCGCTATTTGGAACTTATCGAATCCTATTCCCCGGAAGAACTTCTGGAGACATTTGGAGAAATGAAGGACTCCTCTTTGTCTGATTTTCTCGCTTTGGACGACACTTTGAATTCTTCTGATTCCGCCGGCGAGATCCAATAACCCCATAGTGCAAAACCCCTTTTTTTCGCCTCCTCTCCAGAGAGGCGGGGAACAAAATTGGCTGTGTCAAAATTATTAATGAAATATGAACAAGTGAGGCTAAATATTAACCAAATACCCTCCCTGATTTTTTTTGAGCCGATTCATAAGGTATGATAGAAGAAGTCTGATAAATTCTTAGGCTCCGAATTATTAGAGGTGATTCCAAATATGGCCACACAAAGCCAGATGATGTTTGATGTCGGCGATAAAGTCGTATACCCTCACCATGGGGCAGCGATAGTGGAGCGCAGAGAGATCAAAGAAGCTTTCGGCGAAAAGCGGGAATATCTGGTATTGAAATTGGCTTACGGGGATCTGACCTTGATGGTGCCCGTGGAAAATATCAAAGAAGTCGGCATCAGGGAAGTCATCAATGACGAAGAGGTGGAAGAAGTTTTTGCCGTTTTGGGTAAAAAAGATGCCAGGATGCCCATCAACTGGTCCAGACGCTACAAAAACCACTTGGAAAAACTGAAGTCGGGTGATATCTATCAAGTGGCGGAAGTCATCAGAAATCTTTCCATCAGGGACAAGGATAACGGCTTGTCCATCGGCGAAAAGAATATGCTTGTCAGAGCCCGCCAAATTCTGATTTCTGAGCTTACATTCGCCATCGGCGTTGACGAGACGGAGGCGGAGAGACGTCTTAACTCGGCACTGCCGTAAGGCAATGACGGACATCCCCATGAAATACCTTACCGCCGTAATCCGTTACCGTCATGAGCACTAGGGACTCGTCGGCCGCCATAGTGGTGGCGGGAGGAACAGGCACCAGATTCGGTTCGATGAAGCAATTTGCGGACTTTTTTGGCTTTCCCGTCATAGCCTGGTGTGTCAGAGAATTGCTGCAGGTAGTCGGCCATATAGTAATAGTCCTTCCGGAGCAGGTCTTGGCGGATACCGGCGAGGAAACCATTTTAAAAACTGCCTGCGCTCTCAGCAATTGTGAGAGACTTCCGGAACCGGCAGACCGTTACTTTGCAAAGAGCGCGAACTTATGCCCCGAGCCGGAAAAAGCCATTACTCTGACGGCCGGCGGCGAGACAAGATCCGAATCCGTGCGCAACGGGCTCCGTGCCCTCCCCGTCAACTGTTCCGTCGTCATCGTCCACGATGCGGCGCGTCCTTTGGCCAGGGCCGACTTGTTCCGCAGGGTAACGGAAAAGATCGGAGAGGGTTACGAAGGCGCCACCTGCTATCTCCCGGTTACCGACACTGTCAAGTTTTTGGAAGACGACGGTTCCCTTTCCACCCTGAAAAGGGAAAATCTGGTGGCCGTGCAGACACCCCAGGCCTTTTCTCTGAGCGTTTTACGAAAAGCCCACTCCGGCGGGAGGCAGGCAACAGACGACGTGGCCCTGCTGGAAGAAGTGGGTGCCAAAATAGCTTTGGTGATGGGCGAACCGCTTAATTTAAAAATAACCGATCCCGGCGACATAATTTTACTGGAGGCTCTTTTGTCAGCGAAAAAAAAGCCTGACGAGGATGCTTAAGTATCGCGTCGCTATCGCGTAAAGTGGATCCAAACGGCTTGAATCGAAAAAGACGGCACTTCCGGAAGGAAATGTTTTTTTGGAAAGGTCCGGGGAATTTTGAAAGGCAGGCATGGAAGACATAAGAGTCGGTTTCGGTTTCGACGTGCACCCGTTTGAGGAGGGAAACGGCACCGCTCCCTCTTCGGGGACGGATTCCGCCGGGGAACGCTGTTTGGTGTTGGGGGGAGTAAAGTTTTCCGACATGCTGCCGCTGGTTGGGCACAGCGACGCCGACGCCCTTGCTCACGCAGTGAGTGACGCCATGCTGGGAGCCGCCGGGATGGGAGACATCGGGATGATGTTTCCCGATGACGACATGAGTTACAAAAATGCGGATTCTCTTTGGATGCTTTCCGAAATTGCCCAAAGACTGGTCCGGGCAGGTTGGCATTTGATGAATGCCGACTGCACGGTCGTTACGGAAAGGCCAAAACTGTCCCCGGTCCTAAAAGAAATAATGGGTAAATTGTCAGACGCCGCTCAAGGTCCGGTGCATGTCAAAGCCACAAGACCCGAGCAATTGGGGGCTTTGGGGAGAAACGAAGGCCTGGCCTGTTTTGCGACGGCTCTTATCGGCCGACACTGATTTTTTCGTATGAGATTTGAATAGCGGATTGCCATGAAACAACAAACACATAAAAATGCCGGACACAAAGCCAGGGACTCTTCTGTCGGCGGGGAACAGATAGAAGGCCACCAAGCCGTACTTGAGCTCTTGCGGGCGGGGCGAAGGCGCGTGCAAAGACTGATGGTCGCACAGGACGCCCCCCGATCGTCTGTTTTGCGGGAAATTTATTCCCGTGCCGCCGCAGGCGACATCGCCGTTGCGGAAGTGACAAAAAACGAATTGTTGCGGCAGGCCAAAACACAATCCCCCCAGGGAGTCATTGCGACGGCCGAACCCATAGCCGCCATACCGCTTGTTCGGCTGGCAAAAGACAGTCTGGAGAGAAAAGCGGCTCCGTTTTTTGTCTTACTCGATTCGATCAGCGATCCCTACAACGTGGGGAGTATCGCAAGAACTGCTTTGGCGGCGGGAGTCGACGGCGTAATTTTGTGCGAGCATGAATCCTCCGCCATTACTCCGGCTGCGGCCAAGGCCGCCGCCGGAGCCATTGAGCACCTGTCTTTTGCCAAAGTCAGCAGGGCCCCTTCGGCCGTGGGTCTCCTGCAGGAAAAAGGATTTTGGGTGGTGGGCCTGGACGCGCATTCCGAGATATATTTGGACGATCTGGAAGTTTTGTCCATGCCGTTGGTCCTGGTGTTCGGATCAGAGGGAAGAGGAATGTCTTCTCTGGCAAAAGAGCGTTGTGACGTTTTGGCGGCCATCAAGATGTACGGGCAGACGGAGTCTCTGGGTGTGAGTGCGGCAGCCGCCGTGGCGTGCTTTAGCGCCGCCAAGGTTCGGGCCGAAACCCGTCCGCAAGGCTGAGACGGAAAACGGCCTGTCAGCGTGGCTTGACAGGCCGTCAGACGGGCATTAAATACTCGTCAATTCCCCCTTTATCTCTGTATTGTATCCCACATATAGATATAAAAGATACTAAATTGGCATTTAGTTGTTATTTTATACCAATTCAATCAGATTTTCTCTGTCCCATGGGAAGATATGAACGCTCTGAACTGCCGGTATAGACTTGACGGGGTCTGGCAATTTTTGTGTTCATACTCAGCATTTCGAGCCAATGCGCCAGCCAGCCGGAAGTCCTGGGAATGGCAAAGAGCACCGGGAACATGGTCAGCGGGAAACCCATGGCCTGGTAGATAAGGCCCGAGTAGAAATCGACGTTGGGATAAAGCTTGCGGGAGATGAAGTATTCGTCGGAAAGGGCCACCTCTTCCAGCTTGAGCGCAATATCCAAGAGCGGGTTTTTGCCGGTTACTTCAAAAACTTCATAGGCGATCTGTCGCACTATTTTAGCCCGAGGGTCGTAGTTCTTGTATACCCTGTGGCCAAATCCCTGAAGTCGGCCGTTTCCTGCTTTGACGCCCCTGATGAAGTCCGGCACGTTGTCCATGCTGCCTATGGAGGAAAGCATGCGCACCACGGCTTCGTTGGCGCCGCCGTGCCTGGGACCGTAAAGGGCGGCCGCCGCTCCGGCGCACGCCACGTAGGGGTCCGCATGGGAGGAGCCCACGACGCGCATCGTAGTGGTGGAGCAGTTCTGTTCGTGGTCGGCGTGAAGAATAAAGAGAACGTCAATTGCCCTTGCCAGTTTGGGATTGGCGGCAAATCTGGGTTCGGCTGTTTTCCACATCATGGACAAAAAGTTTTCGGGGAAACTCAAATCGTTGTCCGGATATACGAAGGGCATTCCCACCGAGAACCTGTGTGCCGCAGCCGCTATCGTCGGCACTTTTGCAATCAGTCTGATGATTTGTTCGTGTCTTCTCTCTTCGTCGAATATTTCTTTGGCATCCGGGTAGAAAGTGGACAGCGCAGCAATTGCAGAAACCAGCATCCCCATCGGATGTGCGTCGTAATGGAAGCCTTCCAGGAATCTTTTGCGGACGTTTTCGTGGATGAAGGTATGGTGGGTGATTTCGTGCTTGAACGTATCGAACTGCGTTTCGGTCGGCAGTTCTCCGTAGAGGAGGAGGTAGGCCACTTCCAGGTAAGTGGATTTGGCGGCCAATTCTTCTATGGGGTAGCCCCTGTATCTGAGTATGCCAGCTTCGCCGTCTATGTACGTTATGGAACTTTCGCACTCAGCCGTATTCATAAAAGCCGGGTCGTGAAACCAGATGCCCGGCAAGAGTTTTGACCAAGCGGCGGAAGACACCGCTCCGTTCAGTATTGGAATTTCGACTGATTCGCCTGTTCTGTTATCGGTGACGGTTATGCTTTCGGCCACTTATCTGTCTCCTCCGGGTTGATTCTTATGGCGGGTTGCCATATACAGATGTTTAAAATAGCAGTATAACATTTAGCCAATTGCTATATTAGTTGGCCGGTGACATTAAGCAAATTCCCTTAGGATATCTTTTGGCGAATTGTCCGAAATACCTAACTGGATGGCCCGAAAAAAGTCGGTCAAAGCCATCATAAATTAGGATGCTTTCCGATCAGGCTAAACGCAGCTCCCAGCTGCGGGCCAAGTATTTGTTTTAAGGGGCTTGCATGTCTGATCTTCGCGGCGATCCGGACAGTGAGGTTCTCCCGGCAGTCTTAAAAGACAAAAATGTCATATATTGTATATAAGGTACAGTTATTTTGCCAATTTCTGATAGATCTTGCCCAAACTATAGCTCACGAATCCCAAAATGCCGATAAAAAATCCTATGGGCCAATTCGATTCATAGGCAAGGGCTATGGAGAGGTACACGGTTGTGAGTGACAGGACAACCGAAACCAAAAGGGCCGTTTTTGGGGTGGCGGCAACCAATCTCGCTGTTGCCGCGGGGGCGACCAGAAGGGTGAAGATGAGAAGAGTGCCTACCACCGGTATTGCCATTGTCGTGACAAGAGCCACTATCAACAGAAACGCCATGTTGTATTGGCCCGGAGAGATTTTTTTGGCAAAAGCCACTTCCTCCAAAACAGATGAGTACAGCAGCGGTCTGTAGCAAAGAAAGATCAGTCCAAGAATGACGGCGGCCAAAATTGCCGTGGGTAGGAGTTCGGTTGTCGAAACACCCAAAATCTCACCGAACAGCAATGCAAAAATTTGCTGCGAGTATTCAGCGGTCAAAGAAAGGAGCAGGGCCCCTATCGCCAGCATCAGCACAAAACCGAGTGCGGTGGCTGTATCTTTTTTCAGCTTTTTCTCCAGAAAACCTATTGTGCCTGCTCCAAAAACAGAGAAGATGCCCAGCCCCAAAAGAGGGTTGATGCTGATCAGATTGGCCATTGCCGCTCCGGCAAAAGCCCCGTTGGGCAAAGCGTGAGCCAAAAAGGCCTGTCCTCTGACGGCGATGAAAAAGCCGACCACCGCCGAAACCAGGCCCACGATGGATGCAGTGATCCAGGCATTTATCATAAATGGTGCAAACACTTATATCACCGCGTTGCCGTGTCGGGTTTTTGCTTCCGGTTTGAGCAGTGTCAGCAAATAGATAACGAAAATTATGGCGACCACAAAAAAACTTACCGGCCACCCGTGGTGGAAGGGAGGCCAGGTATAGCTGTCGTATGAAAGCAGCAGTCCTAAGAAAATACTTGCCGCCCCCATCAAGCAAGCGTAGACAAAAGTTGACTTCATGTCTTTGGCAAGTCTGGTCGCCGCCGCTGCCGGTCCGATCAAAAGGGCCGTCGACAAAATGGCTCCTATGGCTATCGCGGACATGGAAACGGCCAGGGCAAGCGCCAATAAGAATGCCAAGGAGGCCGCTCTGGGCGACCTGTTCTTTGCCTGGAGCAAGTCGGGGTCAAGCGAGGAGAGCAGCAGTTGCCGGTAGTAGACGGCGAGTAAGGCAACCGAAATAACGGACAGACCGATAAACACGCCGACCAAGGAAGACTGTATCGTGAGAATGGAGCCAAACAATAAGTTCATCGTATCTCCGCTGGCGGAAGTAGTGGTTGTGTCAAAATAGAGAAACAGAGCGGTCAGGCCCAGTGCCGCTCCCAGAACCACCCCGGTAACGATATCGCGCTCTTTTCTGTTTTTAATGCCGAGGGCTTCAAGAAAAGTCCCCGCTACCAGGTTCACGACAACAAAGCCGTAAATGGTGGGGACACCGGCCAAATAAGCTGCCGCTCCTCCGGTCGCTCCTATGTCGGAGAGAGCGTGGCCCGTAAACGACTGACTCCTGAGTACGGTAAACGTTCCCGTCGCAGCCGAGACGACTGCGGTCAGGCACCCTATGATCAAAGCCGTGTCTATGACGGAGCTGGAAAAAAACCCGGGTTCAATGAGATCGTGCAGGATCGTCACCGTGCGTTGATCACTTCGTGGTGCAAGCCTTCGGTTTCGCTACCCGTAAGGACAATCAGTCTGTTGTTGTGTTCCAGGACATCTATCGGGTAACCGTAGAGATCGCTGAGCGTTTCGGAGTTGATGATTTCGGATACTTTGCCCGCGGCGGTTTTGCCGTTCGCGATATAGATCACTTTGTCCATAACGTTGGTAAGAGGATTCATGTCGTGTGCCGAAAACAGTATGGCGATGCCTCTCTCCGTTTTCAATTGATTGACGAGGCCGATGACTTCCTGCTGGCTTTTGAGGTCCAGATTTGCCAGCGGTTCGTCCAGAAGGAGAATTTCCGGATCGGCGATGAGGCCGTGTGCGATCATAATTTTTTGCTGTTGTCCTCCGGACAATTCCCCCACCCTGGCGTCGGCGAATTCCGAAGCTCCCACCGCCGTCAGAATTTCTTCCACCGTTTTCCACTTTGTTTTGTCAAAAAGTCCCACGCCAAATTTATGCCCGTCCAGGCCCAGTTTGACGAGATCTTTTGCCCTCAGAGGAATGTCTTTGTCAAATTGTATTTTTTGCGGCACATAACCGAGGACGGGTCTTTTGCCGCCGGTACCGACTCCCAAGCGGACGCGCCCGCCGTCCGGTTTCACAAGCCCCAGGATGACTTTGAGCAAAGTGGTCTTGCCGACGCCGTTCGCACCTATAAGTCCGTAGAACTCCCCTTTTTCTATTTTCAGGTCGACGTCTTTGAGAATCGGTCTGCCGGAACGAAAAACGGTGATTTTCTCCAAGTTCAAAATAATGTTTGGGTCTTCGATAAAAATGTCCCGTGTCATTTATCTCCTTTCCCGCGGGCTGTTTCACCGAGCCCCCGATTTTTCATTGCAATTCTTACAATTTTGTTGTGCCGAAGTGTTTTGTCACGGCTTTTTGTATGGCTTTAATCTCGGCGCCCATCCATGTCTGATAGTTGTATCCGGGTGTGGGCATGGTCTCATATACCCCCACAACGGGAATAGAATTTTTGTTTGCCGATTCGAGAAAACTCTGGGTAAGAGAAGTGGTCACCTGCCGGTTGTAGACAAACAATTTCACCTTGCGGGCGGAAAGCAAATTCAGTTCCAACGACACGGCTTCCGGCGAAGGGTCTATGCCGTTCATGATTGCCGCCTGCAGAGGCCAGGGTGTCACATTGTCTATTCCCAAAGCGTTCAAAAGATAGTCTGCCACCGGCTCCGTTGTGGCGGCTTTGATGTTTTTATGTTGCGACTTGAATGTTCGTATTTGATTTTCAAGTTTTCCCAACGACAGTAAAAAATTGCGTTCATGCAAAATAAAATACTTCTTATGGGATGGGGCCAATTTGATCAGGTCTTTTGTAAAAGTTTTCGACATGGAGGCAACATAGTAAGGGTCATACCACAAGTGCGGGTTTGTCGTGCCGTTAGGTAAATGCAGCACCGTCTGCACGTCCAAATTGATCCGGGAGCCGTTCGGCGAAGCGCTTTCCAATTTATTGATAAAGCTGTCATAGCCCAAACCGTTTTGGATCACGATTTGGGCGTTTGCTATCAATGAGGCCGTGGAAGCCGACGCCTCGTATTCGTGCGGGTCGGTATTTGGATTTGACATGACGGAAGTAACGCTGACGTATTTGCCGCCCAGCTGTCCGGCAATGTTTCCGTATTCGTTTTCGGCGGCCACAACCCGGATTGAGGACTTTGTCCCGCCGGGGGAAGTGTTGCAGGCGCTCAAAAAAAGCAGCGCAGACGAGGAAAGGAGCAAAGACAGGAATTTGGATTTTGCCGGATTATGCGGTCTTTTGCGAAACGATACTCTGAGTGCAGTGTGTAACATGTGCAGTTGTTCCTCTCGGAATCAATTATACTATCTGAAATAGTAACCGATACCGATAAGAATATTTTTTTGCCAACACTTGACTAGTGAGGTAATGTGAGCGATGATTACAAAAAAGACAGCATATCGAGACAAGATGGACATTTCCGCCAAAACCAAAGACGACCAAAGCCCTACCGCGGGGGGCGAAAGACTGACTAAGCAAAAAAAAGTATTGGCACAAATTATCGATTCCTCCGACTCTTTCCAGTCGGCACAGGATATATTTGCCTTGTTGAGGGCCAGGGGTGAAAATATCGGTTTGACTACCATATATACCCAGCTCAAGTTGCTTGCGGCACAAGGCGGACTCGATTTTATGAAGTCCGAATCCGGCGAAACTCTGTACAGAAAATGCAGCACGGCCCGTCATCATCACCATCTTGTCTGCAGGGGGTGCGGAACGACAATAGAAATAGAGCCTCCGGGATTTGAGGAATGGGCCGACAGAGTGTCCAAAGAAAACCACTTTTATGACATATCGCATGTTATTGAGATAACCGGTTTATGCGAAAAATGCTTTCCCCGCCATTCCAAGTATTAAGCCGACTCCGGGGATTTTTGCCGAAAAGTTATTGACGGCAAAATAAGATACCACAAGGCAAAAAGTTATTATCGGAATTTTATCGGAGTGAATAATCTGCGCCGTATACTTTATGAAACCGTTAGTTCTGAAAAAACCGACCTCACGAAGCACCGCTCGGCAATATACTGGCCTAAGAGGTCATTTTTACAAATTTGGAGAATCTGTGCAATCTAAACTGCGTAACCACAAATATAAGGCGTTATTTACAATTAGCGCGGCGGGAGTCATTTTGGCCTCTCTGGTATTTTTTGTCGCAGAAACAAGCGCCTCCAATCTTGTGACACAAAAAGCACCCGCCAATTCAAAAACCGCACATTTTGTCTTGGGGTCCGGTAAAGCTCACAAAACAAGTCCCAAAAAGACCAAGAGAGGTTCCGGAACCAATAACGGCATCGAAAAGATGTCCAACATCTTGAGCTCCGCCCGCAAAAAAGTTTCCTCTGAAGTCTCCGTCACGGTTAAGATCGGCGCCAGCTTTGCCGTTAAAAGCGGTCATATATTGGAGCACTCGCAGGGCAACATCACCAAAAATGCCGGCGAATTGCAGGATTTGATAATAGTGGGTAAAAAATCGGGTCATCTGACTCAAATTCTGAGCGGAGGAGTCGCTTACTGCAAAGGCACCGTCATGGGGCTTGAGTACGGTTGCGGGTTGAGTGTGGCCCAGGCGGGCAAGGCCAAGAACAGCTGGATCTCCATACCCAAAAGCAACGTGCTGTATAAGAACGCTGCCGGCGACATGACGATAAGCGCCGCCTTTACCAGTATGTTTCCCTCTTCTCTGACTTCGTATCGCCTGAGTAAAAATACTATTGTCGTCAACAAAGTAAAATCTTATGACATATCCGGAACGGTGCCGGGGACCATAAGCTCCACACTGCCCAAGGGTGTCAGTGAGAATTTTTATGTGGCGGCAAGCGGGAGCTACCTACCCCAGAAGGTAGAACTCGTTACAAAAGGAGTTGCCGAAGTGGTTGACTTCTACAATTGGGGCAAGGCAACGATTCCCAAGGCTCCCAAAAAATCCGTCAGCATAAACAAGTTATAATTTTCCCGCATCGGTCTCTGCGAATATCTTGAGGCAGGCAGCGGCGGACCAGGCCTGGAACGGGCACCCCGTTGCCGCATGCGGAGCATCGCCCTCAAATGTTTCCGATACCGACCCCAGGCCGTAATCAAAAATGTGACTTTCCAGGGACTCTCTGAATAAATTGTAAGGGCGACCCGTTTTTTGCAGTCCCGTGATGTAGTACTCAAGCAGGTAAGGCCAAACGGTTCCCTGGTGGTAAGCGGTGTCTCTTTGATACTGATTTCCTCTGTGTCGTCCCATATATCGGGCATCCGCCGGAGAAAGCGTCCTCAGTCCCAAGTGGGTTACAAGAGGAGCGACGCTTCTCATGATGCCGTAGGGGTCTTTTGTGCCTATGTGGGCATCAAACAACCCCAGAGCCAAGGCCAGCAATTGATTCGGCCTGCAACTGTCATCGTTTGTTTGAGTCGAAGCCGTTCGGTCTGTGCCGGTAAAAGAGTCTACGACATCGTATAAGCCGGGCTTTTCCGAATTGGGGAAGCGCTTCATAAATCCCTGCAGGCCTTTTTTGTAGAGAGAGCCGAACGAAGCATTGCTTTGTCCGCACAGCGAAGCCACCGTTTCCATAATTTGTAAGCCGCTTATCCAAAGGGCGTTAATTTCAACCGGCTTACCGGCGCGCATGGTGACGGGAATATCGTTGATTCTGGCATCCATCCAGGTAAGAGCCGTATTTTCGGCTCCGCAGGCAATTAAAAAGTCGCTTTGGTCGAGTTTTATATTGTATTGTGTCCCGTTGGTGTAGCTTGTAACAATATCGGTGAGACTCGGAAGCACTTCGTTTAATAAGTCCTTGTCTCTTGTCGCTTTGTAGTGTGCAAATATGGCCTGGATGAGCCATAAAGGAGCATCTACGCTGTTATACATTCGGTCCCGACCGATCGTGGTATTTGGCAAAAGACCGTCATTGAGCTCTTCGCACATTTGCTTGAGGAAGGCGCGACCTTCCGTAAACCTTCTTGTGGCAAGGAACAGACCGGAGTAGCTGATCAAAGCGTCGCGCGACCATACGCCGAACCAAGGATAGCCCGCTATGACATTGGGTCCTTTGATGATAAATTGATCAGCCGCCCCACAGAGGAGTTTTGTCGGATCGCTGCCGGCTTTTGCCTGGACATACAGACCGGTTCTGCGCCTGCGTGATTTATCGGCCAGGTTTTGTTCCGGTTTGTTGCCGGTCTCTTTTGCCCAAGCTCTTAAATAAGTTGTTTCACCAGGCGACAGCAATTGGTTGAAGCTTCCGGCGCAAAAAAGATCTTCGGTGGGAGGAAGGCCTCTGTTTGCTTCAACCCGGTAGTAAACTCCGTTATACCAACCGAGTCCGTTTTGCAGATAGCCGGGTCCTTCCACAAAAAAAGCGTTTTCGAAGAGAAACCCGCCGTCATATTTGTCAATTTGCGGTTCCTTTGTGCCGAATCTTTCCTGATCGGCGTTGCGCCAAGTGCAAAGAGGCTTTACTTCGATCTCAACAGGTCCGGGTGAATGTTGCAAACAATAAGAGACTTCGACGGCAGAGCTTCCGTAGTCCATGGCCACTTCCACCGTAAGTGTCATTTCACCTATATTGAAATGCCACGTCGGTATGCCTTCTTTGATTTCGAATTGTTCCAGATGAATATAACCGGCCGGACTTATAATTCCGCCCGTCCATTCGTGTGTGGACAACTGAAAAGGCGTGCCGTTGATTTTTACCGTCAAATCGAGAGCCGCCAAAGCCAGGTTTCTCGTGCTGGCGTCCGTGTCTGACACAATCAGCAGACCGTGGTAACGTCTGGTTCGCAAGCCTGCCGCCGTACCAAAGGCAAATCCCCCCAGACCGTCAGTGCATAGCCACTCCCTGACGGAAGATTCTTCTAAATTTCCGCAAATTTGTCTTCCGAATAAAATTTCTCTTGTCATGAGCCCTCCGTTTTGCAAGACTGTAACAATGGCTAAAGATACACCCATAAAAAATACAGGACAAGAACTCAGAGATCTTTCTTCCAAAGAGCATGCACGGCTTGCTTCCGACGGAGTTCTTTGGAAGAAGTGGGGGCCTTACCTTTCGGAAAGGGCCTGGGGCACCGTAAGGGAAGATTACAGTGCGGAGGGGACGGCCTGGGAATATTTCCCGCACGACCACGCCAGATCCAGGGCATATCGGTGGAGTGAAGACGGATTGGGCGGGATATGCGACGATCACCAATTTTTGTGTTTTGCTTTTGCCTTTTGGAACGGGAAAGACCCCATTGTCAAAGAGAGAATATTTGGCCTGACCGGAAATGAAGGCAACCACGGAGAAGACGCCAAAGAGTACTGGTGGTATCTGGATTCCACCCCCACCCACTCTTATATGAAATGGCGTTACATCTACCCCATGGAAGCTTTTCCGTATGAAGACCTGGTCAACGTCAATAGGTCAAGGTCCAAATTGGACAAAGAATATGAACTTGTCGATACTCATGTCTTGGATAACAAACGCTATTTTGACATAACGGCGGAATATGCCAAAAAATCACCGACTGATTACTGTATCAAGCTTTCTATAACAAACCCCTCGGAGGAGACGGCAACCATTGATGTCATACCCACGTTATGGTTCAGAAATACCTGGTCATACGGACGGGATACAAGAAAGCCGGTCATTCAAAGACTTGACGGCAACAAAGTGAAGGCAACTCATGCTTACTTGGGGGATATGTATCTTTCTGCCGACGGCTCCCCGCTCTTGCTTATGACCGAGAACGAAACAAATTATCCAAAGTTGTTTGGGACCGCCAAAGCCGGTCCTTTTAAAGACTATTTTAATGATTATCTCCTGGGAGAACTTGGCTTTGAGCCGCGAGATGCCGGAACGAAGGCGGGCTTTTCCTATAAACTGGAGATTCCGGCACATAATACTTCCGTCATCAAACTCAGGCTTTCCGACTCCGCTGCCCCCGATCCGGACGGCGACTGGGATGAGACATTCCGTTTGGCCGTACGGGAAGCCGACGAATTCTACGATGCCGTTACCCCTGCTAAGTTGAGCGGAGATGAGAAGTCCGTCCTCAGAAAAGCGTTTTCGTCGATGCTTTGGTCCAAGCAGTATTACCACTACAATGTGGAAGAATGGCTGGACGGGGATGCCGGTCAGCCTCCGCCTCCCGAAGGCAGAAAATACGGGAGAAATTCTCAATGGCGTCATTTGGGAAGCAAAGATATTTTGGCCATGCCAGACAAATGGGAGTACCCCTGGTTTGCCGCATGGGACCTGGCATTTCACTGCGTTACCCTGGCATATGTAGATCCCGATTTTGCCAAAGAACAGCTGATACTGCTTTGTCGCGAATGGTATATGCATCCGAGCGGACAGCTGCCCGCGTACGAATGGGCTTTCTCCGACGTCAACCCCCCGGTACAGGCATGGGCCGCTTTACAGATTTTCAAAATAGACGGATGCAAAGATTACGTTTTTTTGGAAAAGGTATTTACCAAATTACTCATCAACTTTACGTGGTGGGTCAACAGAAAAGACGCAGCGGGCAACAACGTCTTTGAAGGCGGATTTTTGGGGCTTGACAATATAAGCCCGATAGACCGTTCCGCCCAGTTGCCTCTGAACGGTATTTTGGAACAGTCGGACGGGACTTCCTGGATGGCCATGTATTGTCTCAATTTGTTGGAAACGGCACTGGTATTGGCGTGTAACGATTCAGTCTATGAGGACTTGGCGATAAAGTTCTTTGAGCACTTTGCCTATATCGGAAGCGCTGTCTATGACCAAGGACTTTGGAACGAAGACGATAATTTCTATTATGACCTGCTTTGTCTTGATTCCGGAAGCAAAATTCCACTGAAAGTGAAGTCGCTTGTGGGTCTGATACCCCTGTGTGCAACTTCAACTCTGAGTGAACTTGAACAAATCCGCCAGTCCTCTTTTGCGGCCTACATGGATTGGTTTATCGAGCGCAAACAGAACCTGACTGGGCATGTGGTACACAATCACGGTAAGTCGAAAAATGCTTCCAAATTGTTTTCCATAGTGGAACCGGAAAAACTCACGGCTCTGTTAAAGATCATGCTTGACGAAGAAGAGTTTCTTTCTCCGTATGGGTTGCGCAGCGTCTCCAAGAGTCATAAGGAAAATCCGTTTAAACTTGAAATCGAAAACTTAACAGCTGTCGTTGATTATGAGCCGGGCGAATCCGTCTCGGGCCTTTTTGGCGGCAACTCGAATTGGCGCGGTCCCGTATGGTTTCCCATCAACTTTTTGCTGATCGAAGCCTTAGGGCGTTTTTACGAGTACTTTGGCGACGACTTTTTGGTGGAATTCCCCACGGGTTCAGGGAAAGAGATGTCTCTCAAAGAAGTGGCGGGGGGCATTGCCGAAAGGCTTATATCCATTTTTTGCCAAGATGCAAACGGCCGAAGACCGGTTTTTGGGGAGTATGAGTTTTTCCAGTCGGAGCCGGGCACCGATATGATTTTTTTCCACGAATACTTTCACGGTGACGACGGTCACGGACTGGGGGCCTCCCACCAAACGGGGTGGACCGGACTGGTGGCAAATCTTCTCATGCGAAAAGGCGGTCAGTATTTTTCGTAGGGGTTTTGCCGACGCAAGCATACGGAACGCTCCGCTCTCAAATCACAATTGACGATGGGCAAGTTGAATTTTTTCGCTTATCACGGACTCTCGGCTTACAGAAAAGGCGGTCTTTTTTCTGTCTCCATACTTTTCAGTGCGACGGGAGCGTTTCGTTTTTTGGCATACGGCGGTGTCAAACAAGACTTTGTTCGGTATGTATTTAGGTAATTGTTAAATAATTTTCCATTAGACAATTTCCTCTTGATTTTTTACTTGAAGTAGCGCTATCGTCACAGAATAAGGTTTTTATCTTTACGTAAATGCCTGTCTAAAACACTTGTCGTAAACGAAATACCGCATTAAGGAGGACTATAGGATGGTTTTTTCCACAACAAAAGAAGCTTGGCATACCAAAGCTGCTTGTCGGGGGGAGAATCTGGTTTCTTTTTTTGCCCCTCCCTTTCAATCGGAGAGGCGTGAAATGAGGACGCGCAGAGAGAGGTTGGCTAAGTCGATATGCGCTTCGTGCGCCGTGCGCCAGGACTGTTTGGAATATGCCCTTTCCATCCCGGAGCCTCACGGCATTTGGGGCGGGTTGAACGAAGGCGAGCGCCGCAGGCTTGCCCAGCGCAAAGTGGTTTGAGTTCTGTTTCAGTTTTCCAGAGAGTGCTCGATGGCTTCCAGCATCCGGGCGCTGCATCCGGCCATTTTGTCTTGGCTGACGCTCATCTTGACAATTGCGTCGGACAAATCCGCAAAGGCTTTCTCCGTGCCGCCGCCGGCCGGGTTTCCTTGCTGTTCGTGAGGGTTTTTATGGATGCGGGGATCAATCGGTATGGAAGCCAGCAGCGGAACGTGTAGGAATTCCGCCAAACGTTTGCCTCCGCCTTGTCCGAAAATGGGGTATTCGACAGAGTGTTCGCACCTAAAAGAAGTCATGTTTTCGATAACGCCGAATATTCTTATGTGGCTCTTCTTTGCCATGTCTGCCGCTCTGGAAGCTATCTGCTCCACATAACTTGACGGAGTTGTGACAAGCAACAATTCCGTTTCGGGCAGCATTCTTGCCAGAGCCATCTGAATATCGCCGGTGCCCGGGGGAAGATCTATGATCAAGTAGTCCAAGCTTTGCAGCCAATTCACGTCTTCCAGAAAGTGCTGCAGCGCTCTGCTCAAAATCAAACCGCGCCACATGATGGCTTCTTTGGAATTGGCCAAAAAGCCCATGGAAACCACCTGCAGCAAACCGCTTCCGGCCGGGATCTCAACGGGCTCCATTTTGCCGTTCTTTGCCCGGAGTTCCCCGTGTGTGCCGAGCAACTCGGGGATTGAAAATCCCCAGATATCGGCGTCCAGGAGACCCACTTTTTTCCCGGAAGAGCACAGTGATAAAGCCAGGTTGACCGCTACCGAGGATTTGCCCACGCCGCCTTTGCCGGAGGCAACGGCAAATACTTTGGTGTGTGTGGATATCGTTGTATTTACCCTTTTCTGGTTCAGGATCCGGGCTTTTTCCATGAGTCTGGCTTTTTCGATGGGCGAAAGCACTTTTGTTTTGACCTGTATTTGTCTGGTTTCGGCCAAATCGGACAGGGCTCTTGTGACGTCGCCCCTGATCTGTTCTTTGAGTGGGCATCCGGCAATTGTCAGAGCTATTTCTATTTCGAGAGTATCCGAAGTGGCCGTTATGTCGCCGACCATTCCGAGTTCGACGATACTTGCGTGCAATTCGGGATCCGTGACTTCCGTAAGGCGCTCGTGCACGGACCGTATAAAGTCGTCGTTGTTTGGGGGTATGTTGCTGTCTGGCATAGATGATCCAATTCGACTGTTTTCGTAAGCAGTATATCCCGTAGTAATCGAAAGCAGTTATTGGCAAGAAAAAATTATCTGAAAAACCGATTAGCTTTGTTTATTTTGTACAAATATGACCGCAATGATCGGGATAATTGGTAAATTATTATAGAAGTTACCGAAAAATTTACCTAACTACAGTAGGAGAAGTCAAATGACCACAATTGCCACAGGTGTTGTCATAGGGAAAAAACCGGCTCCCGTTACGCTCACCGACTCCGCAGTCGAACAGCTGACAAAGCTTATCGCGGAAGAGCAGGGTTCCGACGCTTTGGCTTTGAGGGTAGCGGTAAAGCCGGGAGGTTGTTCCGGCTACAGCTATGACATGTATTTTGATTCAGAGATCGAAGAAGACGACATAGTCAGGACTTTCGGTTCCGTCAAAGTCGTGGTGGATGCGGAATCGGCCAGTCTCATCGAAGGCGCTACTCTGGATTACTCCGGGGGCCTGCAGGGTGCCGGTTTTCATATAACCAACCCCAACGCCACGCGGACCTGCGGATGCGGGTCTTCGTTCAGCTGATAAAAAGTTTTCCCAAAATTGAGCGAGGACAAAAACGTGCCTTCACCCGTCGGTCCCTATAGGTCCCACGTGCGCGCCGAAAATTTTGTTTTTTGTTCGGGACAGATAGGTCTCGCCTCGGACGGCACCCTAAAGGACGGCTTTTTGGAGCAGTTCCGTCAGGCTATGGTCAACTTGGAATCCGTTTTGACAGAAGCCGGAGCCGGACTGGGTAATGTGGTCAAAACAACGGTATTCCTCGTCGACGCCGATCACTTTTCGGCGATGAACGAAGCTTATGCAAACTGTTTTGCTTCCTCACTGCCGGCCAGAAGCTGCGTTATCGTAAAAGAGCTTCCGAAAGGCGCTTTGGTCGAAATAGAAGCTGTGGCCCATCTGGGGTAGGGCAGTTTTTGGTCGGTAAAACCGGCCGGTTTGGGAAAGCGGATCCATCATCCCAAAAGTGCGGGCCGGTTTGCCGGATTTTCAGACTTGCCAATGAATTCTGCCGAAGCGGTATCCGACGCTACGGACTGTCTCGATCAGACCGGCGTGCTCCTCTCCCAATTTGGCTCTCAATCTGCGGATATGAACGTCTACGGTCCTTGCTCCGCCAAAATACTCATATCCCCATACCCTGGTTAAAAGGGTGTCCCTGGTAAAAACTTTCCCCGGGTTCTGCACCAGGAATTTGAGAAGTTCGTACTCCATATAAGTCAAGTCAAGGGGTTTTTTCTCCACGATGGCCTGGTAGGTTTCCAGATTCAGGGCAAGGGGACCGTAAGAGATAACGGGTGAGTTTGGGTTCTTCCCGAACCTCTTGATTGATCTTGTGATTCTGAATTTTATTTCCTGTAACTCGGCGTTTTCCGCCAGGCATTCGTCAAACAGGTCGTCCAAGCGATCCAGTTTTGCCATGAGGCCCGGCTGTACCACCAAAATCACGGGGGCTACGGGCGTCTCCCTATTGCGCATTTCACGACATAAATCGACGGCTTTTTGTTCGTTGTAGCCCACTGTCACAATTGCTCCGAGCCAGCCTTCTGCCGGCTCCGTATTGTTGAGGGAATCGGCGTCTTCTATGAACCTGGCTTCGCAGCCGAGTTCCGAAAGCGCCGTCTCAATGTCGGGTGGCGTATCTTTTGGGAAGCAAATAAATGTTTTCACGTGTTTACAGGGTTGGGAAATATCTGGCGAGTTCGTAGTGACTGATATGACGGCTGTACTGGTTCCATTCGTAGTATTTGTTTCTGAGGAACCACTCGAATACGTGTTCACCGAGAGTTTCAGCCACAAGCTCCGATTTTTCCATTTCGGTCAAAGCAGCTTCCAGCGTCATTGGCAGCGGGCGGATCCCCGCTTTTTTAAGTTCTCTGTCACTCATTTCAAACAGATTGTTGTTTGCTTCTTTGGGCAATTCCATGGCATTTTGTATCCCATCCAAACCGGCGGCAAGGACGACGGAAAAACAAAGGTATGGGTTGCAGGCGGGGTCGGGTGCCCGGTACTCTATCCTGGTGGCCTCAGGATGGGATGCTTTTGTCACGGGTACCCTGACTAGGGCGGAGCGGTTATTGTGAGCCCAGGAAATGTGAATCGGGGCTTCGTAACCGGATACAAGACGCTTATATGAATTGACCCATTGGTTGGTGATGGCCGTTATTTCGTGAGCATGGTGCAACAGACCGGCAATAAAGTGTCTGGCCGTTTCGGAGAGAAATTTTTCTGCATCCGGATCGTAGAATACGTTCTGATCGCCTTGAAAAAGTGAAAAGTGGGTATGCATGCCGGACCCCTGAACCCCTTCCAGGGGTTTTGGCATAAATGAAGCATATACGTTGTTGTCTTGAGCCACCTCTTTTATCACAAGTCTGACGGTCATGATGGTGTCGGCCATGGTCAGGGCATCCGTATATCTGAGGTCGATTTCGTGTTGGCTCGGCGCATCTTCATGCTGGGCGTACTCAACGGGGATGCCGATTTCTTCCAGTGCCAGCACTGTACGTTTCCGCAGATCAGATGATAAGTCGGCCACCGTCAATTCAAAGTAAGACCCGTTGTCCAGAGGCTGCGGCGATCCCGGCGGATCCTGTTTGGCAAAGTAAAAGTATTCAATTTCCGGAGACGCGAAGAAGTTGTAGTTGAGGCCGCGCGCTTTGGTCAGCGTCCGCTTCAGGACATGGCGGGGACAGCCTTCAAAAGGGGTCTGATCCAAATTGTATACATCGCAAAAAATTCTGGCGAGTTCGGAGTTACCTTTTTGGAAAGGCAGGATCTGGAAAGTCTTTGGATCAGGGAAAGCCAAGACGTCACTTTCCTGAACGCGGCTAAAGCCGTCTATTGCCGAGCCGTCAAAAGTCATGCCTTCTTCAAGGGCATTTTCCAGCTCTGCGGGTGTAATGGAAAAGGATTTTGGTGTTCCCAAAATATCTGTAAACCAAAGTTGGATAAAGCGCACTTTGCGTTCCTCAACGGTCCGCATTACGTAGTTTATTTGATCTTTATTGGAAGCGATACTCATATTAAATACCTCATACAAAGTATCATCTATAACATACTTTCCACTTAAGCAGGGTATCTTTTCAAAACTTTATTTTTCCAGGTAAGAAATTGTCGGCGGGTACCCGGTATTTTGATCCCATATTTGACCAAAAGATTCCGGAGCAACATATCCTTTCCTATATACTTATAAGGCCCTCAAGGCCGTATCCGTACGGACAACACATAACGGCTAAAACTTTTTGCGACGGGAATTGAATTATGACGTTTCTCACATTACAAGAGTCGGCGCGTTTTGTCGGAAAGATCTGCTATGTGGAATTGCAGCTGTTTTCCGTGCTGGCCGAAAAGTCGTCGACGGCGGATACTCCGTATGAAAAAGTGTTTTTTGCTTCGGCAAGTGCCGCCCATGCCTGGAGAAGCCGACAACTTTTTGAACTTTTGCCGGTTTCCGTCGGTTTGCCGAACCGCGATGAGCTGATTCAATCTTTCGACCCAGATTTTGACGGGCTGCTGTTGTGGACGGAGGCGGAGGCACCCTCCGCTCTGCTTGCAATTTTGCTGCAGGCAATTTATCCGACTCTTCTTCTCGTCTACGAAACCCGTCTGGAGATTTGTGAATACCCGGCAGATGCCGCCGCAAAAAGAGTATTTCAGAGGGTCACGCAAGATCTGAAAGCCATTTTGGCTGAAGGCAACCGACTTCCGTCGGCGGTCTCCGTCGGACAAAGCGCCGCGGATGTCGGAGAGAGAATTGTTACTCTTTTAAGACAATTGCGGCCCGCAAAGCTCTGAGCGTGTCCGAAGTCTTGACGCGGCCTGTAAACTATTAATAGCGAACGCAAAAATCGGAGGAAAATCAGATTTCCAGTTAGACCTACAGATATGTAATTTTTACAGCAGTAATTTATTTTACCGAAGCAACAATCATACAGTTATGGAGGACTTAAAAACTTGGCTAAAGAGAGAGTAGAACGGGACGAGGAAGACCTAATAAGGCTGTATCTGACGGATATAGGGCAATATCCGCTGTTGTCAAAAGACGACGAAGTGCGTCTTGCCCAGGATATAGAAAAAAGACATCAGGCTGAAGAGGAACTGCGCAATGCGGCTCCGGATATGACTCCCACCAGGAAAAGGGAGCTCAAGAGGATGATACGTCATGCCGATGAGGCGCAAAGAGCTTTTGTCCAGTCCAATTTACGCTTGGTGGTATCGATAGCCAAAAAGTACCAGGCTTCCGGCCTTCCGCTTCTGGACCTGATCCAAGAAGGCAATCTGGGCCTTATGCACGCCGTGGAGAAGTTCGATTGGCGCAAAGGGTTTAAATTTTCCACGTATGCCACGTGGTGGATACGACAAGCCATTACGCGCGGCATAGCCAATACCGGGCGTACGATCAGACTTCCCGTACACGCCGGAGATACTTTGGCCAGAGTACAAAAAGCACAGGCCCGTTTGGAGCTCAAATACGGCAGACCGGCCACTCTGGCCGAATTGGGTGAAGAAGTGGAACTTCCCGAGGACAAGCTGATAGAGGCTTTGCGCTTCCGTTCGGAACCGCTTTCCCTGTCCGAGCCGTTACGCGAAGACGGAGATGCCGAGCTCGGCGATGTGGTGGAAGACCGTTCTGCCGGATCTCCTTTTGAGGAAGCGGCCACCTCGATATTGCCCATGGAGATAACAAGGCTGTTGGCTCCGTTGGATGAGCGCGAGAGGGAAATACTTCAGCTGAGGTTCGGACTCGACAGAGGCGAACCGAGGACTTTGGAAGAAGTGGGCGAGTATTTTAACCTGACCAGAGAGCGCATCCGTCAAATCGAAGCCAGAGCCATGTCCAAACTGCGCCATCCTTCAAGCGACACCGGCGCAAGGGATCTGCTGTCAGTTTAGTTCGACGTTCCCCCGAGCAGCCTTTTGGGTGTTTGGGGGAAGTTTCGCGTTTGTCAAGCCGTTTTGCCCAAACAAATTTTTGCGGACAAGACTCATTTGCTGTATAGTCTTAAACTATGTTGAAAAAATTAGTTTTGCTTTTATTGCTGGGCGGTTTAGCCTTTATAGCATTCAAGCGTATTAAGGGAGAATAAAATCCGGCTCCGAGTGGGCCGGATTTTATTTATATGGCACAAAATTTAATATCGGATCTGAATAGAGGCCGTATTTTTTGGCATAGTTTTGTTTTTTGACACGGCATAAAATATGACCAAAGCCGCCAGCACCGCCAAGGTCGAGAGCAGCGGCAGCATTTTGTTGGGCTCGCTGTATCTGTCGGCAACCGTTTTTCTGACGTTTTTGATTCTTATCGATAAATTGATCGGTTCCACGAATTCGTCTATGTCCCATCCCCGCGCTTCCGCCAATTTTTCCAAAGCCCTGTCCGGGTTGATGGCCGTAGGGTGCCCGACCACTTCCAGCATCGGGATATCGGCTATCGAGTCCGTGAAAGCATATGACTTGCCGAGGTCTATATTCAAGGTTTTGGCCAATTGTACGATGGCATCCGCTTTTTTGGTCCCTATGGCCAAAAACTCTATCTCGCCGGTGTAGCACCCGTTTGAATCCACGCCGGCTTTGGAAGCTATCGTAACGTCAGCGTCAAGAAGTTGTGCCAAGGGCTGCACGATTTCTTCCGGGGAAGCGGAAACCAGGACGATCAGGTGATTTTGACGCTTATGAAATTCGATAAGTTCCAAGGCTTCGGCATAAATGATGGGGTCCACAACCTGATGCAACGCCTCTTCGATGACTTCACAAATCTCCGATTTGGCTTTGCCCCTGACCAATTTTGCTCCCGACCTGCCAAACTTTTCGATGCGGGCTCTGGTGGCCCCCAGGTGCAGGTAGATAAGTTCGCCTATGACAATTGAAAGAACTGTCCTTTTGTTAAAGATGCCGCGGGAGCGCAAAGGGCTCTTAAATGCACTCATGGCCGCTTTCGCGATGATCGTACGGTCGAGATCGAAAAAGGCCGCGATTTTGTTTTCGGAGCCCTCGATCCGTATGTCGTTATTGTCTGTCGATTGAGCGATCATCCGTTCCGACAAGCATTTCCCTCACTTCATCTTCACAGTTCCCCATTGACAAAAGCATCACTTCGTCTCCGGCGTTGAGGACCGTATCGCCTCTGGGTACGATAACTTGGTTGTCCCTTATGACGGCTACCACCGTTGCGCGGCGCGGCAATGTCATATCAGTCAGTGCCATACCTATTGCCGGGGACTGTTCGGCAAGAGTCACCTCTATCAGGTGAGCGTTGCCTCTGTCGAATTGGAAAAGTTTTACCAGGGATCCCACCGAAACGGCTTCCTGTACCAAAGCGGAGAGGAGGTGGGGGGTTGATACGGCTATGTCGACTCCCCAGCTTTGGTTGAACATCCAGTGATTGGCCGGATTGTTTACTCTGGCTATCACCCTCGGCACGGCAAATTCCTGTTTGGCAAGCAGGGAAATTACCAAATTGTCTTCGTCGTCACCGGTGGTTGCCACCACCACGTCGGCATTCAATAAATCCGCCCTCTGGAGGGTATCCACTTCGCAGGCATCCGATTCCATCAATTTAAGGTTATCCGCTTGCGGTATCCGTTCCGTCTGTGACATACTTTTTTCAATTAGGGTTACGCTGTGACCGGCACCCGCCAAGTCTTCCGCCAAGAAAGTTCCGACCGCTCCCGCTCCCGCTATGACGACTTTCATCTGCTCTCTTGCTTTCTGCCGTTGTCTTCGGCGAGCATTTCGTCAAGGAGTTTTTTTGCGTTTTCGTCTACGGCTACGTGAATCAAGTCGCCCTCCTGGCCGATCAGATCACTGCTGAAAATAAGGGATTTTTGTCCCCGCGAGACGGCAACTATTCTGCCGCCCGTTTCTTTTTCCAGCAATTCAAGCTTTTTGCCGCACAGGCGGTTGGGTAAGTTTCTTTCCACCAATTTTAGGCTGCCAAAAGGGTCTTCCCAGGCATACGGTTTTTCCTCAGGAAACAATTTGCCGATAACGCGCTGAATGGTCCAGGTGACGGTGGCAATTGTGGGTATTCCCAACCTCGAATATATTTCAGCCCGCCTGGGGTCATAAATCCTTGCCACCACGTGCTGAATGGCAAAGTCCTCTCTTGCTATGCGGGCCGTCAAGATGTTGGAGTTATCTCCGCTGGTGACGGCGGCCAAGGCATGGGCCTGGTTGGCGCCGGCTTCGGTCAGGGTAATTTTGTCAAATCCGGAACCCACTATTTCTATTCCGCCCCAGCCGGCCGGCATGCGCCGGAAGGAATTGGGATTTCTGTCGATCAGGGTCACCTGGTGGCCGTGGGATACCAGTGCCACCGCCAAGCCGGAACCCACTCTGCCGCATCCAACCACAATGGTTCTCATACGCGCTCAGCACTTTTTTTAGTAGAATCACAATAAATCATAGTTCCTGTTTCACGACTTTTAGGGCGGCAATTTTTCTTCCCGCATATATCTTTCAGTATAGCTTTTTATGTCGGAGAGACACTTCTCAAATCACAAAACCGCTTTTTGTGTAAAAGTTTATCCATAAATCTGGTTTACTTTTCACGACTGCCAAAGATAAAAAGAAGTAAGCGGATTTTTCGGCGGAAGCGCCGCTTATTCTGCTAGATTTTTTTATCGTGACTGACTTATCTGGCGGCGGCAATGTCGAAAAAGACGGACAAAGTACCGCCAAATATGATGCACAAACATCGGCCGCTTTAGATAAAGTATCTCAGCCTTATCCCGGCCCCAAACCGGTAACAGTTAAAATAGAAATTCCGGAGTCGCTTACTTACAGGTTGAAAAAAAAACTTCTGGGGCCGCCTCTTATTACAGAAAAGTTGTCGGAACAGCGTCTCAGTAATTTTATAGCTCTCGGCGTACTGTCGCCGGACTGTATTTCTTCCACGGCATACGGGACGGAAGAAATCCTGACTCAACTGGTCCCGGCCGTCGGCATAGCGGCCTTCGGACTTCTCATGCCGATTACCTTTGCCGTAGTGACTGTTTTGTTTTTTGTTACCCTGTCTTATCGCGAAGTCGTGATGGTCTACACGAAAGCCGGCGGAAGCTACGTGGTGGCCAGAGAAAATTTCGGACCGAAATTTGCCCAAGTGGCAGCCACCGCTCTGATTATCGACTACACGGTGACGGTGGCGGTCCAGACGGCCGCAGGTACGGATGCTTTGACCTCTGCTTTCCCGGGCCTGATTCCCTATCAGCTGCCCATTACCCTGGCCGTCGTGTTGATGATCTGTTTTGGGAACCTGCGGGGCATCAGAGAGGCCGGAAAAACGTTTGCCGTCCCCACCTATCTTTTTATAGTCGGGGTGGGCGCGATGGTCATAGTGGGTGTCATGCGGAGTCTCATGGGTCAGCTGTCTGCTCATACGATCGCCGTCAAAGGGGCACTGTCCGGTCCAGACCATCTTTCATCCGGAATTTTTGCCGGAGCAAGTCTTTTTATAGTCCTGAGGGCTTTTGCCAACGGAGGATCCTCTCTTACGGGACTGGAGGCCATCTCCAACGGTGTCGCCAATTTTCGCCAGCCGGAGGGCAGGAATGCGAGGAAAACGCTTGTCGCCATGTCGTCGGTACTCGGTTTTTTGGTCTTGGGGGTTTCCTTTTTGGCCTGGCGAACCCATGCCGTCCCCTATCTGCTGGGCAGCCCCACTGTTTTGTCCCAGGAAGCCAAATACGTTTTTGGGACAAATCTTTTCGGAAAAGTATGCTTCTACTTTATTCAGGCTGTCACGATGCTCATCCTCTATACGGGGGCCAATACGAGTTTCAACGGCTTTCCCAACCTGGCAAGCTTCGTTGCCAAAGACGCCTTTTTGCCGAAGGCTTTGACCAAGAGGGGACACCGTTTGGTGTTCTCAAACGGAATATTGATTTTGACTGTATTGGCGTGTGCTCTGCTGATCGTCACCAGGGCACAGGTGGACGCGTTGGTGGCGGTATATGCCATAGGTGTTTTCACGGGATTTACCATCGCCGGCTCCGGAATGGTAAAGCACCACATAACATATCGGGAAAGCCGCTATAAAAGAAAAATTGTCGTCAACGGCTTTGCCGCCGTGCTTTCTTTTTTGGTGGTAATTATTTTTGCGGTTACCAAATTTACTCAAGGGGCATGGACGGTAGTGTTGTTATTCCCCGCCTTGGTCTTGTTTTTGATCAAGCTGCACTCCACTTACGTGGACACTCAGCAAGAACTCGAGCAAAATGTCAAGAAGGCAGCGGAAGCCCCCATTTTGAGAAGACATGTGGTGATGGTCCTGATCGACAAGTTCGATTTGGCAGCCGCCAGAGCTTTGCAGTATGCGAGAACTCTCAGTATGGAGGTCAGGGCAGTGCATTTTCTCCTTGACGCGCAGGTGGCCCACGAATTGGAAGATGTCTGGTCAGGCCTGGGTATAGAAGGGGTTTCCCTGGAGGTAATAGAGTGCCAGGACAGGCGACTGGGGAGGGCCGTGATGGAACACGTGGCCGAAGCCGCCTGCGACGGAGAAACAGAAGTAAGCGTTTTGTTGCCGAGGGCTGTTTACAGCGGTTTGTTCCGCAGGATAGTACATGATAGGGCCAGCGAACGTATTTCGTCCATGGTGAACGAGATACCGAACGCCAGTGCCACCATCATCGCTTATCCCCTCGGAAAGAGGAAAAGAGTTACTTTCCCCGAGGCAACTTCCCAAGACAGCCAATCCGGTCAAACGGTGGAAGTCCAATCCGATGACAACGCGGACGGCATGCTGCCCTCCTCTCTTGCTTCGGTGAGCGGATCGGTGTCGATCGAAAATACCGTTTGGAGAAGGCACGCCAGAGTGGTGGGCAGGGTGAAGTCCGTCAGGATTCAACCCGGAGGCGGCATATCAAGTCTGGAGTGTCTCTTGGTTGACAACACCGGTCAAATATTGCTGATCTTCCAGGGAAGAAGGACTTTGCCGGGAGTGGAGCCGGGGGCCATCATACTTGCCGAAGGAATAGTGGGCGACAGATACAAACGTAAGGCAATGATCAATCCCTCGTATACCATTTTGCAGGGAGCCGAAGGAAATGAAGGATAATTGACCTTTGTTTTAACATTTAAGAATGTAATTTTGGCAACCGTGGGTTTTTCATGGTTAACTACAGTTTATGTTTTCCGATCTATTTAAGGTTAAGAAGTTCGTCTATGTCTGAAAGCAATATTTAAATGGCAAAACCTTTAGTTATTGTAGAGTCGCCGGCCAAGGCAAAAACTATCGGTGCTTTTCTGGGGTCAGATTTTTTGGTGGAGTCTTCCATAGGTCATATTCGGGATTTGCCAAAATCGGCCGCCGAAATTCCACAAGAGGTAAAAAAAGAACCGTGGGCCAGATTGGGGGTTGACGTCGAGCATGAATTTAAACCTTTGTATGTCGTGCCCTCCTCTAAACGGGAGCAAGTCAATAAGTTAAAAAAGTTGCTGTCTTCTGCCAGCGAACTGTATCTGGCCACCGATGAAGACCGCGAAGGGGAGTCGATAGCCTGGCATTTGTTTGAGGTCCTGAAACCCAAAGTGCCCGTCAAGCGCATGGTGTTTCACGAAATTACGGAAAGTGCCATAGAATTTGCCATCCAACACCCCAGGGAAGTGGATACGGACTTGGTCAACGCCCAGGAAGCAAGGAGAATCCTGGACCGCCTTTACGGCTACGAAGTTTCACCGGTGCTTTGGAAAAAAGTTATGCAGGGTCTCTCGGCCGGTCGGGTACAAAGCGTGTTTACAAGAATTGTCGTAGAGCGCGAACGCGAAAGGATAAAATTTGTATCGGCGAGTTGGTGGGACATCTCGGCTCAGCTTCTGACCGAAGGGAATCAGAAATTTCCGGCCTCACTTGCAAAGATCAATGACATAAAAGTTGCCGACGGTTCTTCTTTCAATTCCTCGGGCGCCATATCGGCCGAAGCACAGTTGGAATTGTTGGACGAAGAAACAGCCGTTTTACTGAGCGAAGTATTGAAAAAAGGCCAATTTGAAGTCAGCGGCATAGAGGAGCGTCCCTATAAAAGGTCGCCCGCTGCACCTTTTATCACATCCACTTTGCAGCAGGAAGCCGGGCGCAAACTCAGGTTTTCGGCGCAAAGAACCATGCAGATAGCGCAAAGACTTTACGAACAGGGCCATATCACCTACATGAGGACGGATTCCACCAATTTGTCCGAAGTAGCCCTGGGGGAAATACGGCGCAAGATAGCAGACTGCTTCGGCGGTCAGAGTTTGCCGAAACAACCCAGGTTGTATGTAAAAAAAGTCAAAAATGCCCAAGAGGCTCACGAAGCCATCAGGCCGGCCGGCGACAGGTTCAGAGAGCCGACGGAATTGGCAAGAAAACTGACTCCCGATGAAGCAAAACTTTATGAGCTGATTTACAAAAGAACCATGGCTTCCCAGATGGCGGATGCTTTGGGGAAAACGGTAAAAGTCAGAATCAAATCCGTTCTTTCCGGGGATGCCGGGAGGTTCCCCGGGGGATCGATGGCGGAATTTTCGGCTTCGGGAACCGTAATAACCTCGCCGGGCTTTTTGCAGATTTACAAAGAAGGCACCGATTCCGAAGAAGACTCCGAAGAAACCATGCTGCCTCAACTCAGAGAGGGGGACCGGCTTACGCCGGAAGAAATTAACCCGACGGGCCATCAAACCAAACCGCCGGCCCGCTATACGGAAGCTTCCCTCGTCAAAAAAGTGGAAGAACTCGGGGTGGGCAGACCTTCCACGTATGCCTCCATGCTGCAAACCATTCAGGACAGAGGATACGTCTGGAAAAAAGGCACGGCCTTGGTGCCGACGTTTTTGGCTTTTGCGGCGGTTTCTCTGTTGGAAAAGTACTTCACGAAACTCGTCGACTACAGTTTTACCGCCTCCATGGAAAATGACCTGGACGCCATTGCGAACGGCGAAGAGGATATGTTGCCTTGGCTCCAAAAATTTTACTTTGGCGAAGCCAACGGGACAAATGACCCTGATGCCGCAAGCGTACAGGATGCTCAAACGATCGGACTCAAAAACCTCATTGCCGACAGATTGGCCATGATAGACGCCAGAGAAATCAACTCCATACCGATAGGCCAAGACACATCGGGTCGAACGATCACAGCCAGGGTAGGTCGTTACGGTCCTTACCTGGAATGCGGCGAACAGCGGGTTTCGATATCGGAGGACTTGCCCCCGGACGAATTGACGGTGGAAAAAGCCGTTGAGTTACTGGAAGCTATTCCCGAAGAACGCTTTTTGGGAACGGATCCGGAAACAAAGTGTGATGTGATGTTGAAAAAAGGGAGATTCGGTCCTTACGTGCAATTGGTGGACTCCGAAGACCCTGCCAAATCCAAAGCGGCATCGCTGCTGAGTTATATGTCGTCCGCGGAGATTACCTTGGACGACGCCATAAAGCTTTTATCTTTACCCAGATTGGTGGGGAAAGATCCGGAGACCGGAATCGAGATTTGGGCCAAAAGCGGGCGTTACGGTCCTTACATCCAAAGAGAGAATGACTCCAGAAGCCTGGAAAGCGAAGAAAGTATTTTCAGTATAAGCCTCCCGGAGGCTTTGGATTTGTTGGCAAAACCAAAAGAGAGAAGGTCAGCCAAAGCGTCTTCCCCGGCCGTGGAGGTGGGGACGGATCCGGTAACAGGAAAAAAAATATTGCTGAAAACGGGAAGATTCGGACCTTATGTAACGGATGGAGAGGTAAATGCTTCGCTTCGCAGGGGAGATGATCCTCTCTCTCTGACCATGGAACGTGCCGCGGAACTTTTGGCCGAAAGAAAAGCAACATTGGCCGCCCAGGGAGACATCAAGAAAAAGACGGGAGCCAAAAAGGCGCCCGCCAAAAAGTCGGCGACAAAAGCTGCCGCCAAAAGAACTGCCGTGAAAAAGGCGCCCGCCAAAAGTACTGCCGCCAAAAAGTCGGCGACAAAAGCTGCCGCCAAAAGTACTGCCGTGAAAAAGGCGCCCGCCAAAAAGTCGGCGACCCTTTAGCGTGTATCCGGCGGTCTTCGGAAGTAATCTGGGTATATGACCAAAAGAGGTAAGTTTATAGTTTTTGAAGGCGGGGATGCCGCCGGAAAATCTACCCAAGCCAAGCTTTTTGCCGAAAAAATAAACGCTTTTTTGACGCGAGAGCCGGGCGGGACCAAATTGGGTGAAAAGATCAGATCTTTGCTGCTTGAATCGGATGAGGTTTTGCTTATGCCCAAGGCAGAACTTTTTCTGATGGCAGCCGCCAGAGCGCAACATGTCAAAGAGGTAATCGAACCGGCGCTTGAACAGGGCCGTAATGTGGTCTGTGACAGGTATTCTGCTTCAACCATTGCTTACCAAGGTTTCGGCCGAAGACTTCCGATTGACGAAGTGGAAGAAGTCGTGAGCTTTGCTTCTTATGGTTTGGAACCCGACATCTATGTCCTGCTGGACATAAGTTTGGAAATTGCCGGGGAGAGAAAGCCTTTGGCGGACGACCGGATCGAGGGCGAAGGACACGCTTTTCATGAAAGGGTGCTGGAAGGCTTTCGGCGCTTGGCAAGCGATAACCCTGCCGCATGGGTGGTCATAGACGGAACCGGCGGCGTATCCGAAATTGCGGAAAGAATAAATCGTCTTGTCCAACCGCGTCTCGGGGTGTAAAAATATGTCCGTGACGGACGCAGATCGCATGAGCGGCAATTACGCTCCGGTTTTGGATGCGGTTGTGGGACAGGAAGCGGCAAAAAAACTGCTGAAGACTTCTCTCCTCTCGCCGGTGCACGCCTATATGTTTTTGGGACCGGCCGGTACCGGTAAAAAGAGTGCCGCTTTGGCATTTGCCGCCTCTCTCCTTTGCGACGACATGGGATGCGGCTCCTGTGCCCATTGCGACGATGCCTTGGCCGAACTTCACAGAGACTTGGTTGTGATAGAGCGCGAAGGATCGCAAATCTCCGTCGATATGGCCAGAAGCGTAACGGCTTTGGCTCAGAGATCCCCCAGCATTGCCAAGAGGCAGGTAATAGTCCTGTGCGATTTTCACCTGGCAGAAGAAGCGGCAACGGCGCTTCTGAAAACCATAGAAGAACCGCCCGAGGGAACCGTATTCGTTATTTTAACCGAAGAAATAACTCAACATTTGGTGACCGTCGCATCCAGGTGTATGCAAGTCCAATTTAACCCTTTGGCGGATGACTTGATTGAGCGCATTCTCGCAGAGCGAGGAGCGGATGCCGCTCAGGCACACGAAATAGCCTTGTTCTCCAGGGGCAGTCTGGCCAGGGCTTATATGCTGTTAGAAGACGGAAGTTTTGTTACGCGGCGGAAAATCTGGCACGACATACCGGACAGAATCAGGGCGGAAGGGGCTGTCGTCGCCGGGATAGTGGACGACATTCTGGCATCACTTGACAGCTTGAGCGAACAGCTTCTCGAAGACGGCAAACAGGAATTGGCCGATGCGGCGGCCTCCGCCAAGGAAACAGGGGGTTTGTCGGCTGCCGTCAGGCAGAAGATTGAAGATGGGACCAAGCGAAAAGTCAGAAGGGTCAGAACGGATGAACTGAGGGCGGGCTTTTCGGAACTGATTCACGGCTACTATCAAAAAATAGGTTCAAGCTATGCCGGCGAAGATATTCCGGTTGCCTGGCAACGTATTCAGCGGTTGGAGGAAGCCTCTCTTGCTCTCGGCCGCAATCCCAACGAGGAAATCCTTCTCACCTCCTTGCTGTTTGAGCTGGCTTATGTCAACTGACGTTATATATGCTGGGGAAAAAATCTCTGTAACTCGGCAGGTCTCCTTTGGGTTCGGCGGTTACCGTAGCTCTTGCCACGGCTCTTGCCACGGCGGTCGCTCCGCATTCATAGATCCTGCTCAGTACGAGCGCTTTTTCCTGCGTCAGAACAGACGGATCGCCGCCGAGGGTTAGTTGTCCCGTGGAAAGGGAGAATAAAGTGTCTCCGTCAAATAAGGTGTGGATCGGCACGACCGATCTGGCCAGTCCGTCGTGGGCAATTTTTGCCAATTTATAAAGTTCGGAGCGGCTGAGCGCCGCGTTTGTCGCTATGACGCCTATCACGGTATTCGCATTTGTGGGTATTTCCCCGGATTTGGCTCCCGGCGTTTTGTCGGCCGCGTAGAGTTTCCAGGCGGAAATTTCTTTTTCTGTCGGTGACGGCATATCAGGTACCGAATCGGAGCGGCAAAAGATGCTATTGAGATGCCTTTTGGCAATCAGTTCCCCTGTTTCGGCATCGATCGGCAGACCGGCCGAATTGAGGACAACAATGGCGCCCACGAGTATTCCGTCATCTGTTTTTACGCATCCGGTACCGATGCCCCCCGACAGTCTGAGTCCCAACATTCCTCCGATCTCGGCGCCGCTGCCGGCTCCGACCGATCCCTCTCTGACGTAACCGCTTGCCGCCGCCGCAGCGCTTTGGTAGCCGAGTTCAAAAGTAGGTCGTTTGGTAAAAGAGCCATTTCTGCCCAGGTCAAAGATGGCAGCTGCCGGTACTATGGGCACGACTTCTTCCGGAGATTTGCCGACGCGCCACCCCAAATTGCGTTCGGCCAAATACTGCTGTACTCCGCACGCCGTCACGAGTCCGAAACTGCTGCCGCCGCTCAGTGTAAACCCCTGCACCCGTTCCACCAAATTTCCGCATCTGAGCAAATCCGTTTCGTGGGTGGCCGGCGCTCCGCCGCGACAGTCAAAGGCCGCCGTTGCTCCGTTGGGAGTCAGTATGGCCGTCACCCCCGTCGTGGGCAATTGCGACCCGAGCTCGGCTTGTCCCACCAGGACTCCTTCTATATCCGTTATGGAACCGTACTGGTTATGGGAACTGTCTATTTTTGTTTTCATCTCGTTAGGAGGTGTCATATTTTGTTAAGATTTTAGCGATTCTGCTGCAACGCCAATTTGGTTGTGGCAATATTGCAGTTGTGTTACAGTATTTAAGCACTATGCGCCTTATTCACAAGGTATTTTAGATGCAAATTCAGTTCTGTTGTTGCCTTGCGAGTTTTTTATATGGAATAGGTGGGAAAATATAATGTATAAATATTCTTCACGCAGTGCGCTGAAAATTTTACTGCCTCTGGTCTTACTGGCGTTGGTGTCATCTTTTTCCTATATGGGAGCGCAGTCGGCGGGTTTTAGAACTGCAAGTTTTCAAAAAAAATCGTTGTCGACGGGTATAACCGGGCATAGATTAAGCCAACCGAGCAAAAAAATATTGGTGGTGGGCTCTTCTGTTTTTCCTCCCACCCTCGATCCTACGGCCAATGCCGCCCAGGCCATCGACGAAGTAATAGATTACAACGTACTGCAGCACCTGGTCGAGTTGGCCCCCAACGGCACCGTCATACCGGTGCTGGCTACCAAATGGACGACTTCTGCCAACGGCACTGTCTACACTTTCACGATCAGGAAAAATGTTCACTTTTCCAACGGAGACCTTCTGACGCCGCACGACGTCGTTTTCAGCATCGACAGGGTTCTCAGGGATCCCTCATATCCGTATAGGGATATTTTTGACGTAAAAAGCGCCCAGGCCGTCGGCGATAAAGTGGTTGTGAGTCTTGTACAAAAGAGCTGGTCCTTTCTGTTTGATATGGCCGCTTACTCCAACGGTGTCATTTTGGATCCCTCCACCGTAAAAACGCTTGCCACCCACCCGATAGGAACCGGTCCTTACGTGGTGACCGGGGAAGTCAATAACTACAGTATTTCCCTCGGATTGAACCATAGGTACTTCGGACGACTTCCGAATGTGGGCGGGGTCGAGTTTCGTTACTTTACGGATCCTTCTGCCGAGGACACGGCCCTTTTGACGGGTCAGATAAATGTGATAGACGATTTGGCTACGCCTTCCGATATTTCGCTTTTTTCGTCAGCTCCCAAAAAATACGTTCTGATAAGCGGGCTTTCCAACGGTAAGGTTCAATTGACAATAAACAATGCGGTTCGGCCTTTTAATAACAAACTTGTCAGGAAAGCTTTGGAATACGCCATCAACAAAAAAGAGGTGATCAACGTAGCGGCCGGCGGCAAAAGCATAGCGATAGGCTCAGATTCCGTGCCGGCCGATCCCTATTATACCGATTTGGCCAATTACTATCCTTACAACGTAGCCAAAGCGAAAGCTTTGCTAAATCAAGCCGGGTATCCGAACGGATTTTCCACTACCCTTACGTTGCCCCCTTACTACTATGCACAGTTGGCCGGTCCCATTATTCAGCAGGAGTTGGCCGCCGTCGGAATAACGGTGCATATCCGGCAGGTGTCGTGGCCGCTCTGGCTGAGCAAAGTTTTCTACGGCGGGGCTTTTAGTCTGACAATCATCGATCATGCCGAAGCGCGAGACGTTGCCAATTATGCCAACCAGAAATACTATTGGCATTTTGCCGGAAGCGCCGCAATAGCCAGACAACTGACCGCTGCCAACGCTGCTCCCACCAAGACAGGCTGGATCCGGGGCATGCGCCAAATTTTACGGGAAATTACCGCCGATGCCGTAAATGTTTGGCTGTACGTATTGCCTGTGATAGAAGTCCACGACAAAGGTATCACTGGTCTTCCCAAATATGGCTATTCGGAATCCTTTGACCTGACGCATGTTTCCTTCGGGGGTAAGCCGACCCCCGGCCTGATTGCCCAAGGTTACTCAGCGAGATAATAGCGGCTTTACTTTGTATCGTCGCATACAGGTACTAATCTGAATTGTGATGATCCGCTATCTGTATAGGCACTTTATCTACTTGCTGATATCGTTCATATTTTCGTCCGTCATTATATTTGCTTTGGTGGATATTTTGCCGGGATCTCCGGCAGAGGTTATTTTGGGCACGCAGGCCGACAGAGCTTCCTTGGCCGCGTTAAATAAAAAACTCGGTTTTGATCATCCGTTTTATTGGCAGTACTGGCACTGGATCACCGGACTGCTCACGTTGCATTTGGGCAATTCTTATATCTCGGGCCAAAGTCTCGGAGCCGAAATAGCTTCCTCGGCTGCCGTAACGTTTCCTCTGGTTGCGATGTCGATGCTGTTTGCATTCGTGATAGCGGTAGTCTTGGCCGTTTTGGGCGGACTGTCGTACAGAAACAAATTCGGCACTTTGATTTTGGCCCTGTCTCAGATAGGCGTTTCCGTCCCCGGTTTCGTTGCCGGTATGCTGCTGATAGTACTTTTGGGAGTGAAACTGGAGCTTTTGCCAACCACGGGTTTTCCGGGCTGGTCTTCGAGCGTATCGGGGTCGCTGGAATCTTTGATTATGCCCTCTTTGTCGCTGGCAATTGCCGAAGGTTGTTTTTTGTCCAGATATATAAGAACGGCTTTTATAGAAGTCCTCAATTCCAATTATTACAGAACAGCATTGGCCAAAGGACTCACTCCCGCTAGGGCACTGTGGCGTCACGGCAGACGCAATATAACTGTAGAGGTACTGACAGTATTCGGCATACAGGTGATAGCGTTGATCGTCGGCGCCGTGATAGTGGAATCGGTTTTTTCTTTGCCGGGTATGGGTACTTTATTAATCACTTCGATAAATAACCGTGATTTATTATTATTGCGTGATATATGTCTTATTCTTATTGGTATTGTACTTGTAATTAATTACCTTATTGATATTGTCTATCACATAATAGACCCGAGAGGGTTTGACTATGTATGATCCGGAGCAGATCAAAGACAATAATACAGCCATGGTACTGCTTTCTGACTGGTATGTAACAAAAAATACCTCTTATCAAACCGGACGCTCCAATCTGACGCTGTGGCTTGGGGCGGCAATGGTTTTTTTTGTGGCGGCGATGGGCATAGTGTCGCTCTTTTGGACGCCTTACAATCCCGTCAACTATATTTCGCCCCATATTCTGCAGGGCTCCACGTCGTCCCATCTGCTGGGAACGGATCAGGAGGGCAGGGATGAGTTGTCCAGGTTGATGGCCGGTGCTTGGATTACCGTTTATTCCGGTTTGCTGGCCACTTTTATCGGCATCATGGCCGGCAGCTCACTGGGCATTTATGTGGCTATCGGCCGCAGGGGTGTTTCGGAAGCGATTATGCGTTTGAGCGACATACTTCTTGCTTTCCCGGCGTTGCTTTTGGCGACTCTAATTTCCGTGCGCTACGGCAGTTCAACCCTAACGGCGGTTTTGGCGATAGGAATAGCTTTTATACCTTATGTGACGCGGGTTACGAGAGTGAACGTGATAAAAGTATACAAATCGGACTATGTCCTGACGGCCAGGGCATACGGTTTGGGGAAAATGATGACCGTCAAACGCCATATCCTCCCGAATATTCTCCCCGTGCTGACGGTGCAGACGATGCTTTTGTTTTCCGTGGCGGTTTTATCCGAAGCGGGACTTTCCTACCTGGGGTTGGGTACCCCTCCCCCTTCTCCGGCTTGGGGAGATATGTTGAGCGAAGCGCAAAGTGTAATTTTGACGGATCCTCTGCTCGTGCTTTGGCCCACGCTGGCCATTGCGGTGACTGTACTGGGTTTTAATCTTCTTGCCGAAGGTATTTTGGCAAAGACGGATGCCAGGAACAGATAGTGTCTTTACTGTGTGAAGTAAGCGGGATGTCGCTTTCCGTTTCCGGCAAAACTTTATTGGACAATATTGAGTTGAGTCTGGAGGAAGGCAGCCTGTTGGCGCTGGTCGGCGAATCGGGTGCCGGAAAAACACTTCTGTCAGCGGCTCTCTTGGGCTTTTTGCCGCATAATGCTTCCCTTGCGGGACGGGTAAGCCTTTTTGGGAAAGACGTATTCAAAATGGGGCAAAAGGAGCTGGCTTCCGTAAGGGGGAGGCGTGCCGCGATCATTTTTCAGGAACCGCTTACATCTTTAAATCCGCTGATGCAAGTTTATAAACAGATCGCCGAGCCCTTGGTGATACACAAGCTGGCCAAACCAAAACAGGCCAAAGAAAAAGCCGTTTCTTGTTTGGCTGAAGTCGGTATAGAGAATCCGGAAAAGAAAGCCTTTGCTTTTCCTCATCAGCTTTCCGGAGGGGAACGTCAGAGGGTATTGATAGCGCAAGCCCTTATTTGCGGACCTGAACTCCTGATTGCCGATGAACCCACCGCCTCGCTTGATCCGATTACCAAGTTGCAGACGGTGGAGCTGTTGGCCGCGATGACACAAAAGACAGGAACCGCCTTGCTCATGGTGACTCACGAAATAAAAGCGGCCGGCCTTTTATGTGAAAAAATAGCGGTGATGCATCAAGGAAAAATTGCGGAATCGGGGGACCTGGGTTCCGTTTTGTCAAACCCCCAGACAGCGGTGACGAGGTCTTTGCTTGCCGGCCGCCTTCTTTTCTGAGAGCGGCTGTTTTGGAATTTGACGGCTTGCGGCGGTTACGGACAGAACAATCCGGACAGGCGACAAAGCTTTGGTGTAAAGAGGAGTGTTGGTGAGCGAACATATATTGGAAATAAAAGACGTTACAAAACGCTACCGCGGCGACAGCGCAACAGGCGGTTTCCGACGCGAAAAAAAGCTTTCATACGGCCCCTTTTCCTTTTCTCGCCGAGAAAACCCCGGTGAGAAAGTAGTGCTGGCAGGGGTAAATCTTATCTTGGATGTCGGCGACAGGCTGGCTTTGGTAGGGGCATCCGCTGCCGGCAAGAGCACTCTGGTGAAGATGATATTCGGTTTGGAAAGACCGTCTTCCGGGGAGATATTTTACAGAGGAACAAATTTGACATATGCCGCAAAAAATGATGTGTCGGCGAGGATCCTAAAAGAAGCAAGACTTATTTTACAGGATCCGCGCAGCTCTTTTGATCCGAAAATGACGGTTCTCGCCTCCGTGGCCGAACCGCTCACCGCTTTTGCCGGGCGGCGGGAAGGCAGACACCGGGAATATGACAAAGCGGAGGAAGCTTTCAAGAAAGTGGGCCTAAGCCGCTCGCTGCAAAATTATTATCCCCATCAGCTTTCCGGAGGTCAGCTCCAGCGGGCGGCTATCGCCAGAGCGATCGTATCGGATCCAAAACTTATTGTTGCCGACGAGATGCTGAGCGCGTTGGACCCACCAAGACAAAAAGAGATTCTGGATCTCTTTATGGACATGTTTGCCGAAAAAAGCCTGATTTTTATTGCCCACGACCTGAGTGCCGTCAAGTACCTATGCAATAAGATCGCCGTGCTGAGCGGGGGAAAAATTGTGGAGTACGGTTCCCTGGAAGAGGTCATGGCGAATCCCAAAGATGACTACACCAAAAACCTCATTCGGGCGGATGTCGTTTTCGGTCGGCAATTGTTGAACGGGGAGCAATGATGACCCCGGTAAGCTTTTGTTACGACAACTTGCGGCTGTACTCGAGAGGGGTTAGCAGATGAATATAGTCCATTTTTCCGACCCGCACATCATGGGAGAAGGTCTTTTACACGGCGTGGTCGACACCGGGGAAACTTTTTCTCTGGCTCTTCGTTCTTTGGCGGAGAGCGGTAAAAAAATAGATCTTATAGTCGTGTCGGGAGATTTGGCAAACTCCGGCGCCTTGGCTGCTTACGGGAAGCTGTCTGCCATTCTAAAAGAAGCAGTGCGCGAATTGGGATGTGAGATATTGCTTGTGCCCGGCAATCATGACGACAGAGAAAATTTTTCCGCGGTATTCCCCGCCGTCCGGGGAGCGGCAACCGGGCGTCTGGATCAAAGAATTCGGGTCGGCAAGTGGCAATTGATAGGGCTGGACACCTTGGAGGAAGGACACGATTACGGGGGCCTGACAACGGCTCAAACAGATTGGCTGGGCGTTTTGGCAAGGGATCCGGAGTGTCCGCACAGCATCGTTGTCATGCATCACCCCCCGATCGATTCCCCCACCTCCGGCATGACCAGAATAGGCTTGAGGGATAAAGGCCCGCTGGCCTCTGCTCTTTCCGGAGGCAACGTCCGTCTGATTTTGGCCGGTCACTACCACCATTTCGTGATGTCTGATTTTGCGGGGGCAAAAGTCGTCGTGGCCTCCTCCACGGCGTATCAAATAGATCCGTTGTCGCCCGAGGATCTCTTGCGGGGCTACCAGGGAATCGGTTTTAATTTCATGACGGTGCAGGAAGACGGGAGTTTTTACTTGACGCAAATACACAGAAGTTACCCTCTGACAAAGCCGGTATTGGATGCTTCTTTGGCCGATTTGGGAATTTAAAAGCTCTATTTTCTATCTATAAAATAGATGAAAAGACAAGAATCGTTCTTCAGATGGTAATTTGAATAGTTAGAAGTAAGCGAGGTAAGCCAAGTGATCGTTGTCAAAATAGAGCAATGGCCGGACGGTGCCGATATAGAAGACCCGAGAGAGCGTTCAAGGCCGCATACGGACATAGCTTGGGCCGTCATGCAGAACGATAAAACCGGTTCTGAGGAATTGGCCGACTATGACATAAAACTTTATGACCCGCCTCCCTACAACCCTTGGGCCGGCGCGGTGGTCAAAGAGAAAGTCACCAAATTCCCCCGCAAAAAGCTGGGCGTTTGGGACTTGCTGTTCAAGGCGTTGGAGCCGATCGTCAAAGATCCGGATCGCTACAAAACCAAAAGCCTTCAAGACTTATAAGATAACCCCTTCTTATACGGAAGCGGCCGTCTCCTTGGCCTTTCCGGCGGTCTTTTTGTTCTTGTACTTCTCGTAGGCTCCGGGACCGAAACCGAGACCCAAGATCCCGACTGCCAACATGGCGAAAAACTCCGGGTAATAAGGATCCGCCTGGTATAAAAAGCGTACCGTATAGGTGCCCTTGTTCAGAGTGACTCCCACCAGTGCCGGTGCCACCATTTCCGTCCGAGCCGGTTTGCCGTTGACCGTCACCGTCCAACCCGGGTCATAGGATGCCGACAAAAGCACCACGGCCCGTCTGTTTAAGTGCACCTTGGTTGTCAGTTCGCCTTCCACCAAGTCCGGATGCTCGTTTATCACATAACCCGGCGAACCGTGCGGGTGTACACCCGGGGCGAGTGTGGGTTGGGCGGCCGGTGCTCCGTCGTAGGAGACGGTAGGGTAAATTTTCTTGTACGGCAAGTTACTGTCGATAAAGGAAAGCGACTTTGCGCCTATGTCGGTCCTGTTTTCTGAGATGACGCCCTGGGTGTCCACCACTTGGACGTAGCTGTTTGAGGGTATTTCGTAAAGGGAGTAGTAGGTGTTGGTCATCAGCAGTTTGGCTTTGACCGGAAGGGCGTTGATGGCAAGGGTTACGGGAGACAAAATGATGTACCTGATGCCGAACATGGAGTAGTCTCCCGGATTGCACTGGTCAAAGTTTTGTTCGGGATTTGACATCAAAGCCGCCGTACGCATGGTGTAGCCGACTTCCGGGATGTTGTACTGCTCCACCCACTTATATACCGGTAAGTCCAATTGCCCGACATAGGCTATGGCATTCGACTGGTTTAGTTTTGACAGAGCCGGGTCGCTTACGCCGTTTGCGTTGTAGCAGTGAGAAAAATTGACGTTGGGAAACGCTTCTTGGGTTCCGGCGTAAAGACGTCCCCCGCCCAGCTTTTTCATCTTGTTCACCATGGGCATCAAAAACTGGCTGTAAAAAGAATCCGCCTGTGACTGCAGCGATATGTCTTGCGTGTTGCCGGCATCGTGGGTGTTTACGGCTTGCCAGGCAGGAGAAAGAGCCGCGATGAGCACCACGGAACCCAACAATGCCGAAACCCCCGATTTGACGGCGGGCGCCAAAGAAGTCGCCATGTCAAAATCTGCCCACTTGGCAATTTTCCTCAACAGCACGAGTAAATAAAAACCAATGGTGTAGGCGGCTATTCCGGCAAAATAAATTGAAGACAGCTGCAGACCCATTAAAAATCTGCGGAAGAAAAGATCCTCGCTTCCGGGGATAAGGCGAAGAAGCGGTCCCCAGAAAGGCTTGCCGAACATGAGGAAGCCGGAAATAAAAAACATCAACAAGATGGGTCGTAGTCTTGCATCACGGTGCATTTTTGCCAAAGAGAAGACGATACCCAATAGAGCCAAAATGGTGATGATGGGGAAGTGTCCGTAGTCCAAGAGACTGCCGTCAAAGAACCATCTGATGATGGGTTTTGCCCCGTATGATTGGGAAATGGGGGTCGGCGCCAGCAGTTCATTGATGGCCGCCCAGTGCTTATATTGCAGCACCGGTATGACGACGAATCCGATGCACAGACCCGTCCCCACAAGAAGTGCAAAAGCTCTTTTTAGTCTTTCTTTCAAATCGGATGGTACGAGCCAGGGAAAAACCGCGATCGGCAGAAGGGCCAGATAACCGGTCATGAAGTGAAAAGCCGTTGTCAGGGTAATCAAAATGGCCGCAGGAAGCAGCTTTTTCCAAGACTCCATTGCCCGGTAGGTATAGCCCCAGGCGAGGGGGAGAAACCACATGCCCCAAAGCTGGGTGGTAAGTCCGTATCCTATCCAAATGTAGGTCTGTTGCTCGTATCCTATGGCCATGTTGCTTATCAGGAGAGGCGACACCAGCGCCGCGGCACCCGCCACCCAAGGCGGCAAACGGAGAAGCCTGGCGGAAATATATATACTGATCGGCCAAGTGGCAAGCAACAGATACAGCAGCCAGGCAAAGGATTGCGCCTGACCGAATACGAGTCCGACGGCTCCCGTCACTATGGAAGAAAGGCTTTGGTAATGTAAAAATTGAGGTGATCCCAGCTGTAAATAAGGCCACCAACCGTCCAACGGCAAATGGCCTTTTGTCATCTGAGAAGCGGCCCAACGCGCCATTTGGGCGTGCACGGAGGCATCGTCGATGTATGCCACGGTGGAGGTCTCCGGCCAAAGTTCTTTTAGGCCAAAGCCAACCGCTATTGCGACAAGTATAAGAGGTCCGAAACGGTTGATGAGATTGACGGCTTTGTTGGGTGCCGCCTCAGTCTGTTTTGCTTTGTCGGCGACGTCGCCCTTGGTTTTGGCTGCGGGTATCTGTGTTGTGGATGAGGTATTTTGTTGGGAGTTTTGACGGTTGGCGGTCTGAGGCGCCGCAGGCTTTCTTTTCTTATATGACCGTTTAGACATAACAATGAACATTAGTTGTTTTTTGCTCAACTTGCAGACAAAAACACTAAACTTACAGGATAAATTATGAAAATTCTTAACAGAAATTCTTAAGGGCGGTAAAAAGTTATTGTTACGGCCGTACAATTTTTATATGCGCGCGCAAGTGACTGGCTGCCTGACATAACTGCAGACAGATTTGCTATCCGAGAAGTCTCTTGCAAAAAGTCCGCCGTAATAAGACAGAGACTTCCTTTCGGGATTTTTCGGAAGATGATCTCTTTTTTGGGGAAGCGGATACAAGAGAAGCCGAACAAGCTTATATTGAAGTACTGCATTGTCAATATCAATCCGATAATATTTCAGTTGGTATGGGTGACGCATTTGGGCAAAGGATTCTTTTGGGACTATGGCTTTAATCGACGAGCATTTGGGCAAAGTGTTGGGCGGCAGGTACCGCCTGATGAAACCGATAGGAAGCGGTTCCTCTGCTTATGTATATTCGGCCACCGATGTGACCCTGAGGCGGACGGTAGCCATAAAATTGCTCCATCCGGGTCTTGGCGGAGATAAGCACTTTGCCAAACTTTTGCTCAGGGAAGCCCATGCCGTTGCCTCTTTGAACCATCCCAACATAGTACAGGTGTATGATTGCGTGACCGAAGCCGACAACTCATATCTGGTACTCGAATATTTGTCGGGAGGATCCTTGGCCTCCCTCTTGGACGAGGGATTCCGTTTCAGTGTACCTCAGGCCTGCACACTGGGTCTGGAGGTAGTGCAAGGGTTGCAGTATGCGCACAGACGCGGTTTTGTTCACCGCGATATCAAGCCCGCCAACATATTGTTTACGGAAGAAGGAGTGGCCAAAATAGCCGATTTCGGTGTGGCAAAAGCTCTGGCCGTCGCTTCCGCAACAGAGCCGGTGGGAGGACAACTTGCCACTGCCCGGTATGCATCTCCGGAACAGGCGGAGGGCTTGAGTACGGATGAGAGATCCGATGTTTATTCCCTGGCCATCGTCTTGTACGAAGCGGTAACCGGCAAGGTGCCTTTTGTGAAAGACACGACTCTGGCCACACTGACGGCCAGAGTCGGTGCTGTTTTGCCGAAAGTTCCGGAGCTTGGTCCCCTGATGCCGATTCTGGCTCAGGCTGCCATCAGCGAACCTTTGGCCAGATTGGATTCAGACGGCTTGGCCAAAGACCTAGAACTGCTGAAATCCTATTTGCAAACGCCGGAATCTTTGCCGATAAAAGTGCAAAAGCCGGGAGAAGAAAAACTCCGCTCCGAAAGCGGTCAAGCCAGCGCCGGGGAAGAAGAACAGGAAGATCCGGCCAAAGATCTGATACTAAACGGTTTCATCAAAGAAAGAACAAAACAACCGTCCCGGGAATCTCTCGGCGCCAAAGAAGCGCTTGCGGGAAGAGAATCCGCGCATATAGACCATAGTATTGAAAATGTCGGTTCCCGGAAAAAATCAAGGGCTGCCAAAGTGCTGGCTCTTTTGGCGGCGGTTGCCGTTCTGGCGGCAGGCGGCGGGTATTATGTTTACTACAAATCTCAACCGCGTCAAGTCGTTCCGTTGCTCACCGGTAAAACCTACCGGGCGGCGGCCGGCCTCATTGCGAAGAGCGAACTCAAAACCGACGTCGCCGGCAAAAGCTATTCAAGCCTCTATGCCCGGGGGCTCGTGATGGGACAGTCGCCGAAAGCCGGCGTGAAATTGGCGAAGAATAAATTTGTAAAAATAATTCTTTCTCTCGGACACGCCCCCGTCAGCATGCCGACAAATTTGCAAGGTAAAAAAATATCGGATGTCGTGACCCTTCTCAAAGGCATCGGTCTGAGACCTGTGGTGAGCGAAGAGTATCAAAATAAAGTACCGACAGGCGAAGTCGTCAAAACTATTCCGGCCGCAGGCCGGATTAAATTTGATTCCATGATCAAAGTGATAGGTTCAAAGGGCCCCCATCCGAGAACCATACCTTCCCTCTACGGAGACAACTGGGCTCAGGCCTCGCAACGTTTGATCAAACTGGGCTTGTCGCCGGTGGAGGTTTTAAACTTTTCCTATTCCGTCTCCGACGGAGAGGTCATTTCGACGACTCCGACCGTGGGAACAAAAGGCGTTTTGGTCGGGTCAAAGGTAACCGTCAACGTATCCAAAGGCCCCCTCTTGGTGGCCGTGCCCACGGTTGCCGGCATGACAATAAAAGAGGCCATAACGGCTATCGACAATGCGGGATTGCAGGTCACCGAACAGATAGGCCCGCCTTTTGCGACTTCGGCTTCCACTACGAGCCCGGCCCCCGGTACAGAGGTCAGACCGGGAACCTCCGTAACTCTTTACGTAAGCTAACTCAAGCGGGGAAAGCTTTATTCGGTGATGTTTCTGAGTTGCTCGGTAATTTCAAGCTGCATACCGCTCGGAGGAGTTGTCTGGTAAGCAAGCAATTTGGCGACATCGCCTTCCACAAGTATTTTCCCCGTCATAAATGCCTGCAGAGCGGCATCTCCGTTTCCGTCTATCAGAACCGCTTTGCAAGTCTCGTAGTCAAGCGTTACGTTGACATCAGTGGTTTCCAAGCGCCCCAGATCTATTGCCAGCTTGCCTTGACGCGCATCCAGGTAAGCTTCGATCTTGGTCTCTCGGAAGGGCGCGTCGGTGACCGTCAGGTTCATCGTGACTTCCAAGAGCGCTTCCGCCTCTTTGTCACTGTAAGCCTCTTGGATTTCCTTTGCCGCCGATATCCACTCCGGGCTCAAAAATTCGTGTTTTGCCATGTCGGTAAGATACGACAGATTTGTGCCCTTTGCGGCAAAAAGTAAAATAAAATTAAAAAAATCGTATTTTCAGGTAAACCTTTGCCGAGTCGTGCCAAAACAGGCATTTCAATCCGGACACTCATACCAACCCTCATGTACCGATCTGTATTTGGCCGGACTAAGAGCGTTTGACGTTTGGCGTCGAGCGTTGACCGCATTTATTACAGGCAAATTTAAAGTTCAACGTTCCGTCGCAACCCGCTTTTGAGCATTTATAAAGGCCTTTTTGTGCGGACAAGAAATGGGCGGCAAGCGGCAATGAAGACAGTGCTATTTTCATCAGTTTTGATTTTGACGAACCGGATTTTTTTCTCATATTCCTCCCGAAATTTTATTCCTCGCAAGTCTTTGCTGCAAAGTCTCAAGGTAGATCAGTGCATGTTGTCTATTTTAGTTAAAAAAACTGCTTAAGGCTATAGCGGGATTTAAGGACATATAAGGATTTGGTGAAGTAATCTTTATCCTGATTGAGTATTTTTATTAAGGTAGTTGTATGGCAAAGAACGCAAGTCGTTAAAGAGTCGTATGGGAGCTATGCTTTGGGTGATCGATGGGGTAAATGCTTATGAGTGAGAATTTGATAGGGAAAGAAGAAGTTTTACGGATAGCCAAATTGGCCAGGCTTTCCTTTGAGGACCGGGAAGCCGAACAATTGGCATCGGAGCTTTCCGGGGTGTTGAAACATTTTGCCGTTATGCAAAGCGCGGATACGACAACAGCTGTGCCCATGGCTCATTCCATGGATATCACCAACGTGCTCCGTCCGGACGAAGTAAAAGATTCTTTAAACAGAGACGAAGTGTTGTCTTGTGCTCCCGCCGTAAGCGAAAACAGATTTTTGGTACCCAAAATTATCAGGGAGACACCGTGAGTTTAGGAAAAAAACCCGCAGCTTTTGGGAGCGGTACGGGTCTTGTCCCGTCCGGTGCCTGTGAAATAGCAAAGCTCATCCGGGACAAACAGATAAAGTCCCAGGAAGTGACGGAGGCCAGTCTGGAAAACATTTTTTCCGGCGACTCCGAGATCAACAGCTTTAATTTGGTGCTTGCCGAGCAGGCCGTGGAAGAAGCAAAAAGCCTGGACAATTTGATAGCCAAAGGCGGCTATCAAGGACGCTTGGCCGGTGTTCCCATAGCCGTCAAAGACAATATTTGTATGAGGGGTATCCCGACAACCTGTTCGTCGGGAATATTAAAAAATTGGAAACCGCCTTACGATGCTTCTGTCGTCACAAAATTGCAACAAGAAGGCGCCGTTATCGTCGGTAAAACAAATATGGATGAGTTTGCCATGGGTTCTTCCACGGAAACCTCTTTTTTTGGTCCCACCAAAAATCCTTGGGATACCGAAAGAGTGCCGGGGGGATCCTCCGGAGGTTCCGCCGCCGCCGTTGCGGCCGGGATGGTTCCTCTTGCCTTGGGTTCCGATACCGGGGGCTCGATCAGACAGCCCGCCTCTTTGTGCGGCGTGGTGGGCATAAAACCCACTTACGGACTTGTTTCCAGATACGGACTCGTTGCCTTTGCCAGTTCTCTCGATCAGATAGGTCCTTTTGCGGCTTCCGTGGAGGACGCCGCGCTCTTGCTCGGAGTTTTGGCATTTCACGACGAAAAAGACTCGACCTCGCTCTCCGAAGGTATGTATAACCTGCAGGATGAGCCCGTCGGGGTCTCTGCTTTGAAAGTCGGCATCATCAAAAACTTTTTGCCGGATGCGGATGAGTCTTGTCGTAACGCAGTGATAGACGCCGGAGGATTCTTATCGGGACTAGGCGCCAAAGTGGAAGAAGTAGAGATCCCGGAGTTGGATTACGGTATAGCCGCTTATTACATCATCGCCCCTGCGGAGGCTTCTTCCAATCTGGCCCGTTTTGACGGTGTGCGTTACGGTCTCAGGGCAGACGGGAAAGACGTTGAAGAGATGAACGTCAACACCCGTACGGAAGGTTTCGGGCAGGAAGTAAAAAGGCGCATCATGCTCGGTACTTACGCTCTTTCCGCGGGTTATTATGATGCCTACTACCTCAAAGCACAAAAAATACGCACATTGGTTCAGGAAGCCTTCAACAAGGCTTATGAAAAATATGACGTGTTGCTTTCCCCCACCAGTCCGAGCGTAGCTTTTCCTCTCGGCGCCAAGGTCTCCGACCCCCTCAGTATGTATTTGTCGGACTTGTATACGATTCCCACCAACCTGGCGGGACACCCCGCCATCAGTATCCCTTACGGAACCGGCGAAGACAATATGCCGGTGGGTTTGCAAATTCTTGGACCGGCGCTTTCTGAGTCCGTCTTGATTCAGGTGGCAAAACTATTGGAAAACAGATAAGTTCTAGAAAAAGGATCCCTTATGATGGCACAGGAAGCATCTCAGACAAAAGAGAATGAAGGTTTGGAAGGTTTTGAACTAATAGTGGGCCTGGAGGTTCACTGTGAACTTCTGACAAAAACAAAGTTGTTTTGCGGTTGTAAAAATCAATTCGGCGACGAACCGAATACGAACATCTGTCCGGTTTGTCTGGGCCTCCCCGGCTCTCTGCCTGTTATCAATAAGCGGGCGGTGGAATTGGCAATGCGTATAGGCAAAGCGCTCAATTGCGAAGTCCTTCCTTCTACTTTTCACAGAAAAAATTATTTTTATCCGGATATGCCAAAAGATTTTCAGATCAGCCAATACGATATGCCGATCAACGCCAACGGCTACTTAGAACTTTCCGATAAGTCCAGGGTCGGCATTATCAGGGCCCACATAGAAGAAGATACCGGAAAGTCCATCCACATAGGCGGTAGCGGGAGGATAGCCGAGGCCAGTAACTCGTTGGTGGATTACAATCGTGCCGGGGTTCCGTTGGTGGAAATAGTATCTGCTCCGGAAATCTACTCATCACAGCAGGCAAAAGATTACGTGCAGGAATTGCGTCAGATTCTTGTTGCCATAGGGGCCTCTGACGGCCGCATGGAAGAAGGTTCTTTGCGGGTAGACGCCAATGTTTCGATAAGACCGGAAAATTCCGAAGTCTTTGGAACCAGATGTGAGATTAAGAATTTAAATTCTCTGCGATCTTTGGGGCTTGCCATCGAGTACGAGGCAAGAAGACAGGCAATACTTATCCGAGAAGGAAAATCGGTATCGCAAGAGACGCGCCATTTTGATGAAAACAGTGGCAGGACTTCATCCATGCGCTCCAAAGAGGAAGCCAATGACTATAGGTATTTCCCCGAACCCGATTTGGTGCCGCTTGCCCCCGATGCAGCTTGGATCGAAGAATCGACGTCAGATGTTATTTCGCTTCTTCCCATAACGAAGAGAAAAAATTTGGAATCCCTGTTGGGAGAAGAATATTTGTCTCAGATCGCTCTTTTGGTCGAAATAGGTTTGGACGACTTTGTCTCCGGATGCATTGAAGCCGGAGCCAATACAAAATTGGTTGTAAACAGAGTTATCAACGAAGCGGCCAGAGATGCGGAAAAAGCCAAGGAAATGTCCACAGCAGACTTTGTGGAGCTGATTACCATGGAAGCCACAAACAAATTGAGTGCAACCCAATCAAAGGCCGTTTTGCAAGAGATGTTGACGGCCGGAGGAAGCCCGGCCGAAATAGCCAAACGGCTTGGATATGAACAAATAGACAGTAACGAGACAGGAAAAGTAGTTGATGAGGTTATAAAAAACAACCCCGCAGAGTGGGAGCGATATCTCGCCGGTGATGAAAAAATAGTGCAGTTTTTGTTGGGACAAGTCATGAAGCTGACAAAAGGGCGGGCAAACGGAAAAGAAGTTATGCAGATTTTTATAAGTAAAAATCATTGATCCCAGTCAGTAAAAATTTGTATTTTGCGTGTACTTTATATGTTGCACCTAATAAACAGACTTTAGTAAAGGTTTGACAAAAAAGTAATTCATGACATTAAAGATATAAGGTATATACATATGAATAAGAAGTTTTTTCTTTTTAGACTCTACCCGTTTTTTAAAAAGAATAAGAATATAATAATTGCAGCAGTCATCTTTGGCGTACTGGCCCTTATAGCGTTTTTACCCGAATATCCACTCGATCCAAATCAATTGCCCAATTGCGGATGTGGCGACGTCGCGATGTCGACATGGTTTTTGTCGTGGTCTCCTTTTGCACTATTTCACGGAATGAATCCGTATAACATTACCTGGTTAAATTATCCATTAGGTGCCAATTTGGCGACCAATACAAGCTACTTTTTATATGGGATCATCCTGGCACCGTTTACCTATTTGCTTAATGCCATGGCAACGTACAATTTATTAATGTGGCTTTCTTTTGTACTGTCTGCTACCGCAATGTATTACGTTGTGAGTAAAATTACCAATAAGTTTTTTCCGGCATTTTTTTCAGGACTATTTTATGGGTTTTCACCTTATATGGCCTCCGAGGGCGCCGGTCACCTTAATTTAATTTTTATACCGTTTCCGCCGTTGATTTTTTATGTTCTCTACAAAATGTTTTGTACCGATGACACTCATAAATACCGTTTGGCAGTCTTGTTGTCGATTTTGGTTATATGCCAGTACATGATGTCAAATGAAATCCTTGCGACAACAGCTATTATGGCGCTTATAGGTTTGCTTATTCTTGCCGCCACAAACCCAAGAAAAGCCGTCGAGAGGTTTAGATCCAATCTGTTTCCCTCCCTGACGGCCATAGGGATTGCTATAGTCGTTTTGGCTTATCCCATATACTATTCAATACTCGGTCCGAATCACGTTAGTGCGGTGATACAAGGATGGAATAACCCATTTCATGCCGATCTCCTCGGGACAGTAGTTCCCAATTACGGGCAATTATTATATCCCGCGAGCTGGAAAAATCTCGGTACGTCGTTTACAGGAGATTGGGTTGAAAACGGAAGCTATCTCGGAATCCCGCTTCTGACAGGTTTGGCGGTTGGGATCTATTCGCTGCGGAAGAATAAGTGGGTTCAATTCAGTACGGTTATGGCGTTGGCCGCTTGGGTATTGTCGTTGGGTCCATACTTGACGGTCGACAACAAGAATTACTCTGTTCCGCTTCCGTTCGATTTATTTCAGCATGTCCCAATTTTGAACAACATTTTAGCTTCACGCATCGCTATGTACTCGGACTTATTCATAGCAATTTTGATGGGATTTATTCTCGACTCTATTGTGCAATCTTATCAGACGCTGGGATACGGTAAGAAGGCATACCGTATTTTTGCACTCAATAAAAGCTCACACAAGAAGCTCAATGTCAAAATTATGGCTAGCCTGGTTGTGACCGGAATTGTTCTGGTGAGCTTGATCCCAAATTGGCCCTATCACCAGCCAAGCCCTGAAAATCCGAATTCGTATTCAAAATTTTTTACTACAAAAGATGTCAATGCTATTCCTTACAAGGCAGTGACATTGACATATCCTTATCCAATAGTGATGGATAATGGAGCTATGGTATGGCAACTGCTGGCCGGAATGCGTTTTCGCTTATTGGGTGGCTATGCTATTTTTACGATTCCGCCGGGCGATCCTTCCGAGTTGCCGGCGGTATTTTCGCCAAGTGGCGTTGAATCGGCATTTTCTTATTTTGCCGATCAAAATACTTTCCCCCTAAACTCTCCTCCGCCGAAGTCTGCGCTCAATGAAATAAAAACCTTTGTGACGCAGAACAAAGTACAGGCAATAATTATCGATAAATACGCACCTAATGCCAATTTGGTGATCAATAGTGTCGAAGCGAGTTTTGGGTTACCCAGAATCACCGGATACGGAATAGACTTGTGGGTCATTCACAAGTGACCCACTGCCATTAGAAATCTCAGATCTCCTCAAGTGCTTCTTGGAGTAGGTAAATCTGATTAGTGAAAATCGGATGCCGGCAATCGGTTGTCAAATTGATGATTTTGAGAGTGAATTGATACTAGCTAATTGTATCGATAATTGCATGCATGCGCTGAGCGTGAATCTTACTGTTGTAATTGTCTAAAATAAATTTTTGTCCGGAATGCCCCAGTTTTTCCCTCAATGAATCGGAGCGTGCCAATTCTTGGATCCATCCTGTCGCATCGTCGAGATCAGGTTCTGCCCAATAGGAATGCTTGCCTTTTGGGGCTTGCAGGTCGGCGTAGTCTAGGTAACGGTTTAGGTAGAGATCACCGCGCTTTATTTCTACAAGCTCGTATCCTACGGGACACCCCGTATTGTTGTTGAGAAAATCTGTATTGCCCGAGTAGGCCGTACCGATAACGGGTTTGCCCAGGTACATGGCTTCTGCCATCCCCAACCCCAGACCTTCGGCTCTGTGAAGCGATATGTAGACATCGGCTAAAGACAGCAATGACCCCATTTCTTTTCCCGAAATATGTTCTTCAATCAATATGCCATTGACGTCTTCAAGTTTTTCTTTGACTATTTTTCTGGCTTCCGGATATTTCGCCAGATGACTGGCTTTTATCACCAATACGGAGTCAACAATGCTATCGGGCGAAGCTTTTTTGTACGCGTCGATTACTCCCAGGGGATTTTTTCGTTGCAGTGAGGAGTTGGCGTCGAAGGAGACAAGATAGACGAGTTTGTTCTCCGGTATATTAAACCTTTTTTTGGTTATGTTTGGATCGTAATCCACTTCCACTACGGGGGGTACAACGTATGTGGGGAAAGGAAAAAACGTTTTAAATATGTCCTTTACGAAGTTGCTTCCTACGACTATGGCATCAGGCCGCACTTCTTGTGCGGACTGCACCAATCTGTCCGGTATTTGCGTGGCTTCCCACCACCAGGATGCTATAAGCTTTTGTGTTCCTCTATTCCTGTAAAGCAGTGCATGGTCCAAGCAATGCACCTCATTGATGTTTAAATAACATATATTGACTTTTGGGAATATAAGTCCTTTACGCAAATTTATTAATTCCTGAGGAACGTTTGCTTCATCCTCGTGTGCTCCTATATTGCAATCGGCTATCGATATGGGGTTTCCTGAGTCATAAATAGCCTTAATCGAACGTCTGGCTGCTTCTGCCAATCCCGTACTGGCGCTCAAAGGGGCTATGACATTGAAACCTTTACTGGCGTTCCCCGAGGACTGCAAGATATTTTGCTGTGAATTTATGGGGCCCGTGATATTGGCGTATCTTATATAACTCAGCAATTGTGACGATATATCATCCCAATCCAGGTTGTCTTCGGCCCACTGCTTTGCCAAGATTCCCGCTTTTATCAATGCCTTTTTGTCGGCCGCAACAGTCAGTATTTTATCGGCAAGGTCATCAACAGTACATTGTTGGCGATCTGCTATCGGCCAGCAAAACTCATTTGGGTATTCCAGCCATTGGGGCAACGGTGATATCAGAGCCGGTTTTCCCAAGGTAAATCCATGGAGCAATGTCCTGCTTGTTTCCCCTGCGGTGGGCCAGCGAAGGAGAATTTGTACGTCGCATTGTGTTATGCAGTTTTTTAGTTCATCGAAAGAAATGTCCGTGTGTAACTCGATATCTTCTTGGATTGCCTTATCCAATGAATAAATTAGATTTTCCAGTTCCTTCAAGATGCTTTGATCGTCTGCTCTTCCCGCAATAAGAAGTTTTATTTTGGGATTTTTTGAGCGGGCTTTTATAAAAGCTTCCAGAGTTTCTATAACATTTTTATGTCGCGCAATGCCGCCAAGTACTCCAAATATAACTTTTCCGCCGTTATTTTGAGCGATGGCAGAGGTCGCGTCAAAAGGGGCTATCCCTTGGTTGATATGTCTGACATTTGCGCGGTATCTGTCTTCAATGATATGTTTAGCGTATGTGGAATGAGTCAAAATTAGATTACTGGCATTGACAATTCTGCGCAGCAGCGGAAAGTCTAAACGGTTGACAGTTTTACTCTTTTGGAATTTTTTATTTATGCCCGGCTCTGCTTTCAGATCAGGATTGTCAAAAATAAGCTCTTCCAAGAAAATAGATGAATCGGTGCTCGTGCATAGAGATATATGGAAATCAAAAAGTGATAAATCATGCAATACCGTTACCCCACCGTATTGGAGCAGCGGTTGATACATATAGCCGTGGAAGCCAAAATGGTTGCCGAACTGAAATACATTTGTACTAAATTCTGATCGCGTGTATGAGGATGCCTTGGTAATAGCTATGCCGGCGGGCGGTTTGCAGTCGTTGTAGAATCTATCGTCAACAACGGCAGTTATCGCGTGCTTTTTACCCAAATATCCTAAAAGTTCAAAACTGTAGTCTGCTATGCCGCTTTTTGCCGGCGGAAGCGGGCTCCAAAATGCTATAGGCTTACTCAGTTCGTCAAGCAATCTTTTTACCTATCACGGCATAATCTTGTGCGGAGTTGAAGAACGGTGAAATTTCCTTGGCAATCGTGATTGTGGACGTATCGGCGCTTGGATTTTCGGCAATCCCGTTTATTCCCGCCAAGAATAAGCCTCTGTTATGACGGGTGGTATGTACATCTCCAAAACCTCTTGCATTTAAGAAAAATTCCAACAAAGGAGGCGGTATGGGTTTTATGTGTGTGGGGTCTAAGTAAAAGTTGCAACTTCCTATTGTCACGTTTTCTGGATTCGGAGTTTCTATGATGAGAACCCCCCCCGGTGCCAGCGCCGCCAGAGATCTGTCGATCAGCTCTATTTGATGTTCCAGATCAACGTGTTCAATGATGTGAATTGCCGTAATGGCGCCCAAGGAATTCGGCTTGACGGACTGTAGGTGTTCAAAAGCATCTTCCAACAGAGCCGACAAGCCTTTTTTTGTGCAGCGTTCAATATTTTCTTGTAAGAAATCTACGCCGTATGCATCCATTCCGTGTTGGGAAAGTAACTCCAGCAATTCTCCGCGTCCGCAACCGATGTCCAATATGGGGCCAAGAGCAGATACCTGAGTGAGCAGTGGCAGGTATGCTTCCAATCTGGATTTTATCCTTTCCTCCGTACCCCTAAAAGTGTCTTCAAATGCGGCATAAAGTCCTGCAAACGATGACGGAAGTTTTGCCAGCGACTCTTTTTGTGGGGGGTCCGGTAAGGATCTTTTAACTTCATTGACGAAAAGATCAACTTGTGCTAAGCGCGGCCAAATCGATTTTATTTCTTTTTCAATGAGCTGTTCTGAAGCCGACAGCGTACCTTCGGTACTTCTTTGAATGAGATCATTTAGTGCATCTTGCTGTTCTTTTAGTTCTTCATGCGTTGCCTCTTGTTGTGTCCGCAGTCCTTCAGCTATCGCCTCTTGTTGCGTCCGCAGTCCCTCGCTTAGCGCATTTTGTTGTTCCAGTAGGCGCTTTTCATGGTCATTAATCGTTGTTTGCAATGGACCCAGTGTGTCATGCAGCCTTGTAAACGACTGTTGTTGTACGAGTTCAATCAGGGAATTTAATCTGCCAAAATGCTCCGAGACTTCTTTAATCTGCGAAATATACTTTTCATGATTTTCCAGAGTTACATCTTGGCGCGTACACACTTCGTCATGATGTTCCAAGACTTTGGCATAGCTTTCCAGTGTTTCTTCAACCCTGCTCAGTACTTCCTGGTGATGTTCCATTTTTTTGGCATTGGCAGTCAGGGAGCCTTCGTTGTTATGAATGAAAGCATCATGGTGGCCGAGCGTTTGTTCAAAACGTTCCAATACGGAAGTATGGTGAGCCAACGAAAATTGAATTTGGTCCAATACGGTTGAAATACCGTTTAACGTTTGAGCTAAGTTTTCGTCATTTTGGGACAGCTGGTTTATTTTAGGGATCACACTGTTATTGATTTTGATCTGATGTGAAAGAAACGGCCAGTTTAATTTAGCAACAATTTTTTTTATCAGTTTCCGCCTGCTGCTTTGCGGCACGGGCAAGCCAAGATTGATGTCTTCCGGTGTTATTTGATCTGTCGTCACAGCCAGGTGTCCTTACTATCAAACCTCAATGTATCCACAGCTATAAAATCTACTGCAAAATCCTTACAGGATTGCCGGATGTAAATTAAATATTTTCTGCAGTCTTGCATCTCGAAAACGACTTATATCTGTGAACAGTGTGAACTCTTTGCGGCCTAAGCGTACGCGATGACCGCGTAGTAATCTTGTTCTGTCAGATCTTTTTTGTATTCTCCCGTTCCGAGGGGGAAAAATAATTCGGAGCGTTGAAAACCTGCCTTATGACATTTCATAATCAAAACCTCCGGGGCAACGGGTCTCAGTGTTTCCGGATCTGTCCACGTATTGACAAAGGACTTAATGCGGTACGGATTTTTTGTTTCCAAGAGTAGCATAGAGCCGGGTGACAGAGAGTCATGTATTGAGTCGATGAGTTTTGTGAGTTCACCGTCAGTCAGGTATTCGACGATATTAGCGCATACGATTGCGCCTTCTGTTTTATCGAGAGAGGACAGGTAGTCAAAGAGGTTAAGACAATTAACGTCCAAACCGATTTTTTTACATGCTTCAGCGAGATCGGAATTCCTTTCGATCCCCTTGGCGTTTATTTCTGCGTCTCTCAGCAGTTGGAGCAACTCACCTCTTCCGCATCCCAGGTCGATAACGCTTTCGTAGGCGCTCAACAACGGGAGGTATGATTTTTGTCTGTTCGATACCGAATCGGCCCGCTCCCATAAAGACTCATCATCCCAGATAGCGGAGGAGCCAGTGTTGTGGAATGCCATTTCTGTGTCATGCTTTGTTCTCGTAGCGGTAAGTTTGCCGTCTCTTGGTTTTGCTGACAACTTGTTATTGATGACTTCCAAGTAAGACTTGCCCTCTTCGTCCAAGTTACGGTCAAAGCCCAAAGTTGAGAATCCGTCAAAACCTTTTATCGAGTATCCCGGTTTGCTGAACACAGCCGAAAGAGAAATTGCCTTCAACTGACCCAACATTTTTTCTATTTCCGACAGTTGACGGCGCTTTTCTTTTCCGTCAATGAGCTTTACCTCTTCTGTCAAGTGTTCAAAACCGCTTTCCAAGGCATCAAGTTCGTCTTTTATGGTAAGGAAACTTTTGATGTCTGCGGCAAACCGATCCTCTTGTGTCTTGATTACGGACTTTTGTCCGTAGATTAAGTTTCGCATTTCAAAGATTTGGTTTTCCAAATCGCTTATTCTTTGCAAATTGGATTTGGTCTGCTTTGCATTTGTTTCTATACGGTCGCTCTTCGGTTCGAAGCCTTCGACGAAGGATTGCCGTACTTCAGCCAGATTATTTTGCATCTCATTAATTGCTTGCCCGTATTCGGTGATGAGCCTGGCGACATGTTCGATACCGGCGGCCATGGCGATGTCCAGTTGTTTTTGGTGTTCATCGTGGTGCCGGAGTGCCTTATACATAATTTTTCTGTAGATTTTTGCCAACGCACCCTTTTTGCTGGGTGTTGTCAAATTGGGTGTTGACTTTGCCAATGCTATCAGCGGCGGCTCTTGGGGGGGTTGGGGTATATTGATTTTTTGTACCGACACCTTATTCCCTTCTGTCGAGAGGTAGTTTTGTGCGAATTCAAAACGGGTTTTTATGAATTGCGTTCTAGCTTCAATGCCGTGCAATTGCAGGACGTGGGTTTTTGCCAATTGTCCTTTTTCTTTTGCCAAATCTGGTTTTTCTACGACGTCGCGCATAAAACCGGCGGCTATCTCCAAGTCGGGATCTGCCCATTTCATGGACGACGGATAAGGGTCGCATCCCGAAGGGATATTGACATGGGCGAAAGGCACAAGAAAGGAGTTATCATGCGTCATAAAATCTAAGTTGCCCGAATACTTGGTGGCTATTACCGGCTTACCCAGCGACATGGCCTCAGCCAGGGTCAAGCCGAAGCCTTCAGATCTGTGGAGCGACACATAACAGTCACATGCGCCTATCAGCGCGGCATTTTCTTCAAAAGAGAGGTAAGAGTCAAAAATAATTACGTCGCTTCGCTTTGAGGCGGCATATTTTAATTTTTCAAGGTCGGCTATTTTGTGTTCGCCGCCCACGGCTTTTATGACAAGTTTGGGACCCTCGCCGTCCTTGAATGCCAAGGAAAAAGCTTCTATAAGGCCGAGAGGATTCTTTCTTTCCATAACCGACATGAGATCAAAGCAAAAAAGGAACATGGGCTCAGCGCCTATGCCCAATCTTTGGCGGTCAAATTTTTTTGTTATGACAGGCTCTTTTACCGGCAGCGGGAACGAGAAGACCGGCTTGTCGGTTATTTTGGAGATGGCCTGTTGCGTGAAGGAGCTGTTTGCCCAAATCTCGTCAAGACAAGAAGCGGATTGTGCAAAATGTTGGGGGAGCTCTTCCAGCTCCCATGCCCACAAGCCGATGTTGTAACGGTCTTCGAAGAATTCTCTTCCTACTTCTTCTGCAAAATAGGGAAGTTGATCGGCATTGATGCAGATGACGTTGGTGTTCAAGTCTTTTCTGTCGGGGTGGTCAAACTCATGTGATTGGCGGCTTATCATATTGTCGTCCGTATATGCTCCGGCCGTAATGCCCGCTTTTTCGACGGCGGATAAAACGAGGCGGGCATGTTCGCCGGTGCCTGTTTCTGCCCGGAAATAACCCGTCACGCGCATACCCGGCAAGAGTCGGCCGGAAGCATCACCGGCAGGAGATGTCTCCGGGCCGTACTTTTCTTCAAAATCGCTTTGTGGCGGTTGCGACGGAAGCGGGGATGTCTCCGCATGGGGTTGTTTTGTTCCGGTCTTTTTCTCTGATGATTGTGCCAATTCTGTTGCCGCCGCCGATCCGGGTATCAAGCGCGGGTCAAGTCGTCCCAGCGTCGCTTCGTGGACGGCCCATTCCACCAAACGGTATTGGTCGGCGCCCAAGGGATCCGGAAAAGCAGCCCGCAGGTCGGCTCTTGCCTGATGGATGGCAAACAGGTATTTACTGGGGTGGGCGTTATTATATAGACGGAATTGCGTTGCCCGCCGGGCATGGGAAGACTTGGTTGACAAAAGTTCCTCCGGGGGCTCGTTGAGCCATACCACGAATTCGTTGCCGTTTTCCGAAAATGGGTTGGGCGGGATTGGGGATTCGCTATTTTTGTCCCAGGTCGGTTTGGTCCGGTTTTTGGCCTTCAGGAGAGCATCCCGGTAAAGTCGTCTGGAAAATTGGTCCAGTTTGATGCCGTTTCCGAGTCTGTCGTAAAGATAGGGCTCTTTGACGGTCTTGTCAAAACCTTGTTCGATGAGGTCGTTGCCGTACTCGTCACAAACAAGTTTTAAGTGCGGATGCTCGGACAGCAGTATTCTCGGCCTTTCGCCTTGGTGCTTGCTGAGAAGGTGTGGGATGTGAGGGTTGTATCCGGAAAAGTGAAAAAAGCCTAAAGGTTTACCGTTGACGGTGTACGAGTCGTTTTTGTAACCCACTTCCCGGTGGTCCAAGTTCCAGTAGGCTACGTTATAGACGGGATTTTTGATGATGGCCACGTCATAGATGCCGGGCACAAAATCAATCCACCTCTGATCGACGAAACGCATATTGGCTATATCGACGTAGCATTCCTGTCTGAGTCTTTCTTTCCAGAAAGTCAGGAAGTCTTTTATCCCGGGTTTTCCCTTTTCGGCATGTTCCGCTTTTCCGAGCCCTATGAAACCCAGGTTATAGATGCCGGAAGCCAAAACAGCCGTTTCGTCGGTGGTTTTGCTGTCCCTCGGCATGGGTTTGACGGCATGAGGGGTTAAGACGATTTTGCCTTCTTTGGCCGCAATGAACAATTCGTCAAGGGGGGAGTAAACCTTAATGTCCGGATCCAGATATAAGACGGCCTCTGCTTCGGCAAGGAGTGTCTCCAACAGCCAAGGTTTTACCGCCGTGGCGAGCTCCATGACGGTATAGATGGATGTCATCTCCATAATTTCATCAGGAGTCAGACCTATGTCTTCCAAACCGAATACCCTAAAAGGTTCTCGGGAGGAATCTATGGTGCCGGCTCTGTCGTCCAACACGAGAGTAGTAAAAGTTGCTCCTTGGTGGATGGACAAAAACGATTCCGCCAATACCCTTGCCGCCGCCAAATAGTTTTTGGCTACTATGGTACAGGCGTGAAGGTTTCGATAAGTCGATAACTTACTAGACAACACCTCTCCAGACTAACAATAACCTTGTAGTTTTGTATAAAAACATTCGATTGCTGACAGATTGATAACTTTCATATAACAGGCCCAAAACCGCAATAAATTTGGTTTCGGGCGTTCTATGGGTTTAAAAATACCATGTTGGCCGGACTATAGGCAAATAAAAGCCCCACAAGGCAAAAAAAGGATATCAAACAAAGCGGCAGAAACAGCATACTTTTTCTGCCCGCCCAAATACCCAGTGCCATGACAATTGGCGGGGTATCGTACAAGAATCTGGGGGCGATCCAGGCTCCCCCGTCAAAAGTTACGGCGCAGATCACGGCAACAGAGAAGATGAACCACTCAATGGGTGCCTTGACCCTCCAGAGTGCATAAAGTCCGAGTGCCGTCACCGTGATGCTTGCCACCGTCAAGGCATAGGAGCCGCTAAAGACAAAGGCGTATGCGGAAAATGCCGTACCAAACTCCCACGGCCAGCTCAAACGTACCAGCCAGTGGGCTGCTTCGACTCTCGACCAGGTGAAGGGAGAGCCGGTGCTTATCCAGAGATAAAGCAGGTATGCTCCCCCTCCCGAGGCGCACAGCGCGAGGGTAATCAAAGATTTAAAGCTTTTGTTTCTTAGACCGTAAGCCACTATGAAAAGCAACATCGGCAACACTACAAGGGACAGCGTGGCGGTAGCCAATCCTGCGGCGATGCCGGCCGCCAGGTAGCGTTTCCGGATGAGAAATAAAAATGCGGCCAGGCAAAACATAACGGCCAGCGAATCGGCGTATGCCATGACCGATATGACAGAACCCGGGAAAAGGGCAAAAAGAATTCCCGCTCTTGTGGCAGTTTTCGGATCGCTGTATTCCGCCGCTATGGCGGTGGCAAGAGCCGCGGCGATGCCTCCGGCCACCATGGCGACAACTTCGAGGGTCGCGGTTACATGTGTGGAGAGTATGGATGAAAAGGCCCTACCCACAAGGGGGTAGAAGGGGAAAAAAGCGATGGGTTCCGCATACACGGAAGCGGGACTGGTGTGGATGGGATAACCCGATTTGGCTATCGAGATATAGTATATGCCGTCCCAAGGGGCAAGTACTCTTGGGATTGGCAAATTCGTGTGCAGTGACGAAATTGCGTCGGCGGCGAGCAAAAGTGCCAGTCGGCTGACGGTGTAAACAAGCAACACTGCCGTAACTGCGCTTGATATAGAAACTTCGGGTTTGGAGGCTTTTATTCTGCTCACGATACCTAAAATAAGTGTTTCCGTAGCGAAGCGGCTGCGGGACTTGTGTACTCAGCTTCTTCCAATTTGGCGATTTCGTCTATTCTGTTTGTCAAAAATTTAATGGCTCTGGCCCTTCCGTGTTCAGCCAAGACTTTTATTTTAGCGGAATCAGCTTTTTTTTGGGCTGCTTTCGGATCCGATGCTATTTCTCTGAGGTATTGCGCGGCTTCGTCCAAATTCGGATCTCCCCAGTAATCGTCTGAACTGTATGGCGGAGCAAGCGGTCCGACCGGAATTCTTTCGGCGGATACCAGCCAAGCGGTGGAATTGTCCATAAATTCCAAGTTTCCGGAGTAGGCCGTGGCAATTACGGGTTTGGCAAGCGTCATCGCCTCGGCCATGCCGAGACCGAAACCTTCCGACCGATGGAGAGAAACATAGCAGTCACAGCTGTCCAGAAGAGCTCCCCGTTCGGCTGATGACAGATAGGTATCCAGAATGACAATGTCCGGTCTGTCCAATACGGCGTATTTCAGCCGCTCCAGATCCGTTTGCCACTTATAGCCGTTGACGCTTTTTAGGATAAGAAGCGGTCCTTCGTTCGGCCGAAATGCTTTTTTGAATGCATCGATCACGCCAAAAGGATTTTTTCTTTGCAAGGAGGAATTGAAGTCAAAGGTGAATAAGAATTTAAATCTCTTATTGACGTCAGTCGGATTGATGCCCACAAGAGAGTTTCTTCCCTTGGATTCCTTTTCCAAAAGCTTGACCAAATCGAAATTCGAATCAACGGGGGGCTCCGTGACCGGATGAGGGAACAGATAAACCGGGCATTCCACGTATGGCTCTATGGCGTTCAGTACGTAGTTGCTCGGGACCCAGATTTCATCCACCAGGTCGGAGTTGTCAGCCATTCGTTGCGGTATGCGTTCCGTTTCCCAAGCCCAGCCTCCAACGTTGTATCTTTTTTCAAAAAATTCCGGTCCCACCAGGGCGGCAAAACCAAGTAAGTGTTCTGCGTTCATCCAGATGACGTTAATTTTTCTGTCGGCTATTTGTGCGTCAGAGTTTAAAAGGTGGTTTTGTCTGCTGGTGGGCAATTCCACATTCACGGGACTTACTTCTATTCGAGCTCCCACCAGGGCATCGAGGACAAGACGGGCGGCCTCTCCTACTCCCACTTCGGCCCGCAGGTAGCCGGTCAGCGTAACGCCTTTTCTCAGTCCGTCCGTTCCGGCAACTGATACGGAAGTGGGGGATTTCCACCAAGGGGTTTCCGCCAGGATTTCTCTGAGCTTCCCGGGAGGTACCTCCTCTTCCACGCCGTGGAAAGCCACCCAGTTCCTGTAGGGCAAGGCGTCGACGGTTGTGAGTCTGGGAAAATTGAGGGCCAGATCTTTCCTGTCTTCATATATTTCAAGCAGATAGCCTGGCAATCGCGGTCCGGCGGCTCTTTTGGGGTCGGCAGATGCCAGGAAACGGTAGAACTCGTCCAAGCCGTTTTCCTCGAACGGATCGCCAGCTTTTAAACCGTCAAAGCCTTGTTCAAGAAGCCCTCTGTATAAAAGACGCTTCATTCTGTCGTCCAAAGTATTGCCGTCGTAAAATCTGACTTCATCGGTCTCGTTTGCGGTCGAGTCGTACCCCCCGCCCATCAGCCTGTCGGTTTGATCGATGCACAATTGTCTTAGAACAGGGTCTTTGCTCAACAGGATCCTTGGGTATCCGGCGGCGGCCGCCGACAGGATATAGGGCTTATGGGGGTCAAGTCCGGCAAAGTGCATCAAGTAGAGGGGCTCCCCGTTGCTTGTGAGTGCACCGGTTTCTTCGCGACGCAATGTTCTTTGATGCAGATTCCAAAATCCGACGCCGCATCCGCGATCGGTTACGATTGCCGGCGCAAAAAGGGCCGTAGCCTGATCCAGAAAAGGTTGGGCGTAAGGCAGGGGCTGCAATCTCTTTTGTACCGCCGCCGTCCCGCTGCCCGCTTGGCGAATATCGGACGATGAAAATTGCAAAACTTGCGGAGCCGCCAGATTCCGTTTGACGGCTTTTTGCCACCAGCAGAGGAAGTCGCTCCCTTTTTCTCCTTGCACTCCGACAATTCCCGGATTGAAGGTACCCGAGATGTCCATATCCAAAGCGTTTGGTGCCAAGCCGTCGGTTTCGGCATCAAAAAAATCAGAAGCGTCTTTGTCCGGGCAGAACTCTGATTGCCAAGGAACCAAGACCGTTCCGTTTTCGCTCACCTTTGCCAGTAAGGCATCGAGCGAGGAGATTACGGCGGTTTCGGGAGAGAGGAGAAGAAGCGGTTGCGACGGTCGGAGGGTCAGCACAAAGAGGCCGAAGGTCGGAGCAAGTTTTGCAGCGAGGTCTTTCCCCGAAGCAAACAGCATAAGCTTATGCAAGTCCGCTTTTTTAATACCGATATCTTGGGTTCGGAAAAAAATTATATTTTGAGAGGAAGCCAAGTCTTCGTCCGGATCCGTGTCCTGATCCTCCAGGAGCAAAACGGCTAATTTGGCTGACGGATGACATGTCGTAAGCGAGGCAGCAAGGCTTTTTGCGTGAGCCATTTGATTCGCGGCAACGGTTGTGCACGCCAAGAGGGCATCCGTGCGTAAAGTGTCCTTGTTGTTTACCAAATATTGCTTAGCTGCATTAATAGTGTCAAAACTGTTTAGGCAAATATCCACAATATCAAGAAGGTTACTGCCATTTAGCTTATCGCGAAGCCTAATTGGGTAATTTTTTGGATTGTCTGTTCAAGGCGAACACCATCAAGACAAAAAAGATGTTGTCTCCCGGCCGATTTATATCGAATACCCTGGGGCTGTCTGCCCGAGAGGAAGTTCTGCCTTTGGCTACGTGTCTTCGGTCGCAAAAACTATGTTTTCTCCGAAGGTCTCTTTGCCGTTTTTATCGATCAGATAGTATCCGTAATCTTGAAGTGCGTCGAGCGCACTTGCGGCATCTTCCCCCCCGACCGCAAGTGCCGTCGCGAAAGCGTCGGCCAAGGCCAGATCGGCTCCCGTTACGGTGGCCGATATTATGGGAGTGCCTTCGAAACCCATCGGGTCAAAAAAATGGTTGCCTCTTTCGTATGTACCCGATGTGGCCACGGCGTGTTTCGTTTCCACGATGCCCGCAACGGCATCTTTTCTCCATGGGTGGGCGACCGCAAATCTCCATTTGTGCTCCGGATTGCGGGAGAGACAATAAATGTCACCCCCACCGTTCACGGACACGGCCTCCGCTCCGCAGGAGAAAATCAGCTCCGCTATTTTTTGTATGGACCAACCTTTGACAAGGCCGGTCGGATCAAACCCCTCCGGGGCAGACCAAGGGTCAAACCAGCCCCGACTGAGACTCTTGGCTTTTTCACAGATGTTTACTACTTCCTCGATATCGGCCAAGACAGATTTTGTCACATCTCGGAATTTGAAGGTACCCTTTTGTATTTTGGATACAGGGCTTTCGGGTTTGTATGTGCTGAATATATCATCATGTTGATGCAATACTTTTTTGGCTTCTGTCAAGGCATATGTTATATCTTTATCCGTTATATCACCCGGCCAGATATGAAACGAAAAAATCGTTCCCATGGCCTCTTCCGTAAATACTTGCATATCCGGTAATTTATTCATAGAAACTGTAGCGAACTTTATTTAAAGTGCAGTTTGTTCAAAGCAGACTGCAGGGAGTACAGGTATGCCTCCGTTGTGTAGGTGGCGCCGGTAAAACCGTTAACGTTGAGACTCTGTGCTTTCATTACTTCATTTTTCAAAAGAGGTATTACCTGTTGTGCGATGGATTGGGAATAGGATTCGGCCACCTGCAGCTGAGCTAAAGTAATAGAGGTTATCTTATTGTTGGAAATATTTACTTTGACGGCAAGTTGTCCATAACCGTAGTTTTCTACATTCCCCGTGGCAGTTTTTACTCCGCCGGGAGCCGGATTTGTTGTGGTGGTCGGTGCCTGAGACCCCTTGGTCTTATTCGACGGTGGGTTGGTGGTGGTCGGTGCCTGCGTCGAAGCGGGCGGAGACGCTGTTTGCTTTGCGGTATTCGATTGGGCGACCGAAGAGGACTTTGACTGCAATGAAATTCCCACGCTGGAGGTTGCCGGGTGGAAAGAGAGCACGGAACCGAGTCCGGCGGCTGTGGCTGCTATTACTATCGGATAGCGTTTCATTTGTTACCTTCCTTTTTATATTATAAGTTTTTTGTTTGCTTTACGTTTCGCTTGAACAGAGAGGTTTTCAGAGAGCGTAGATCTCCGCATGCACTTGTTCCGCCTTCAACCCTTTTGTTTTGAGTATTTTTTGAAGATTTTCCACAAAATTGGCCGAACCGGCTATAAAAACGTCTCTCTGCTCGATGTCTTCTATTTTGTCTACGATGCTTTCCAAGGGGACTTCCTGACGGGAACCGAATACCTCGTGCACCAATCCCCCTCTTTTCCCGACAAGATCTTTTACTTCCTGATGCAAGGTGGTGTCACTTTCCGAAGTTGCCCGCAAAATTGTCACGATGTCCGTACGGGGAGGCACGTCTTCCAAGAGAGAGCGGACGGAAGTTATGCCTATTCCTCCGGCAATGAGGGCGATTCTGTTTTGTCTCATGGTGTTTTTGGTAAAGACACCGTAAGGACCTTCAATTAAAACTTTTGTTCCCGGCTTGAGACCGGAGAGCTCACTTGTAAAGTCTCCGACTTGTTTGACGGTTATGCGCACATAAGGTGCTTTGGGTTTAGCCGAAATCGAGAAAGGGTGGGCCTGCCACCACATGCCTCTCTTTAGGAATCTCCATTCAAAAAATTGTCCTCCCCGGACTTTCATTTTTTCTATATTTTTACCCTTGAGAATAATGGATATGGTGTTGTCCGTTTCTTTTCGCACCTGGTAAACCCGCAGTCCGTAGTAAGCACTTTTCACAAAGGGGGTAATGAAACGGTACAAAAGCACCAGCCCCGCCGTCAGGGCCCAAGCTATTGACCAGATGATCTGTGTCAGGGGGTGACCGACGAAAGAAGGACCCAGAACTATTTCGTGGGCAAATGCCAAAGCCAACGCAACGTAGATATAAAGGTGTATTGTCCACCAGGTTTCCCTCTTCAGACGCTGTCGGATGGCGCGTATGGATATGATTCCCACGATGACCATAATTGCGAAGCCGATCGTGGCCGTCAGCATGTCTGGGAAGGAGGTGATCAAAGTATTCAGCTCGTGTAAAGCCCCGGTTTTTGCCGCTTGGGCGTAAGCCACCGTCAGGAGTATTGCGTGCAGGACGATCAGGGAAATAGGCCAGGGAGCCAGTTTTTTATGCCAAGCAACAAGGCCGTCCTGTCCGAGTACTTTTTCGATAAAAGGGATCCGACTGACAAGAAGCACCATGACAAGGGCAAGATATGTGCCGATGAGACCCGTGATATTTCCCAAGAACATGGCTATGCCGCCGGGAGCAACCAGGGCGTTATGACTTTCCGGGGTGAGGGCGATGCCTACCGTCGCCCCCAGTCCCAGACCGATCAAAGCCAGAAATATCTCAGGCGTAAAAGATTTTTTATAGACGATTGTCGGCAAAGATTTATTTTGGGAACTTTGGCGGGCGGGAGCCGACTGTCGGCTGCGATAATATGTAGAAGAGGCAGAATTCGGTTTATGGGGGCGTTTCTGTTTGGCGCTTTGTTTTGGCATAGTTATATTGTGACCGTCCTTTGCTTAGAATATGCTGAAAATTACCCTGCTTTCGGTGTACAAATAAAAAAAGTCTGAGAAGTTCATAAAATGATTCCAGGTAAGGTGTAATAAAATGAAAATCCTAATTGTTGAAGATGAAACTGCACTGGCAAAGACCATGACAAATGGTCTGAAAGCCGAAGGCTATGAAGTGGATGCGACACACTCCGGACTCACCGGTTTATGGTTGGCCAGAGAGAACAATTACGATGCAATTATATTGGACCTGCTGTTGCCGGAAATGAACGGTTACAAAGTCTGTCAGACTCTCAGAGAAGATCACAACACGACCCCCATTCTTATTCTGACCGCCAAACAGGGGGAGCATGACGAAGCCGAATCCCTTGACACGGGAGCCGACGATTTTTTACGCAAACCGTTTTCTTTTGTGGTTCTTCTGGCGAGACTGAGAGCGCTGTTGCGACGTTCTCAGCAGCAGTCCCCCGCCCTCGGTTACCTGGAGGTGGGTAACCTTGTGATAGAGCCGCGGGGCAGGAAATGTATATTGGCCGGCGAAGAAATTTCTTTGTCCGGCAGGGAGCTTTCCGTTTTGGAAATGCTTGCCCAAAAACCCGGCGAGACTTTTTCCAAAAGAGAATTGCTGGACGAAGTGTGGGGGGATAATTTTATGGGTGACCCGAACATCGTCGAGGTATATGTATCGTATTTGCGCAAAAAGCTGGACGTGCCTTTCAGCCAGGTCAGCATCGTAACGGTACGCGGCATAGGTTACCGTTTGGCAGTGCAAAGTTGACAAGACACATTTATTTTTCCGTCAAAGGGAAAACCGCTTTTTTGGCGGCGGTGGTGGTTGCCGCGGCACTTTCGGCAAGTGCATACAGTTTGGTATATATATTAAAAAATTCGGTGGAAGACCAAGGTCACTCAGCAGCCAAACTCGAAACACAGCTCATTTCCTCACTCGTTGACAAGGGAGACATCCCTTTTCTCCTCCCCGTCGGCCAGCAGGATCTTTTTGCCCAGGTTATCGGGGCAAATGACACAGTATTGTCGGGCACCCCCAACATAACAAACAAGCAATTGCTTGTCACAAAAGGTCTCCTCAACGGAAATAAAATAAATTTTTACAATACGATCAAAGCCCAAGACGATGACCAAAATAAGCCGCAGGACGCGGACGGTCCGTATATCGTAATGGTCACGCAAAAAATAATTCCGCTTCGCGAAGGCCGTGTCACAAAGGATTTTGAAGCCCAATATAATTACAGAAAGTATCAATTGCAATACCATAGCAATAATACTTCTCTTCTGACCTATCAAAAAGCGTTTGCCTATACCGCCAAAAAGACATTGAAGCGAAAGGTTTACATAGTGGTTGCAGTCTCTCTGGCTACCGGCTGGAATGCTGTTACCCAACTGAGCGGTATTTTGATTATCGGTGTGCCGATATTGGTGTTTCTGGTTGCCGTTATGGTTTTTTGGCTTTCTTCCAAAGCTCTGGCACCGGTCAGAGCCATCAGAGAAGAGGTGGCCGAAATATCGCTCAATGACTTGCACAGGAGGGTGCCGGAACCGGGCGGCACCGACGAGATAGGCCAGCTGGCAAAAACCATGAACGACGTTTTGGACCGCTTGGAGTCTTCGGCGGTCAAACAGCGCAGATTTGTCGCAGACGCTTCCCATGAATTGCGGACGCCTCTGGCAACTCTTGCGGCCGGTCTGGATATCGCCGCAGCGCATCCGGAGACAATCAGCAAAGAGGAAACGATCCGGGACGCTTTGACCGCGGCAAGGCGTCTTGCCCGCACGGTTGACGAATTGCTGATACTTGCCCAGATGGACGAAGGCCGCCTTGCCTTGGACAAAGCCGGACAGGTTGACTTGGATGATTTGGTGCTGGAGGAGACGGCTTTTAATCTCAAACCGGAAAGGCTGACCTTGGACTTATCCAGGCTTTCGGCCGGAAGGATCGCCGGCGACAAAGACTCTCTTCGGAGGGTGGTCGCCAATCTTTTGGACAATGCGTATAAATACGCAAATTCTTTTGTCTATGTTTCTGTTTTTTCCGATGACGGCAAAACCGTTTTGGAAGTTGCCGATGACGGACCGGGAGTCGACGCAAAGTCGGCCGAAATGATTTTTGAACGCTTCACCAGATTGGACGACGCCAGGGGAAGCGACAAAGGCGGAGCGGGTCTCGGTCTGGCCTTGGTAAAGGAAATAGTCGAGCTGCACTTGGGGCATATCGCGGTGACGAACTCCGAAGTTTTTAAGGGTGCGTGCTTTAGGGTCGAGTTTCCGAGCTCTTCCGGATAGCAAAGTGCGACTGTTGCGATTTGAGACCGAAAAGACGACGGAGAAGAGAAGTTTTTCCTAAATTTTAGGGATGAAGTCGGTCTTGTCAAAACGGCCCAAATCTTGTAGCTAGAATGGTTATCGGCTTGATGCCGGGGATCAAATTGCAGAGGTTTAGATATGGGCGACAGTTTAAAAATTCACAGTCAAGACGTTACCGAAGGTCTGAGACGCGCTCCGTCAAGGGCGATGCTGCGGGCAGTGGGCCTAACTGATGAGGATTTTTCCAAGCCTCAGATTGGGGTGGCTTCCACTTGGAACGAAGTTACTCCGTGCAACGTGCCTTTGGCCAGACTGGCTAAACGCGCCAAGGCCGGCATAGCCGCCGCCGGCGGGGTGCCGCTTGAGTTTGTGGCCATTTCCGTTTCCGACGGCATTTCCATGGGGCACGAAGGGATGCGCGCCTCTCTCGTTTCCAGAGAAGTCATAGCCGATTCCGTGGAGATAGTCATGCACGCCGAGCGCTTTGACGGCTTTGTGGGTTTGGCCGGATGCGATAAATCCTTACCCGGCATGCTCATGGCTGCCGCCAGGCTGAATCTTCCGATGGCTTTTGTGTATGCCGGATCCATATTGCCGGGTCACTTGGGAAACCAAACTTTGGATATCGTGAGCGTCTTTGAGGCGGTCGGTGCCATGGCCGCAGGGGAGATCACGGAAGAAGAGCTGAATGCCATAGAACGCAATGCCTGTCCGACCGAAGGGGCCTGTGCCGGTATGTTTACGGCCAACACCATGGCCGCGGTTGCCGAAGCGTTGGGGATGGCTTTGCCGAGCAGTGCTTCTGCCCCCGCCGTCGACCGGCGACGGGACGACGCGGCCTTCGATTCCGGACGCGCCGTTATGAACATGTTGGAAAAAAGGATAATGCCCCGGGATATCATGACGGTGGCGGCTTTTGAAAACGCCATATCCGTTGTCATGGCTTTGGGGGGATCGACAAATGCCGTTCTGCACCTTTTGGCCATTGCCAAAGAGGCCGGGGTGGATCTCACCATGGCCGATTTTGACAAAATAAGCCGCCGGATTCCCCATATAGCGGACATGAAACCGCACGGAAAATACCACATGACGGATCTTGACCGCATCGGCGGAGTGCCGGTGGTGCAAAAAGAATTGCTCGATGCCGGTCTTCTCAACGGTGACTGTCTGACCGTGACAGGATTCAGCGTGGCCGAAAACCTGGAGTTTTTGTCCCCGCCGGCTCCCGACGGCGACGTGGTGCACGGCCTTTCCGAAGCCATCCACAGCCGCGGCGGAATAGCCATCCTCCAGGGGTCGCTTGCCCCGAAAGGTGCGGTCGTAAAAATAGCGGGAAGCGATTTCGGTTTTTTTGAAGGAACGGCAAGAGTTTTTGACGGCGAAGACGCGGCCATGGAAGCCATTTTGTCCGGTTCCATTCGGCCCGGCACGGTTCTCGTGATCAGATACGAAGGGCCAAAGGGCGGACCCGGCATGCGAGAAATGCTTGCCGTGACGGGAGCTTTGACGGGAGCCGGGCGCGGCGGCGACTGCGCTTTGATCACCGACGGACGTTTTTCCGGCGGCACACGCGGTTTTTGCATAGGCCACGTGGCGCCCGAAGCCATGGATAAGGGACCCATCGCGTTCGTAGAGGACGGCGACAGGATTGCAATAGACGCCGAATCGGGCAAGATCGACCTTTTTGTGGGAGAAGACGAATTGGAAATCAGGGCCCGGGGCTGGCAACCGCCGGAGCCAAGGTATAAGACCGGCGCTTTGGCCAAATACGCCAAACTGGTTTCCGGAGCCGACTTGGGGGCCGTTACCGGCTACTAAAGAGCCGCCGTTTTGGGTTTTCAAAAAATATTTGGGGAGGGCTTGATTTTTTGTCCGCTCTTTGGCATAATGGGGCTATGGCATATGAAGCCCGTAAGTTTGCGACACCGGTAGTAGTAATATAGCGCACGGCGATTTTCGCACGTGCGCTTTCAGCCTTCCCTTTCGGGAGGGCTTTTTTATTTCTCAAAAAGCAAAAAATCGGCGGAGGATAAAAGGATGAAAAAGCAGAAAAAGATGGGAACGCCCGCCGACCTTTCGGGTCGGGCCAAACACCCGTTGTCCGGAACCCGGCGCCGTTTCGGTAAAGCGGCGGCGTAAAAGCCCTTTTTGGGCTGTGTCGTAACGCAGTCGGTAACAATAACATAGAGTAGAGAAGGGAAAGCCATGGAGCTCACCGGAGCACAATCGTTGATTAAGAGTTTGGAACAGGTCGGAGTTGAGGTTTTATTCGGTCTCCCCGGGGGAGCGATTTTGCCCGTCTACGATCCGCTTATCGAATCTTCCATGCGCCATATTTTGGTCCGTCACGAACAGGGAGCCGGACATGCCGCGGAGGGTTACGCCCAAGTAACCGGCAGGCCCGGCGTCGCCATGGTGACGAGCGGCCCGGGAGCCACCAATATAGTTACGCCTTTGGCGGATGCCTTTATGGATTCCGTGCCTTTGGTGGTTATCTCGGGGCAGGTTGCCACCTCCGCCATCGGAACCGACGCGTTCCAAGAAGTTGATTTTACCGGCATCACACAGGGGGTGACCAAACACAATTGGCTGGTCACCGACCCCGATGAAATTCCGAGAATTATCAGGGAAGCTTTTTATGTGGCCACAACAGGCAGGCCCGGTCCGGTGGTGGTGGACTTCCCCAAAGATGTGGCCAATGCCAAAACGGACTGGTCCTGGTCCGATGAAATTGATTTGCCGGGCTATCACCCGCCCGCAAAGCCGGATATGGCCGCCGTGAGAAAAGCTCTGGAACTTATTTCTCAGGCCGAGCGCCCGGTTGTTTATGTGGGCGGCGGCGTGATTAAGGCCAACGCGGCGGCGGAACTGGCGGAATTCATAAATATGACCGATTTTCCACTCGTGACGACTTTGATGGCCAGAGGGGCTTTCCCCGATGCGGATCCCAGACACTTGGGGATGCCCGGCATGCACGGCAGCTATGCGGCGGTCACGGCAATACAAAAATCCGATTTGCTTATTTCTTTCGGTGCGCGCTTTGACGACAGGGTAACTGGCAAGCTGAGCGCTTTTGCGCCCAAGGCAAAAGTCATACATGTCGATATCGATCCCGCCGAGATAGGCAAAGTGAGAAGGCCGGATGTGCCGGTGGTGGCAGACTGTGCTCTTGCGATCAGAGCCATGACTGACGAAATGAAAAAAATGTCTGCCTCGAAAAAAAGCCTTTTTGATGCCAAAACCAAAAAAGCACAGTTGGCTTGGCGGGAACAATTGGCCGAATGGAAAGCCCTTTTTCCTTTTGCGTACGACGGGAAAGGGGATGCCAGTCATTCCGGACCCATCAAACCGCAGCAGGTGGTGGAGGAACTTAGTGCAGCCGCCGATGAAGATACAATTCTGGTTACCGGAGTCGGCCAGCATCAGATGTGGGCTTCACAGCTGTGGTCTTTTTCCAAACCGCGCAGCTGGGTTTCTTCCGGTGGTCTCGGGACAATGGGTTTTGCCGTGCCGGCTGCCATGGGGGCTAAAGTGGGCCAACCTTCGAAAACGGTTTGGGCCGTCGACGGAGACGGCTGTTTTCAAATGACGGCTCAGGAACTTATCACGTGTTCTCAGGAACAAATTCCGGTGAAGATAGCGATTTTGAACAATGCTTATTTGGGCATGGTGCGACAGTGGCAGCAGATGTTTTATGAAGAGAGATACTCGGAGGTGTATCTGTCCGCCGATTTGCCGGATTACGTGAAGTGGGCCGAGTCCATGGGTTGCGTAGGTTTCAGGGTGGACGATCCCGGCGAAGTTTCCTCTGTCATCGAAAAAGCCAATTCCATACACGACAAGCCCGTGGTGGTGGACTTCAGAACGGATTCCATGGAGAAAGTGTTTCCCATGGTTCCGGCTGGGGCATCCAACGACGATATTTTGGTGCACCCCAGTCTCAGGGAAAGGCTTGCCAAAGAAGCATGAGTTGTGACCCAGAAAGTTTTTTAGATAAGAAAGGTAGGCAATAATGTCTGTTATGAGCGCGCAAGGAAAGCAGATCAGAGAAGAAGAGGCGACCGAACTCATCAGGCCGAGGCCGTCTCATCACTTGCTTGCCATAAAAGTTGAAAATAAATTCGGTGTCCTTTCCAGGGTGGCGGGCTTGTTCGCCAGAAGAGGCTTCAATATAGTTTCCCTGGCAGTGGCGCCCACCGAGGATGAGAGATTTTCCAGAATTTCGATAGTGGTGGATGCAGAATCAGCTCCTTTGGAACAAGTCGTCAGCCAATTGAATAAATTGATCAATGTAGTCGAAATTAAACAATTGCATCCCGATGACGCCATAGAAGCCGAACTGCTTCTTGCGACGCTCAAAATCGACAAAGCGGTTCCGCCTCCTCTAAAAGAAGCGATTATAAAGTATAAAGCCAATATTTTGGAACAAAGCGATTCCTTTGTTACCGTTTCTTGTGCCGCCGCACCCACCAAATTGGATGAATTGGAAAATCTTTTGCAAAGTTATTCGATCGTCGCTTTACACAGGACGGGGCAGATCGCTTTGCCAAAGTTGGAATTTCTCGGTAAATAGATTTTTGATATGGTTGTATAGTTTAGTTATCACGGTACAGAAAGGGAAAAATGACAAAGCTTTATTATGCCAAAGACGCTGACCCAAGCTTGATCAAGTCGAGAAAAGTAGCCGTCATCGGATACGGTTCGCAGGGGCACGCCCATGCTTTAAACCTCAGGGATTCGGGAGTCGACGTCCGTATAGGACTCAGGGAAAACTCCTCCTCCGCATCCAAGGCCAAAGAAGCCGGTTTCAGGGTACTGTCGAACGCCGAAGCAGCGGCGGAAGCCGATCTGATCATGTTGCTGCTGCCCGATACCGAACAGGCCAGGGTGTACAACGAAGAGATAGCTCCCCAGCTGGTTGAGGGAGACGCCATCTTTTTTGCTCACGGGTTCAATATCAGATATCAGACGATCACGCCGCCGCAGGGCATCGACGTGGCCATGGTGGCTCCCAAAGGTCCCGGACATCTTGTCAGGCGTACTTACACGGAAGGCGGAGGTGTGCCTTCTCTGATAGCGGTGGAAAACGACGCCACCGGCAAAGCCATGGCTTTGGCGCTTTCTTACGCGGATGCCATAGGAGCCACCCGGGCCGGGGTTTTGGAAACCACTTTCAAAGAAGAGACCGAAACGGATCTTTTTGGCGAACAAGTGGTTTTGTGCGGAGGTTTGACGGAGCTGGTGCAAGCCGGTTTTGAGACACTTACCGAAGCCGGTTACCAGCCGGAGTCGGCTTACTTTGAGTGCCTGCACGAATTGAAGCTCATAGTGGATCTGATGTACGAACAGGGTATTTCCGGCATGCGCTTCTCCATTTCGGATACCGCCGAATACGGTTCGCTGACAAGGGGACCCAGAGTGATTTCGGACTCCGTGCGCGAAGAGATGCGACGTATCCTTACCGAGATTCAGGACGGAACTTTTGCCAACGAGTGGATTGAGGAAAACAAAAAAGGGCGTTCCAACTATCACCGTCTGCAGGAAGACGGCAAGAAGCACCCCGTCGAAGCCATAGGGGCAAAGTTGCGCGAGATGATGCCCTTTATCACCGCAGGCAAAAAACGTCTGGAAGACATCTCGGGCGGTTAAAGCTCAACATTGGGGGATAATTTTGCCGTATCGGTGTTGGTGTGACCGATACGGCAAAATTAATTTGTGCTACATGTTTTTTACTATGTAGTCAACGCATCCCGTCAGAGCCTCGATATCTTCCGGGTCTATGCCGGGGAACATGGCTACTCTGAGCTGGTTCCTTCCCAGTTTTCTGTATGGCTCGGTGTCGACGATACCATTCTGCCGCAGTGTCTTGGCGATTTGCGAGGCGTCGATTTCGTCAGCAAAGTCGATGGTGGCCACTACGTGGCTGCGGTCCTTGGGGTTCGCGGCAAAAGGAGTGGCAAAGTCGGAATTTTCTGCCCAGCCGTAAATGATTTCCGCCGACTTGTCGGATCTGGAAGCGGCCCATTCCAAACCGCCGTTTTCATTAAACCAGTCTATCTGTTCCGCCATAACGGCCATTGTGACGATAGACGGCGTGTTGTAGGTCTGATCCAGTCTGGAGTTATCGATTGCCGTGTTCAGATCGAGAAAAGCCGGTATGAATCTGCCGGACTCCCCGATCTTCTTGGAGCGCTCGATCGCGGCGGGCGACATAACGGCTATGAAGAGCCCGCCGTCCGATCCAAAGGATTTTTGCGGGGCGAAATAATACGCGTCCGCTTCCCGCGGATCAAAGCGCAAGCCTCCCGCTCCGGAGGTGGCATCCACCAGAACCAGGCCGGAAGCCGGTTTGCCGGATGAGTCCAAAGGCCTTTTTATTTCCATGGCGACACCGGTGGAGGTTTCGTTGTGCGTGAAGGCGTAAACGTCGACGCTTTCGTCGGCTACAGCTTCCGGATGAGTGCCGAAATCGGATTTTATGACAACCGGATCGGCCAGATGCGGGGCGGCTTTGGCGGCTGAGGCAAATTTTGAAGAAAATTCTCCGAAGCTGAGGTGCTGACTCCTTTCTTGAATCAAACAAAACGTGGCGATATCCCAAAAACAAGTGGCTCCGCCGTTACCCAAGACCACTTCGTAGCCTTCCGGCAGGGAAAACAAAGAGGAAAGGCCTTCTCTCATGCGCTTTACAAGCTGTCTCACGGGAGCCTGCCTGTGCGAAGTTCCGAGCAGGGTTCCGGCCTGTTCGGCCACTTTGGCAAAGGCTTCCGTGCGGACTTTTGAAGGACCGCAACCGAATCTGCCGTCTTTTGGCTTCAGCTCTTTGGGGATTTCTAATGTCATTTATATAACCTCCGTCACAAAATGTGGAACGTTTTAGGCATAGCTGGCGTTCCGCTCTTTGAATGTGTCAATATGTATTATATGAATACCTTAACCAAAACTAGTACAGGTTCGAAAGCACCTTTGCAAAGAATTTCAGAAAGGATTGCCAAAGTCTCTCCTTCCGCAACTTTGGCCATAGACGCCAAAGCCAAGCAAATGAAAGCAGAAGGCGTGGATATGGTACTTTTTGGCGCCGGAGAGCCGGATTTTCCGACGCCCGCCCATATCGTCGAAGCAGCGGTGAAAGCGTGTCAAAATCCGGCCAACCACCGCTACACCCCGACGCCGGGTCTTCCTGATCTCCGGGAGGCAATAGCCGCAAAAACAAAACGCGATACCGGGTATGAGATCGGCGCTTCTCAGGTAGTGGTGACAAACGGCGGCAAGCACGCCATAGCCAATTCGTTTGCGGTGCTTTTGAATCCGGGTGACGAAGTTTTGCTCCCCGCCCCCTATTGGACCACTTATCCGGAATCGATCGCCTTGGCTGGGGGGATGCCAAAAGTTATTCCGACCGGTGCCGACACCGGATTTAAAGTTACCCCGGCGATGCTGGAGGAAGCTGCGACGGAGCGCACAAAGGTTTTGCTGATGGTGTCGCCTTCCAATCCGACCGGCGCCGTTTATACGAAGGACGAACTGCTTGCGATAGGTCAGATGGCCGCCGAAAAAGGTTGGTGGGTGGTTACGGACGAGATTTACGAGCACCTGATTTACGACGGGTTGGAGCGGCTTTCTTTGCCCGTTCTGGTGGATGATTTGAAAGACAGGTGCATCATTGTAAACGGTGTCGCCAAGACTTATGCCATGACGGGGTGGCGTGTCGGGTGGATGGTCGGTCCAAAAGATGTCATAGATGCCGCCAACAACTTGCAGTCGCATGAAACGTCCAACGTTTCCAACGTCTCACAAAGGGCGGCTTTGGCGGCTTTGACCGGTCCCATGGACGACGTTTTGAAAATGCGGGAAGCTTTTGACAGGAGACGTCACCTGACAGTAAAAATGCTGCAGGATATCGAACACGTCGAGTGTTTGATGCCCCAGGGAGCATTTTATGCCTTTCCTTCGTTTGAGGCCTTTTTCTCTGCCGATTTGGCAGGAAGGCATCCGTCGTCTACCCTGGAGATTGCCGATATAGTTTTGGAAGAGGCAAAGGTGGCCTTTGTGCCCGGTGAAGCTTTTGGGGCTCCGGGGTACGGGCGATTTTCCTACGCCACTTCCGACGAAGAAATCGTAAAAGGAATCGAAAGATTGGGAAACCTGTTGGCGACCGCAAAGTTTTAGTTTATAAACTGCGGTTTTTGAGTAAATAATTGTTAGATATAGGAGGCATAATGGCAAAAATATTGGTAACGGAAAAACTGGCGGAAAGCGGTCTGGAAGCCATGAGGGCGGCCGGACATGACGTGGACGTGCAGCTGGAGTGGACGCCGGAATCCCTTTTGGAGATCATACAGGGCAAAGATGCATTGGTGGTAAGGTCTGCCACAAAGGTAACCGAAGATGTCATAAAAGCCGGCAAAGATTTGAAAGTGGTCGGCAGGGCGGGTGTCGGATTGGATAACGTGGATACCAACGCCGCCACCAAACTCGGCGTCATGGTCGTAAACGCTCCGGAGTCCAACATTATCTCGGCGGCCGAGCACGCCGTTGCTCTGCTGCTTTCCCAGGCACGCAATATTCCCCAATCCCACGGTGCCCTGGTGCAGGGGCGGTGGGAAAGGTCAAAATGGGAAGGCGTCGAACTTTTTGGCAAGACGGTGGGAATCGTCGGCCTGGGCCGCATAGGCGCCTTGGTGGCCCAAAGATTGAGCGGCTTCGGTGTCAAATTGGTGGGTTACGACCCTTATATATCCGAAGACAGGGCCAAAAAGTATTCCATTGAGTTACTGCCGTTGGAGCAGCTGGTGCAAGTCGCCGACTTTGTTACCATTCATTTGCCGAAGACAAAGGAAACGGCGGGACTTTTCGGCAAAGAATTGCTTTCCAAAGTAAAGCCCGGAATCAGGATCGTGAATGCGGCCAGAGGCGGGATCATAGACGAAGAAAGCTTGGCCGAAGCCATCCGCGAAGGCAGAGTGGCGGGGGCCGCTCTTGACGTATTTGCCAAAGAACCCCCCACCGAGTCGCCGCTTTTGGAACTGCCTTCCGTCGTTGTCACGCCTCACCTCGGGGCAAGCACCGGAGAGGCTCAGGACAAAGCGGGAGAACAAATTGCCGAGCAAATTATCCTGGCTCTGGCCGGCGACTTTGTGCCTTACGCAGTCAACATCGCCGCCAAGTCCATATCGGAGCAGGCCAGGCCTTATTTGGCTGTTGCCGAGCAGCTGGGCCACTTTATAGCCGGCCTGTTTGACAGATTGCCCAATGAGCTGGAAGTAGAGTATCAGGGCTTGCTTGCCGGGGAAGAAGTTTCCATGCTGACTCTGTCCGTTTTGAAAGGCGTATTTGCCGGTGCCACCGAAGAGCCGGTTTCTTACGTAAACGCCCCTCAGCTGGCCAGTGAACACGGTTTGGAGATAAGGGAAATACAGTCGACGACAACCAAGGGCAGAACAAGTCTGATCACCGTGAGAGGTGCCGGACACGAAGTAGCCGGAACTCTGGGATCGGACGAGTTGCCCAGGATAGTGTCTGTGGACGGACACAGTATAGAGGTACCGCCGGCTCCTTTCATGCTGGTCGTCCGCAACAACGACGAACCGGGCATGATAGGCGTCGTGGGAACCATTCTTGGCAATGCCGATATTTCCATCAAAAATATGGCCGTCGGACAAACCGCCGGCGATAAGACGGCATTGATGGTGCTCTCCACCGATCCGGTTGCATCGGAGCAAATCATCGAGGCCCTCCGCAAAGCAAAAGGCATTCTCGAGGTACACCAGATTATAAGTTAGCCGTACGGATTCCCTGTTGCGCCGGTAAAACTGTTGCCGGCGCAACAGTTTTGTGTATGCGCCGTGTCTTTCGGCAGACCTATCTTTTCCGTGCGCTTGGATTGCTCTCCGGGCAGGTCAAAAGCCTTTGCCTATCCAAGCCGCGCCGCTAACCGATAGGAAGTGTCGGCCGTTAGCAAACAAGTTGATCTCTGTAAGGGAACAACGGCACTTGTTATTCCGCGGCACCCCGGTTGTTTGGTGTAATTTCCGGCCAATCATCAGCGTGACTGACCTGACCTTTTGCGTAGTTGGAAATCAACGCTTTGGCAAAAAATATTCCCAAAGCCGCAACAAAAACAAGAAAGATATTTTTCTTAATGTAAATTTTTTGGAAATATCCTTTTGCCGGCATCGGATTCCTTTTCAGTGTTTCGGTTTGCAAATCATAGTGTAGATCTGCCCGTGCTTTGTCAGTAAAAGTTTTCAATATACAAGAGTTTTATTTTGAAGACTATTTTATTATTTTAATTTAAAAAAAGATCTTGTATCTCTTCTATAAATTTTGTTGAATCTCCATGGTAAAGCTTGGAGTATTCGCTTGCCGAGTTTCTCAGTTTTGTATTCATTGTGGGGTCAAGGGCAATTCGTATGGTCTGAATGAGTTCGCAGTAGTCGCTGTACCAAAATCCTCCGTTGGCCGCCTTGACGTGTTCGTAGGCGATAGAATTTCTGTGTACTATGACCGGGGTACCGAGCAGCATGGACTCTATCGCCTCCCGGCCCAACGGGCGGGGCGGTCTCAGATCCACGGTAAGTTGGGCATGGGCCATGAGGCGCCATAAATTGACCCTGCTGGCGCTGACGGGCAATTTTAAAGTATTTTGATCATCCGAGATGCGCCACTGCTCGTTGTCCACTTCGGCTACGGAAAACGGTTCTATTGCCGTTTTTAATACTTCATGTGTCAGTGATCTGGAAAACCTTTGTGTGCTCGGAGGAAATGAGCGAATCAATAGGACGTACTTATTGAAGTAACGGACACCAAACAACATATTTTTTGCGGCATGCCTGTTGATATTGAATGCTATATGTAATGAAGTAACTTTATTCGGAAAGTATGATTTAAGTAAGTTTTCTTCCCCCGGAGACAAAGCCGCAATTATATTTGCCGTCCTCAGCATCTCCAGCTGGTTTTCTGTGAATTCGGTTGTGAGTTCGTTCATAACCGGCAGTGCGATAATTTTGGTGGGTTTGGTTGCGGCTATACGGTGCAGTTCACTGACATCGTACAGTTGTTCCAAACCGCCAAGGAGGATAACGTCCGGAGATATTTTCGTGAGAGCTTCGGTCACAAAAAGAGCCTTGCCGTCGTATGCGGCTATAGTTTCGGCTGCTACCCCCGGTATTTTCCTGCCGTTGTCGTAGCTGGCAAGGGCTACTTTAATTAAATCTGATCTGAGTGAATTTCTGTCGGCAACAGGGAGACGGTGAACGGTAAAAACGCTGTCTTTTACAATCGTGTATCGGGAGATATTTTCATTTAAGTGTATAATTTCTACCGTAAAATTACGGGAAGCGGCACCGGATATCAAACGCATTGCCGATGCCCTGTCATCGTTGTCATCGCCCCAATGGCATGTGATAACGGCTACTTTTTTCTTCACTGACTGATCCTATTTTTAGAATAATTGGCCATTGTTACGGTGCCGGCTTTGACTTTTGGGCCCGTGCATGAGACTTTAGTATAAGCAATTCTAATATTACGGCAATTGGTTATACTTTTCCGTGATCTCGCTGTGGGCGGATTCAAATTTCTCATCTGTATAGCGTGCCAAATCAATTAAGTCATTTCTGATTACATCCAGAACATTGCGCATATCGGCACTGGCTACTTCATCTACGCGGTAGGCGACGGCATCTATGGAACGCGCCAGAGCCGCTCTGAAGTCCTGCTCTTCGTTAAGGTAAGTCCCAAGAGCCGATGTGACCATGCGGTCCAAAATGCGGTGAAAAATGGCACGCGGTCCGTAACCTTTTTTGATGTTTTTACGGGTATGGGTCATATCCCATCTGCGGTGCAGGTGGTGAATACTCGGGTGCAGGTGGATAGGTTCTCTGTCGGCTCTGGCCATGAGCTCGTCAAAATTGGCTTGCGGCAGCCAATTTTTTGGGTACGAGTCAGGGGTTTTTTCTATGAGTGTCTTCAGGTGCTCGGTTATAATTATCGAGTCAGCACCGACGTTTCCAGATAATTGTTCCATCTATCATTCTCCTGTGCGGTTGAAAGCGGGCACCAATAGCGCCAATGGCTTAGGTTTTTGTTGAGATAAGGGTCGCCCGCTACGATTATATGACCCCATCGTTCGATAATGCGTGCACTTTCTGCCAAATCGTCTGTATGTCCGCGACTTTTCGATTCATAGTGGATCAATTCGGCAAGCGGTTCGTAAATTACCAGGTAGTTGTCCTCTATGAGTTTTAAGCAAAAGTCTACGTCATTGAAAGCCACCGGAAGGTTTTCGTCAAATCCGCCTACCCGCTCAAAAGCTTCTCTTCTTGTCATCATACACGCGCCTGTTACCACAGAACAATTGCGGGTTTGTATCGCCATAGAGTTATACCCCGGATAGGTTCCGGGCAGACCCCTTAGGACGTGTCCCGCGATTCCTCCCAGGCCCACGACGACTCCGGCATGCTGAATGCCTCCGTCGGGGTAGAGAAGTCGCGCCCCAACCGCCCCCACCCCGTTTCTGGTCGCGTGCCCCAACATGGCATAGAGCCATCCCGACGAGCGGGCCTCGATGTCGTTGTTGGAAAAAAGCAGGATGTCGCCTTTTGCTTTATCGACGGCGGAGTTGTTGATTCGTGCCCAATTGAAAGGACCGGGCATGCTTACGACAGTGGCATTGTATTCCGAGGTAAGTTTCTCGAGCAGGGTAAAGGTTTCCGGGAGTTCGCTGCCGTTGTCGGCAAGAATAAATTCAAAGTTTTGATACCCCGGATTTTGCTGCAGCGAGTCGCAACAGGTGGCCAGCAGAGAAGGCTCGTCTCGGAAGGGTATGATGATACTCACCAGCGGCTCACCTTTGGGTTTCCGCAATACGTGGTAGCGTCCGGGGAATGCCGGTTCGTCTGTGACTTTCCCCTCTTCGTCCCGGCGGGCCAAGGCATCTTCTATCGCCCTCAGTCCTGCCGTATATGCCCACGGTTTAGCTATGATATTGGGTGAATCTCCCGCGGCTGAGCCCGGAAGCGTCCGCCAATGGTACAGCACCTCTGAGATGTGAATAATTTTTCTTGCCTTTTCGGTGGCGCGCAGCGTGAGGTCGTAATCTTGGCTCCCGTCAAATTCGGGCCTCAAACCTCCGAGTTCCAATACGAGTTTACGCCTGATTGTCGTCAGATGGCAGATATAGGCAAAACTCAAAAGCAAGTCCGGCGACCATTCCGGCTTGAAAAGGGGATCAAATCTCTCCCCGTGAGCGTCAATTTTGTCTTCGTCGGAATATATGACGTCGGCATCGCCGTTTTCCGCTATGGCCTTGGCCACCTCTTCCAAGGCCTGTAACTCCAGTTCGTCGTCGTGGTCAAGGAAGGCTACGAATTCGCCTTTTGCCATTGCCAAAGCGGCATTGGTGGCTTTTGAGATGCCGCCGTTCTCTTTAAGCGCAATTACTTTAATTCTCATGTCGCGTTTTGCCGCCGAATTGAGGTATGCGGTAATCTCCTCTAGACCGGAATGATCGTCACAGACGATCAGTTCAAAGTTGGGAAAGGTCTGATGGAGTACAGATTCCACGCAACGTTCGAGCGCCCACAGCGGGGTTTTCCAGACAGGAACCAAAACGCTGATAAGCGGATTTTTTTTCGCTCTCGCTTTTTTCAGGGGCCTGTTTGATTGAAAAGCATCGTTGACATTAACCGGCAGATGTCGTTCTTTCAGCCACCTGTGATAAGCTCTTCTGTCTTCGCTGGCGTTCAGGGGATAGGCACGCTTTATTTCCGTGGCATCCATGCCTTCCAGCGAACGTCCGTCTTCTTGAATGGCATCCAATTGGGCCTTGCCTATGGGCACGAGTTCACTGGGTGCCGGCAACCGCAAAATGGGCTCGATTTGTTTGACTGCCCAGTTCAAGCCGGAGAAAGTATGCACTACATCCTGACCCAGCTGCAGAACTGCTTGGGTCCAGGGGTCTTCGTCCGCAATTTCGTCGGCGAAGTTGAGCGTGTCGACAATACCCGAGTTGGCTTGGCAAAGCTCGTAAAGGGCCGATTGACTCCACAGGACGGGTGAGGCAACGTTTTTTGGCGCTTCGCCGGTTATGGCAAGAGAAATCTGAGTCCGTGACGGAGATTTTCTGTATGTTCCCGCCTCAAAAATATCACAGGTCTTTTCTTTTGTCGAAACGCAGATCTCAAGCAGTTTATCCAGATAATGTCCGAAATCGTTTTCTTCCACATTTAAGTGCGATTTGTCAAGAATTAAGGTAGGCAAACCGTTGAAAGCCAGGAGTGCATTACGCAGCGTTCTTTCGTAGGCGGCCAATTTGAAAACCTCAGAGTTTGTAAAAGAAGTATCAGAAGGCTGGTTTAAGGTGTCTTTTGGATTTTCGGTAAGAATGATCGCAGCCAGGGGGTATCGGATTGCTTTACGCCAAAGATAGGCAACCGATGGTATGCTGTCGGAAATAATTGCCGCCGCCCGGGGCGTATCCGGGTGCTGCCGTCGTTCGTCGGCGATCCTGTCCAAAGCGGTTTTAACCAAGGCGCCGACTTTGTCAACCAGATTGTTTACGGTGTCGTGATTTTGAATATATTTTACGAGACTGTCGATTGACGCTGGTACGGAGTCGGTCCCCCCGAGCTCTGCCAGGACTTCCCGCGCCATTTTGTCCATAGCATAAGAGTCATAGGTGAGGTAAGTGTCTTTGCCGTAACAATTTGGCGTCAGAACTCCGTATTGTTCAAGTTGGCTGCACAGCTGATAATTGCCGGAAGAATTTGTGGCGACACAGATGATAACCGGGACTCGGGCAGTGTCTGTTCCGTTTGTATGCTCCATAAATTACCTAAATTAAGGCCTTTTCATTTCTTTGGTGTCACTCTATTTTAGACTTTTGTAAAAGCCTTATTGTACGCTATGACCATCTAATTATCCTACATGGTCGGTCCGCTGTTGAAAACAGCGGGAAAGTCTCACCGAGAATAGCTAAAAAGCAAAGCGGAACGGTTTTTCTGCGTATATATTACCGTAAACGCTAAGAGTCGATAGAAAGACAATTTTAATTTTTATGTCCTATACTGGTAGAAAAGGAATTTTATTTTACCCATTCGGTCGTTTCGGCAAGCGCTTTTGCCGTACGGGAAAACTGTCAAGGGGAGTTATGACATTTAGGCGAGACATTAACTCTTTGTCCATTCAACCGACTTATCTATCGGGTAAAAGAATCAGGTTGCGCCCTTTGGATGTCGACGATTACGAAGATTGGTATCGGGTGAGACTCAGATGTCACGATTGGCTGCTTCCCTGGGAACCCCGCCCCGCCGGCTCTCCATATATGGCCGAAGACAGATTGACTTTTGTTACCAGGTGTTCGATCAGGGACAGGGAGCGCCAGATAGGCACGGGATACAGCTTCGGCATCTTTGTGGGTGATCGGTTTTCCGGAGAAATCAATTTGTCTTCCGTGCAGCGCGGCGCTTACCAAAACGGTTACGTGGGGTATTGGATAGACAAAGAGCTGGCCGGTAACGGCTATGTTCCGGAAGCCTGCGCCGTCCTATTCCAGTACGCGTTCGAAGAGCTGTGCCTGCACCGTTTACAGATTGCCATAGTGCCGAGAAATACTCCCAGCAGGCAGGTGGTTCGCAAGCTCGGTCTCCGTCAGGAAGGTGTAGCCGTAAGGTATCTGGAAATAGACGGGGTTTGGGAAGATCATGTGCGTTATGCGATCACCGGTGAAGAGTGGTGGGAAAAAAGAGAAGAATACGTAAAAAACTGGCTTCAGGCCTGAATCACAACCGCCGGAGGGGAGTTTGGGTTTACGGCTGTCCCGCCCCCACCAGCCCCACGTAGTACATGGGAGCGTATGAAACCGACATGCCGGGCTCGGGCGCCTGGATTATCGTTTGGGTGCCATAAGGACCGGAGCCTACGTACATGGCCACATGGCTGACGGGATCCTTGGTGCCGTCATGCGGGAAGTAGTAAAACAAAAGGTCGCCCGGTTCCAAGTTGTTCAGCTGCACCGGTTTCGAGGCCAAATATTGGTACCAGGCACTGTGCAGAAGCTGTACTCCGGCGGCTTGCCAGGCCAGCATGGTGAGGCCGGAACAATCCAACCCCAATCTGGACGCCCCTCCCCATACGTAAGGGACTTGGAGAAAGCTTTCTGCCGTTGCGACGGCGATGTTTCCCGCGGGATTTGTCCCGGCCAGGGTAAGCGGGGGTTCGCCGAGTGCGGCAACCGCATTTGCCGCCTGCTCGGCGGCTGTGGCATAAGCCGCGGTGGTGGTATTGGGGCTGGCGCTGTTCACCTGCTGCGCTATGTTCGCGTAGCCCTGCGCGCTCGCCAACTGACTTGCAGCCAGAGCGTTATCGTTGGAGGCCTGCTTGCTTTCTTCTTCTGCCAGTAATCTCGCTTCCGCTTTTTGGCGTCGCGCTCGTATTCTGGCTTCTTTTTTGGCCAGCGCTTCGGCACGTTTGGCCGCCAACTCTTCCGCTCGGGCTTTCGCCGCGGCAATAGCTGCTTCTTGGGCAACCTGTTGGGCTATCAGGTCTGCTATGTGACCTTTAACCTTTGACAGAGCCAATGTGGCGGCTCTGCTTGCCTGCTCTGCCTGTGCCCTGGCTGAGGAGGCATTGACGGCAGCGACACGGTCAGCTGTAACTGATTTTTTTTCCGTTATGACATCCTTTTGTAAAGACCTTTCGTCGTTTTGTAAAGCTTTTACCGCTTGCGATAAAGTATCCGTTGCCATGTTGGTATAAGTCTCAATTGAGCCCATATTGTTTAAAGATCCGGTCAGAACGGCTGCAAATTGGGCGGCTGAGATGTCTTGTTCCACGTATGCTTCCACTGCAGCGTTTCGGACCGTTATTTTTGCCGCGGCAGTCTTTCTTTTTTCTTTGATCAGGGCAAGGGCAGAAGAGTGAAGTTTTTTGCTGGCGATGGAAAGTGCCGCCTCTGTGGTGTCATAACGTTCGGATGCGATTTGCAAGACGGTCGAGTCCTGTGAGATGCTTTTTTCTATCCCAGAGAGTTGTTTTTGTGCCTGAAGTATTTTCTTTTTTGTGGTTGCTACCCCTGAATTGGAAGCGGCAGTACTGGCAGAAAAGCGCTTTGTGACAACAGCTCCGGCCTGTGGTGCGGCCATGGGCAATATAAGCGGGATAAGCATGGAAACAAGCAACAATGGCCCGAAAAGAAAAGATTTGGGGAGCGGATGCTTTATATAGCCGAAAATTTTCCGACTATGGTGAGAATTTGAGTGAATCTTTTTTTGGGGAAAACTTGTTTCTGTGAATGTTTTCAATAGAGATACCCCAATTTAGGTCATTTTCAGCTTATTTCTAATTACATTTATATTAGCGTTATCCGCATATGTCTATGGTTTACCTTGTTTTTTAAGAGAATTTTTAATTAATATGTGATCTCTTAGTTATAAACGTCATCTCCAAGCGGACATATTCCCAAATTTCTATATGTTTTATGTATTTTTCCCGTTAATACCCCATACGCTACAAGGGCACGGTTACTCTTCTGATTACAAGAATGGCTGTCTTCTGTGCCCGTAAGCCGCCAAGGTCAAGATGCGTAAAGACTTTTTAATCGGCGGTTTATTAATTTACTGGTATTAATTTATTAAAGTCTTTTTGGTGCTGTTTTTAGGATTATGTGGATTGCGGTATAAAGTTCGCATGTAGATACCCTGACTTGATTCGGGTAGTAGTTTTTAAAGTACAGGTTAAAGTATAGGGAAATGTTTGCGGAGGTTGCATGTCTGACACTGTTGTCGAAATATCCCTTGGGAAGCTGGAAGGCTTTTATAAAGACAGCGTATATAATTTTTTAGGTATTCCCTACGCCAAAGCACCCGTCGGAAACGACAGGTGGTCTGCTCCAAAACCCCCTGCTGCCTGGGCTGGCGTATTGCAAGCGGATAAGTTTGCGCCGGGATCGGCGCAAATAAGATCAGGAGCGATCAGCTATTTGCCGGGTGACCCCCAGGATAACGACGAAAACTGTCTTTTCCTGAACATCTGGACTCCGCGCCTTGGCCCGGAAAAACTTCCCGTCATGTTCTTTATACACGGAGGGGCTTTTTTGAACGGAAGTCCTTCACAGTTTATGTATAACGGTGTGAACTTGGCCAAAAGAGGCGTTGTCGCGGTGAGTGCCGCCTACAGGCTGGGGGCACTGGGTTTTATGGCCCATCCGGCTTTGGTCGACGAAGAGACGGGACTTTGGGCCAATTTTGGATTGGCAGACCAAATTGCGGCTCTTTCGTTCGTGCAGCAGCACATATCCTATTTCGGCGGCGACGCCGATAACGTAACCGTGTTTGGCCAATCTGCCGGTTCCATGAGCGCGGTTGATCTGATAGGGGCGGAAACAGACTGCCTGTTTGCTCAAAGCCGATCCTCGTCCCGTAAAGTTCTTATTGATCAGGCCAAAGCTCCGCTGGGCCCGTCCGGCAAACCTCTTTTTAGAAAGCTCATAGCCCAAAGCGGAGGAGTATTGGCGACGACCGCTGATGCGGCAATCAGGGTAACGGAGCATATGGCTAAAGAGCTGGGCCTGAAAGATGTCACCAAAGAGACGTTTTGCGAATTCGACACACAAACAATTTTGGCGGCGCAGGCAAAAATTGTGGCCGGAATAGACGAAGGTCTGGGAATGCCGTTTCAGCCGGTAACAGACGGTCTTTTACTGCCTCAACACCCGGCATCGCAAATAGCGGCAGGCGCCGGCAGTGATATAGATATTTTGCTGGGAACGAACAGAGATGAGTTCCGCCTTTTTGCCCTCTCCTTGCCCGGCTTGGACAACCTTTCTCTTGCTGACGTCACAAAGTATTTGGGGAGTTACTTAAAAGCCGCCGGAATCGCAAAAGAGCGTCTGAGCGCCCAAGAGGTTGTCGATTTTTATTTGGGGAGGTCTTCCGATTCGGAGACAAATACCCCGCGGCGTTTTCTGGAACAAATAGGAACGGACTGGATTTTTACCGTACCCGTGTCGAGGCTGGCTATTTCTCACAGTCTTGCGGGAGGTAAGGCTTTCAGATACCGTTTTGACAAGGCGTCACCTTTTATGAACGGAGTACTCGGAGCATGCCACGGTATAGAGCTTCCTTTTGTTTTTGGCACTACCGACCACCCGATAGTCGGTTTGTTTTCCGGACAAGGTAAGACAGTGCAGACATTGTCGGAAAGTATTCAAACGGCCTGGGTAAGTTTTGCTTATAACGGAGATCCCTCCTGTGACATGTTGGGCAAATGGCCCGAATACGGGACAGGAGGACAGCAAGTCATGAGATTTGACGACGAATCAGGAGTCTCCGACAATCTGGACGAAGAAATTTTGAGCTTTTGGGATGTACACCTGGGTAAGTATGGAGAAGCCGGTCCCATTGAGGGTGCCACGCCCGGTTCGGTTGCACACATGGCAACCGAACTCGAAGATCTGGAGTAAAACCGGAAGTCGGTTCTTATCTAATTAAGGAGTGCGAAAATATTGGTTTGCTTTAAATTGCGCTGTTCCCGTCAGTTAGTATATTTAGTATCGGGATCTTCGGAGTACCCTTTATATTGGCGGCAAAGACTTCCGTAACGGTCTGAGTTCGTTTTGTAAATACGGGGGCGTAGCCCAATCGGCAGAGGCAGGGCACTTAAAATGCCTCAAGTGAGGGTTCGAGTCCCTCCGCCCCCACTCAATATAAGTTCTGCAATTGTTCAAAGTTGCCGTTTTCTATGTCGAAACGATTTTTTAAGCGTCAGATGTCCTTGCAAAAAAATCATCTGTATTGGACATATCCGAAACACTTTGACATAAAGACAAAGCACTCCGGTCAACGTTACGAAGTATTAATTATGGAAAAAGCCGCTAAGTGTTTACTTATTGTTATCCTTGCTATCCGGCGATCTTAACGGCTGTTCCGTATGCACAAACTTCTGTCCAATTGGCTCCCATTTCGGATGTATCGAAGCGCATGGCCACAATGGCGTTGCCTCCTTTGGACGCGGCCTCTTCTACCATGCGGCTCATGGCCAGATTGCGGCTTTCAACCAAATTTTTAGTCATTCCGTGAAGTTCGCCTCCGATGATAGATTTTAAGTTGGCACCTATCTGTGAACCCAGATTTCTGCTGCGGATAGTCAAACCGAAGACTTCGCCAAGCACTTCTGTAATTTGATGACCCGGCAAGTCGTTCGCGGTGGTAATTAGCATGCAGCCTTCTCCTTTCCCGAGAGACAACATTTTAGTACCCAAAAGATAGTTGGGCAAGCTTCGGGTGCCGTAAATTCCTTTTCAAGAGGTATTTATCTCTTCTATCCGCGGATGTTTTGTAAAGCGGCACAATCATAACGGCAGCTGAATATAATTGTGTCGGTGACTTAAATAGATACTTAGAGAAATTGGTGAATTTGAAGAATTTAACCGGATATACACGCGTTGTCATTGTCCGCCACGGAGAAGCGGTCGTAAATGTAGATGAAATTGTGGGTGGACACCGGGGTTGTCGCGGTCTTACCAAAGAAGGCCTCCGGCAGGCGGAGCTGCTGGCCGAAAGATTGAAAAAAACGGGCGAATTGAACGGAGACATCGTACTTTATGCAAGTCTTCTGCCGAGAGCCATAGAAACGGCCGAGACCATCAGTCCCGCTTTGGGTTTTGTCGATGTGGCAAAAACATGTGATTTGTGTGAACGACATCCGGGAGAAGCAGACGGACTTTCTTGGGAAGAATACAGACAAAACTATAAGGGAAATTTCCTGGAGGGCAAAAATGTGGAACAACCGCTTTCGCCCGGGGGCGAAACTTACAGTGAATTTTTTGACAGGGTCAAAGGATTTTTACTTAAAGTGACAGAGGAAGAGAGCGGTAAGTGCATAGTTCTTGTATCGCACGGCGGATTTATTGAGTCTTCTATGGTGGCAACTCTTGAAATAGATACTTTTGAAAACCGTGTAATGTTTCACCCCAAGCATACTTCCATTACGGAATGGGCTGTTGCTGGGAAACGTTGGGAATTACAACGTTACAATGATATTGCGCATCTATTATAAATAATATTTAAAAAATTAAGAATTAAATAAATACGGTTTTGCTAAGCATAGGAAATATTTTTGCTATTCAACATGTAAAATCCGGGTCAAGTCCGAACGGAGATGTCTCGTTTCCGGGAGTTTCCTGCAGCAAGACAGGTTTCCCCCCGGCAAAAAGTTCAGTGACATGAGGCTTATTATAGTAAGCATCTCCTTTGCACCATCTTGTTAAAATACCAGGCTTTGGCAAGTAAGATTCTGTATACGGCGGAGAAGTCCAAGGTACTCCTGCAACCCATAGAGGGGTCCTAGGTCCGCTCGGAGCGTAGCCGCCGGTTATGTCATCGTATTGAATGCTTGTCGAGTATATACCGACGGTTACGTGTTGCTGACGTAAGGCATCCAATGCACCTTGTATCACTTGGGCATTCAGTGCTGTTGACTTTGACCAGTAATTGCCTTGGCGGAAATCAGAGTGTACGGAATTTGAAAGAAAATCATTTTCTATATCCAACCACCATAATTTGGAAGCTACATGGCGCTTTTTTGCGAACCGGAAAATGTTTTTCGTTCCGTTGTAGCCGTAATTGTAAGCTTGGCATGACAGTTGGACGGAAAGGGGGTGAAGAGTCGTACAAAAACCGGCTGGCCCCGCTCTTTCGAGCGCCATTGCTTTACGCGAATTGCCCGGTGCATTGAGAAAAATATAGAGACTGTAAGGTTCTAAACGGAACTTGGCATTTTTTCGCGCCCAAGCCACTTCTGATTGTATGCATGAGTTATAGGCGGAATCAAGCCAACCGGCCGCTTCTATGACGGCAACTCCAAGTAAGCTGGGCAGGCGCGGCGAACGAGCGTGACTTTCTTTGCTTTTGCACTGAAAATTGCTTATATCGTATCCGAATAAACCTCTGGGAATATTAACATTTGCCGGAGCGGTAATAAGGTCATTTATGAGGGCGACAACCTTTGAATGGCTGTTGATCTTCACGTGGGTCAGTGAGCCCCAAAATTTGGCGTCACCGTAATCGAGAACCCTGCCGCTGGAAGTCGATACCCAGTAGCCTTTCCCGTCCGGTGTTTCCGCTATGCCCACAAAAGGCTGTCTGATGTGGGAATGAGCGGGGGAGCCATAGAAATTCGCATCACCGAAATTTAAGACATTACCGTCTTTGGTAAGCAAAACATAGCCTTTCCCGTCCGGTGTCGGCGCTATTGCGACTAAAGGATCTTTTGGCGGCAGTAGGGCATTGCCGTATGAAGAAGCTGTGCCGAACGCGAATATGTGCCCCGAGGCAGTTGCTATCCAGTACCCGGTACCGGTCTGGTCAGCAGCCATGGCTACGGCTCTGCCGACATTATGTTCATGTACAGCCGAACCGCAGAAACTGGCGTTTCCGAAATTGCTTACCCCTCCGTTTCCCTTCAGCAGCCAGTATCCTTTGTCGTTATCGGTGGAAGTAAAGGACGTAACAGGACTTACGCGTTTGGGTACTTTACTAAGGTGCATTTTGGAAGGAAATACTTTTGCGTTACCGAAAGCAAAAACCTTACCGCTGGAGTTGACCAACCAGTATCCTTTGCCTGACTTGGTTGCTCCTCCGCCTATGACATGCGGATTTAAATGCTCATTGACGAGAGATCCGAAATATCTGGCACCGCCGAACGTTACGATTCCCCCGTTCTCTTCTATCAACGCATAAGTGCCGCTTTCACCGGGTGTTGGCGCAGGTATCGGCAAAGTCGTCGTCGTAGTCGGAGCCGCGGTAGTCGTTGTAGAAGTCGTAGTGGAAGAAGTCGTAGTCGGAGCCGCGGTAGTCGTTGTAGAAGTCGTAGTGGAAGAAGTCGTAGTCGGAGCCGCGGTAGTCGTTGTAGAAGTCGTAGTGGAAGAAGTCGTAGTCGGAGCCGCGGTAGTCGTTGTAG
>JAKABW010000004.1:0-17814 GCA_021796535.1 Actinomycetes bacterium | reverse complement strand
GTCGTAGTCGGAGCCGCGGTAGTCGTTGTAGAAGTCGTAGTGGAAGAAGTCGTAGTCGGAGCCGCGGTAGTCGTTGTAGAAGTCGTAGTGGAAGAAGTCGTAGTCGGAGCCGCGGTAGTCGTTGTAGAAGTAGTAGTGGAAGACGAACAGCCAAGTTGTGGATTGGAAAGTTTAATGGCCGGGTTGGTAACGATGGCGGTATTTCCGCGGCTTGAGGTGAATCCAGACAGCAACACTATTGTACTTAATAACAAGACTCGTCGTTTTTGTCCTGTGAGTCTCTTTATGAGTCTGTTGAAAGCGTGTTTAAGTTTATTGGCAATTGCTGTCTTATAACCAAGCATCAGCCACGAAGCAGCTCAGCAACTCTGAAAGCCAGATCTATGGATTGTTTGGCGTTGAGTCTTGGGTCACAGGTCGTTGTGTATCTTAGAGGCAGTTGTTCTTCAAGTATGTCTTCGGCCCCTCCCAAGCATTCCGTAACGTCATCCCCGGTAAGTTCCACGTGCACCCCACCCGGCCAAGTACCCATTTGACGGTGTACGGCAAAAAACCCTCTTATCTCTCCCAAAACGTCATCAAAGTGTCTTGTTTTCCGTCCCCCCTCTGCAGTAAAGGTATTACCGTGCATGGGGTCACATTCCCATACTACCCTGTGTCCGGATTCCTGTACGGCTTTGATCAATTGTGGCAGTACAGAGGTGACTTTGTTGACCCCCATCCTGGCGATGAGTGTCAGGCGTCCTGGTTCAAAATTGGGATCAAGCAAGTCACACATATGCATAACTTCTGCAGGATCCGCCGAAGGACCCAGCTTAAGGCCTATCGGATTTTGAACTCCTGCCAAAAATTCAACATGCGCTCCGTCGGGCTGCCGGGTACGCTCTCCTATCCATAGCATATGGGCAGAACAGTCAAAATACATACCCGATATAGAATCGACTCTTGTCATGGCCTCTTCGTAGTCCAGCAAAAGCGCTTCGTGGCTTGTGAATAAGTCTACTTGGTGAATAGGTGCTCCTTCGGATAAATCCACGCCGCAAGCTTTCATAAATCTGAGTGCCCTGTCGATTTCTTCCGCGATGGCGTCATAACGTCTTCCCTCTGCACTGGCGGCAACGAATTCCTGGTTCCACATATGTACTTTGGAGAGGTCCGCAAATCCGCCTTTGGTGAAAGCACGCAAGAGGTTGAGGGTGGAAGCCGAATGATGATATGCGCTCATCATTCTCTTTGGATCGGGAATCCTTTGTGAGGGAACGGGGATGTCGTCGTTGACCATGTGTCCTCTAAACGAGGGCATCTCGACACCGCCTACCTTTTCTGTCGCCGAGGATCGGGGTTTGGCAAATTGACCGGCAATACGGCCTATTTTAATTACGGGGACGCCGGCTCCATATGTGAGGATGACGGCCATTTGGAGAATAACTTTTAATTTATCTCTGATCATGTCCGCGGACAATTCGGCAAACGATTCAGAGCAGTCGCCGGCCTGGAGGACAAAGGCCTTCCCATCTGCAACTTGCGCCAGTAAATTTTTTAGTCTGGAAGCCTCGCCTGCAAAAACCAGGGGAGGAAGTGTTTTTAATTGTCCGACAACCTCTTCGAGCTCAGCTTGATTTGGCCACCCCGGATCTTGTTGAATAGGACACACTTTCCAGCTCGCAGGATGCCATGTTGCACTTTTTGACATATGTTGGCTTCTCCACTGATGAGGATTGACAGAATAAAATTTTTATTAAAAATCTATTCATATTTTATAGCCAGTCAAGCGGCTTATACAAAGCAAAGATAGATATTTATCTTTTTTACTTTATAATATGCCCTAAAACCCAATCTCTTTGAAACTTCTTTGGAAGGGCGGTTATAAACTGTTCATACAGCAAAGTACAAGTACAAAGAAGCAGGAAAGTTGCGTATAGGTATTTTAGGCGGCACATTTGATCCGGTTCATATAGGACACTTGATAGCGGCGATAAATGCCCGTGATGAGTTGAACTTGGATAAAGTCTTACTTGTGGTGGCAAACCAGCCATGGCAAAAGATAGGTATGCGCCAAATTACGCCTGCCGGTATCAGATTTTCTATGGTCCAAGCAGCAGTTGCAGGCATTCCGTGTCTTGAAGCCTGTGATTTGGAAATTATAAGAGGCGATCTTTCTTATACGGCAGATACGGTGGCCAGTATCAACGAAATTTACGCCAAACCGGAAATGTACTTACTGGTCGGAACAGACGTTGCCAAAGATTTGGGGACTTGGGAGCGGGTGGAAGAATTCCGCGATTATGTGCACTTGGTGGTTGTGAGCAGACCGACTGACGGTGAAAGTGGATTTTTGCAGCCCGCAGATCCCGTCAAGCAAATTGAAGAAGATGAGATTGCCGCAAGTTTACTTGGTTGGAAAGCAAGCTTTTTGACCATACCGGCTCTCAGCATCTCGTCTTCGGATCTGCGTTATAGGGTAAAAGAAAACAAATCTTTGGATTTTTTAGTTCCGCAAAGTGTAATTGACATAATTTATTCAAATAAGCTATATTATTAATAGAGGCAGAAAAGATAGGGGAAATGCTTGCAAGTAAGCAAAGATTTGCATCATTCTAAAGTAAAGTCTGTGTCTTTTTGTTTTCTCTCTTATGTATTGAGTCAGTCCTCACCAAAAAGGCGTTTCTTTGAGTCTTGACCTTGCTAAAGTCGCGGCACTGGCTGCCATGGAAAAAACAGATGAGCCCACACTGCTGCTCGATGTCCAAAAGATTCTCTCTATCACAGACTACTTTGTGATTACAAGTGCCAAAAACTCCAGACAGGTAAAAGCCATAGTTGACGAAGTAAACAAAAAAGTCAAACTGGCCGGTTCCTTGCCGCCGCGACAAGTTGAAGGACTCGGGGAACTGGAATGGGTTTTGCTTGACTACGGCATTTTTGTGGTTCATGTTTTCAGCAATGAAGCCAGGTCTTTGTATGGACTGGAACGCCTTTGGGAAGATGCCGAACAAGTCGATATCACGCATCAAGAAATTCCGATTGCCACGACCGCTTCCGGGTAGTCGGCAGAATCCGTTTCCGGCTTGTCGCCGGCGTAGGTTCTGTCGTCGGTAAACGATCCATAATTCACAAGAGTTTTTGGTGGTTCGTTGCTTGAGGAACTGCCATGCGCAGGGTTCTTTATTGGTTTGAGAGATGTCGGTTCACGGTTACATCCATAAGATGTTGTTTCATCTATTCCAATTTTTGGTAACCACCGAAAGATCCGTTGCTTTTCATTATAAATAGATCTTTTTAGTTCACCTATTTTTTGTTATTGGTTGTCGTCACGCTATGAATTGGCCCTATGCAGGAAAAATGTTTGATGTTGGCGGCCAATTGTGTGGGCACTATTTCCAAATAGTCAATTCTGTTCACAGGGTCTGTCGGGTCCGTGCCGTTCGGCAGATATGCCGGGAACGGGGTGCCGCCATATACAAATTTCACCCCTGTGATATTGCAAAACTGCGTAAGTGTCCATACGATTTGACCCAGCTCCTGATAGAGGTAAATTGCCGGTGAACTGGCTGTAGTCGTATCAAGACTAACCGTGGCGATAGAGTTCGGACCTTTGCTGACGTGCAGAGAAAGTTTTGGCTGGGGATCCAGCTGCAGTGCCGTTGTGATGCCTGTCTCTTGCTCCGTAAAAGTGGGCCCCAAGGTCAGGTCTCTTAGTGCCAGCTGCGGGGTCGGCACCGGAGCCGTTCTCGAAACGGGAGTCAAGAGGGCGTTGTCGACAAAATAAACATAAAATGTCAAACCGGTTGGACCCTTTTTCCCGACGGGAGTTTTTGGTGTGGGTACGTTGGCTTTTGATTCTGTTGCCAAGCCGTAAGGAATTTGTTTCAATGGTATAGGATTTGGTTGAGAACTGAGCGGAACACCGCAGGAACTCAGCACTGCAACCAATGGAACCAAGATCAGTAATTTTTTCTTATTATTTTTTTTCATTTTTGTCCAAAGAAAAGTTATGGCTTTTGCTTGTCCCGCGTCTGACGCGGTTGGCGTTTTTTCTTTTGCGCTTTAGTGCCGTTCCCAAGTGAGTATATGTCAACGGGTATTTCAAAGACGAATCGGGTGCCTTTGTTTTCGTTGTCTGTTACAAATATCCGTCCTTTGTGGAGTTTTACGTGCTCCTGAACAAGGGCCAAACCAAGTCCTGTTCCGTCTGCCGCTCCGCGTTTTCCTGCAATTTGCGTACCCCTGCTGAAGCGTTCAAATATCCGTTCCCTGTCTTGTGGGGCAATGCCAGGTCCCTGATCTTCCACCCCGATCTGTACGAAGTCGCCATGCAGACCCACGGTCACTCTTGTCGCCCCGCCCGCATAGCGGTCGGCATTTTCCAAAAGGTTGGCTATTATTCTCTCAATTCTTCTCTTCTCGACCATGATGCGCATGTTCTTGACTTTGTCATCGATCACTACCGGCACTCTGTTTTGCGAGAACTGACTTACCGCTTTTGTGACCAATTCGTCTATTTCTACTTCATCCGGTATCAGCTCTGCGGCTCCGGCATCCATTTTGGAAATTTCCAGCAGTTCGCTGACCATTTTTTGAAAGCGTCTGACTTCGCTTGCAAGCAATTCAAGGGCTTGCTGAGAGCGCTCCGGCATTTCATCTTTTCTGGACTCAAGCACGGATAAAGATGTTGTGAGAGTGGTGAGAGGAGAACGAAGCTCGTGGCTTACGTCGGAAGTGAATCTGGCATCCCTTTCAATTCGTTCTTGCAGTTTATCGACCATGGTGTTGAAAGAAGAAGCCATAACGCTGAGATCTCCCACGTCCGTTGTAGTCAGTCTTGTTTCCGGTTTGCCGGAGGCAATGTCTTCGGCGGCGCGGGAGACCGCCGTCAAAGGTCTGAGGGACCTTCCTGCTGCCCAACGACCCAGCACGGCTCCGGCAAATGTGGTGGCAATGGCCGCAAAAAATAAAGTTATAAATAGGATGTGGAGTGTGTTGGCTGTATTGCTGAGGTCAAAAACACCTATGTACAGAGCGCCGGAAGAAGGTATGGGAATCCCTATTACAAGGTGTGGTACTCCTCCGTAAGTAAAGTACTGTTCTGCCGGCGTACCGTTTTTGATCATGGATAAAAGACCCGGCGGAAGATCCTTTTCGGTAAAAGTAGTGGGATAGTGATACCAGTTGCTGGAAACATATACCAAAGAATAGGTGCCGGTGAGGGGGTCTCCTGTAATTTCATCCAGCAGGCTGGGTATTACTGTGGCAAGGTGCTTGCTCCTGTCGGTGTATTGATAATTCAAAAAAGGGTGCGGGCCTTGCAGCTCGCGTTTGGTGGTGAAAGCGTTGGCGTATGCTATGGAAAGGAGAGATGAAGTTTCCTGATTCAGTATCGAGTGACTCGTGGTGATGTAAGTCACACTGGCAAGGCCCGCAGAGAGAACGAGCGCTCCCGTTGAGAATACAAGAGTCACTCTGTTTTTCAGTCCCAGCGGTATATGCAGTATGCCGCGTTTGAAGTCTTTGTGCCTGTATCTAATTTCGGCACTCAAGGTATTCTTATCAGAATCCATGTCAACGCGATCGCCGCTTTCTCCCGGCGCTGCTTTGGAACCGCCGGAGGCAAACGGGTTGCCGCGTTTTTGATTGTTGAAAGCGGGCGTTTTGAAAAATCCGGTCAAATGTGAGAAGGCGGAGTCGGCCAGTCGTCTTAATCCGTTTTTTTCTCTTCCTATGTCAATGACGATGTCGGCGGAGGGAAGTTGTGGGGCGGCTCTTCTCCTGAATAAATGTCCTATTCTGGTTCTTGCTGTTCTTGCGTTCCGAATTTTCATGAGGGTTTGTCTAAATGACAAGTTTATAACCGAGTCCCCGTACGGTCAGGACATGGTCGGGATTTGCCGGGTCGCGTTCTACTTTTGTTCTGAGTCTTCGGATATGGACGTCAACCAGTCTGCCGTCCCCAAAGTAATCGTAACTCCACACTTTTTCCAGGAGGTGCTCCCTGGAGAGGACTTTGCCGGGGTTGGTGGCAAGTTCGCACAGCAAAAGAAATTCGGTGCGCGTCAAATGAACTTCTTCGCCGTTTTTCTTTACCTCTCCGGCATCGGGTAAAATTTCTATTTCGCCCACATTAATTGCCCCGTGACTGCCTTCCGCTGTCTTGGACCGTCTAAGCAGGGCTCTGATTCTGGCAGAAAGCTCTTTGGGCTCAAACGGCTTTGTCACATAATCGTCGGCTCCGGCTTCCAGTCCGGCCACGACGTCATGGGTGTCTGCTCTGGCGGTCACGATGACTATGGGAACGGTGCTCTGCTTTCTGATTTCCCGGCAACATTCAAAACCGTTCATGCCCGGCAACATTATGTCGATAATAACGAGGTCAAAACCATCGTTACTGTTTGCGAAGGTATCCAGGGCTCCCTCGCCGCTGTCGGCCTCCGATACTTCGTTGCCTTCGTCCTCAAGTGAAAGCCGCATGGAGGCGCGGATTCTTTCATCGTCTTCAACAATTAATAACTTAGTGGCCATACCATATATTGGCGCATATCAAGCAGGCATGCACGGGTTTGGGGTAAAGTTAATTGGATAAATGGGCTGGAGTTTGAAAGAATATGAAAAATATCTTGCAAATGAGTCGGTCAACACCTCCCGCGCCTACTTACGGGATGTGGAACATTTTACTGCTTTTGCCTCCAGAGCGGGCATTGAAGGTCCCAAGGGCATAGACAGGGTGTTCGTAAGACGGTATTTGGCCAGTCTTTATACGAGGCAGTATGCACCGTCGAGTATCGCAAGAAAATCCTCCGCTCTGCGCAGTTACTTTCGTTGGGCAAAAGTCAACGGATTTATTTCGGAAAATCCAACCTCTTCGATAAACGTGACGGCGAAAAGACGGCACTTGCCTGAAGTTTTGGATTTTGAAGCCGTGGAAAATATTTTGAACGATACAAAAAATTCGGAAACCAGAGTTCCCTTTAAAAAGGCACAGAGGCAAGCCGCGGTGTCGTCTGCGGACGTAACAAATGACCGTGACGGCACAAATTCCCCGGATGTTTCTGAGAGGCGTGTGGCGCGGAGGGAAGCTCAATACAAGTTGCGTGACGACGCGGTTTTGGAAATTCTTTACGGTTCCGGGCTGCGGGTGGGGGAATGTTGTTCATTGGATTTGAGCAGCTTGGATTTCCACAGGAGCGTCATTGTTGTCATGGGAAAAGGTTCGAAAGAACGCATTGTGCCGGCGTCGAAAGCGAGTTTGGAGGCATTGCGTGTGTATTTGGAAGATCCGGACGGCAGAAAGGCTTGGCTGGCCGGGCGAAACCGCGGGGGTGATGGCGGCCGAGCCGCATCGGCAAGGGACTATTCTGACGGGAAGGCGCTATTTTTTAATTTTTCAGGGAATAGGATAAAGCCCCGGGATGTGTACAGACTGTTGCAAAAGCGCAGCGAGGCTCGCATTCACCCTCACATGCTGAGGCACAGCTTTGCCACTCATCTGCTCGACAACGGAGCCGATTTGAGAGTGGTGCAGGAATTGCTGGGTCACGCCAATCTGGGTACGACGCAGATTTATACCCATGTCTCAAGAGAACGTCTTTTTTCCGCTTATAATAATTTCCATCCCAGGGCTAAGTAAGGGCGCGGACAACACGCGAATGGGCCTGTAGGTGCTTATATCCGATTGTTTGGTGTTTCGCTATTTGTGCCCGGGTGGCTTTCTTGGGAATTTCTTATTAGCGCACAAGCCGGCTCGTAATCTTTGCTAACATAATAGAACTTGTGAAGGTTTTCTCTTACGGAAAAGCTTCACAAGAACATATAATCATTGGAAAAATAATCCGATCAAGCCCACGGTCGCCTTTTGGCGTGCTGGTCGGATAAGAAGAACCGTTGGGAGGAAAACATGGCAGTCGTAACCATGAAACAGCTTTTGGAATCCGGAGTTCATTTCGGTCATCAGACAAGGCGCTGGAATCCAAAAATGAAACGCTTTCTATATGGCGAGAGTAACGGTATTTACATCATAGACCTTTACCAGACACTCGAACGCCTTGAAGTTGCCTACAGCTTTGTTCGCGATAAAGTGGCAAAGGGAGGTACAGTTCTTTTTGTCGGCACGAAAAAGCAGGCCCAAGACCCGGTTGCCGAATACGCGTCGCATTGCGGAATGCCTTACATCAACCAACGTTGGCTGGGAGGTATGCTTACCAATTTTGAAACGATACTCGGCCGTGTCAGAAAAATGTCGGAGTTGGAAAATGCCAAAAGGTCCGGCGAATTTGATGCCATGCCAAAGAAAGAGGCTTTGTTGCTTTCCAGGGAACTGGAGAAACTGGAGCGCAACTTGGGCGGTATCCGCAGACTGACAAAAATTCCTGATGTTATTTTCGTCATCGACACCAAGAAAGAACATATAGCCGTCGTAGAGGCAAGGAAATTAAAGATGCCGGTGATAGCGGTCGTGGACACCAATTGCGACCCCGATATTATCGACTACCCGATTCCGGGGAATGACGACGCCATCAGATCGGCAAGACTGATGTGTCGCGTCATAGCCGATGCCGTGCAGGAAGGCAAATACATTCTCCAAAGAGCTCTTCAGACTCCTCAACCTCAGGTTTCACCCAAGAAGGCTACCGCAGAAGAGTTTGTCTCGACGGAATTGGAAAATGAGCCGGCAAGCGAAACCGTCACCGAGACGACTTACGCCGGCGTTACGAATTCGGACGTATCCGAAACGGCAACAGGAGACGAGAATGGCTGATATAACGGCAAAAGATGTACAGGCTTTAAGACAGGCAACGGGAGCGGGTATTTTGGATGCCCGCAAAGCTCTTGTCGAATGTGACGGAGATTTCAACAAGGCCACGGACTGGCTGAGAGAAAAAGGACTGGCTGGCGCGGCCAAGAGGGAAGACAGGGACAGGAGTGAAGGAGCAGTGGCTGCCTATATTGCTCCCGACGGCAAAGTCGCCGCTCTCTGTTCTCTGGAGTGCGAAACGGATTTTGTGGCAAAATCGGAAGATTTCATGAACCTTGTGGCAAAAATTTCCGAAGAGGTGGCCAAAAACGGCGAAGATGTGGCGTCTGCTTTTGAGGCTGACATCGACAACCTGAAAGTGGTATTGAAAGAGAACATAGGATTGGGCAAAACGGTACGCTTTGAGGCACAACCGGATTCGATACTCGGTCACTATCTTCACACGCAAAACAACCGCGGTGTCAATGCGGTATTGGTGGAAATTTCCGGCGGCACGGAAGAGCTGGCTCACGACGTGGCGGTTCACATAGCATTCGGTAAACCCAAGTATTTGAACAAAGAAGACGTTCCGTCGGATTTGGTAGACAAAGAGCGCGAAACCATAGAGAAGATTTCTCGGAATGAGGGAAAACCTGAAGCGGCGTTGCCCAAGATTGTGGAAGGTCGTCTCAATACCTGGTATAAGGATCTTGTGCTCATGGAACAGCCTTACGTCAAGGATGACAAAAAGCAGATAAGCGAATTGCTGCAAGGAGCCAAGATATTAAGGTTTGCTCAGATACTAGTGGGCTCAGAGTAATATATGACGGAATTGACGACTCTCGACCGTGACGACGGGGCCGCGCGTAAGTCCCGATGGAAGAGAGCCGTATTGAAGCTTTCCGGTGAGGCGTTGGCGAGCTCCGCTTCGGATGAGACGATCGACGCTTCTACCGTTAAGAGGATTGCCGGGGAAGTGGCAACCTGCGTCACAGAATTGGGTGTCGAACTGGCTATTATGGTCGGAGGCGGAAATATCTGGCGTGGCACCACGGGTGCCGGCGAAGGTATGGACAGAGCTACCTCCGATACCATGGGAATGCTCGGTACGGTCATCAATGCTCTGGCTTTACAGGACGCCATCGAAAGATTTGGTCAGCCGACAAGAGTATTGTCGGCCATAGCGATGTCTCAGGTGTGTGAACCTTATATAAGACGCAGAGCTATCCGTCACTTGGAAAAAGGACGGGTAGTAATTTTTGCGGCAGGCATGGGCAACCCCTTCTTTACTACGGATACTCCGGCCGCTCTGCGCGCGGCAGAAATCGAAGCCGAAGTAATTTTAAAAGGTACGCATTCGGGTGTGGACGGTGTCTATACGGCCGATCCCAGACTGGATCATACTGCCACAAAATTCCAGCAAGTGACTTTCTCGGAAATAATCGCCAACGATCTCAGGGTTATGGATCTGACGGCAATCACATTTTGTAAGGATAACGACATCCCCATATTGGTATTTGACATCATGGAACCGGGTAATATTGGCGGTGCGTTAAAAGGTGAAAAGATCGGGACTTTAATTCAATGACTGAAGAATCTTTGATAACTGATGCCCTCAATGACGGGCGGGAAAAAATGGAAAAGGTTATAGCCCACACCGCTTCCGAGTTGGCGGCTTTCCGTACGGGAAGAGCGGCTCCGGCTTTGGTGGAGAAGATAAAAGTAGATTACTACGGGACAGAAACGCCGTTGCAACAGCTGGCCGGGTTTACCGTCCCGGAAGCCAGGCAACTTGTTATCCATCCCTACGATAAAAACTCGTTGTCGGCCATAGAGAAGGCATTGCAGTCTTCCGACCTTGGAATAAACCCTTCCAACGACGGTCAGGTAATAAGACTTATTTTTCCTCAGCTCAACGAGGAAAGACGCAAAGAGCTGATCAAACTGGTGCGCCACAAAGGGGAAGAGGGCAAGGTGGCGATAAGGAATATCCGGCGAACCATCCGCCAAGAATTGGAAGCCTTTGAAAAAGAAGGGAAACTTTCGACAGACGACTTGGAGCGTGCCGAAAAGGAACTGGAAACAGTTACTCACGAATTTACGGGTCGCATAGACGTACTTTTGGCTCACAAGGAACAAGAGCTTCTGGAAGTATAGCTCCTTGTTGTTCGCATCAAAATAAGTTAACCTATTATAAGTCAACAAGCGACTTTTGACAGCGCTTGAAAGTTTTACGGGGGCGGGAATGGAATCCGACCAACCTAATATAGAAAACGAAAAAGAACCGCAGCAAAAGTTGCACTATACCGGTCCTCCCAGTGAGGGAATCAAGATTTCTGCCATTGAGGCGGCGATAGCCGCCGGTATGGCACCCTCCACTTCCCGCGTGGCGCAAAATGAATTTGCCCACGAATCGGAAATGAAGTTGCCGGACTGGACGGATCCCCCGACCGGGGCGGTGCCAAGAATCCTGTTGTCCGAGGATGAAGACGACGACGAATTTATGAAGATGCCGGCTCCCATTTGGCGGGAGAAAGGCGCCGACTGGCACAATGGGCAGGACCTTGGTCTTGATTTTATAAGCGACCGGGAAGAGCATTCTTTCGTGGCGGACGGAATCCGTTCCATGGCTTCCATGCCGGAAGATATAAACTTTGATGAAATTGATCTGTTGGCGGTGCCCACGGAACGGTATAGGGAAGCGTCGCAGGCGGCCTCTGATACCCGGTTTGATGACGGTATAGAATTCCCCGATTTTGCAGACATCGGACAAGACGTTCCGGGAGGTTATGCGGAAACAGGCGCAAATGGCTCTTACCTTCCTCCCCCACACTTTGACTATGTGGAAGACGATGTTGCGGAAGACCGCGCAACATCGGATCAAAACGGCGGCACGTATCCGGCAGAAGATGTCTTTGTCGAGGCGGCCTTGCCGGCCGGTCAGGACTTTGAGCAAGAAGACCCGTTTGCAAAACTGGAAGAAGATTTTTTCCCTTTTAAGAAGTTTAAGAAAAAAAAGCCCCAGGCTTCCGAAGCCGCGTTGAATAATCACGTCGACAGGGCACCGCATTCGCCGGCCGGTAAAAAACCAGAAAATCAAAATCCGGAACCGAAGCATTTTAATCAGCCAAGAGCCGGTGCAAACAAGACTTCGTCTTCTCTCCGTTCTCCAAAACGGCAGCAGGCGTATCCTGTGAGTGAGGAAGTCGAAAGCCCCACCGAGAAAGTCGTTAAGCGCAATCCTCTGATTGCCACTTTGACCGGCCTGATACTTGGAGGTATCGTCATAGGATGTTTTGAAGCCGGCGTTCAAGCTTCACTGGCTCTCATAGTGATATTGGCTGTTTTGGCGGCCGGCGAGTTGCTGCGTTCCATGAAATACGCAGGGCACCGACCGGCTGCCGTTTTGGCGCTTGCCTCTACCCTCGGTTTGGTCTTCGGCGCTTATTTCCGTCACCTGGAAGCCATCGTATTGGTATTGGCGTTGACGATTATTTGCGGGTTGATCTGGTATATGTTTTCCTCGGAAGGAGAGAAGCCGACGGTTGATTTGGGGATAACCCTTCTCGTGGTGGCCTGGATAGGCGGTTTGGCATCTTTCGGAGCGCTTTTACTTTCCCCTGCCACCTTTCCCCACAGAACGGGAGTGGCGTTTTTTGCCTCCGCCGTGATTCTTGCCGCCGCAAATGATGTGGGGGCTTATTTGGTGGGAGCTCTTTTTGGCAAACACCTGTTGGCGCCAAAAATCAGCCCTCACAAATCTCTGGAAGGTTTCTTGGGCGGAACGGCACTCACCTTTGTCTTTGCCGCTTTTGTGGTGGCGTCCATCCATCCTCTGGACATGGGTAAAGCTCTCGTGTTTGCCGGGTTTGTCGTATTTTTGGCCCCTCTCGGGGATTTCGCCGAATCGCTGATCAAAAGAGACCTGAACGTAAAAGATATGGGATCGATCTTGCCGGCACACGGAGGCATATTGGACAGGGTAGACGGAATACTGTTTGTATTGCCGGCGATCTATTATTTGGTGGAGGCTTTTCATCTTGTCTGACGATCAGCAAAGGACGAAGCAAGCCAAAAAGGTTGCCGTCATCGGTTCCACCGGTTCCATAGGAAAGCAAACTTTAGATGTAATATCTGCTTCACAAGGCGAATTCGAAGCGGCTGCCTTGGTGGCAAAATCCAATGCGGAATTGCTGCTTGAGCAGGCCAAAAAATATCGGCCTGAGATAGTCGGCATCGTAGAAGAATCGGCCGCAGATTTCCTGAGGGAAAATCTGCCGGAAAACACCGAGTTGGTTGTCGGGAAAACCGCCCTTTCGGCAGGTTCTTCCTTCGGGGACACCGTGCTGAACGCAGTCGTTGGCTTTGCCGGTTTGGAAGTTACGGTAGGGACTCTGAAGGCCGGGAAAAGACTTGCTTTGGCGAATAAGGAATCTTTGATAGCCGGCGCCCCCATTGTGCAAAGCGCCAGAGCTTTCCCGGGAGCCGAGATAGTTCCCGTGGATTCCGAGCACTGTGCCATACATCAGTGCCTGAAAGCCATGTCCGCTGTTTCAGAAGCGCCTTCCCGGAACACCGCCGATGTATCTGTTCGGGATTCCTTCAAACCTCTTGCGCCGACCTCTGTGTCGAGGTTGCTTATTACCGCAAGCGGCGGGCCTTTTTACGGGAGGAAAAAATCCGATTTGGCAAAAGTAACCCTGGATGAAGCCCTGACCCATCCCACTTGGAATATGGGACCCAAGATTACTATCGACTCTTCCACTTTGATGAATAAAGGTCTTGAAGTTATCGAAGCCCATGAACTTTTCGGCGTGCCCTACGACGGGATAGAAGTTGTCGTCCATAGGCAATCCATTATCCATTCCATGGTGGAATTCTGCGACGGGGCCGTTATAGCTCAGCTTTCCTCTCCCGACATGCGCCTTCCCATAGGTTATGCTTTGAGTTACCCGGACCGTTTCTCCCACCCTTACGGAAAGCTGGACTTTACGCAACTGAACAGGCTTGATTTCGGAGTTCCGGATCCGGATACTTTTGGCAGCCTCGCTCTTGCCTATGAAGCGGGGCGAATGGGGCAAAGTGCGCCGGCTTGTCTGAATGCAGCCAACGAAATAGCCGTACAGGCATTTTTGGATTCGAAAATATCATGGCTGCAGATAGAAGAAGTGGTTTCTGAAACTCTGAACAGGCACAATCTGGTTAAGTTGACAGATATAGACGATGTCTTATACGTGGACAAAGAGGCCAGAGAAATGGCCGAGAAAATAGCGGAACAACTTGCCCCGTAAGGTCGCTTCAATCACCGTTTAGACCCGGGACGATTTGTTTTGCTGATTTTGACAGGAAGCTTTGCCGCCGGTATTTATACTCTTATGTCGGGATGTGTCATATTCGCGGACTTTGTCCGACAAAAAATGGACTCAATTGCTTACGGGACATATGCGGACCCGGCTCTTGGTCCCCGCTAAGTTTTTTCACAGGAAATAACGATATGATGTATTTTATGAATCACGCGTCAACCCCTTACGAGGTATCTTATGTCTTTTAAAAAAGCTCAATCCGGCGAACGGGTCGGACAGACCGGGGAAGAACAGTTTGTCGATCAAATTGACACAAACAATAAAGCTGCTTTGATCAGGCTTTTAATTTTTATGGTCGTAGCAGTTTTGGTTGCCTGGTATTTTCAGGCTTTGGCTGTTTTGATGGTCGTTCTTCTCCTGGTCCTCATGGTGATGCTGCACGAATTCGGACATTTTATAACCGCCAAACTTTCCAAAATGAAAGTCACCGAGTATTTTGTGGGATTCGGCCCTCCCCTGTGGCAGATCAAAAAAGGTGAAACCTCTTACGGAGTAAAGGCAATCCCGGCGGGCGGTTACGTGAAAATCGTAGGCATGTCCAATATGGAAGAAGTGGACCCGCAAGACGAGCCGCGAACGTATCGCCAGGCCACCTTTCCGAGACGTTTTCTGGTCGGAGTGGCCGGCTCGTTTATGCACTTTGTGATGGCCTTCATATTGATTTGGATCATGCTTTCGTTTACGGGTGTTGCCGTTGCAAATTCTCAAAACACAATAGCGGCTTTGGTGCCGATTATTGGGCATGAAAATCCTGCCCAAGCGGCGGGCTTGAAGCCGGGCGATCAACTTATCGGGATCAAAGGGAAAAAAACTCCCATGACTCAAATCATACGTGCCATCCAGACTCACCCCTTTTCTCCGGTAAGTTTACTGGTCCGCAACGGAAAGCGCACTTTCGAAGTAAACCTTCAACCTCTTGACGGAAATAAAGTAAAAATAGTCAGCGGCGGCACCGCCCAGTACGCGAAAACAGGCAAGACACAAGAAGGTTTTCTGGGTGTGGAACTGGGCGGCGGTTATTACAAGACCGAAAACCCCTTGGCCGCCGTCGGACATTCTTTTGTCATGCTCGGACAGGATACGCGATTGGCGGCGGACGGGTTTGCCACGGTATTTTCCGCCAGCGGTCTTGACCGTTTCTATCACCAAGTGGTGTCGTCCGGTTCGCAAAATTCAAAAATACCGGTAGGAAGTTCCGGATCTTCCGGAGGACCGGAAGTGATTTCTATAGTGGGAGCCGTTCAAATCGGCGCCCAGGCCGCCGGTCATGACGTGAGCCTCCTGCTTTATATATTGATTATGGTCAACCTCTTTGTGGGGATGGCGAACATGCTCCCGATGCTTCCGCTGGACGGAGGGCATGTCATAATCGCCGTATACGAAAGGTTGAGAAGCAGAAAAGGACATCCCTACCACGCCGACGTAAAAAAATTGATGCCGGTTGCATATGTATTTTTGGCCGCTTTGCTCGTCATGGGGCTGGGGGCGCTTTATTCCAACATAGCCCATCCCGTACAACTCCCGTGACGGCGGGGACCTCTCGCCGGTTTTGAGATGTATAATCGGTCCGTAAGAGGCACAGTTGTCGCGAGTAAATTTTAATCGTAGAGAGCTTCTCTAAGAGCGGAAAAGTACCCCATACCTCTGTAGAATCTTAATTGGCATTATCAGAGCATAAGGAAGTGTTATGGCAAAATCAGTAAAAGTTGCCGCCAAAAGGCGTTCCACCAGACAAATACACGTAGGTAAAGTTGCGGTCGGCGGAGATGCTCCGGTCAGCGTGCAATCGATGACAACAACAAAAACAGCCGATGTCGAGGGAACACTTGCTCAAATTTACGCCTTGGCCGGCGCCGGTGCCGACATAGTCAGGTGTACCTGCAACGAACAAGAAGCGGCCGAAGGTTTGGCGAGAATAGTTCCCCGTTCGCCGGTGCCCATAGTGGCGGATATTCACTTTCACGTAGAAATGGCTTTGGCCGCGCTTGAGGCGGGGGTACACGGTCTCAGACTGAATCCGGGGAATCTTAGGAAGCCGGAAGAAATAAAACTTGTGGCTAAAGAGGCCAAGGACCGAGGCGTACCCATCAGGATAGGGGTAAATGCCGGATCTTTGGACAAGGAACTTTATGAGCGCTTTGGCGGAGCGACCCCTGAAGCTTTGGTGGAATCGGCAAAAAGAGAACTGGCCTATTTTGCCGAAGTGGATTTCTCGGACGTAAAAATTTCGGTGAAAGCTTCCTCGGTTCCCCTGATGATCGAATCTTACAGGCTGGCTTCGGAAACGTTTGATTACCCGTTGCACTTGGGTGTAACGGAAGCGGGTCCTCCCCCGCAGGGTCTTATCAAGGCAACCGCCGGTATAGCTACCCTGTTGGCGGAAGGGATAGGCGACACTATTCGCTACTCGCTGACGGCGGATCCCGTTGAGGAGGCCAAAGCCGGAAGGCAGCTTTTGGAAGCCTTGGGGCTGAGGGAAAGAAAAGGACTTGATTTGATAGCCTGTCCGTCTTGTGGCAGAGCCGAGATTGACGTGATCAAGGTGGCCCACGACGTACAGGAGGTTCTGGAGAAAAGAAACATTCCCTTGCAGGTTGCAGTCATGGGTTGCGTGGTGAACGGCCCGGGCGAAGCCCGCGAGGCGGATTTGGGTATCGCAGCCGGGAAACACAAAGGGCACCTTTTTATCAAAGGGAAAATAGTGCGCGTGGTCAAAGAAGCCGATATGGTAGGGGCCGTTCTGGAAGAGGCGGAAAATATTATTCGGGAAGGCATAGAAGCCAGGCTTTCGGCGGCTGATGCCAATGCCGAGAAAGAAGCTGCGGAGGACAGAATGGCACTTTTCGGAGAAAAGGGATCCGACGTCAATAACTCAGAGCAGATCATAGCAAACATCAGAAAAAAGTTGGACTCTTCTTCGTAAAAAAAGTAATCCCGATGGGTGTTTTTCCGAAGGACGAGACCCTCGGGGTAAGGTATTAGGTCATTTTTTGTTTTAAGCTGCTTTCGCCTCGTCAAGCGTTGGGCCAATATGAAAATATAGGTCATTTTTGGCGCGGGAGCATGATGAAGCAGGAAAGCAAAAAAACCGTTTCAGGCCGTTTGGAATTCAAAGGTACGGCTCACAGCAAAGCTGCGGTTCGGAACAGGCACTCTTCACATAAAAGTAAATACATAGGCTGGGGGGCCGTGACGGTAGTGGTGGTTGCCATAGCCGCATTTGTGGGTATTTATCTCGGAAATTCCGGCAACTCTTCTTCGACGAATTTTTCCAACGGGGTCGTTTCGGGCAACAGTCCCGCTCTTGCTTCGCCCGCTGTGGTAAATATCGTGACAAATATTCCGGCCTCGGTGTTTAATCAGGTGGGCGTGGGCGCCAACCCACCCAAAACAGTCGGCGGCAAATGGACGGGTACCGTTGCGGTGCCTTTTGCCGTTCTGAAAAACCAACCCAAGGTGCCCATCAATTCCGAAAAACCCACTTTTGTCTATTATGGGGCCGAGTACTGCCCGTTTTGTGCCCTGATGCGCTGGTCGCTCGTGATGGCGCTTTCCAGGTTCGGCACATTTACCAATTTGCACGAGACGATGTCGTCCGGTACCGATATTTATCCCAATACTCCCACTTTTACTTTTTACCGCTCCTCCTATACGAGTCCTTATGTCAATTTCACGCCTTTTGAATATCTGAATCGTCTGCAACAGCAATTGCAAGTTCCGCCTCAG
>JAKABW010000024.1 GCA_021796535.1 Actinomycetes bacterium | reverse complement strand
GGGAGAAAAAGTTAAAGTATACGTATCGGCTCCCAAGGACACGGTCTTCGCCGGTTCATCCGGATCTTCCGGTACCGCCGTAACACCCGGTTTGACTGCGGTAAAGCTCATCTTTTCCGCCGGGGACAGCGCCAAAAAGCATGGCGGAGATCACAAAGGTTCCGGCAGCACCCGCATAGTCAGATTCAAGTTCACCGGAAAAGTTGACAGCTACCAGGCAAGCGGCTCATCCGGAGCAAACGGTTCCATCACCATTACCGTCTCCGGCAGCAATCTTGACCACCAGTCAGTAAAAGGCATGGTCATGACCTTCGGAGTTTCGTCTCAAACTTCGATAGTCAACAACGGTCCCGCTCCGACGCCGGGAGAAAAAGTTAAAGTATACGTATCGGCTCCCAAGGACACGGTCTTCGCCGGTTCATCCGGATCTTCCGGTACCGCCGTAACACCCGGTTTGACTGCGGTAAAGCTCATCTTTTCCGCCGGGGACTGAGAAAAAAGGTCTTGTTATTACTCGTGTAAAAACACTGCACTGATCAGATGAGCGGAGTCTTTTACCGCTACGCTCCGAGATCATTAAAAAGTATGAAGATAGCCGATCGGCTATCTTCATACTTTTTAATTTGCAACCCGCAACCGAGTAGAAATACCCGGCTTGCATCAAAGACAACTCTGACATTCCCGGCAGAATCGGGGTTTCAATATTCAGTCCGCTGCCCACAGGCGTTCACTACTCGTCATATAGCAGAATACCATAACTGTGAATTGATCAAATTTATTCTTATAAATCCCCAGCAACAAAATACCTTTGTCCCAAAAATCTCACAATTTCAATTAATTAAATTCCCACTTACGGGATCAAAGAAATAAATTGAATCAAAATCTGCCGCCAAAGCAACTTTTTCGCCGATATGCACGGGCGTTTTTGGATCTAAACGCGCGATACCTTCATTGCGAATATTGAATTCGTTTTCATCCAACTCGGCGGATCCGTCATTGTCAACTCCTTCAATGTGTACCCTCTCTGCGCCCACACTGAAGTGCGCCAGAATATCGCTTCCCAATACTTCAACCAGGCCGATAATACTGCTGATAACAAAATGGGGTTTTTCTGCTTCTGCCAGCGTCAAATGTTCCGGTCTGACGCCAAGCACCACTTGCTTACCCGCATATGCACGGAGCGAAGAGCATCTGGCGTACACTTCTTCGCCAAGAGTTATATTTTGTGAACCTATATCCACAACGCTCCCGTTGTTTGAAATGCCGGCTTTAAAAAGATTCATTGCCGGTGACCCTATAAAGGCTGCAACAAATAAATTAGCAGGATGCGAGTAAATATTTTCCGGCGTATCGCACTGTTGGATATACCCGTCTTTCAGCACTACCACTCTGTCGCCCATGGTCATCGCTTCCACCTGATCATGCGTAACATACAAAGTCCCGACTTGCAGATGCCGCTGGATCCTAAGGACCTCGGCCCGCATTTGGACTCGCAAGCTGGCATCCAAATTGGATAGAGGCTCATCCATCAAGAAGACAGCGGGTTCTCTGACGATTGCCCTTCCCATTGCTACCCTCTGTCGCTGCCCGCCGGACAATTGTCTTGGTCTGTTATGTAAATATTGTTTGAGCCCCAAAATTTCTGCCACTTGTAATACCTTGGTTTCTATTTCACTTTTCGGAATTTTCTGTAACTTCAATGCAAACGCTATATTTTCGGCAACGGTCATATGTGGATACAGTGCATAATTTTGAAATACCATGGCTACATCTCTGTCTTTTGGAGCCACCTTATTGACCACACGGTCGCCTATAAAAATTAGTCCGTCAGATATATCGTCAAGACCGGCTATCATACGCAAAATTGTAGTTTTACCGCAACCGGAAGGCCCAACGAGCACGACGAATTCGCCGTCATTGACATGTAAATCAAAACCGTGAACCGCTTCGAATCCGGTGGCGTAAATCTTTTTTACTTTTTCAAGAGTGATGGATGCCATATTAATATTTCTCTCTTTATAATTGATTTGCGATCATGAAAAACCGCTCACTTACACTTATTTTTAGTCCAAATCAGCATAAGGTTATCTCCTTTCCACAGATACACGCGTCGCTTCATGAGACTTCCCGCCGTAACGGCAAGTCTCTCCTTTAATCATCACCTCACTGCTTAAAAGAATATCGTCGAAAGATTTCCCCACAAAAAAGTTGAACATCCCCGGTTCGACAACGCGGAACAAAGATTCGTTGGTAAACGACAGCCGAGAAATCGGAATTTCAAAATTGATACCGCATGATTCACCGGGGGAGAGCCCGACTTTTATATACCCCACAAGTTGTTTTTCCGGACGCACCACCGAAGCTGAAAGATCTCTTACGTAGCACTGCACCACTTCTTCGCCGAACTTGGTACCGGTATTGGAAACCACGAGACGCACATCAACGGGCGATGCGGTATCGCCCGCATTCACAAAGAAATCACTGTAGGAAAAAGTCGTATAACTCAATCCGTGTCCAAAAGGGAACAGTGGGGTTGTTTTATCGTCTGTATACTCGCCGTAAAACATGGCGGTTGAGCCCCCAGACAAATGACCGGCGTAAACGGGAACCTGTCCGACGCTCCTGGGAAAACTCACCGGCAGACGTCCTGACGGATTCAGTTTGCCGAATAATATATCGGCGAGCGCCTGGCCTCCTTCTTCTCCCAGCGGCCAAGCCTGCAATAAGGCACTCGAGTATTTGGCTATTTCCGTGAGCGTATGCACCCTGCCGCTCATCACAATTACAACGGTGGGAACACCTGTTTTGGCAACCTCAGTAATAAGCTTTTCTTGTTGTCCGGTCAGAGAAAGGTCCGTGGCATCTCTGGCTTCCCCCACCGTGCATGCAAGGGCAAGCCCGGATCGCCCCCCCACGACAACGACGGCGACATCTGCCAGTCTTGCCTTCTCCACGGCGGCGGAAATATCTGATTCCTCCCCCGTAATTTCACACCCTTTAATATAGTGAACCTCTGTCGAAGCACCGACAAGGGACTTTATCCCTTCCAGAGGTGTAATATGACGAGTAAAATACGGCCCGGGCTGCCACTCACCATAAGAGCGGGGCAACATAGACAGATTTGCCCCTCCGTTCCACGATTCGGACATCACGCTTTCCGAGGCATTGTCGTAAACAATTTGCTGATGAGCCGGGTAATGGTAATCCCCCTGGAGGAGGCGTACGTCGTCCGCTGCGGGACCCATGACAACTATTTTCCTTATACCGTTCGAGAGGGGTAAAATACCGTTATTGCTCAAAAGAACTATTGAAGAAGCAGCTGCGTCATACGCCAGAGAACGCTGCTCCGGCGTTTCAAAACTTATATTGACTCTCCCTTCGTCGACGAACGGAGAGTCAAATAGCCCCAAGCGGAACTTTATCTCAAGGATGCGCCTCACAGCGGCATTGACGGTTTCCTCTTTTACGTTCCCCTCTTCAATGGCAATTTTTAAAGGATCTCCAAAGCAATCCGTAGCCGGCAATTCCATATCCATACCGGCATTTATGGCTTTTGTGGCTGCATCTTGCTTATCGGACGCGACATGATGGTAGCTCATCAAAAGCGATATGGAAAAGTAATCCGCCACGACAATTCCCTCAAAACCGAGCATATCGCGCAGTAAACTGCGCAGGATACTCGACGAGCCGGCACAGGGCAAACCGTCCACGGAACTGTAAGAATTCATGACCGACGCAAGACCGGCTTGTGAAATCGCCATTCCGAAAGGTTCAAGGTATACATCATAGAGCTCCCTTATCCCCATATGAACTGGGGCATGATTGCGGCCGCCTTCCGAAAAACCGTGGCCGATAAAGTGCTTTCCCGTCGACAAGACCCCTTCCGCCAAATTGTCGGTTTGCAGTCCCCGCACGTAGGCCGTTCCCATCGTCCCCACCAGGTAAGGGTCTTCTCCAAAAGTTTCTTCCGCTCTTCCCCAACGCGGATCACGCGCAATATCCAGAACGGGGGCTAAGGCATGACGGGCTCCCACCGATCTCATCTGCTCACGAACGACAGCGGCTACCTGCTCCACAAGACCGGGGTCAAATGTCGCGGCCAAAGCCAGGGCCTGAGGAAAAACAGTTGCGCCACGCGCCAAAAAGCCGCCGGTACCCTCTTCATGCACCAAAACCGGAATACCGAGCCTTGTGCCTTCCACCATATATTTTTGAACGGCATTCATTATTCTGGCGCTCTCGGCAGGCAGTAAAGCAGTTGACCCGGATATCCTGGTAATTTCACCTATGCCGTGAGGGCATATTCTTTGAGCTATATTGTCACTGAATCCATTTTGGTCCATAACGTCGGTTATCCATACACAACCAAGCTGCGCAAGTTTTTCTTCCAAGGACATTCTGGCAATAAGATCCTCTACTCTTTCTTTAGCAGGAATCGATGATATTTTATATAGTTCTTTTTGCATACAATTATCACACTTTCGTTACTCACTATTTCATATAAAATATTTTTTGATACCAACATCTATCTCATTGCTATTCCACCAAGGCCTTTAATAAATTGTTTTCGCATTGCAATATATAAAATTAACAAGGGAATAGCAGAAAGCAGCACAGCCGCCATAATCGCAGGAACGTCTATTCCAAACTGACTTTGAAATTTATAGAGCCCCAAAGGCAAAACAGACGTACTGTTACTTTGCGTCAACACCAAAGGAATTAAGAAGTTATTCCATACATTGATGCCGTTATAGATACCTACTGTGGCCAGAACGGGACCGGACAAGGGAAGAATCAGCTTACGGAAAATAGTCCATTCACTTGCCCCATCCGTAGACATGGCGTCTATAAGCTCTCTGGGGATATCGCGCACATAGCTGACCATGATCAATACAGATACAGGAATTGCCGAAGCAGTCATTACAAGAATCAGAGCCGTCAGGGTATCGTAGAGCCCCACTTTATCAATAATTACATAAATAGGTATAATAATTGCCTGAATTGGGATGGCTAAACCAAAGACAATCAGGCGTAATGACAATTTTGAAAACCGCGATGTCCCCCGTATAATTCTGAATGACGCTCCCAGTGACAGCAACAACGATAAGATCATGCATGAGAAAGTGATGACCAAGCTATTCAGTAAATAAGTACCCAGTCCCGAATGAAATACGACATAGTACTGATGGATTGTCAAAGGGCCGCTTGGCACCCAAGGATTGGCGGTTACATAAGTACCTTGTCTGCGTAAACTGGATAACGCCATAAAGTAGATGGGCGCCAGCACAATCACAAGCCATACGCTGCCAAGCAAAAAAGTTACCAAGCCTATGGTCCGTTTTTTTGCAAGATACAATATAGTTTTCACGCCATACCTTCTCTCTGACTGGAAAGCGAAGAAAACCCCGTCAACCGGACGAGCAAGAGAGCCACAACGACTCCTATGACTCCTAGTACAACCGCCAAAACACTTGCATATCCAAATGTGTTGGCGACAAAAGCAGCTTGATACATATCAAGCGATAAAACTCTTGTTTTATCTCCCGGCCCGCCGTTAGTCAAAACGTAAATTATGTCAAAGTATGTCAATGACCCCACTAGCATTAGCGTGCTGGAGACAACTATGGTATAGCGCAATTGTGGCAAGGTAATATGAATAAACTGTTGCCATTTTGTTGCACCGTCAATGGATGCCGCTTCATATAAAACGTTGGGAACCTGACGCCGCCCCATTTGATAAAGCAGAGTATGAAAAGGTATGAACTGCCATGCAATTAAAGCGACTATCGTCCACAGGGCAGTCGAGTTGCTCCCCAGCCAATTTTGCTGTAAAAATGACAGACCTGCATTTTGTGCCAGCCATGCCAACCCGCCAAAATTCGGATCCAAAAGCGCTTGCCACATCAGCCCTATACCAACGGTTGAAAGTATCAGTGGCAACAGATAAAAAGCGGCGTACACGGCTCTATAGCGTTGCCGTCCCGCAATAAAGAATCCCAGGGCGATTGAAATAGGTGTCTGTACCAACCAACTGGCAACCGCTAAAATCCCGGTGACCTCCAGAGAATGAGCTGCTATAGGATCATGGAAAAACGCATCCCAGTTGGTAAAGCCGGTAAACCGGAGGGCACCGACTCCGTTCCAATTGTAAAAACTGAGTACCGCGGCTATCACGATTGGCAATAGCACCAAGAAACCATAGAGCAGCATTGTCGGTAATACTCCGACAACATCTGCCTTCCAATAAGAACCCACGACTTTTCTTGGAAGGTCCGCTCTCCTGGCAACTTTCTTTTGGGTACTTTCAGGCAAAATATTTATAGACCTTGCTAGCATTCTCAGTTGTCCTACTCGCAAAAGGCACGGAGCCGAAAATTCTAATCGGCTCCGAACCTTTCTCTATCCAGATCGCTATTACTTACCCTTATGAGCTAAGCCAATTACAGCCCACCACTGACGCTCGTCATAGCTCTGTTCATAGCTTGGATAAATTGCGCCGGTGTCTCGCTCAACTCAAAAACTTTTGAAAGATCCAAGTAAAGCGGTGCGGACAATTGAGACCCCAGTGACTGGTCCCAAGAGTATTGGAAGTGTGGCGCCGAGGAGACTGCGTTGTAAGTCGGAATCAGATACTGGTGCAGGTTTGCATGCTTCAGATAAGACCCAGAACCTTTGATAACGGGAACCTGGCCGGATGCCACTTCGGTCTTCGCAAATTGCTGCGTTGTGAATTCGTCTTCCAAAAACAATCTCGCTACATATTTTTGCGCTGCCGATACGTGGTTGGCCATTGCCAGATAGTCGCTTGTGTTGCCTTCCAGGTCGGCGCTATTTCCTTTACCGCCCGGAATTACGGGAAACGCAGCTTGTCCCAGGGTGTTGCTGTTAACAAACGACTTATCCTCCCCAAGCAGGCTACTGACTTCCCAGTTACCCATTAAAGTCATTGCCGCTCTGCCGGTATAAAGAAGGGCGTCCGTTTCAGAACCAAAATCAACGGCATCAAATCCTTTCTGAAAAGCTCCGGCGCGTACCAGGCTCTGTATATCCACAAGCGCACTTTTTATGGCGGGGTTGCTCCATGAATTACGCTTATGCGATTGAATGGCTTCAAAAACTTGAGGTCCGCCTATTCTGTCCGTCAGATATTCGAGGTACATAAGTCCTTCCCAGCCAGACAAGTTGCCCATTTCGATCGGAGAAGCAAGTCCTTCTTTTTTGAACTTAGCTATATCGCTCAACAACTGGGGCCATGTTTTCGGAAAGACATTTATGTGATACTTTTTAAAAACTTTTTTATTGTAATAGAAAAATACGGGCTGTGTTCCCTGGATTGGGACTCCGTAGACCTGCTTGTTGAACGTCACGGCACCCAAAGATGACGGCAAAAAGCGCTTAGTCCATGCCGCCGACGCGGAACCTATAGGTGCGGCATCACCGGCGTTGATATATTGTTGGAGGACTCCGCCGCCCCAACTGAAAAACAGAGTCGGAGGCTTATTGGCACTCATGGCCGTCAAAAGTTTTTGCTTGAAAGGCGTGTTGGCTATAAAGTTGACCGACACGCGGTCCCCGTGATGAGTTGCGTCGAATTTGTTGGCAAGCGAAGTCATGTAATTATTGACCGGACCCGGATTAGAAACAAACCAGACCGATATGGATGCGGTGGGCGCAGATTTTGCGGACTTGGCATGATGTCCGCCGTGTTTTGCAGATTGACTCTGGGATGCCGAGGCAATTCCGGATGCCATCAACGACACCCCGCTTATCGCCAAAACAACGCTGAAGATACGTAACTTTCGGTAGCGCCACCCGACAGTTATCTGATGCGGTGTAGACACTTTTCCTCCTTTTCCTTCTTTTCCTTGATTAATGCAGCACAAAACAATATCTTTAATACTGTTCGAAACTTTCGATCCCCTTATGTGCTGTTACGAAGTATAGACCCATGAATTTTCCCTGTCAAGAGCGAAATATCCGATTAATATTTATGATTTCGAAAATTTACGATATTGTTTTATAGGTGGAATTGTACTCGAAAGAGCGACGGTGTGGGTGTATACCTCATTGGCAGCGATAAGGAGAACTGATATCTGAGATGCAAGAGCAAAATTCCCAATCAAACCCAAATACCGCTGCCACCGCAAACACCAAAGATAAAAAGCGTACTACCATATCGGAAATTGCCGAAGAAAGTGGCTTATCTGTTGCCACTGTCTCTAAAGTCCTGAACGGAAGACCGGACGTTTCTGCCAAAACCAGAGCAAAAATACAGGACCTCATCGTAGCGAAAGGTTACAGAAAGCGCTCTATCCCCGAACCGCAAACTCCCTTTATCGATGTTGTCTTCGAAGAATTTGAAAGCCCTTGGGCAGTCGAGATCGTTCAAGGAGCTATGTCTGCGGCACAAGATCACGGACTGACCATAGCGCTGACCTCTCTTTCCGAAGGCGACGAAAGGCGCGTTTGGTTTGACCACATAACCTCCCGCGGCACAAAAGGGATTATTCTTCTGTTGTCTCAGTTGACCAACCATCAAAGAGCGGAATTGCGGGCGAGGCGTCTTCCCTTTGTGGTAATAGACCCGAGAGGAGAACCCGATCCGTCAGTAAATTCTGTCGGCGCCACCAACTGGGCAGGCGGCAGGGAAGCCACAAAGCACTTGATCGACCTGGGACATCAGGAAATAGCTACCATTACCGGCCCAGCAGACCTATTGAGCGCACGAGCACGCTTAGACGGCTATAGGGCGGCTATGGAAGCGGCCGGTCTAACGATAAAAGATGAATTTTGCCGCTGGGGTAACTTCCACGTTGAGGGCGGATACGAACAGGCAAAGCTGCTCTTAACCTTGCCAAAACCCCCTACGGCAATTTTTGCGGGAAGCGATTTACAGGCCCTGGGTGTCTTGCAAGCAGCCAACGAAATGAATTTACGTGTCCCAGAAGATCTAAGTCTTGTCGGATTTGACGATCTGCCCCTAAGCAATTGGTCATCTCCGCCTTTGACAACCATCCATCAACCGGTCAGAGATATGGCCGCATTGGCAGTACGCATTTTGCTTGATTTTAGAAAACGCAAAGATTCGACTGAACAGAGAGTAGAGCTGGCAACCCACTTGATTGTGAGGGGAAGCACTGCTCCAATCACCCCATAGACGTTGTCTGATCAAACAGTTTTCACAGAAAATACCTGAGTGTAAAGGAATTACCTGCCCTACTCAGCTGGTTGCCAGATCCCGCAATTCCGCATAGCGCTCTCTGATTGCAGGAACAGGCTTTTCTTCGTAAGTAATATACCGGTATACATCCCATGGCGGTGGCTCATCCTTGCCGCTCAAAACCCAGGCAGCCTGTCTGGCTGCTCCGTCAGCCACATGCTCGCCGTCGCTTGTCACCTGCACCGCACGACCGAATATTTGCGATGCCATAAGGCATACCGCTTCGGAACGGCTTGCTCCGCCCAACATTATCAGTCTTTCCACCGGAATACCCTGAGTCACAAGCGCATCCATCCCATCAGCCAAACCACACAACATACCTTCGATAAAAGCCCTGGCCAAACATTCCGAACGGCTGTTGGAAAGCTTCAAACCGTAAAGGGTTCCGGTCGCAAAAGGTCTGTCGGGAGTACGTTCCCCCTCAAAATAAGGAATGAGTGTTAAACCTTCCGCCCCCGGAGGGGCAGACATTGCCAAATCGTAAAGTCCGGTGTGGTCAACATTCAATAATTTACAAGCCGCGTCCACGATGCGGGCAGCATTTACGGTACATGCAAGCGGCAAGAAATGTCCCGTCGCATCAGCAAATCCGGCCACCGCACCGCTTGAATCTGTTGTCGCCATATCAGAAACGGCCATAATAACGCCGGAAGTGCCGACAGAAACCGCCACATCGCCGACCCCCATCCCGATCCCCAAGGCAGCACCTGCGTTGTCACCGGTGCCGGGAGCCAGAACAATACCGTTTTCCGTATGGCCTGCCGGTTCCTTGGGCGACAAAACCCCTGGCAAAATTGTCTGTCTCCCAAAAGCCATTTCCAATAAATCCAAGCGGTAACGATTCTCGGCCGGCGACCAATATCCCGTTCCGCTTGCATCACCGCGATCTGTCGTAAGTGTACTCAAGTCTCCTGCGGTATTTTTCAGATTCCAAGTCAGCCAGTCGTGCGGCAAACAGACAGCTTCGACGGCACCCGCGTTGGCAGGCTCATTTCTGGCCAACCATCGCAACTTTGTCACAGTCAATGAGGCCACCGGAACGGTACCGACTGCTTGCGCCCATTTCAATCTCCCTGTTTTCCCGGCACCAAGCTCTGATATCAACTCGCTTGCTGCTTCGGAAGACCGCATATCGTTCCATAAAATAGCAGGTCGAATGACGTTGCCGGCATGATCGAGACACACCATACCGTGCTGCTGGGCTGCTATAGATATCGCCTGTACGTCGGCTAGACCGCCCGCCATTTCTATGGCAGCAGTTAAAGCCTCCCACCATGATCTGGGATCCGCCTCCGTACCGTAAGGATGCGGGGCGCGACCAGATCTTACTAAAGTTCCTGTTTCATAATCGCGCACCACAACCTTGCAAGCTTGAGTTGAAGAGTCCACCCCAACCACCAAAGGCATTTTTCTACCTGGCTCCCAACGCATGTTCAATGGCAAGTTGGCTTAAGCGCACAAACCCATATGAGATTGATGCCGCCTTTTTCAAGTCAAAATCCTCGTAAGCGCTCTTGTCGTTTAGGAACTCTTGCCAACCTTCGTCGGGATCGAGGGTTGATTCGCCAAGTGCATAAACCATGCTTTCCGTCAGTGCTTCTTGGACTTCCGGATCTGCCCTAAAAGATTTTGCCCTCTCTTTGAGAATCAAATAAGTTACCATATTTGCTTTTGCCGACTCCCAAACACCATCCTCCATCTCGGTACGCAAAGGCTTGTAATCGAAATGTCTCGGCCCGGTATAGGCTGGAGCACCATTTGGTCCCCCATTTTCCAATAGGTCAACCAAGAAGAAAGCACTCAGCAGATCGCCGTGTCCAAAGATTAAGTCCTGATCGAATTTGGCACCATGCTGTCCGTTGAGATCTATATGGAAAAGCTTATTATGCCAAAGTGCCTGGGATATCGAGTGAACGAAGTTCATCCCGGCCATTTGCTCGTGACCGACTTCGGGATTGACTCCCACCATTTCGGCATGCTCAAGAGTTGAAATAAAGGCCAATGCTGAACCGACGGTAGGCAATAAAATATCACCTCGCGGCTCATTAGGTTTTGGTTCCAATGCGAAACGCAAACCCAGCTTATTGTCGATGACGTATTGAGCCAGAAAGTCAATTCCTTCACGATATCGGTCGAGAGCAGCTCTTACATCTTTAGCCGCATCGGTTTCCGAGCCTTCACGACCACCCCAAAATACATAGGTCTTTGCACCGAGCTCTGCCGCCAGATCCAAATTGCGCATCACTTTCCGCAACGCAAAGCGACGTACACCGCGATCGTTGCTGGTAAAAGCTCCGTCTTTAAAGACGGGGTGGGTGAAGAGATTGGTTGTAACCATGGGTACCACCAAACCTGTATCTGCTAAGGCAGTTTTTAATTTGGCGACCATGGTTTCCCTCTCGGCAGGGGTCGACTCAAAATTTATCAAATCATCGTCATGAAAAGTTACGCCCCATGCGCCGAGCTCGGCAAGCTTGTAAACGGCATGAATGGGATCCATGGGTTTACGGGTAGCATCCCCAAAAGGATCACGTGCTTGCCAACCCACAGTCCACAAACCAAAGGAAAACTGATCATCTCTCGTAGGAATCGCTGTCATAATACCTCCAATCATATATATGCATCCCTGCACCATCGGTATGATTGCAACGATGCCACTCTCGCAATCGGCAAGTTACGGGCTCCCCAATTTTAAGGGCTTAGCGACCTAACATACCCACCTGATAGAGGTCATGTCAAGAGATGATTAGCAATAAGTACTTTGACCTGCAGAAATTGGCAAAAAATTAAACACAAGACTTTGATTAAGATTGAAGTCGCTTGATAACATGTGATGCACCGCAGCACAAAGAAATAACTGGTAATAAACTGTAAAAATTATTTATATGCATAATTTGACTTTTATAGTATAAAATTCCAATAAAGTATTGGAATTAACTTACATAATAAAGTCAATCAATCTAATTTAGCTGACACAAATTGTGTTAGTGCTGATACATATACTAGATTTAATACTGCTACGTGCCAAAAAATTTATAATGTTGACTAAGTCAAGCAGTAATTACGTTGCTTGCCAACTTACAATAATCAATTTATGATTTTTTATTATAGTTACAATGCGCAAATTGTATCTGCCGGGAGCCCGGCCACCGGTAATTAGTACAGACGTCGACAATATGGCTTCTGTTGCCCTTGTACCTATGGCTTCAGCCGTGACATTCATAGCTGACAAATACTCGATTGAAACATTTCCTTCAAAAGCAATCGGCGGATTTAATTGAGGAGCAATATCTTTCCACCATCCCGTCTGGTTTTCTGCCAATGCTTTGTAGGCAGCAATATAGTCGGCAAGAGCACTGGCCTCGATATTCAATGGACCGGGAGATTCCATCCATAAAAGCGAAGGGCGACCTCCAATAGTCATAAGACCCATAGGAATAGAATTTGTATTTAATGTAAGGCCTTGTGCCACTAGTGGTTGCGGGGCTGGAATCTGCGGAGGGTTTTGATAAGGTAATGTTTTCTCTAAAGGCTTTGGATGTTGCTTAAAAACTTTCCTGCTTACTTCTACAAGGTTCACTACGTACCGATAGTTTGTAAAATACAGTGCATTTGTCGGCCAGCACGTAACTAACGATAAGGTGGCATTGCTTGTGTTATATATTGGACTGCCGGCTTGAACAACAGAACCGCTATGAACGATAAATTCATAATTATAACAAGGGGTTTCATAGTAAACGACATTGCCGGGCTTTAGCCTGTCTATATTGACAAAATAGCTCACATCATGAGCTTGCAGCACAGCCGTGCCATTTTGCCCAGGCCATACTGATGCAGGATCATGACCGGCAGCTATATTTAATTGTGGATCATTAGTACCCTGTATTACCGGCGCAATAAGTTTTATATTTGGTGCAACCAGATAGGCATTATACTGACCAAAATGAGCATTTAGGCTACATACGTATTTTTTGATATGCCTCTTTGCCTTTTTACGCTTTATATGAAGTACTTTGATTTGATCGTGTGGGATCGAGATTTCATAGCCGGTAAGACTAGTGGAAGCTGAGCTGGTCCTGACGGTAGAGAACGAGGCAGATCCTAATAGCGCTAATAGTATAGCTAGCAATATATAAGGCTTGCGTGAAAATATCAACTCTTTACTACTTTCAGTCATCTAAATTTTACACTATGAATTATAGAATACAGCCTATAAATCTTGATCCCACCGATGGTGACAATACTTAAGCCTTACGACCTTCTTATAAGTAATCTTTTACGCATAAGACCAAAGGCTGTCAGAAGAGATCCCAAGAGAGCCAGCAGGATCAGGTAAAGGTTTGCACCAGACCATGGTTCCCC
>JAKABW010000036.1 GCA_021796535.1 Actinomycetes bacterium | reverse complement strand
TCTTTCCAATTCTTTGGGAATGAGGGTGTCGAGAACCGATTGGACGTCCTCCGAGAGGCGGTCGTAGCCGGACAGGTTGGAAACGATGTGGCTTATCGGTCGGCCGATGTCGCTCTCAATCAGGTTGATGACCTTGGTGGCGGCAGGGGTGAATCGCAGGAGTCTAAGGTCGTGATCGACAAAAATGGTGCCGATGCCGGTACCGGCCAAGAGGTTGTTCATGTCGTTATTGGACCGAGTCAGGTCGGTCACTTTGGTCTGAAGCTCGGAGTTTACCGTCGCAAGCTCTTCGTTTACTGATTGCAGTTCCTCCTTGGAGGTTTCCAGTTCCTCGTTTGTAGACTGTAACTCTTCGTTTACCGATTGCATCTCCTCGTTGGAAGACTTTAGTTCCTCGTTGGCGGTTTCGAGCTCTTCATTGGTGGTCTGGAGGTATTCTTCCTTGGCGCGCAACTGCTGTTCGAGCGCCACGATGCGAGCGTCGACGTCATTTTCCGGAGCGCCCGGAACGTTACCCTCCGGGACATGGGTGCCGGTCGCTTCCTCTGCATGGGCGGTCTGTGGGACCTGGTCGAAAACAACCAGGTAGATGGGCGTCTCTCGGGCGTCGGTTCCCACCGGGCTGACGATCAGATTTGCCGTGATGACGTCCCCGTTTGTCCTTACCCGCAAGTTCGCAGAGCGGATGATCTGTCCGCCTGCCGCCGCCCTGTGCAGGGCAACCGAGAGGTCGCGACGCAATCCTTCGCGGGCCATCTTGAGGATGTTGGTGACACCGGCTTCGCCCGGAGTCGGCTCAAGGTATAAGCCGGTGCGTCCGTGAAGATAGAGGATGTCGCCGCTGCCGCTTACCAGGGCGGCGGAAGAAACGACCTGCTGCAAAAGCGCATTCTCCGTCAGTTCACGCAGGGACAGCTTTCCGGGAGCGGGCGGCACGCCTCGACCCGGCGCCGCCGTATCGGGTGCCGACATGGGGGGCAAGAAAGTCATCAATCCTGCGTATCGGTTCGGGTTCACATCCTGCTTTCGCTGGAAGATTTTATTTTTTCGGTCCTGCGTGGCGAATAGATCGCCGAATTCTCCAACCGTCTCCGATGTGCCCAAAAACAGAAAACCATCGGGATTGAGGGCGTAATGGAACAGGGGAATGAGCTTTTTTTGCAGATCGGCATTCATGTAGATCAGCAGGTTGCGGCAGCATATGAGATCGAGCTTGGAGAAGGGCGGGTCTTTAATCACGTCCTGCTCGGAAAAGACCAGCATGTCGCGGATCGCCTTGTGGATGCGAAAGGAGTTCCCGTCGCTTTCGGACGAAAAGAAGCGGGTCATCCGTTCAGGAGAAACGTCGGCGGCAATGCTTGCGGGATAGAGGCCGGCGCGGGCCGTGGTAATCGCCTGGCTGTCGATATCTGTGGCAAATACCTGAATCCAGAACCTGCGCTTGAGTGCCTCCTGATGTTCGGCCAGCAGGATGGCCAGCGAATAGGCTTCCTCTCCCGTGGCGCATCCGGGGGACCAGACGCGGATCGCGCTGTCGGCCGGCTTGTCGGCTAAAAGTTTTGAAACGACCGTTTCAAGGGCTTTAAAGGCAGCCGGATCGCGAAAGAAGCTGGTCACGCCGATCAGCATATCGCGGAAAAGGGCTTCCACCTCCGACGGGTTGTTCTGCAAATACCTGACATAGTTGTCCATCGCTTCGATCTGGTGGAGGGCCATGCGCCGTTCTATTCGACGATGGGTGGTGCCGAGCTTATACTGTGAGAAATCGTGCCCAGTCTTGGCGCGCACCAGGACAAAGATCTTCTTGATAGCGCTTTCCGCCTTTGCGGGCTGGGTGGTGGCGGGCCTTGCGGTCCTGCCGAAAGCATGGGCCACGTAGGCTATGAGCTGGCCGGGCATCTTCGCAGGGGGCAGCTGGTAATCTACCATGCCTGTGGCTATGGCGCTTCGCGGCATGCCGTCGTATTCGGTGGAATCGGGGTCCTGGACCATGACCATGCCACCTTCGCCTTTTATGGCTCGAATCCCCAGGGTGCCGTCGCTGCCGGTGCCCGAGAGCACAATGCCGATGGCCCGCTCGCGCTGGTCCTGGGCCAGGGAACGAAAGAAAAAGTCAATGGGCAGCCGCTGGCCTCTGGGGGCGGAGGGCTTGAGCAGTTGGAGGCTACCGCCCAGAAAGGCCATGTCGCGGCCCGGTGGGATTATGTAGGCGCAGTTTGGGCGTACTTCCATCCCGTCTTCGACCTCGAAGACCTGCATGCGCGTGTAGCGCCGGATGAGATCGGTTAAAATACTCTTGTGATCGGGCGAAAGGTGCTGCACCAGCACAAAGGCCATGCCTGGATCGGTATCGGCGGGCATTCCCGAAAAAAAAGCCTCGAAGGCCGAAATCCCACCTGCCGAGGCCCCAATCCCCACAATTGGAAAACCGTCGGCGGCGCGCTCGGGTGTCTCTCTGGGTTCGCTATCTTTGGAGACCTTGGAAGCGTCCGAACCATTCACTGCGCCCTTTTTCTTTGCCATTATCGACTCCTGAGATTTGATGTGGCGTTCGCGATAACCCTACGGAAACAGTGCCTGTTCGCTTACTTTAATTTTAAATCAAGATTCGTTCGACTTCAT
>JAKABW010000035.1 GCA_021796535.1 Actinomycetes bacterium | reverse complement strand
TTTTTCCCAAAATCGCCGCCTTTCGGCTCTATCAATTCTCATCGCATGACCTCCTCTTAAGTTTTTGCAGAAGATCATGCCAGCCTGCGGATAGACTTACAAGATGGGGTTTAACGAACGCTTACGACGCGTGGGCCGGGACTTCTTCATAGGGTTTCGTACTGTCTCCGAACCATCGCCCCGAAGCATCAAGCGGTTCAAATTTGGAAGCGAGAAAGGCAAGCCCACTATAAGGGGCTGATCGTCTGCGGATCGGTCTGGGTGTGCCCCGTATGTGCCGCCAAGATATCCGAGTTCCGCCGGCAGCATCTGTGTAAGGCCGTAGCAGACTGGACCGCGGCCGGTGGCGCGATTCTGATGCTGAGCCAGACAGCGCCACATCAGAGAAATGACGAACTGATAGGCCTTCTCGACAAATTCGGTAAGGGGCGAGTCCTGATGCACAATCGTAAGGCATGGAGGACATGGGCGGAAAGAAACGGCCTGGCAGGCAGCGTGCGGGCTTTGGAAGTAAACTATGGATTCGAAAACGGCTGGCATGTGCATATACATGAGCTTTTGTTCTTCAATCCTGGGGCCGATCCAGACCGTTTCCGAATACATGCCGAACTTTATTACCAGTGGAAAGATGCCTGCCTTTCCGTGGGCCTGCGGGAGCCGACCTTTAGACGTGGAATCGACGTTCGAGATGGCCGGTATGCTGCCCGGTATGCTGCAAAGTGGGGCATTGAATCAGAGATCACGAAAAGCCATATCAAGCATGCCAGGGATGGCAATTACGGGCCTTTCGACATACTTGAGGAGTACGGCAAAGGAAAGAAAATCTTCGGGGGCCTCTACCAGACATACGCGGATGCGTTTTTTCGAAAGAAGCAACTCCAGTGGTCACACGCTCTGTGGAAGCTGCTTCATCCTTCCGGTGAAAAAGAACAGACCGATCAAGAAGTGGCGGAAAGGATCAGTGATGATGCCGCGTTCCTGGGATCGCTCGATCGCAAACAGTGGAGCATGATTGTTGCGGCTGAAAAGAGAGGCGAAGTACTGGAGATTGCGGCGACAAAGGGCTGGTTGGGAGTCCTGGAGTTTATCGAGGAGCTCATATGAGCCTAATTTTGCTAGAACATTTCCCATGGTTAAAGCCTGCGACATCCGATGAGCAATTCGATCTGATGCTCTCTACTCTGGAGTGTTCGGTTTGCCAAGACAAAAAGAGAGGAACCTGTAAAGGAAAGGGCCTTCGAGGAAGGGAGCTTCGGCGCTGTAATCTGGCATTGAGTCTAACATACCGGCGGATTTCAGTCGAGGAGTGGGAAAAGCTGTACGGACTGAGATACAGGCCAACGGATTGAGGCGGATCGTGAAGGTTTAGGTATAAATCAATTTCAGAAACAATGACTTAGGGTTACGTCTCAGTGAAAGATTGGCTTCCAACATACACATATCGTAATATTCCTCCTGTCCGGACAAAAGAAGGAGGTATGTGTATGCTTGGAGGCATCTATACGCAACAGAAATGCGCCCTTTGCGGCCAGGGTATGAGAGACAATGGCCGAAACGGGGTCGTCTGCCCCACCCATCCAGACCAACGGGCAAGTAAGTTGATCGTTCGCTTCGGTCGCAAGGTCTATCTTCGATTCACAAATTACGATGAGGCCAGCAGGGCCTTGACCGGGTTGCGGTTCAAGGTGGATGAAGGCACATTCGATGAGCGGGATTACCGGAAAAGTAATCCGCTCGGGTTTCGAACATTGGCGGAGCAATACGTCGAGGTCAAATGTAAATCAGAACTCAAACCGGACACTGTAAATCACATCAGGCAGCACTTGAACCTTGCAGCGGAAATTTTCGGGCTGACGAACGTAAAAGAAATCGGATACGCCCAAGTCGAGGATTTTCTGCTCGGGATCGAGAACGTTTCCAGCAAGACGCGGTACAATATCAGGTCCAATTTGCACGCATTCTTCCGGTGGCTTGTAAAGCGTAGGGTCCTTCGGCCCGACCAGATGCCGGAATTCCCCGAAGTATCGTTCGAACTCGGCTGGCGAAAGACCATCGACATGGCCACCCAGGACGCCATTCTGGAGGAAGTTCGAAAGCTCACTCTGGAAAATCCGCGAATCTACATCGGTATAAAGTGGCTGGCGACATACATCAACGTGCGGCCGGTGGAGCTTCTCGGGATCAACGAAGAGGACGTCGACCTGAAAACCGGGCTTGTCATCGTCAGAAAACATAAAACTTCCAAGGCAATCAAAAAGCCCAAATTCATTCCCGTGATCGCCGAGGATTTGGAGCTTATCAAGTCTCTCCCCCGTGGGCTGCCGAAGATGCCCTTCTTCCGAAGAGACAAGGGCGGCGGCGGAAGACTTCAGAACGCTTCTTTCGGACGGCACATTCTTTACCGCTACTGGAAGAAAGCATGTGAGAATCTCGGTATCGAAGGCGTCGACCTGTACGGCGGAACGCGGCACAGCTCGGCTACCGGGTTGCGTAAGGTGCTCACTCGGGAAGGTGTAAAAGAGCTCTCCGGACACGAAACGAACAAAGCCTTCGAACGCTATTTTCAGGTGGATTTGGACGATCTGCGGGAAGGATATGCCAAGACCAGAGAGAGAAAAAGCGGTGCTCTTCTCGAAGTGATAAGGGGCTGACATGCAACACCGTTGCAACACGCCAGCCCCTCTACTCTGCCTATTAACTATCTGAAACTACTTACCTTTTCTATGGAGCTACGGGGAGTCGAACCCCGGACCTCTTGAATGCCATTCAAGCGCTCTCCCAACTGAGCTACAGCCCCGGTTGCGTC
>JAKABW010000034.1 GCA_021796535.1 Actinomycetes bacterium | reverse complement strand
AAGAAATACAACATCCTGGAGTCGTAATGACAACCCAAAATTGACCACCCGTGATAACCGAATTTTGACCACCCGGAGCTGTGTCTATAGCTGCGGATGATAAGGGTGATCATCCTGCTGTCTGCGTGTCGGGTAGTGCCGGTGAAACGGAGGGAGCCCGTAGGGCGACCGGAGTTTCACCGGCGGGGCACGCGCTAACTCGCTTTATGTGTGCGTTCGGAGAAGCCCCTTGGCTCTTTTCTGACTGTAGCCGATACTTTCCCTCGATATGTCATAAATCCAAACGGGATGTGTATAATCGAATTCACCGATCAGGAGGCCGCCTTCGAAATCCGTTATCATGTAAACGTCCCGCGGACTGCGGCAGTTATTGAACCAGGTCGTATTGTCCTTTGTAAATCCCACATAGATCGTCTCCAGCCTGCCTTTTTGGGGGTTGTATACTGTAGTTTCAGTTTCCATGCTTGTGCTTCCTCGTTATGAGCGCTTTGCTTTTTGACTGAGGCTCTGTTTGAGCCGGTAACTCTCCCAGCTGCAATTAATGATGTGTGCCTTATGGGTTAGGCGGTCCAACAGGGCGGCGGTCATCGCCGGATCACCGAAGACCTTGGTCCAGTCCGCGAACCCGAGATTGCTGGTGATGATCACCGATCCTTTCTCATGGCGTTCAGCCAAAACTTGGAACAACAGCTCGGCCCCCTCCTTTGAAAACGGAATGTAGCCGAGTTCGTCCATGACCAGCAAATCGCAGCGAACGTATTTTTGCACAAGACGCTGTAATTCTCTTTCTTGTCTTGCTTCGACCAGCTCATTGACCAGCCCGTAGCAAGTTACGAAACGGGTCCTAAGGTTTTGCTTACAGGCTTCGATCCCGAGGGCTGTAGCCATGTGAGTTTTCCCGGTGCCGCTTCGTCCAAGGAAAATAACGTTCCTGTGTTCTCGGATATAGCCACCTGCGGCAAGCTCCCGGAAAAGCCTGATGTCCAAGTCCGGCACGGCGGCCAGATCGAAGCTCTCGATGGGCTTGAGAAGAGGGAATTTCGATTCCTTTATGCGCCGTTGCAATCTGCTCTCCGCTCTGGACTGAAGCTCCGCGCGTGTCAGATCCAGAAGTAACTCATCGTAGCCGATACCGGTCTCTTTGGCCTGGCGCAGCAGACCATCAAGGTTTCGAGCTATGCTGGAAAGGGTTAGCGCTTTGAGATTGGCTTGCAGCTCTATCAATATTCCTGCCGTCATTGTACACCTCCCAGTTGCCCGTAGACGGCCACATCGGAAGGAGGCAGAGACGACCAGGTGGTCAGGGGAGCAGGGGGTGTATCGGCATCGCCGGCACGGCTCAGAATGTGACGCACTCCTTCGCTGCTGCTTATGTTGTTCTTCGCAGCCTGTTCCACCGCGGCGTCAATCTCGCTGGTCTTATGATCTCTGTAGAGCATGAGAATGGCGATGAAGTCCTTGATCCCTTTGGTTTCGCCTTGAGCGTGGCAAAAACGCTCCAAAAGAGTGTGCAGAGACTCCGGCCAACTCTCCCGCCATTGCCGAATGGGCCTGGCGCTATGGAAAGACATCGGTCGCCGTTGAATCAGTTCAAGGTAGTGGTGCGGATTGAGACACCATTTGTTGTTACCGTACATCCGTTGGTGAGTGGCCAGCTTCTTGGCGCCGGTGAAGATATCCACCCGATCGACGTGGAGCAGGACCTGCATCTTGAATCCCGCATAATGGCTCGGCACCGAATATCGATTCTTGTCCACAATGACTGTGGCGTACTTGTCGGCGCGTCCGTCGCATATCAGCGCATTGCTGAAGTCCGCCTCGGGAAGCGCAAGAAGATGTTGCTTTTCATCCTCGAAGAGTTCATTGACTTTCCGGTCCCGCCCGGAAATCTTGTGATTGCCGTAGGCAAGGCATTGTCGCAGAATCTTTTTATTGAGCTCCTCAAGGCTTTCGGCCTCCGGAACCGGGACCATGTAGTTCCGGCGAGCAAGGCCTACCAGTCCCTCGACCCCGCCCTTCTCGTGGCCGCTGTTGGGATTGCAGAAACGGGCATCGAAGCTGTAATAGGCCTTGAACCTGCTGAACGATTCCTGTTCCCGACGCTCCCTGCCTCGCAACACTTTCCGTACGGCACTCGTCAGATTGTCATATATCAGGATCGGGAAAACCCCGCCAAAGAAGGCGAATGCGTGAACGTGCGCATCGAAAAACGCCTGCTGACGCTCGCACGGATAGAAACGGACAAAGTGCTTGCCGGAGAATTTACTCCGCATGCAGAAAAACTTCAGCCGGGCCTCCTCCCCTGAGATGATTGCCGATGCCGTGCCCCAATCCACCTCGGCCTCATGCCCGGCCTCCGGATCGCATGGGATAAAGGCGCAAGAAGTCTCAATCCCGAGCCTCATCCTGGCAAATCTCACATACCGACGAACAGTGGATTCACCCCCCTTAAAGCCATGTTCGTCCGCCAGCCGATTGTATATTCGATGTGCCGTATGTCGCTGCTTTTCCGGCTTGTCTTTGTCGTCTTCCAACCAGCCGTCGATTGTCGCCATATAATCGCCCAGCGCCGGGAACGGCTGATGATTGCGCTCCTTGTAACCCCACGATTCACCGCGTATTGCTTTCTTGATCGTATTGCGGGAATGACCTGTTAATCTCGCCAACTCACTGATATTCTTCCCGTAAACTCGATACCCCGTTCTTACCAGTTCGTACTGATCCATCTTGAGCACTCCTTTTCCTCCGCTGTGATTGGCTTACTAAATCCCGAGCCAATCTACCGGAGGTCAACTGCTCAAGGTGGTCAATTTTCGGTGATCGCTACCCCCTTTTTCTGGTCAATTTTAGGTTATCAAAACCACTGGAGGATGAGCCACAAGGTAGGGGCGACCGGGGAAGGCTATCTGTGGCCCGACCTAACATTCAGTAGCGATGGCGAAACCGTTCTGGTTAGCAGCAGACCCTCATTTCT
>JAKABW010000033.1 GCA_021796535.1 Actinomycetes bacterium | reverse complement strand
TCGTCCTGATTGTGGAAGGATAATCCAAAACAACGCATAGGGGTGGGCCAAATGAAAATATCAAAGTGGGCCAAATCGAGTTGACAAAATCATGGATGCCGACCATCACGACGAACCGGTGTTGCAGTCAAACCGTAGACGTATTTTGACCGGACCTTTTTGATGATTTGCTCGAAGCTCACAGCCGAGATATGATGGCATTCATCAACAATTACCATACCATAGTCTCTCACACATTCCTTCGCTTCATGGTCGATTGTCAAGGATTGCATGATTCCAACATCGATTATACCGTTCGGATTGTCTTTTCCCGCGCCAATCTGTCCGATGATGCCCCGCATCGGCTGCCGACCCCGCTTCCCGGGCATAACAGGTAGTTCTTCGTCGATTCTCAGAAACTGCGCCAATCTGGCCATCCACTGGGAAAGAAGTTGTTGTCGGTGCGTCAGGATGAGGGTGTTCACTTTTCGTTCGGCGATCAGTCTGGCTGCAACGACCGTTTTCCCAAACGCCGTGGCGGCCGAGAGGACCCCACAGTCATGCTTTAACATCGCCTCCGCTGCAATTTCCTGGTCCTCCCTCAATACCCCGGTAAAGGCGACCTTGATGGGTTTTCCGGAATAGGTCTTATCTGCCCATTGGATTGCAACGTCAACTTCCTTAAGTACGGTTTCAAGCTCCACGTCGCAACACCTTGGCAGGCAGAGGTACTCGGGCGTTTCCTCTGAGCATGAAAGGATCGGCGGTTCTTTGTATGTCGGCTGACGCATGGCTTGGAGACGGTAAAATTCGGGATTTTTGAAGGCGGCCAACCTCTTCATAATGTTAAGAGCTCTCTGCGAAATACCGGATTTGTCAATAAACAGCATGTTGGCTTTGACTACCTGCACTATGCTCGGAAACTCCTGCCGTGAGAGTTTGGCTCTGCTCGCACATCTTCTCTCCCACGGCCTGGCTGGTTCTTCATCGTCTTGTTTCAGGTCTCCAAGTTCGCTGCCAGGGGAAATCTTCGAAGTTAGAACGGTGATCTCCTCTTCGGAAAGACACCTGATTTTGGCCAGAAATTCCCACTGGTCTTCATAGGGATGGAAATGCTCGTCGATGAAAACGCTGTTGCCTTTTAATCGAGCCTCTTTTTGAAGCGGTAAGGCGATCAGATTGCCGAAACCGCCCCTCGGCATTGTGGCCTGATTAGGAAATAGTCGGTCATAAGATTTGAACTTGATTTCATGGCGCTGACTCATGGCGTAGGTCAGCAAGGCGCTTCCGAATTTTCGCGCCAGACTGGCCGATACCGGCGCCGTAAAGAAGAACCATGCATGAGCGCCCTGGCCTGAGCGGGAGCGCTCAAAGGCTACGGGGATATTGAAGGCGCCGCAGACGTTCCTTAACGTGGATGCATCTTCCTGCCATCCTTCCTTATCAAAGTCGATAGCCAGAAAGTGGCAGGTTTCATCTTGGAGCAGAGGGTAAACTCCGGCGACGAGTTTACCCCTCAAATGGGCATCGATGGCATTTTCATCCATGGGTGCATAGGACCTATGGTCGCATGAGGCGCACTTGACCCTAAATTTTCTGCAAAGACCAGGCTTTCTTTCATTTTGACAGACGGGCATGTATCCGGCCTTGGCCCCGTCCTTGCTTTCCCACCTCCTGGCATACAAGTCCTCCCGCCCCTTGAACAGTGATGAAAAGAGGCGAATCTTTTCGGCCGGATCGGCATTGGCATCAACATGGGCAGGAGACTGCAGCCGGGAGAACCCAGGCTGAATTTCCTCTGGAGAAGGAAGGGCGTCTGAAACGGACTCACCCAGCCCGAGCCGGGCCTTCAAGGCAAGATTCTCCTCTTTCAAAGCCTTATTCTCGGCAAGCAGGGCCTCATATCGTCGAAGCAACGTTTCGAAATCCATCTCGCATTCTCCGGCAGGGTGTTCAGGCCGAACCTGCATGGTGCAGCGTATAGGACTACCGTAATGATTCGTTGAGTATACTCTATAATCGGAAAGAGTGTCGTTGAACACGACACCCTCGGATCGTAAAAACTCCAACCGCTGGTTGGAGAAGAATGAGGACCAAGTGGATATGTTGCTGGCCGGTCGGAAGATGTACGTTAAAAACTCTCACCAAGGGTGAGAGAAGTCGACTGAATTCGGCCCTCGAGTAGTAAATTGGGTGTATTTGTAATAGTTTTGCGGGATATGCCCGCTATGTCGCAAATCTCTTTGACGCTTCGCTTCGAGTCTTTCCTTAGAACCAGAGCGGCCTTTTTTTCATTTTATCCACCCCTTTCGGCTGGCCGCCCTTTCTTCCGCGTGCTCGGGCGGCCACCTGTCCGGCGCCGGTCCGCTCCCGAATGATGTCCCGCTCGTACTCGGCAAGCGGAGCGCGAGTTAACGCCTCTCTTCAACCAGCCTGATCTCCAGTCGGCAGCCTACGGCGCGTGCGTACTTCTTAAGGCTGGCGAGAGATGGCGTATGCTTCCCGCCGGACTCAAGGCGAGACACTGCGCTCTTCGTCGTCCCCATAGATTCCGCTACCGCCTCCTGGGAAAGGCCGGCCCTGGCGCGAGCCGAAAGCATTTGCCTGATAAGGTCATACTCATCTCGCAGCTCCTCATATTTTTCGTCGAACCCCTTCCGTTTCCTGGCCTTTTCCAGGAATGCCTCATGATCATGTTCCACAGGTTCATATCTCAGCTCAGATTTCTCAGCCATTTTGGATCTCCTTCATTCTTTTTCGGGCGAAATCAGCCAGCACACCGACCGGCCAGGACTCAATTTGTTCTTTGATGCGAGCGTGGAAGTATTCGATTGAATAGGCCATGACGTGAAAGTTAGCATAAACGCTAACTTTCTTCAGGTATTTGCAGTTTTCCAAAAATGCCAAGCGATGGATTTCTCGGCCGTGGAGAGGACATTCGCTTGTGAGGTCGGTTCGCGCATTTATCCTTCTCCGGCGGGCTACGCCCTCACCTGAGAATGCAACACCGATGCGCCAACTCCAGGCAGGGACTAAATAAGCGCATTAATGGGGTAAAGTTGGTGGAGGCGGCGGGAGTTCAAGCCGAAACCCGACTCAATCGATTGCCGAGAAAAACTTGTTAAATTCAACATTTACAATAAAATAGTCTTGCTTTCCGGCTGTTTTGAGTTTGTTAAAGTTCGTCGTATGTCACCTAGATTTATCACGT
>JAKABW010000003.1 GCA_021796535.1 Actinomycetes bacterium | reverse complement strand
TTAAGGCTTATGAGTAAAGGTCTCTTATGCTACTTTGGGGGTGCTTTCCTTTACCTTAGCCAACCCGCCAAACACATTCTTTTTGAAAAGTCGTCCGCCGTGTGTCTGACGGTAAGCCCTGATAAATCCGTCCAGACCTATTTCGGAAGAAGTTCTCCATGTGACCAAGATGATAATGGCGATCAAAGCATAAAAAGCATTTACACTGGCCGTTCCGGACATAACGTATGTGAAGTTCAAGAGAACTCCCGCCACTGCGGCGGCGGGCGTCAAAAGCCCCAATGCCAATCCCAGTCCGACCAGGAATTCGGCTACCGCAACAAGTATTGCGATCCAGCCCGCATTGGGGACCACAAATCCGTGCAGGAAGCTTCCCCACCAGCTGTAGGCGGGTATGCCGTGGGATGCGAATCCCGCCACGGCGGCTCCGTTGTTGTGAAGGAAAGCGACGTTTTCGGCACCCCACAGTTTTGCGACGCCCGCTTCTATCCACATCGCGCCCAGCCATATCCGGAGGGCCGACCAAAGTACACCCATCGCTTTGGAATGGGTAAGATAGTGAAATACCTTCGGAGTCTGTGTCTCTTCCGGTTCTGCCAAAAATGAGTCTAATTTCATGTTGCACCCCTTTCGTCATTGCAAACCAACTGCTATATGATAATTATGACATCGGGAGGCTTTGTTCATTAGGGCCAATTGTCATGCCTGACGATGACAAAAGACACAACGGTAAAATGCCAAACGGAAAGGGCTTAGGTCAATTTAATTATTGTTTGCGGGGACAGACCACTTGAGGCGCAAACCGCCTTCTTTCGGAGAAGACAGGATAAAAGAGCCTCCCAACAATTTTGCACGTTCCTCCATATTAGAAAGCCCGAATCCCTTGTTGTGCTGCTCTGCGATGCCGCGTCCGTTGTCTTCCACTGTCAGGGTTATCTTCTCCGCCGCTTCCAAAGTGATTTTCACCTCGGTGGCTTTGGCATGCCGTAAAATATTGGACAAGCTTTCTTTGAGTACCGCCAGAATATGTTCTCCAAGCTGTTTGCTGACCAAAGTATCGATGTGTCCGATTAAGTTTAGTTTTGGTTTGTAGCCGAGTAAAATAGCAGCTTCGTCTGCTGTCTTTATTACCAGAGATTTGAAAGTATTTTCCTTATTGCCCAAAGAAAAAATGGTTTTTCGAATATCGGCTATAGTGCCGTCCAGGCCATCTATAATTTCGCTCAGACGGTCTTTGCTTATTTCGTCATCCAATACATTGATCATTCCTTGCAAACTCATGCCAATTGCAAAAAGGCGTTGGATGATCAGGTCGTGGAGATCCATGGCTATGCGTTCCCGGTCCGATGCGAGTATCAATTGGGCCGCCCGCCTGTGCAGTCTTGTATTTTCTATGGCAATACCGGCAATGGCCGCCAAAGCAACGGCCAAACGCTCGTCGCCCGGCGTAAATTCGATAACCCGGTTGCCGCCGCCGTAGCTGTTCAGCTTATCCGTCAGATAAAGATTTCCAAAGAGGCGATTTTCTATTTTGATGGGTACCCCCAGAAACGTTTTCATTTCCGGATGCCACACGGGGAATCCGTAAGACATGGGGTGGGAAGAAATATCGCTTATCCTGACGGGCACGGGAGATTGTATGAGAAGCCCCAGCAACCCTTTTCCCTCGGGATAAGAACCTATTTTTGCCGTTTCCTCCGACGTTATTCCCGAGACCAAAAACTTTTCTATTTTTTTGTCGGTACCAATTACGCCAAGGGCGCCGTAACGACAGTTCATCAGAGATCTTGCGGAGTCGACTATATGCTGCAGAGTCTCGTCCAGATTTAGTCCGGATGTTATGACGGTAACGGCTTCTATCAAAGAATCCATTCTTTTGGGAATATCCTGACTATTTTGCATGTCATCAGGTAAAATCCCCTCATATTTTGCGCCGACAAAATCACTCACACAATAAGACTATATTGCTCAGACCGGATTTGCTTGTGCGTAGTTCAAATATTTTGGAAGCGCAAAAACTAATCCGTTAGCGGTAAGAACATTTGTGGTTTGGTTATTACGTGATCGCTTCGCAAGGGTTTTACTGCCGTACCGATGGCAAAGAATTCTGTGGTGTGACCGCCCCATTTATGCGGCAAAGACAGCAATTGTACTCCCACAATACCCTCCGAGTGGAGAGATTCGGCTTCCGCCTGCATCCGGCTCATGGCGAGTTCTCTGGCGTCGTAAAGGGCTTCGGTATATTGGGTAATTTCAACGTTCCTGTTCATGTTGCTCATGGCCGTAAAACCGCGTTGGTGGGCTATATGGTATACGCAACTGCCCATCACCATGCCGAGGGGCGCATAACCGGCCTGTATCAGTGTCCAAAAGTCCTGCCCGGAAAGATCAGATGTAAAGGGCATATTTTTATTGTTGAGCCAGGTGCCTGATATCTCGGCTTTGACGGCGGTGCCGACCGCTATAAATTCTGCTATGTCCGCCCCGAATTCCTTAAACTCTATGTCCAGTCTGACGCCCACTATGCCGTCGGCTCCCAGAGCCTTGGCCTCCTGCTCCATGCGTGTCATGGCCAGCTCCCTGGCGTGATACATGGCTTGGGACAGTTTATCCAATTCCATGTTTTGGCTCCATCTGCCTATCTGGATTCCGACGTGATAGACGCTTGAACCCAACACCAGACCCAATGGTTTAAAACCGGCTTCGCGCACCAGAAGGAATTCGTTGACCGACAAATCGGAAGTGAACAACGAAGTGGCAGAACCCGGTTTCATTTCGTTTAGACGGCGCATCGCATCGTCTGGAATTTGCACCTGGTTGTCTGACATTTGTTTCTCCCGTCTGTTTTTGCCGGTTGTCGGCATGCTTCATTTTTTTAAATTTATTACCTTTTTGATGTTCCCGAAGTTTCTCTTTTCCAAAGCCGCATCGTATCGCGCTATTGCGTTGCCGGTAGCCATGGCCATGCCCACCAAGTCTCTGTGCTGTTCGCCAACCTCAATCTCATGTATTTCCGTGGTGACTTGTTCCGACAGTATGACGCCGTCGGCATTGGCTGTTTTTGCCATCCGGCTGAGTTGCTGGCGCACATCATGACGGACTGTATTCAAAAGATCCGTATGTCCGGGCAGCTCAATGTTGTAAGTGGCAAAGGATGTGGTCGGGATTCTTCCGATGGAAGAGGCCGCCATTCTTGTGTAGTAGTCGTCGTGACGGATGCCGAGAGAAATGGCAACCAGGATTGACTGAGGTATCCATCCGGCGGGAATAAGTTTGGCCAGATCGTTTCCCGAAAGCAATGTCATAAAAGGCGTTTTGGCATGAGCGGTTCCCGTCGAGGTAATGGCCGTGCCCATGGCCATGTATTCTCTCTGTCCGTCCTCAAAGCGGCTCTCTTTCAGCGTGACCCCTATGACGCCGTCCGCTCCGAGTTCTCTTGCTTCGGCCTGCATCCGCAAAAGAGCGGTATGGTAGCCGCTCCGGAGGGCGCTCAAATACGGGTTGAGTCCTCCCCAGTAACTGGTGTTTCTGCCGTCGTATAAAGTTGTGCTGAACTGCTGCACTCCGTATCCGTACCAGCCGCACCCGGCATAGCCGGTAAAGCCTATGTTTTGTACGATGCAACCCATGACCTCGCCGACCGGTGTAAAACCGCAGAGTTTTACAGACAGATGCGCCGACGCGTCGAGAAGGGAAGAAGATGTGTGCGAGTTTTTTGACGCCTCCAGCCTTTTAATTGCCTGAGGGGGCAAAATGCTTTTGTTTATGTTGGAGGGCGTATCTGACATTGGCTGTCTCCGAAATTTTTTGTTTCTCACCGCCACACTAGCACAGATGGCGCCGGCGACAAGAACGGAACAACTTTTTATATTTATGGCAATCCAGAAGGCATGTTGCTGGTTGTATTACGATATTCGGAAGGAATGATTAAACCTTAAAATCTTTTAAGTAAAAATTTAGAGCGCCGACTTTAGGTGACTTAGTGCCCTAATGCTCTTATCCGGCGCAGATGTAAAATATGATTTATATGGTCGAGAAGGTGGCTGCGCCAAGCGGCGGGGAAAAGCAAAAGAGCGGGTCGGTCGTTTTTGTATCGGATTTCGTTCATATCAACGGGGAGCTGGATTCCCTGATGACCAAACTTGCCTATGATCATGCCGGCTGGCTGGCACCGATAGCCAACGAAACGGTTTCTTTGGAAACCAGCGGAACCAAGGTCAAGGTCGGTTCCAGTGTTTTGATGGCGAAGACGGTTGACGTTTCTCTCGGCGAGCCGAGAATCCGTCCGAACGCCGTTGTGGTTCCCATGATCTGGACCCCCACGGGCACATCCAAACTTTTTCCGACTCTGGAAGCGGACTTGGAGTTGTCTGCTCTGGACAGCGGTGTTTGCAGGTTGGGCATTACGGGTCGCTACAGAGTGCCGCTCGGGCTGATAGGCGAAGTGGTCAACAACGCATTTATGCACAGAATTGCCGAAGATACCATCAGAAGGTTTTTGACGCAGATATCGTCTGTGATGGAAGCTTAATTTCGTCAGACCCAAAATGTCAATTCTCTAATCTCTAATTGATGTCCAATTCGCCTTTTTCTTCCAGCCTGGCGGCATAGACGGCAGCCTCCGTTCTTCTGGAGAATCCCATCTTGTTCAGTACGTTGGAGACGTAATTCTTTACCGTCTTTTCCGCCAGAAACATTTCTGTTCCGATTTGACGGTTGGTTTTTCCTTCGGCGAGCAAGGAGAGTATTTTACGTTCTTGGCCCGTAAGGTGATCGATTCTGGAGTCGGGTCTGGTTTTGTGGTGTAAGTGTTCTATGGCCATGCGGGCCACTTTGGGGTCGATCAGCGAGCCGCCGTCCGCCACTTTGCGAATGGAGCCGATCAGTTCGGTCCCGCGTATCTGCTTCAGTAAATAGCCGCTTGCTCCGGCGAGAATTGCCGATTCCAAAGCCTGATCGTCGTCATAAGAGGTAAGCATAAGACATCTGATTGAAGGATCGACAGATAGGATGTCCCGACAAAGCTCAATTCCGTTGCCGTCAGGAAGCCGGACGTCAATAACGGCCACATTCACCTCGGCTAAAGGTATTCTTTGCAAGGCTTCGGCGACGCTGCCGGCCTCTCCCGTAATCGTAATGTCGTCTGCCGACTGCAGGAGTTCCCGCAGTCCCCGTCGCACGAGTTCATGGTCGTCCACCAAAAAAACATTCATTAAACAGATGATAACACTCGTGACAGTTGTCGCAACAGGCCGTAAGTCACATTTTTAGTGAGAAAAGAAAACTTGACAGAGGTGGTATAAATAAATTAGGTGCACCAACAGGTCTAAGGGGGGATTAGACCTGTTGGTGTCCACCAATAGGGGGGGCTCTTCAATATTTTTTTGGTGTATGGCTTTGCGTAACGGAAATAAAATCGTCCCGATTTGAAAATAAATCAGCTACGTCCATCTCACCTACTTAAGTGTCGGCATTTTCTTTGCGACCTTAAAGACAATATATCACATTGAGTAGTGGCTATACCACTTAAAAATCATTTTTTTTATTTTTTTTCTTTAAAATTCCGCCAAATCGGCCTTTCTGCGTGGAGGCAAATTTTATTGGGTGATATTTGGGCTATTTGTGATAAGGGTCATGATGCCGCCGCTTTGAACAATACGCAATTTTGGTATTGATCGATCACCGATTCAAGCGTTGTAAATATAACAATTGTCGGCCAAACAGGTGTCGCTGCGGTGCGTTTTGTGGACGGCAACCCGTATACAATGGCTATTGCTAGGAGTGAGATAATGACAGATCGAGAGCCGGGCATCAGCTTTTCTGATGTCACGACAGAAGAGTTGCGCCAAAAGAGGGGCGCAAAGTGGGGGTCCGCCGACTCCGATATTTTGGCGTCTTGGGTCGCCGATATGGACTTTCAAGTGGCTTCGGAAATAAAAAAAGTTCTGTCTGTCTCTTTGAGTCGCGATGATTTGGGTTATGCCGACCAAAAAAATGCAAGGCAATTGGCCGAATTGTTTGCCGTAAGATACGATCTCAGGCACGGCCTAAAAATAGATCCGGACCTGGTACTGCTGACAAGCGATGTGGTGCAGGCGATGGCTGTCTGCATTTATGCATTTACGGAAAAGGGGGACAAGGTAGTTTTTTTTACCCCCACCTATCCGCCATTTTTTAATGTCGTTATGGACTTATCGAGACAGGTTGTCGCTTTTGACCTCGTGAAAGGCGCCGGAGGGTATTCGATAGACTTTGACCGTTTTGAAAAAACGGTGGCGGCAGAGCGTCCGAAGGTGCTTTTGCTCTGCAATCCCCACAACCCCACGGGTAAAGTTTTTACCGAGGACGAACTGGCATTCTTGGCAGAAATTTCTTTAAAATATTCAATCAAAGTTATTTCAGATGAAATTCACTGCGATCTCGTCTTCGAAGGTCATAAACATATTCCGATTGCCACGGTAAACAAAGATCTGGAAAAAAACACGGTGACCCTGTCTTCGGCCAGCAAGACATTCAACATAGCCGGTTTACACTGTGCACAAGCGGCGTTCGGTTCCAAAGACCTCCTTGATGCTTTTCGCAATTTTCCCTCAATCCTGCTAGGCGAGGTAAATTCTCTGGGGATAGAAGCGGCAATTGCCGCCTATGCCGAAGGCGCCTCATGGCTGGATGCCGTGATGCAGATTCTGGATACAAACAGGCATATGGTGGAAGAATGGGCTTTGCAGTTTCCGGAGGCGGGATTTGTCACGCCGGAAGGCACTTATCTGGCTTGGATTGATTTGAGGTTCCTGCACTTCGGCACGGACCTTGCCGAAGCGGTAAAAGATCGGGCAAAACTGCTCCTTTCCGACGGGCGGGCGTTCGGAAAATCGGGCGCCGGTCACGTAAGGGTGAATTTTGCCACTTCCAAAACGATTCTTGAAGAGATATTGGAACGTCTGCGGGTCTTCATAACGGACAACTGCGACAAAACCCAGGATACGTGACGGAAGCGGCATCGCGCTCCGTGCTCAGCCGCCGAATTTGCGAACCCAGGTTTCTTTTGGCATGTCCCATAAAACTGGATTTGATTGCAACAGAGAAGAGAGGCTTTGGCAGGGGTCTTTATCGTAGTCATGCCCGGCATAAACTTTTATGTCGGCGGGAAGTTTTGTCGCAAGCATGCGCAAACTGTCGTATAGATCTCCCGGATCCGCTCCCGGCAGGTCGCTTCGCCCACATCCGCGCAAAAATAGGGTATCACCAGTCAGAATGGCGTTTTCCAGCAGGATGCACTGGCTTCCCGGGGTATGACCCGGGGTGCGGATAAGAGTTATTTTCGTATTCCCCAGTTCTATTTGATCGCCGCTGTCGTGCAAACGCAAACTGTCTTTTCCGACGCCGGTGGTTTTTTCGAGCCACTCGGCTTCGGCATTTTGGACGTGTATGTCCACGGCGGCGATTTCGAGCAGTTCCTTTATTCCGGGAATCGGAGGGTGGGAATCGGCATAAAGCGTGCCTCCGGCGTGGTCGGCGTGGAAGTGTGTGAGAATAATCCCCTGCGGCTCAAAGCCTTCGTTTTGGGTGATCTCAAGCAGCTCTCCGGGTGCATAGGCAGGGTCCACGATCAAAGCTTTTCCCGTGGCGGTGTCGCCTATGACGTAAGCGTAATTTGCCATTTGTTTGGCGACTGCGTCGCCGGCCGCAAAATTGACCCCGGCCCTCAGTTGTTTAAAGAAAACACCCATTTTTGACTCCGTTAGACACGATACAGGAAGAGATAAATATTATGACTTCTTTTTTGCCACGAAAGGAGAGCCCATAAGGCTTACAGTCAAACTTATCATATCGGGAAAGGTATTTTTTGTTCGTTCCGCACCCATGTGTCAAAATACTTTTGTGACAAAAGTATCGTTTACATACTTTATTCCGCAGCATGCTTCAACAATGTGCGGATAGGGTATATGTAGTAAAGTAAAAGAAAGATAGGTGTTGCGCATGTCTAAGTTGAGCGAAGGCGACAAAGCTCCATTTTTCGAATTGCCGGATGACGGGGGGAACGCTGTAAAGCTGTCCGATTACGAGAACAGAGCTCTTGTTTTGTATTTTTATCCCGCCGACGATACTCCCGGATGCACCACGGAGGCCTGCCAATTTACCGACTTGATAACGGATTTTGCCGAAGCGGGTGTTGACGTGGTCGGGGTCTCGCCGGACAACCAGGCGTCGCACCGCCGTTTTAGGGAAAAGCATAATTTGAAAGTTCGGTTGGTGACGGACGAAGGCTCCGCAACGGCCAAAGCGTACGGGGCTTACGGAGAAAAAAACCTTTACGGGAAAAAAACCGTAGGCATCATCAGATCCACGTTTATAGTCGACGGATCCCAAAATATTGCCAAAGCTTTTTATAACGTGAGGGCCAACGGTCACGCCGAGAAAGTACTTGCGTCACTCAGGGAGATTTTGGACAAAGGAATCAAAAACCAATGATCAGAGACATTAAGCACTGGAAGCACCTTTATGAGGAAGTCGTAACGACCGGATTGTGCACGGGGTGTTCGGCTTGCGTCATTGCATGTCCCCATGATGTTCTGGGTTACGATTCGCAAAGCGGATCGTATAAGCCGTACCATTTTGAGCAGGATGGCGGCGCGACCGACTGTACCCACGGAGACAAAGGGTGCACTTTGTGCACGCGGGCGTGTCCCAGGTTCGGTCCCTGGGAAGAGGAAATAGACACCTACCTTAGGGGCAGAGTGCGTGAAGAGGAAGAAGTTTCCGGCATCTACCGGGAAGTCTGCCTTACCCAAGCCGTTGACAAAGAGTTGTGCAACAACGGACAGGACGGCGGCCTGGTCAGTGCTTTGATAATATATGCCCTGGAAGAAAACATAATAGACGCGGCCCTGCTTTCCGGCTTGGAAGGTGACGGCACTACCTGGAAAGCCGTTCCCATGGTGGCAAAATCACGTGAACAGGTATTGGCGGCAGCGGGTTCCCGCTATACATACTGTGCCAATCCCTACGGGTATCCGGAAGCCGTCGCAAGCGGTGCGGAGCGTATAGGTTTAGTGGGAATGGGATGTCAGGTTTCGGCGCCGGGAGCGATGGCCTCCCGCCGAGCCGGCAAGATTGCGAGACGTTTTGCTCTTACGGTGGGGTTGCTTTGCTCCAAAACATTCGACGACTCCATTTTCGAGGAGCTTTTTGACGCCGAATACGGCATCAAAAGAGAAACGATCAAAAAAATGAATATCAAAGGGGTATTCCAGATATTCACCGAAGACGGCGGGTACCACGAAGTACCACTCAAGCAGGCACACCATTGGACGCGTGAAGGCTGCTTGATGTGCCCCGATTTTGCCGCCGAACACGCCGACATTTCAGCCGGCGGCATAGGTGCGTATGCTGACTGGACGCTGACTGTCATCAGGAGCGATTTGGGAGAACGGATCATATCCGATATGGAAAGCAAAAACCTGATTGTGCGCAAGCCCATAGGAGAAGACCCCGCAGCGTTGCAACTGATGAATAAATTGTCGGCGGTAAGCAGAAAAAGAGGTCCAGCCCGAGAAGTAAATTTTCAAAAGCGGATCGAGGTACGTCCCACAGTAAAGCCGTAGATTTCTTTACCCAGAGCTTTTCCCGCGAAACGTAAAAATTATCAACCGGAAACTCAAAACACAAACAGGCGGACTCACATTCACGGATCAGATTTTTGGACAGCGCCTATTTTCGCGCTCTCCTCCCGGGAGGACATAGAGCGGCACCTGAGCAGGATGTCGTCAAACATTTCCTTGGTCAGCAATTTTGTAAAAACGTTACGTTGACTGGGGTGGTAGCTGCAAACCATATTGATTTCGTTCCCCAGCGCTACCTCCAGTCCGTGCCGAAATTTCGGTTTTGCAGACGGAGAAGTTTTTTCCGCCGCCGGGTCGTTTGTGAAGGGCGGGTCGTTTCGGAGTTTCCAAAGCGCATCGTAAGCAAACGATCCCAATGCCAAAATTGTTTTCAGGTTTTTCATCTCCAGAAGTTCGCGGCGCAAAAATTGCATGCAGGCATCCCGTTCTTCCGGCAAAGGTTTGTTGTCCGGCGGGGCGCAACGGACAACGGCCGTTATGTAAACTTCCTTCAGTATCAGTCCGTCGCCGCTGTTTTTGGAATCCGGTCGGTTAGCGTAGCCGTGCCTGTAGAGCGCTTCATAAAGAAAATCGCCGCTGCGGTCTCCTGTAAACATCCTGCCGGTTCTGTTCCCGCCGTGTGCGGCAGGCGCCAGGCCGCAGATCAAAAGAGGTGCTTCCTGAGCGCCGAACGAGGGAACAGGCTTTCCCCAGTACTCTTCGTCTTGATGGCAAAGTTTTTTTTCCAGGGCTATTTTCGTCCGAAATTTTACGAGTCTTTCGCATTTTTTGCAGTCTTCGACTTTTACTGCAGTCATATGGTTGTTCTTTTCTCCTTGTGTACCCAATCCTATAAGCTATTTTCGGTGAAGTGTCATCCCGGACATTATATTTGAGGCGTAGGTTTTTCTGAGACGGAACCACGACCGACAATAGGCCCGTACGTCCCCGTTGCAATCTTGAATCACGCTCTGGGAAATATTTGGCTAATCTTGTACTGTTGCAGTCAAATGTATTCAAAAGAAGAACAAGAAAGGCGATATGACAACAGCACCAAGTTCCGATGACAAAAAAGATTCGGTGACTGTAGTTTTTATCCGTCATGCCAAAACCGCCACTACCGGCGAAGTGCTGCCCGGAAGAGCGCCGGGGTTGCATTTGACAGAAGAGGGGACGAAGCAGGCCTCAGCGGTCAGCATCCGGTTAAAAGACGACCTGGCAATTGCCGGTATATATTCTTCCCCGTTGGAGCGGGCGATGGAAACGGCCGGACCGTCCGCAGAGACTCTCAAGCTTCCGATTGTGCCTGACGAAAGACTGTACGAATGTGATTTCGGAGAGTGGACTCAGGCCCCTTTGTCCGAGCTGAGAAAATTGCCGGAATGGAAATCGCTTATGAACCATCCGGAAAAATTCCAATTTCCCGGGGGCGAATCTCTTGAAGAAGTCAGACAACGCATTTCGTCGTTTGTTGCGGACATGCGGCAAACTCACGGCGGGAAGACTGTTCTTGCTTTCAGCCATGCCGATCCCATCAAAGTGGCTTTGACGGCAGGTTTCGGTTTGGGTCTGGAGCACTTTCATCATTTTATTGTTTCCACGACTTCGACCAGCGCTTTACTGTATTCTTCTGCAAAGACAGTTGTGATATCCGTCAATTCACAAATAAATATATTGGATAAGCACGAATTGGATGCCCTGACGGAGTATGTAAAAAAAGAAGGAAAAGGCGAATGATTGTGTTAAGCAGGTCAATGAGATGACGAATATACCTCCCATCGTGCCCAATTGGATTACTTTTGCGACCGTTGGTCCCGTGGGCGAGAGGATCTTTTATTTACAGTGCGAAGACGTTGATGCTGTATATACCTATAAAATGGAAAAGCAACAGGTGATTCTGCTCTGTGACCGCATCGGTGAGCTTCTTGTGAATGCACCGAGACCGGGACATTTGCCGGAGACCGACTCCTCGTCCTTCCGTCCGACCGAAGAAGTCAATTTCGTTGTGGGAACAATAGCGGTGGCATACGACACAGCGTTGGACGGATTCTTTTTAATTCTTGAAGACATTGATTTTTCCCGCGAAAACTTTGATTTGGAGTCAAATCTCGACGAAGCGTCCGGATGGGAGATGCTTTCCGAAGCCATTGACATGGAAAGAAGAACACAGTTGTTCTTGACCAGGGAGCAGGCGGCAGCTCTGGCAATTATGGGTACGGCTTTGGCAAAAGCGGGAAGGCCGCCCTGCCCTTTGTGCGGATACCCGCTTGACCCCAGGGGACATGCCTGTCCGAGAACCAACGGTCATAAACCACCCATACGCTAAGGCAACGGTTTGGTCGAAGGGTGGAAGTAAACTGGACGGAGTTTCTGCAAGCAGCCGAGCTTTCTGTGTTGGGCATTATTCCAGAAAGTTCCAATGTGACATTGCTGTGCAATGCATCCGTGGACGAACTCTCAAGACCCGCCATATATAAGCCTCTGAGCGGAGAAAGACCGCTTTTTGATTTCCCCCCCGGGTTATACAGGAGAGAAATACTCGTTTATGAGCTGTCATCCTATCTGGAGATTGGTATTGTGCCGGAAACCGTCGAGGTAAACGGACCTTACGGAGTAGGGTCACTGCAACGGTTTATTCCGAACGATTTATCGTCAAATTATTTTACTCTGTCGGAAGAAGAAAGCCATATTCCCTCTCTTCGCTTATTGTGTGGGTTTGATTTGTTGATCAACAATGCCGACAGGAAAGCCAATCATGTGATTTTGGGTGACGACGGAAATATTTACGGCATAGATCACGGACTTTGTTTTCACAGCGAAGAAAAGCTGAGAACAGTCATGTGGGACTTTGTTGGAGAAGAAATACCGGAAAAAATCATAAGAGGATCTAACTTGATCTTAGAGAATGTGCCGGACTTTATGCATTTGTGTCTCAGCGAAGAAGAGATTGAGGCAACCTTGGAAAGAGCCGCTTATATTGTTACGGCCGAGCGTTTTCCGAACCCTCCGGAGGGAAGATTTTATTATCCTTGGCCAATTCTGTAAAAATATTTTTATTTAGGCTAATATGGTTGACAAGGGCTAATAGGCGGGGCTTTATATATGGGTGAAGATAACTCCGAATCTAAAGACGATCTTGCGTTTATAAAAGACCTCACCAATGCCCTGAAAAGCACTTACGGTGACCTTAATGCAGGCAAGAACGGCGCAAATTACGCAAGCAGCGAACTGAACCGCATCAGACCGGAGAGATGCGGTTTTGGGGAAACCGTCAAATTGTCGCCGTCTACAGCGTTCAGAGTCAAAGCAGGGTTGCAAGCGGTAGCAGCTTCGCTGGTTACCCAGGCCGAAGAAGCCGCTACGCCGATACTCTCCGATGCGGCGCAGGCTCTTATTCACGTATGTCGGGAACTGGACAGATCAGTCCACGGTGACGACGGAAGTATTCTTATTACTCATGAAGCGGCACTTGACTTGACGACGGGGCTGTTGGATTTGGCGGATATTTTATTCAACAAGTCCTTTGTATTGGAAGCCCTTGCTCTGGAGGGTGTGGAATCGCATATTCTGGAGGCCATGGTGACGCCTTGGTCTGACAACCGACAAGATTAAGGCTTCTCCCAATCCGGTTTTTCGGAAAATACAGAGGACGTATTTCTACGCATTTCTGTCGCTTTCGATTATCTGTATAAAATATGGCGTGCATCTCTGCTGCCTTATTGGGCAATACGGCAAAGATAGGCTATACTCGGCTCAAGAGTTTGTTTAACGTCTGATTGAGCTGTAATCATGCGAGTTGTCATACGATTTTCATCTAAATGAAATACTAATGACACCGCAGACTCAGTAATTTCTGCCATGATGGGAGTGTGGAAGTTTTGACAGGTATTTTAGCAGAGCAAGAAAAGTTTCTTGTCCTCGAGTCGTGCCACAGTACGTGGCTTTTTGATCCTGTCGAAAAAAAATTCTGCAGACTTATGAAGGACGACAAATCTGTTGCCACAGAATGGCTGGCGTACGATAAGCTCGTCATCCACCCCGACTCCGATGCTTTCGTTGTCTTTCTCGATTCCTCGGGTACCAAATTACTCAGGTCTTGGCGGCATACCGATCAGTGTGAGCAGTGCGGGGGGAATGCCACTGCGGAATTATCGCTGGCTGAACTGCAAAAAGTAATACAACTCTGACACTTTTTTGAACGGCACCAAAACCTTTAAGGTTACGGGAATGTCTTGGCGCAAACGGTTTTTCTTTTCTTAGGATGAGGCGCAAAATTTTTTGTTCCACAAAATCTTGGCCGGACAAACAATCTAAAAGTATGTCGTAAAAAGTCTGATTTTTTAGAAAGAATTTTTTTAAAAATTTACTTTTAAGACAACTCTTGCAAGCTGACCGTACAAGAATAGATTATATGGACGAATCAGAGGAGCGAAAAATAATTATTATGGACGGCTCAATCCCCAAGACGGGAGAGCCGGGTAATTTTGAGAAAACCGTTGATGATGACAGGGATATTTTTGAGTCAGTAGAGCAACCGGCCAAAGTGATGCGGATAGGCTCCATGGTCAAGCAGCTTTTGGAAGAAGTAAGACAAGCTCCTCTCGACAAAAGAAGCAGAGAGCGCCTCCGAGACATCTATCAAAAATCCGTGACGGAGCTGGCAGCCTCTCTTTCCCCCGATCTGCGGGAGGAATTGGACAGACTTGTATCTCCGTTCGAATCCGAAGAACCGAGTGATGCCGAGTTGCGGATTGCTCAGGCCCAGTTGTTGGGTTGGTTGGAAGGGCTGTTTCATGGAATACAAGCCGCAGTTTTTGCGCAGCAAATGGCGGCAAGAGCCCAACTGGAAGAATTGAGATCCCGCGGGTTGCCTCAAGCTCCCCAGGGGAACGGCGGTCGTTCCGGACCGGGCATGTATTTGTAGTTTTTTGCGGGAGATCGGAAATCTGGGTGTGATGGTGTTCGTTTGTCGAGTCGGATATGGTGCTTTCTTGAGGGCGTCGCGCGCGTTGAAAGACGTCTTATGAACCCCGCTTCGTTTGTACACCTACATACCCATACGGAGTACTCCATGTTGGACGGAGCGGCCAGAGTAACCGATTTGGTCAAGTTGGCAGAACAAGACGGGCAACCGGCCATAGCGATAACCGACCATGGAAACATGTATGGTGTCCTGGACTTTTATGACACCTGCAAAAAGCACGGAGTTTCTCCTATCGTCGGCATAGAGGCCTATATGGCCGCCAATTCCAGATTCGAAAGGCCGGCCAGAAAAGGTAAAATAGACGATACGGGCGGAGACGGAGACCGCGGCGAGAAACTCTATTACCACCTGACCCTGCTGGCGGAAAATACCAAGGGCTACAAGAATCTGATCAAACTCTCGTCCATGGCCTTTTTGGAAGGGTATTACTATAAGCCGCGCGTGGATTTTGAACTGCTGCAAGAGTATCACGAAGGTTTGATAGCCCTTACCGGATGTCTGGGCGGACTGGTCAACCAGTCTTTGCTGGCGGGCAATTACGGGGAAGCCAGAGATACCGCCGTAAAATTGCAGGATATTTTTGGCAGGGAAAGTCTCTTCGTGGAACTTCAGGATCACGGCATTCCGGAGCAAAAACGCACCAACCCGGAATTGGTGAAAATCGCCAAAGAAATAACGGCACCCATCATAGCCACCAACGACAGTCACTATTGCAGGCGTTCCGATTCCGTATCTCACGACGCTTTGTTGTGTGTCCAGACCGGTGCGACGATAACCGATCCCAACAGGTTTCACTTTGACGGAGAGGAACATTATCTGAAGTCGGCCAACGAAATGAGAGATCTTTTTGGGGACTTTCCCGATGCCTGCGACAACACTCTGTGGATTGCCGAACGGGCCAATGTCGAGATAGAGCCGGGGGTACCGACTTTACCGCAGTTTGAGGTTCCGGAAGACTTTCAAAAGCCCACTTACGAAGAGTCGGCCGCGGCGTACCTGCGGCACCTGACCTACGAGGGGGCATACGAAAGATACGGCCAAACGCTCAGCAGGGAAGTTGCGGAACGGCTTGACTACGAATTGGATGTCATATCCGCCATGGGCTTCAGCGCGTACTTTCTTGTCGTGGCCGACCTGATTCATTTTGCCAATGCCAAAGGGATCCGGGTCGGTCCCGGAAGAGGTTCCGCGGCGGGATGTTGCGTTGCCTATTGTCTGAGGATCGTCAACATTGACCCCATCAGGTACGGACTTATTTTTGAACGTTTTCTGAATCCCGGGCGTAAATCGATGCCCGACATAGACATGGATTTCGACGAACGCTACCGTTCGGACATGATCGCCTACGCTTCGGAGCGCTACGGATGGGACAGGGTGGCCCAGATAGTCACCTTCTCCACCATCAAAGCCCGGGCTGCCGTGAGGGATGCGGCCAGGGTTTTGGGGTATCCTTACAGCCTCGGCGACAGAGTGGCAAAAGCAATGCCTCCCGTTATCATGGGGAGGGATACTCCGCTGGCGGCCTGCCTCGAGCCGGACGAAAAGCATGAAGACGGATACAAAGCAGCCGCTTCCCTGAGGGAAATGTATGAACAGGACTCCGATGCCAAGAGGGTTATCGACGTGGCCAGAGGCTTGGAAGGCCTGAGGCGACAGGACGGAATTCATGCCGCGGCGGTCGTGATCACCAACGAGCCCCTGACGGAGTACCTGCCGATTCAGAGAAAGCCGGAACCAAACGGCGACCCGGAAAATGCCCCCATCGTGACCCAATATGAAATGACGGGCGTTGAACGCCTCGGACTTTTAAAAATGGATTTTTTGGGTCTCAGAAACCTCTCCGTCATAGATGTCGCGCTTAACCTGATTGCCCAGGTCCGGGGTACAAAGCCGGATATAGACAGTATCGCTTTGGACGACGAAGCTACCTATGAAATGCTAAGACGGGGTGATTCCATAGGGGTATTCCAGCTTGAAGGGACCGCCATGCGTTCCTTGATGCGTTCACTGGCGCCCACCTGTTTTGATGACGTCGCCGCTCTGGTGGCACTTTACAGGCCGGGTCCCATGGCGGCCAATATGCACAAAGACTATGCAGACAGAAAAAACGGGAGAAAGCCCGTAGAGTATCTGCACCCCGACCTGAAAGACATCCTTCCGGAATACGGTCTGATGATTTACCAGGAATCCATGATGCGCGTAGCCCAGCGTTTTGCCGGTTACTCGCTTGCCGAAGCTGATAATTTGCGGAAAGCCTGCGGTAAAAAAAACAGGGAACTGATTGCCAAAGAGCGTCAAAAATTTGTCGAAGGCTGTATAGCCACAGGTTACGCAAAAGAGCTCGGCACAAAAATATTCGATATCATAGAGCCTTTTGCGGATTATGCATTCAACAAATCACACGCTTACGGGTACGGTCTTGTCGCCTATCAAACCGCTTGGCTGAAAGCGAATTACCCGGTGGAATATCTGGCGGCCTTGCTTTCTTCCGTGAAAGACGACAAAGACAAAATGGCTGTTTATTTAGCCGAATGCCGGAATATGCAAATAGAGGTATTGGTGCCGGACATCAATACCTCTACATCCGACTTCTCTCCCTATCTGGGAAGAGACAGACAAGACGAAGGTTCTCGGACTCCCAAAAAAGCCATTGTGTTTGGGCTCACCGCCATTAGAAATGTGGGACAGGGGGTGGTTCAACAGATTATGGACGAGAGGACAAACGGTTTTTTTAAAGACTTCTATGATTTTTGCAACAGGGTCGAACCGGCGGTGCTCAACAAAAGAGCCGTGGAGTCTTTGATAAAAGCCGGGGCGTTTGACGCTATGGAACACCCCAGAAAAGGTCTTTTGCTGAGCTACGAAGATATCATCGAAAAGGCACTGCAAAAGCGGCGCGAGGAAAAACAAGGCGTGGCCACTCTTTTTTCGCTGTTTGACGAAGCTGATGCACAAAAGGAAGGCTTTGAGGCAACCGACTCCTATGACGCCCTGAGAGGGAGCATTGCCGCCGTTGAATTTTCCAAGACTGAAAAGCTTGCTTTCGAAAAGGAAATGCTGGGTCTTTACGTGAGTGACCATCCCTTGAAAGGCTTTGAAAATCAGCTGAATAAACTGACGGACATGGGTATCAGGGAGTTCATAGAAAAAAATTCCGTTGGGGAAGGAAGCGATAATTTTGTTGCCCCCGAAACGGGTTCCGGTAACGCGTATGTCCGTCTGGGCGGCGTTATAACGTCTCTTTCCAGGCGTTATACCAAAAGGGGTGACTTTATGGCCACCTTCACTTTGGAAGATCTGGACTCCGCATTGGAAGTGTTCGTCTTTCCCAAAGCTATGTCGGAAGTCGGTACAAGACTTGAAGACGACAGGATCGTCGTGGTAAAAGGGCGGGCCGATTTGCGTGACGATACCTTAAAGCTCATCTGCCAAGATGTCATGGCTCCGGAATTTCACAGCGGAGATGCCTTGCCGGTAAAGATTAATTTACCGGTGCAAAACGCCACAGAAAAAACTGTGGCACAGCTGAAAAGCTTAATTGCGGAATATCCGGGTGATTCGCCGGTGTTGCTTTTGCTGGGAGGCAAAGTAGTGCGGCTGACGAGTGATTTTATGGTGGAGCCCAGCAGCGGTTTTGTGGCCGGCATCAAAGAATTGTTGGGTGCCAACGCGATAGTCGATGCGATATGGTGAAGGGAAACGGCTTAGGCATATCCACGGTGAAAGATATATGTGGCATGCAATTGTCCGGATTTTTCTGTTTGATGTCGGAAGCCTGGTTTTTGCCGCCGATTTCCGATATGCGAAAGATTTTGAATGGCGTATGTGTTACAAAAATCTTAACAACTGGCGCAGAACCCTTTTAACAGCTAAGCTTAAGGTGTTAATTATGCCTTTTGTCGAGTTAAAGGCGGCTTTTGAGTATTAAAATATTTACCAGGTTGCGGCGGCGCGCATTGTGATATGTGTCGCTCTGCTGCAGAAAAGTTGGCTCGGCTCAGAGTCGGGGTAAAAGCCGAAAGGTTTTCTCGGATAAGGATGAACGGAGTGAAGGCTTAAGCGCAATGAATGTCATTACCAAAGATTGCACAGCTCTAAACGATTCAGAACTTATAGAAATGGCTGACATATCGGCAACCGCTGAAGCTCGTTTGGAAGCGGGCCTCCTCTCTAAGTTAAAAGACGAATGGGTGTTGGTGACTTCGGTATTTGCCGAAAACGAGCTTTTGGGTTTTGCATTTGCCTCTTTGGAGAGAATTGGCGGGACTCCCAGTCTTTTGATACCGGTAGCCTCGTTTGTCAAAAGCGAAGACTCCGAAGAAGCCATGCGACTTTTGATGTCTGACTTGTACAGACGCGCATTTTTGGCTTTTCCGGATGAAGACGTTTTGATAAGTACAAAAATGGCGTCTCATTTGAGTTGCTGTGCCTATGCCGGACTGACGGACGTCATGCCCAGGTACGGCTATAAGCCCACCGGAGAGCAGAGGGCATGGGGGAGAAGACTTGCCAAAAGGTTTTCTCTTGACGCCAGGATGGATGACAGGACGTTTTTGGTGGAAGGGGATTACTCCCCTGTTACGGTTTTTGACTACAGCCCGCCCGATGTCTCGTCGGGAAAAAATTCGGAGATTTATAAGCCCCTGTTTGACGGAGTCGACCAAGAAAGATTTGACTGCGTGATTTCTTTCGGATGGGCTATGGCGGAAGATTTAGCCGTAGGCGCTTTGCCAAAGCGGTAAGATTTGAGTTTTTGCCGCTCTCAATTCAGGTTTTTGCCGTCAGGAAGCGGGGCCTCTCCGCTTTGTCGGAGCTATGACGTTCATGACCACTTTCGGAACGTGCCCGTTTTGCACCTGGTAAAGACCTATCAGAATATGCGTAATTTTGTGGCCGAGCAATTTGCCGAGCTCTTTCTTGGAAAGTACTTTTTTTTCTGAGGCCGAGAGCAATTTGTGGCATTTAGTGTCGGCAAGCGGCAGTATTTGAACGGTCTGCCCCCACTCAAACACGCAGACAACCCCCTTTTCTTCCGAGTAAGAGATTTCCATTTGCGATTTGGTGACGTTGAGCAACGCTACGGAAGGTTCAGTGGCTTCCAGATCCATGAAGGCGATGGAGGGTCCGAAATTGCCCAATATTTTTCCAGAAGAACCCTCTTTCAACTCCATCGCTTTGAGCAGGCGTTTTGTCTTTTTGTAAGAGAGTTGTCCCAGGAGGGTTATGGAATCAAGAGAACCTATCGCCTCCGGTCTGGATGGGTCTGTGGCCACAGGTTTGACTGCATTGCCGAATTGCACCAAAGAGAATTGTTTGATTGCCGAAGCTTCCGCGGATAAGGTTTCCTTCCCCCTGTCCGCTCTGTGGCCCCCCCTTTTTTTGGCGGTAGCCAATTTTATGACCGGCACTTCCGAAAAGCGTAAATATCTGGAGTTTCTTAAAAACGATCCGGCCTCTATATCCACGCCTATCCACTCGGAAGGAGAGTGAAAAAGTGTTATACATGTGACCATATTGTCGTATGCGGCAACGGTTTTGCTCCCCGTCTGGGAGCGGTGACGGCCGTCCGTTTCTGATTCGTAGGTAGTTTTCAGTGTCATTTTTTGGTTTTTTGCGTTTTGGGGGATCTCATGTTCACTTTCTTTTCATATCCACACTATCAGGCTGGGACGTGCTTGGAGGCTGAAATATATAGCCCCGGTTTTTGGTGAGAGCCGGTTGACCGCGGTATTTTTTCGGAAAGGCCGTTCTCTTGGAAGTGTGCCCGATCGGTTTTAGGCGTTTTTTGCGGCTTCTGCGAGCAGTCGGGATTTGATGGGTTTTCCTATGGCGGTCTTGGGCATTTTATCTATAAAATAAACGTCTTTTGGTACCGCCCAGGGCCCTATTTCTTCTCTGATGCTTCCCTTGATTTCTTCCAGATCAACTTCTGTTGTTCCCCGCACGGGAACAATGAATGCCACAACTCTTTGTCCCCATTTGCCGTCCTCCATGCCCGCCACGGCGACTTCGGCTACATTTTGGTTGTTGGAGATGATGCTTTCTACGTGGGAGGGCCATACGTTTTCGCCGCCGGTGATGATCATTTCTTGGATGCGTCCGTCCACTTGCAGCCTGTTTTCGTCGGTTAAACGTCCCGAGTCGCCGGTGGGAAACCATCCGTTTTGCTTGGGGTCTTCGCCGGTAAGTCTGTAGTTTTTGAAAAGCATTTTACCCCTAAGACAAATTTCTCCCTGTCTGAGCTGCCTGCCGGGATCTATTAAAGAACTCTCCGAATCCCGAAATGTCAATTCCACGCCCTCCAAGAGGTTACCGTCATAAACGACTCCGCTGGCCGTCTCGGTCATGCCGTATGTTGTGACGGTGTTCGCCGGGGTCTCGTCCGGCGCTCTGGAACCTCCCAACAAAATTTTACGGAATCTGTTTGCGTTGTCTCCAAGCATCCGCAAGGTGGTGCTCACCAGAGAAGTCAGGGTGACGTTGTCGTTTTGCAGCAACCGCAGCACGGTTTCCGTATCGAATTTTGGAATTGCCACGATGGGCGTGGAGGTCAGAATACCCCTCGTCATGACGGAAAACCCCCCTATGTGTCCGGGAGGCAGACAACACAGCCACTTGTCGTCCGTGCTTACGACGCCAAGGTATTTATGGGTGGCTTCAGCCGAGGCCAGCAGGGCATCAAGAGTCAGAACAACCCCTTTTGGGGTGCCCGTCGTGCCGGAGGTGGGCATGACAAGGGCGTCGCCGCGGTCGGTTGCGATGCCGTCAGAAAGAGCGATCACTTCAATGTCTTTTATGTCATAAGGCTCCCGTCCTCCCGTTTTACGACCGGGTAAAACTTTGCCAGAAAGAACGGACGGGTTACTTTTTTGACCGGCGGCGGTGATGATGCGGTGAGGTCGGAAAAGTCTTATAAGATTTTCTTTTGCAGCTTTAGAGAGTCTCTGGTCTATGGGCAGAACGGCGTCTTCATCTTCAAAACATTTTTCGGTGACGGAAGCAAACAGAGAGCTGCCGGGTAAGTCAACGGCGACCAATTTCTGCATGGCTATATTGTATCCGCACCTGATTGTCACAAAGCCGGGGTTAAAAAATAACTTTCTGTTTTCATACGCCTTTGGCGGGGAGGAAAAAAGATACAGTTAAAGCCATGGCTGACAAAAACGCAATTCCGGATTGGCGACAGGTTGGGGAGTACGGAGACATCAGACTGGAAACCGCCGAGCACATAGCAAAAATTACCATTTGCAGGCCGGAAGTCCGCAACGCTTTCAGACCTCAGACGATAGGGGAATTGTCGGATGCCTTTTCCGCGGTCAGGGACGACCCGGATGTGGGTGCGGTGATTTTGACGGGAGAAGGCGACTTGGCATTTTCCTCCGGCGGAGATCAGAGAATACGGGGGGAAGACGGCTATATCGGAGACGACGATTTGGCCCAAAAAGGGGTCGGCAGACTGAATGTTTTGGACCTGCAAATTCAAATCCGCAGATTGCCAAAGCCGGTTGTCGCCATGGTGGCCGGGTATGCCATAGGCGGAGGTCACGTTTTGCATCTTGTCTGTGATCTTACGATAGCGGCGGACAACGCCCGCTTCGGACAGACCGGTCCCAGGGTGGGCAGTTTTGACGCCGGCTACGGCGCCGGTCTTTTGGCGCGCGCCGTAGGCGTAAAAAAAGCAAAAGAAATCTGGTTTTTATGCCGACAATACGACGCCCGTCAGGCTCTGGAGATGGGTTTGGTCAATACGGTGGTGCCTTTGGATGAGCTGGAGACAGAGACCGTTTCTTGGTGCCGGGAGATGCTCAAGCTGTCGCCGCTGGCTCTTAGGCTGATAAAGTCGGGTTTTAACGCCGCCGACGAAGGTCTCGCCGGGGTTCAGCAACTTGCCGGCGACGCGACTCTCTTGTTTTATATGAGCGAGGAAGCTCAGGAAGGGCGAAATGCTTACTTGGAGAAAAGAAGCCCCGATTTTTCCCGATTCTCCCGCAGGCCGTAATGGCAAGCCTGTCCGATTTTGTCCGGGGAGCCCGCCCGAGAACTTTGCCCGCCGCTTTGGTGCCGGTTGCCGTGGGTCTGGCGGTCGCCGGGAGCAGGGGTAGTATAAATCCGCTCAATTCTTTTCTTGCTTTTGTCGTGGCTCTCAGCGTGGAGATCGGCACAAATTATGCCAACGATTATTCGGACGGTATTCGCGGTACCGACGAGAACAGAGTGGGTCCCACCAGGCTGGTGGCAAGCGGACTGGCCACTGCCCGCTCGGTTAAATATGCCGCCTACGGCGCTTTTTCTATCACGGCAGTCGCCGGTTTTATAATAGCGCTCAGAACTTCCCTCTGGCTTATTCCGATAGGCGGTTTGTGCATCCTGGCCGGCTGGCTGTATACCGGCGGCCCCAAACCGTACGGATATATCGCCATGGGTGAAGTATCCGTATTCATTTTTTTCGGTTTGGTGGCGGTTGTCGGGACTTCCTATGCGGCTCTCGACAGGCTGATACCCTTCTCGTTTTTGGCAGCCGTTCCGGTGGGGCTGCTGGCCGTTGACTTGCTGATGATCAACAATATCCGCGATATTGAGGGCGACAAAAGGTCGGGCAAGAATACGCTGGCTGTTTTGCTCGGGGATAAAAAAAGCAGGTATTTATATATATTTATTTTGGCGGTGGCATTCGTATTTGCCGCGGCGTTGGCTTTTTCCAAGCCCGTTGTGCTGGATATTTTTCTGGCTCTGCCTCTGGCGGCCGTCCCGGTGCGAAAAGTGCTTTCCGGGGCCGACAAAGGCGATCTGATAGCGGTTTTGGCGGATACCGGCAGACTGCAGCTTGCCTTCGGGGTACTTTTGGTTATCGGCATTTTGCTGTAAAGGACTTGATCCGGGCCAAAGCCTCTTCGGGTTGCTCGGCCAGAACCGCATGTCCGCAGTTTTTAATTATCCGCAATTCCGCGGTGCGGCCTATCGCCGTTTTCAGTTCGCGTGCGGTTTTGGAGTACTTTTTGTCCTCCTCTCCGGCCAGTATGAGAACCGGTATTTGGTGGCTGGATAAAATCGGCAGCCGTTCCCACATTGACTCTTCTGACCCGGGGCCCAGTTTCAGTAAAGCATCGGCCAAGTTATTTCTGTCGTATCCGAGTCTTGCCTCAGCGTTTGCTTGCTCCGACGACAGACGGGCAAACATCGGGGAGGAGAGCCATTCGCGAAGAAATTCTTCCGGTTCGCTTTCCCTGATGTGTCGCGCCAAAGCCTCGTCGCTTCGCCGCCGCGATTCTCTTTCCGTGGCGTCTCTTATGCCGGCGGTGGCACTTATCAGAATGAGCCCGGCTGCTTTATCGGGGTATTCGAGAGCTGTGCGCATTGCCAGTCTCGCCCCCATGGAATAGCCGGCATAAACGGCTCTTTCGTATTTTTCCGCCAGGCGCAGTGCCGCGTCTTTACCCGTTTCATTTGGACCCAAAGGCCGGGCTTTGCCGTGTCCCGGGAGTTCCGCCGTTTCCCAAAGGCCGTCCCAGCGTTTTTGCAGTTCTTTATAGGAAGCGGCCGTCTGGGTGAAACCGTGAATAAAAACAATTCTTTTTTGTGCCATCGGATTTAATTCTAAACATGATTTTGATTACGGATACGGAGATTTTTGGCTACATCGGCCGCGGCGGTCTTTTTGGTAACGGCTGATCGCGGCAGTCATTAACCCTTAGTTGTCAAAGGTAGTAATTTGGTAAATGAAACCCGTCTATAGTCGGTACGTCGTCTTGCAAAATATTCTAGTGTGTAGTTTGTGCCTTACGAAACAGATGCCAGACAATTAGCGTTGTCCCTCTCCTTGACCGACGAGTGGTACAGATCGGGGGTCAGACAAGCGGTTATTTGCCCGGGTTCCAGATCGACACTGCTGACGGTTGCCCTGTTGGCGGATGAGAGATTTGAGGTAATCTTCCGCCTTGATGAGCGTTCCGCCGGCTTTTTTGCGATAGGTTTGGCAATTGCTTCCATGAAACCCGTGCTTGTCGTGGTGACAAGCGGCACGGCCGCCGCCGAACTGCACGCAGCCGTCGCCGAGGCCGACCTTTCTCAGGTACCGCTGATTCTCTGTACGGCAGACCGCCCGGCCGAACTGCACGACGTCTTTGCCCCTCAGACAATCAATCAGAACAATATTTTTTCTTCCGCCGTGCGTTACTTTTTCGATATGCAGGATATGGCTCTGTCTTGTGAGTCTTATATTTGGCGTTCCGTGGCCGCCCGGATTGCCCAGGAGGCTATTTCCAATCCCAAAGGACCGGGCCCGGTCCATCTGAACCTGCCTTTCAGGGAGCCGTTTTTTTCACGGACGGAAGACTCCGGAGCCGGGGAAGAGGCTTTTGGCGGCTCCGCCGAAGCCTCGTTTTCTTCTTACATGGAAGAGGCAAAACAACTGCTGTCGCCGGGGCGTTCCAACGGACAGCCGTGGCACTTGGTTTACAGCAGCAACAACCATGACGACAGGGTTTTACAGATGTTGCTGGATTTCATCAAGCATGGTCTGAAGGTTATCGTCGTAGCGGGATGGCTGCCCCGATCCAAAGGCCCGGGCCCCTTTTCTTCTCTCCGGCAACTGGCGAAAGAAAACGGTTGGGTTATTTTTGCCGATCCCCGCGCCTGGCCCAGAACCATCGACGGGGTGTCAATATTTTCTTACGACACTTTGGTGAGAGACGAAACCGTTACGGCAAAATATACGCCAGATTTGGTAATACATATCGGGCAACCCACGAGTTCCAAGGCTTTGTCACGATGGTGTCAGAGTCTTCACGCGAAGGGCATTCCCCACATTCGCTTTGACCCGTATCAAAGATTTATGGACAGCGGCAGGTATATTTCGCACGTTATCAAAGCCGACATAGAGCTCGTGGCACAAAAAGTTTTGGAATCGGACAAAGTGAAAGCTTCGCCCGACGCGACACACGCCCTTGCCAAATGGCAGCACAATTGGCTTACGGCGGAAAAGGTATGTCAGGATACCTACACCTCTCTTTTGTATAACGAAGAGTATCTGACGGAGCCGAAAGTGGCGCGATTTCTCTATCAGTACGTACCGGCCACCTCCACGATCGTGGCTTCCTCCTCCATGCCGATCAGGAATTTGGAATTTTTTGCCGGCCCGAGGCTCGACGCCCCCCATGTCGTGGCCAACAGAGGCGCCAACGGCATTGACGGCGTCGTATCTTCCATACTCGGCGTGGCCGCTTTCAACAGGCGGATACAAAACGCGCAGACCATAGGGTTTTTGGGAGACCTGGCTTTTTTGCATGACCTGTCCGGACTGGTGTGGGGGCGCCTGGAAGAAGAACCCGATGCCACCATGGTGGTGGTGGATAATGACGGAGGGGCAATTTTTTCCTTTTTGCCGCTCTCCTCTTCGATTCCCAAAGACTATTTTGAAAGAGGTTTTGCCGCTCCACAGAGAGTCGAACCGGAAAAGCTCGTCTCCGGCCTCGGCCACCATTACTTTGAGGCGGACAGTATCAACAGTTTGGCCAAGTGTCTGGACGACGCCGCGGCCGCCCAGGGCATCAAGATCGTGTTATGCAAAACCCAAAGAGAGCGCGCTGTCGAGCAAAACGAGTTTTGGGTTTTGCTGGCCCAAAAGAAAGTCAACGAAGTATTGCGGTAATTTCAAAGCGCTTATTATAACATTTGCATTACAAAATTAAATTATGCCGTGACTATTTTCACCGTCATTGGTAGCATTAAATGGCGTTATTTTCCCGTTGACTGTAATGTAAGTCAACAATGTCGGAGGTGAAATATGAAAATAAGCCAGCTTCTTGCCGATAAAGGCAATGCCGTCATGACGATCATGCCCACGGATACGGTTCTTGATGCCGCCAAGCTGATGGCGGAGCACAAGATAGGGGCATTGGTCGTTTCCTACGACAAAGCGCATATCGACGGACTGATTTCGGAGAGAGACATTGTCAGGAGGCTCAGCCAAATAGCGGCTCCGGTGGTAAACGAGCCGGTTTCTTCCATAATGACCTCTTCCGTTTACGTGTGTCAATTGGACGACGAAGTGAACTACGTCATGCAAGTCATGACGGAAAACAAGGTAAGGCATCTTCCCGTGGTTTGTGACGGCAAAATGTGCGGCATGATCAGCATAGGAGACGTCGTGAAAAGCCGCATTCAAGAATTGCAAACAGACGCGGAACACCTTTTAAAGTACATAAGCGCCCGTTAATTCCTAAAGGCTATTTTACGCAACGGCATTATGCCGATTGTGAGAATTTCCTGGCGTCCTGAGCGGCGTATTTGGCGACGGTGTTGACGACAAGCACGGCATCTTCTATTTTTGAAATTATTTCTTCCGATCTTTTGGCCGGTATGGCACAGGTCATTTCTTCCGGCCTCATTCCCGTCCGTACCCGGCTCAAAGCACACCCGACGCTTGCCGCCGGAACGTTCTCCTCCTTGGCGATGGCTATGATGTGACACTGCGGCTTGCCGACAATCTTGAGGTCGGGCAAGGCATCGGAGAGAATCATCAGTTGTCTCCCGTTGATCCTGAGCAGCAAGACGTCCGGTTTGACGACGTCCGGAGTTTCCTTCAGCGGACCGTACGTAACGTAATTGGGTGACCCCTTGACATAAGGGAGAGCATATACGCTTTCCCCGTCAATCCAATTGCTTTCCAAAAGGGCTTTGATGTCGGTGTTTCCGAGACTTTCTTTCAGCTCCGTCAGCCCGTGGGTGAAACTGCCCACCGAGCAATTGCCGTGGTCCTGTTTTTCCGTGACAAAAGTGTCTTCGGCGGCGTGCATCCAAAACACGCAGCCGGCGGCCACCCTGCCCTGCCTGCCGTCTTCGCTTTTCTCACTCATGGGTCCGTCGAAATTGTTGACGCCCCGCGGTTTTTCGGATGTGAATGCAATGGCCGCCGGTTCGGCCGCCAGGTGAAGGGCAGCGGAAAGCCTTGCAGCCTGCTGGTTCCAGGAAAAATTGCCCGAAAGAGAAGAATTGTCCATGTGTAAAAGATACAACATGGAAGCCGTCCGGTTTGGCTTTTGGGAAATCTCCCGGCGTACATGCATTTTATCGGTGCCGCCGGCGTAAAGCCTTTCCCCTGTGCGGCAAAAAATCGTACTTTCCGATAATTTCTTATGAGCCGCTTTGGATTTTCCTCTCTTTTCCGTGCTAACTTTTGAAAGGCGGGGGGTTGCAGATATTTATCAAAACTTACAATCTGCGGGAGGCAAATCAATGGGGCTCACATATTTTGAGCGAAAGTCATTTTTATCCGGATTCGGTCGCGCCGGCAAGCCCAAAGCCGTTTCGGCGGGCCTGGTATTGGCGGTCACGATGCTGTTCACCGCCGGCTTGGGTTTTTGGGGGAACCCAGTCTATGCCGGAGCGTCTGCGGTTCCGGGATCCTCGTCCATCTCCGGAGTGGTATCGGGGGGAACTCCCAGTCTGGGGCTTTCCGGTATATGTATAACGGCTTACGGTTCTTCCGGTTCGGTCACCGTGCCGAGTGAGGCACAGGGCGTGTACGACATTGCCGACCTTGCGGCGGGAACGTATACGGTAGTTTTTAATACGGCATGTCAGGGGGCCACTTCTTATCTGGGCACAACCGTTCCGAATATAACGGTGAAAGCCGGTCAAAACCTTACCCTGAACGTCAGCCTGATTTTCAACGGCGAACTTGCCGGGAATATAGCCGGCGGATCGGCGGGAAACGGACTGGACGGCGTGTGTGTCATCGCCATTTCGGATTCGGGTCAGACGTACATGGCGAGGACCGGCCTGAACGGCAATTACGGTCTTCCCAACATGTCTCCCGGTGTCTACACAGTGGAGATACTGCCGATATGCAGCGGATCGGGCGCGTACGGAACCCTGATTGAATCAAACGTGATTATGCAAAGCGATCAGGTGACGAACCTCTCGGCGGTACTGAGTCCTTCGGTTTCTTAACCTCCGGTCAAAATCGGCATTCCTCAAAAGATGCCGGTCATTTTTTGTCGTGAACATGGGCGGATCCCGGGCGCCGAGACGCCCGGGAGCGTCCGGACCGGCGGCTTTTGATTTTTTGGGTTCGGTTTTGCAAAAGCGCTTTTTTGCGATTGGCGGTTTTGGGGCGTAAAATTATGGCACGCTAGGTACATGGAGACTCAAGGTCAAGACAAGCGCAACGATTTTTTATGTTCGTCCGATTTTTCGTTCCGCAATTTGATCTATCAGGTCAGCGCCGAAGAACTCCCGGGACTGATGGACAGAGAGAAACTGTGTGTATATGCCGGTTTTGATCCGACCTCGTCCAGCCTCCATCTGGGCAATTTGTTGCAGCTGTGCAATCTGAAAAGGCTGCAGGAATACGGTCATAAGCCGATTGTGGTATTGGGCGGCGGCACGGCCATGATCGGGGACCCGGGCGGGAAGAGCGCCGAAAGAAGATTGCTTTCAACCGAAGAAATCGAAGAAAACATACAAGGTGTTTTGCCCCAATTGGAACAGTTTTTGGACTTTTCTTCTTCCGGCGGGACAAATTCCGCCCTTTTGGTCAACAACGCTTCTTGGCTCAACGATTTAAAACTGACCGATTTTTTGCGCGACATCGGCAAACACATGACTGTCGGACAAATGGTTGCCAAAGAGTCCGTGCGCAGCAGAATAGAGCGTCCGGAACAGGGAATATCTTTTACAGAATTTACTTATATGCTGCTACAAGGTTATGATTTTTTGCAGCTCTACAATTTGTACGGCTGCAGGGTCCAGCTGGGCGGATCTGATCAGTGGGGCAATATCACGGTCGGGATAGATTTGATAGGAAAGATTGTCGGAGGCAAGGCTTTTGGACTCACCTCGCCGCTGGTGGTGAAAGCGGACGGCACAAAATTCGGCAAGTCCGAACAGGGAGCGATCTATCTGGACAAAACCAAGACGACTCCTTTTGCCCTCTACCAATACCTTCTCAGGAGCGAAGACGAGGTCGTTGGGGATTATTTGCGCTATTTTACGTTTCTCGACCGCGACACCGTCTTGGATCTGGATCATAAGCGTTTGACGGATCCCAAAGCCAGAGAATCCCAACAGATGCTGGCGCATGAAGTATGCAGCTTTATACACGGCAAAGACGAAACCGAAAAAGTTCTGAAGGCTTCAAAAGCTCTTTATGCGGACGACATATCCCTTTTGACGGCAGATATTCTGGAAGCAGTTGCCGCTGACGTGCCGAAGACATCTTTGTCGGCCTCACGTTGCGAAGCCGGTCTCGGCATCGTCGACGCTTTGGAGGCAACCGGTTTGGCCAAGTCCAGAAAAGACGCCAGGACCATCATCGGACAGGGCGGGGCGTACATCAACAACAGCCGTATAAACGACGACCGGCATTTGATACAGCCCGGAGATTTTCTGGACGGGAGATATCTGCTTTTGCGAAGAGGACGCAAAGAGGTGCATCTGCTTGAACTAAGCCGATGACGGGCGCGGAAGAATCGTCGGTCCTTCCCGAAACAGGCTATGGTGAAACAGTGGCATTGATCAAAAAGAGCAAAAGCAAGTTTTATAAAATACTGGCGGTTCCGGTCTGCTTTGTCGGATCGGCTCTCGGCCTCACCGGTTGTGCCGCGCCGCGTCCAAGCGTGACGGGTTGGGCAAGCGCCAACTCGTTTTCCTCCGACAATTCTCAGGTGCTGGCGGACATCCAAGGCGTCAAAAACGGTATCAGACTGAAGGAATTGCAACAACTGCATACAGTGTGCGAAGCTCTTGACGCCGATGCCGCCACGGTCTATCAAACCCTTCCCACGCCGGTGCCCGCTCTTACACAGGCTTTTTCAAAAGCGTATAACGCTTTGGCGCAAGCCGGGAGGACCTGTTATTACGCCCCTTCGCTTTCCTCACCTCAGATGGCCAAGTTTAAAAAAGAATTTTCCGCCGCCACGGCAGACCTTTCGTATGCCATGACTTTATTTAACTCATTTACGTAAAGAGATAAGTTTTGTATTCGGGTCTATATTGATAACAGTACTCAATGGGGAGTACACCGGTCATTCCGGCGGTCCCGACCCAAAAGCCGTTGGGCAAGGAGGAGTAAGTATGGAAGACGAACAAAGTTATGACAAGGCCAGAAGAAAAATTCTTTGGAGCATAGTAAACGGTCTTTATCTTGTCGGTTCGCGTTACGAAGACGACTGTAACGTAATGACTTGCAGCTTTGTCACGCAAGTTGCCACCTCGCCAAAGTTGGTGGGTATCGGGGTGGAAACGGGATCCAAATCGGCTGAGCTTATCGAAAACGGCAAAGCTTACAGCCTGATGTTTTTGCGAAGGAGCCAACGGGATGTCGTCAGAAAATTTGTCAAACCGGCTTTGTGCGATCGGGAGAAGCGGGAGCTGAACGGCTATTCCTATGAAGACGGTCCGCTGACGAAAGTTCCCGTGCTGAAAGAAGCTCTTGCCTTTGCCGAGTGTTCTCTGTATGAAAAACTTCATTTCGAGAGTCATGTATTTTTCATCGGGGAAGTACTCAACGTCGTTTCCAACGCAGAAGAGGTTCCGGACGGGACCCCCGCCGCCGACGGCAGGGTGCTGGAAGTGCTGCGTATGGAAGATACAAATATGCACTACGGCGGCTGATTTTAGAGAACAGATCGCGAAACAGTCCGTTTTGGCCCGAGATATTGATAAAATCAAAGAACCTCTATGACATATCGCCAGACCCGTTATAATCCCGATGCCGACTGGCGTGAAATAACAGGCGACGGCGAACTTTCCGCTCTGATCGATGAGATTCTGGCAAACGGCATTTACGCTCTCGATACCGAGTTTCACACCGAAAGAACTTACTTTCCCAGACTGGCTTTGTTGCAAATAGCCTGCGGCGGTAAAGTATTTCTCATCGATCCATTTTGCGTGGATTTGTCTTTGTTGAAAAAACTTTTGGCTTCGGAAGCCCTTTTGGTGCTGCACGCCGGAGACCAGGATTTGCGCATCCTTTATGATACGTGTGCCATGTTGCCAAAGAAGTTTTTTGACACTCAGCTCTCCGCCAGATTTCTGGGTTTTTCTGGCGCCAGCCTCTCGCTTCTCTCGGAGAAGCTGTTGGGCGTCACTTTGAACAAGTTAAACCAACTCAGCGATTGGACCAAGCGGCCTTTGAGTGAAGAACAAAAATTCTATGCGGCAAACGACGTCAGGTATCTGATCAGGCTTTACGAAATCCTGAAATCCAAACTCACAAGACTGGGACGGCTCGACTGGAGCGAGGAGGAGTCTCTGAGGCTTTTGGCCAAATCCAGAGAGCTTTCCGACCCCAGAGAGGCCTGGTGGAAAATCAAAAATGCCGGCAGACTGAAAGGCGTTTACCGCGGGGTCGCCCAAGAAGCGGCTGCCTGGAGGGAAGAACAGGCCAGGTCCAAAAATATCCCCGTGAGAAGAATCTGTTCGGATTTGGCGCTGGCTTCCGTGATTCACAGTCCGCTCCGGTCGCCGGAGGATATCCTGGCGGTCAGAGATATAGAACTGTCCCCTTCGGACGCCGAGTCTTTTTTTGCCGCCCTCAAAAGGGGAATGAGTCTTCCGGAAACAGAACTCAGGCTGCCCCCGAAGCCCGCCCCCGACGACAGCGCCAGCAAGCCGCTCATCGGCTTGGCGATGACTTATGTGGCGCAGAAAGCGATAGAACTCGACATAGACCAACCCATGCTGGCCACCAAGGAAGATCTGACGGTTTTTTACCAAAGCGGTTCCGACGGCGGACTCATTGCCAACAGCTGGCGCTTTTCTTTGATAGGAGAACAGTTGCAGAGCCTGTCCCGGGGCGAAGTCGCGCTGGCTTTTGACGGAGAAGGCTCCGTCATTCTCGAGCAAAGATCGCATGTGGCAGCGAACTGAAATCCAGCTTCTCCCCCGGAAGAGGACGACACAGCCGCTATTTCTCCGTTGTTTTTTCCGGATCCGGTCTCAGGTCCACGGTCAACGTCAAAACGCCGTCCTCCAAGTTCCATGCCGCATCGGACAGCATGGCAAAATCCTGGTAATCAAGCTGCATTTGTTTTCTGATCAGCTGTCTTTCTGCTCCCTCCACCGGCGGCATGGTGCGCTCCCTTACCGCCTGCGCCCGGAGTCGGAATCTTTCGATCATATCTTGCGGGTTAAAACCTTCCATGTTTATTCAGAGTAGTTCATGAAAAACGCCGACAAAGCTTTGCGGCGTCAATTTGAGGTTTTCGGCGCAGGAAAGTTTTTTTGGTCAGAAACAGTTATTTTTCACAGCATCACATTGATCCCTGTATTAGCTGTATGCTAGTTACTTAGACCTCAGTGTATGTGTATCTTTAAAAGATATTGCCTAAAGGACCCTCTGGGTTGATCGGTCTCATGTCGGTGTAACTAGGAGTTGAATGTGAAAAAGGGACGCCATCGTAGATTTGAAGAAGCTCGTTCTCTCAAGAGAGCCGTTGAGGTGATACCGGAACCCTGTCCGGAATGTGGCGCCGAACCCGACGAAGACCACGCCTCTTGGTGTCTATACGAATCCGATGAACTCGACTACGAAGATGACTCCGAAGAGGGCACCGAAGAGGGCTGACAGCCCGTTTAATCCGCCGAAGGATTGCCGAAAAACTTTTTTTGAGGCAATGCACCGGTGAGCGCCTTGCGAATTTCTTTGCCGTGAAATAAAATCCCCTTTCGCTGATCGGGGTATGGCTGTTTTATCGCGACACCGTGCGGCAAGGTCTTATAAAGTCATATTGCTGTTAGGATATAGAGGATATAAAAGTAAGTAATTTGTCTGTTTTTAAGGAGAGAAGCGATTTTTATGTTCAGTGACGCCGGGGAAGACATTGTGGAATCGGTGCTGTGCGTAGTGGCCCATCCGGACGACATAGATTTCGGGGCCGGCGGCACAATCAAAAGGTGGAGGGATGCCGGGGTTAAAATAACGTATTGTTTGGTGACCGACGGGGATGCCGGAGGCTTTGATGTGAATTTCCCCAGAGAGCTGATGCCCGGAGTCAGGCAGGAAGAACAAAGGGCCGCGGGAAGGGTTCTCGGAGTGGAAGACATATTTTTTTTGGGTTTCAAAGACGGCGAAGTCGAAGTGAGTCTGGATTTACGGAAAAAAATAGCGGCGGTCATAAGAAAAGTCAGACCCCAGAGAGTTTTGACTCAAAATCCGGAGAGAAATTTCGGGCGCATATTTTCCAGTCATCCCGACCATATGGCCGCCGCCGAAGCCGCTCTGAGAGCCGTTTACCCCGATGCCCGCAATCCGTTTGCTTTCCCGGAATTGCTCGGGGCCGGACTCTCCCCCCACAGCGTGGAGGAGGTTTGGGTTATGGCTCCCAATCGGCCCGATACTTTTGTGGACGTTTCCGCAACCCTGTCGGCCAAATTGGAAGCGTTGCGTTGCCACGTGAGCCAGGAAACCGATAAAGACCACAAACTGGAAGAAAGAATCAAAACTTGGTTGGAACTCAACCGGGTTGCCGCCGGCTGGGAAGAAGGCCGTTTTGCCGAAGCCTTTTTGCGGGTGCCGACGGCCTGACCGGTTTCCCGGGCACGTCGGGTCGCCAATGTGGATCCTGTCCGCGGAACCCAGGATATCCCGGCATAAAATATCTTCACGTAAACGATCGGGCAGACCTTGTCGATCTCTGTTGATAAAGTACAATTGTGCAGATTGGCCGTTAACTACCTATAATTGCTGAGGCAAAGACATGTATCTCAAATCGCTGACTCTAAAAGGCTTCAAATCTTTTGCCGAGCCTACCGCGTTGGAATTGGAGCCGGGCATTACCGTTATCGTAGGTCCCAACGGTTCCGGCAAGTCAAACGTCGTGGATGCGGTGGCATGGGTCTTGGGAGCGCAAGGGCCGAAAGTGGTTCGGTCCGGCAAAATGGACGACGTCATCTTTGCCGGTTCTTCAAAGCGGCCGGCTCTCGGCAGGGCCGAAGTTACGCTTACCATCGACAATTCCTCAAAGAAGCTGCCCCTGGATGTCAACGAAATAAACATAACGCGCACTCTGTTCAGAACGGGCGACAGTGAGTATCAGATCAACGGGACTTCCTGTCGGCTGCTTGACATACAGGAGCTGCTTTCCGACGCCGGGGTGGGACGGACCCAGCACATTATCATATCTCAGGGACAACTTGACGCCATTTTGCAGGCAACGCAGGAGGAGAGAAGGGGCGTCATAGAAGAAGCGGCCGGTATTTTGAAATACAGGAAGCGCAAAGAGCGCGCCGAGAAACGTCTGGAATCCAGCGAATCTTCTTTGGATAGGCTGGAAGATCTGCGACGGGAGGTAAAACGCCAGATCAGACCTTTGGAGCGCCAGGCTACGGCCGCAGCGCGTTACGGAGAGCTTACTTCGGCTCTGAGCGCGATAGGGATTTACCTATCCGGAAGGGAATTGGCGGCCCTGGAAGCCAAGCTGTCGTCTGCTCAATTGGAACTCGGGCAATTGCTCGCAGGCAAGGCGAATCTGGAAAACTTGCTGGAAGAAAAAACGGCCGTTTTGTCGGCAAAGCAAGACGTTTTGGATCAAAACGATTACGGCGACAAAGTCGTTTTGTCTTCCAGAATGGGACAGCTTGCAGAACAGAGCCGCGGTCTCAGGGTCCGTTTTCAGGAGCGCCTGAAAAATATAGAGACTTCCATTTCCGAGGCGCGGTCGCGTCCCGATTTGACAAAAACCCACGCCTTGTTGCGGGAGGCGGCGGAAGAAAAGCTGCGTACCGAAGAAGAAATTCAATCTCTGCTTGCCGAACTCGGGCAAATAGGCGCCTTGGAGGAGGACCTAGCCGTCGAAAGAAGGGCTTACTTGGAACAAAAGGCCGCACAAAGTCTCACGGAAAACTCCGGAGGGACCGAATTTCCTCCGGATGACGGATTCGGGGGAGGACAACAGGGTGTGGCCTCTTTGGGGAAAGAGCTCAACCGGCGGGTTGTCGAGTTGAGAGGCATACTCATCGCCAAAAGGACGGCTTGGTCCGCCGCAAAAGAATCGGAGACGCGTCTTTTGGAGAGGCTGAACGGCATGGCCCAAAGGATCTCCGAAGCCGTTTCCGAGTCCGGACAACTGGATCTCACCAAGCAAGAACTGACGTCAGCGACGGAGGAAAACCAGGAGAAATACCGTTCTGCGGCGGAGGCCGTAAAGTTTGCCGAGGAGGAGTCGGAAAGAGTCAACAAGAGAATGATTCTCACCACAGCGGAACTTCACGGAGCGCGGGCAAAGGCCGAGGCGCTGGAGTTTGCCTTAAACCAAGTCAGATCCAAAGCCGGCATAGAGTACCTGGCTGACAACAGGGGTGTTTTGGGCACCCTGTTGGACTTTGTGGATATGGACGAAGAGATCGCAAGAGCTTTTGAGGCAGCTCTGGGGGACGGCATCGGGAGTGCCGTATTGGTGCGGGCGGAAAACGCCAAAGCCGCCCTGGAAATCCTGGCCTCAAAAAAGATGAACGGAACCGTTTTGCCGGTGCCGCCGCCCGGTTTTGCGGCAAAGCCGGTGTCTGCCCCGGTCGGACGCGACTCCGACATAGTGCGCATCCGCCAATTCATAACCGCAGAGGACAAAGAAGTGTCGGATTTGCTGGATTGTCTGCTCGCCGATGTTTGGCTGTGCCGCGGGGATTTGGAGACGGCCGTCAGGGCGTATCTGGCCGATCCGTCTTCCACGATAGTCACGACCGGAGGCAGCTGTTTTTCCCCGTCCGGCTGGAGGCTGGTGGGCGAAACGGTCGGTGTGACCCAGGCCGCCTTTGAAAGGGCCTCCAAATCCATTGCCGCCCTGGAAGAAAAAACTGCCGAAGAAGAGAAGATGTACGAAGAATCCGCCGTCGTTTTGCGGCGCTGCCGCGAAGAGGCTGAAGCTGCCAATAAGAAGTTGATAGAAGAAAAATCCCAGTTGGAGAGGCTGGAGCGTTCCGTTGCCGGCAATCGTATGGCCCTTGCTGACTTGCAAAGGCAAGAGGTGGATTTGCTGACAAGTCACGAAGCCGTTCAGGAAGAACTGGCCGTGCTCACGGAGTCCCTCGCCAAAGAAGAAGCGCTGCTGGCGGACTTGGAAGCTCAAGCCGAAGCGACGGCGGCACAGGCGGCACGGGAAGCGGAACAGATTGCGGAACGGGCCAAGTATCTGGAGGAAGAGCGCAACCGGGAAAGATCCGTGCTGGAAAGTTTCGACAGAAAAGCCAAAGCCCACATGGTGTTGCGCAGAGATTTGGAAGTAAGAGCGGCTTTGCTGGAAGAGCGGCACAAAAACCTGGGATCTCGGCAACAAGATTTGGAAGAATCCCTACGGGCACAGAATCTGGAGTTTGAAAAGCTCAACAAGGCAGAGCCGGCCTTGCTCGCCAAAAACAGTTTGCTGACCTCATTTCTGGAAGAGATAATTGAGATTTTTAATTTTTTGAATTCAAAAAAGCAGGAGTTGGAAAGAGAAAATATCCAAAAAATCCGGGAACGCGACGAAGCTCTGCAAGAGATCAGGCGCCTGAGGTCGGAGCGGGGGGATATAGAAAAGCAACTGGCGGGTATTTTGGAGCAGGCGGCAAAGCTTGAAATTGTCATGGCAGAGACGACGACCAGGATCGACGCCCAACAGAGCGTGGTCATGACGGAATTTGGAGTAACGAAGACCGAGGCTTTGGAAGCTTCCCGTCCCGAAATTCCGTCGGGCATGTCGGCGCCCGACTATCAAAAGTATTTACAGCGCGAATTGCGTTCACTGGGACCTGTCAATTCTTTGGCCGAGGAAGAATTGCGGCAATTGAAAGAACGGGAGACTTTTCTGGAATCTCAATTGAACGATATCAGAAAAGCCCGGAGGGAACTGGACCAAGTCATCAGGGCGATCGACAAAGAAATCGAGGAAGTCTTTTTCAAGGCCTACTCCGACGTTTCCGACCACTTCGAAAAGCTTTTCTCGTCTCTGTTTCCCGGCGGGTACGGCCGCTTGAGTCTGACTTTCCCGAACGATCTCCTGAATACCGGCATAGAGATAGAAGCCAGGCCGGCGGGGCGCAACGTGAGAAGGCTGTCGCTTCTTTCCGGCGGAGAGAGATCCCTTGTCGCCATGGCGTTTTTGTTCGCCGTTTTCCGCAGCAGGCCTTCGCCTTTTTATATCATGGATGAAGTGGAAGCAGCCTTGGACGAGGTAAACCTGAAGCGCTTTTTGCGGCTTGTGGAAGAGTTCAGGGAGGAAGCGCAGCTGATTATCGTAACTCACCAAAAAAAGACTATGGAGATAGCAGACGCCCTTTACGGCATCAGTATGGCTCCGGGGGCTTCGTCCAAGGCGATAAGCGAAAAGGTTCAAAAAAAACCGGCCGCGTCCCGAGAGGCACGAGTATAAAAACCGGTGAGTGAATCCGGTTTAAATAGATAACGGAAAACGGCAGCTGTCAAAAGAATATGATATAGATGCGTCAGATTACCCATAGAGGAACGGTTGGGAAATAATGATTTACGTATTGGTGGCGATAATAGCGGTTTTGCTGATTTTGATATCGGCGGGGTTTACCTATGCGGTGAAATCCGGCAAAAGGAACCTTTTGCGCCGCAAGAATTTGCCAAAAAACGAACTGTCCCAGAAGCCATCTCCCTCGGGAAACCGTACTGCCGTCCCGAGGCCTGGCTCCGCCGCCGCTCAAGCGGGAGGGGGCGGGAAACCGGAAACCTTTGTCGGAGCCGAGTCGGTTTCCGATGAAGCCGAAGAGACCGAAGCCGAGCCGTTATCCGGCCGGCCGAACCTGAGGGAGCGTCTTTCGAAGACGGGCGGGATACTCGCCTCTCCGCTGGCTTCCCTTCGGAGCAAAGGACGCATTGATCAGCAGATTTACGATCAATTGGAAGAAGCCATGATTCTGGCAGATGTGGGGATACCCACGACGGCAAAACTTCTCGATTCTCTGCGTTCGGCGGTCAAAGAAAACAGGTTGTCCGGCGACGTTTCGGAATTGGCGGATTATCTCAAAAAAGAGATCGTGACCGTTTTGGACGTCGGCGACACAGATCTGGTCCTTACGGAAGAACCGGGAAACGTCTGGCTTTTGGTGGGGGTAAACGGGGTCGGCAAAACCACTACGATAGGCAAGCTGGCTCACAGGGAAGTGAGTGCCGGTAAAAAAGTGGTATTGGCGGCAGGAGACACTTTCAGGGCCGCCGCAGCCGATCAATTGGAGCTTTGGGCAAAAAGAACCGGAGCCGATTTCGTGAAAGGGGCAGCCGGAGCCGATCCCTCCTCGGTGATTTTTGATGCCGTGAGGCATGGCGCGGCACAAAATGCCGATCTCGTCATAGCCGACTCTGCCGGGCGTTTACACAACAAGGCAAACCTGATGGAGGAGCTGAAAAAGGTGCGGAGGATAGCCGCCCGCCCGCCGGGAAACCTCACTGAGGTGTTGTTGGTGATAGATGCCACAACCGGGCAAAACGGCTTGATACAAGCCCGTCAGTTTGCCGAAGCGGTACAGGTGACGGGAATAGTGCTGACAAAATTGGACGGCACGGCCAAGGGCGGCATAGTGTTGGCCATAGCTTCCGAACTCAATATCCCCATCAAACTCGTTGGCTTGGGAGAAGGGACGGAAGATCTGTTGCCGTTGGACATGGCGGAATTTGCCGAAACTTTAATCGGGATTTCCCAAGACAGTATTTAGGTGTGTAAATGTTTGAAAATCTTACCGACCGTTTTGAAAATATCGTAAAAAAGATCAAGAGCAAGGGACGGCTCTCCGAAGAGGATATCGATTCCATTCTGAGAGATATCCGCATCGCTCTTTTGGAAGCCGACGTGGCACTGGCGGTGGTACAGGAGTTTGTCGCCAACGTCAGACAGCGCTGTTTGGAAATAGAGGTCTCCAAGAGCCTTACGCCGGCCCAGCAGGTGATCAAATACGTAAATGAAGAACTTACCGCCATTTTGGGCGGCGAGCAACTGAAGATTTCTTACGCTTCAAAACCTCCCACCGTCATTTTGTTGGCCGGTCTGCAGGGTTCCGGAAAGACCACCACGGCGGCAAAACTGGGACGCTGGTTTAAACAGCAGGGACGGCACCCCCTTTTGGTGGGAGCTGACTTGGCAAGACCCGCGGCTGTGGAACAGCTGCGAGTCTTGGGTTCCGAAATAGGCGTAGCGGTATTTTCCGAACCGACGGATCCCGTTTCGGTGGCCAGAAGAGGATTGGAAGAAGCCGCCAGGGTCGGCCGAGACGTGGTTATCGTGGACACGGCGGGCCGTCTCAGCATAGACCAAGCACTCATGGACGAAGTGAGACGCGTCTCCGTGGCCGTGCAACCCCACTACACGTTTTTGGTGATAGACGCCATGACCGGTCAGGACGCCGTGAATACCGCCAAAGCGTTTCACGATACCCTTGAACTGGACGGCATTATCCTCACCAAAGTGGACGGCGACGCGAGAGGCGGAGCAGCGCTTTCCGTCAAACAGGTGGTGGGCAGGCCCATAGCTTTCGTGACCACGGGTGAAAAGATCAACGAAATTGAAACTTTCTATCCCGAGCGCATGTCAAGTCGTATTCTCGGCATGGGAGATGTGCTCAGCCTGATAGAAAAAGCGGAAGCCGAAGTAGATCAACAAATGAGCGCCAAAGCCATGGACCGCTTAAAAAGCGGCCGTTTTACTTTGGACGATTTTTACGGACAAATTCAGCAAATGAAGAAAATGGGTCCCCTGCAAAGTTTGGTTTCAATGTTGCCGGGGATGCCCAAAGAAGTGAGAAACGCCAATATTGACGATGCCGACATTACCAGGATAGAGGCAATTATCACTTCGATGACGCTCGAGGAGAGGGAAGAGCCCCACATTATAAACGGCTCGCGCCGTTCCAGGATAGCCAAAGGTTCGGGAACTGCGGTAACTGACGTGAATAATCTGTTGAAACAATTTTCCGAGATGCAAAAATTGTTTAAGTCCTCAGGACTCATGAATCAATTTATGAACTCCTCCCCGCGCAGAGCAAAGAAAAAATCAAAATCCGGCAAATCCAAAAGGTAGGATGAATTTAAAATAAAAAATAATTTCTCCTTTTGCCTCCACTCGGGCAATTAATGAATTTAAATAATGTAAACTTTACGAAATAATATCAATGAACGGTTTCTTTTTGATGATAAGACAACCTTATCGGTAGATTATCGGGTAAGACCCGGGGAAGCGAAGGAAATAACGTGGCAGTAAAACTACGCCTGATGCGGATGGGTAAAAAAAAGCAGCCCACTTACCGTGTTGTGGTCGCCGACAGCAGATCGCCGCGTGACGGTAAATTTATTGAGACAATCGGCACATACGCTCCCAGACAAGAGCCCGCGGCGGTTTCCATCGACAACGCAAAAGCAAGCGCATGGCTCGCGAAAGGTGCTCAGCCAACCGAAAGAGTCAAAAAGTTGCTGGAGCTTTCCGGGGCATGGCAGGAGTATTCCGATTCCAAGAGTTCGGCCTCCAAACTTGCCGCCAAAGCCGCTTCCGCCAAATCTGCCCCCGCCAAAGCGGCGGCGGCAAAAAAAGAGGATAAAGTTTTGGAGACAGTTCCTACTTCTTCGAGTGATACCGAGGTTTAATCATGACACAGACAGGTGACACGGGAGCTCCGCTGTTTGCGGAACCCCAATTCCCCTCCCCTTCAACCGAAGAAGGCGACGCCGACTTGTCGGTTGCCGAAACGGCAAGCGTTCCCGAAACCGTCGAAGCGGCGGACAGTGACGCAGACGCTCAAGTCTTGACATCTTCCGAAAACGAAGAGGACAGCGAGCCGGACCCCAATCTCATTCCGGGCGGACGCTCAAAAGACGTTTTGGAGTTTTTGGCGCGGCAATTGGTGGAAGATCCGGACGCCGTGGAAGTGGACGTGGTGCCCGCAAAAGTCGGCGCAAAGCTGCTTCTTAAGGTTGCTCCGGAGGACATGGGCCGCATGATAGGACGCAAAGGACGCGTTATCCAAGCCGTCAGAGTGGTCGTGAGGGCGGCGGCGGCCCGCGATAAAACCGACGCCGTCGTGGAGATAGTTGACTGACGGATCCGAAGCACCGCCGGCGGATGCCCCCGGTTTTCTCGAAATCGGACGTATCGTAAAGCCGCACGGTCTGAAAGGTCAGGTGTTGGTTTACCCCGTCAGCAACCGTTCCGAGCGCTTTGCCGTCGGAAGCCTGCTTTATGTTTCAGGCGGCTCAAAGCCGATTGAGCTTTGCATAGAGTCGGCTTCTCGTCATAAAAACGGTTTTCTGGTGAAGTTTGTCGGTTGCGACGACATGAGTGCGGCAGAAAAATTCAGAGGGTCTCTGCTTACCGGACCGCCGCTCGAATCGGGAGAAGGTGATCTGTTCGTCCACGAGCTGATAGGCAAGACATTGACGGACCAGAGCGGCTTTTCTCACGGGAAAGTCGTTTCTGTGGAAGCCAACCCCGCCAGCGATTTGCTGGTTTTGGAAAATTCCGGCCTTGTTCCGCTGGTATTTGTGCGCTCCGTGACAGAAACCGAAATTCTTGTGGATATTCCGGAAGGCCTTTTGTCTTAGGTGTTCACGGCTTTGCGGCAGTTTTTTTCGACGGCGCTTCTCCCGTCGCGATGTCTTCTGTCGCAAGGAGGAAATAAGCAAATTCCGTCGGGCTTTTCCGGTGTACCCGGAACATTTTTTGCCATAATTATTCAGTCCGGGTTGTTTGACTCAGATCGGTGTCTGTGATGAATGAATTGCCCCAGCGGGAATCGGTTTTTTGCGTGGATGTTTTTACCATATTTCCCCGGATGATTGACGACTATTGTGCGCAAAGCATTTTGGGGAGAGCGCAGGACAACAACTGCTTAAAAGTAAGCACTCATGACCTGCGGGATTTTGCGGCAGACAGGCATCATTCCGTCGACGACACTCCTTTCGGCGGCGGACCCGGTATGGTGATGATGCCGGAGCCGGTTTTTTGCGCCGTCGAGTCCGCCGACATCGTCCGCCCCCTGTTTTTGCTCTCTCCGGCAGGAGCCGTCTTTGATCAAAAAAAAGCCCAAGAACTGGCCTCCTTCAGAGACGAAAGAGGCCGCAGGGGCTTTTCTCTTTTGTGCGGCAGGTACGAAGGAGTGGACGGACGCATAACAAAATACCTTGTGGACGACGAAATTTCTATAGGCGACTATGTTTTGGCGGGAGGGGAACTGGCTGCTTTGGCGGTGATAGAAGCCGTGGCCAGGCTTTTGCCGGAAGTGTTGGGAAACTCGGAATCGGCGGAAGAGGAAAGTTTCAGCGACGGGTTGTTGGAGTACGAACATTTTACAAAGCCGTTTGACTTTAGGGGGATGGAGGTTCCGGAAGTTTTGAGGAGCGGAAATCATGCTAAAATAGCAGAATGGCGCAAAGCCTCCGCGTTGTATAAAACTGTGTGCAAAAGACAGGATATGCTAGAAAAACGCGGTGGACTGAGTCGCGATGAGCTACAATTACTCGTAAAATACGGATATCGGACAGGTCCCGATAATTAGACTTTTAGAAACCTGGCTATGCAAGGAGAATGACTTATATGAATCCCACAGATCTAGTTGACAACGCAATACTGCGAGACGACATACCGTCATTCAGACCAGGTGACACCATCAAAGTTCATGTCCGTGTCGTGGAAGGCAACAGAGAGAGAATTCAGGTTTTCCAGGGTGCCGTGATCAGGAGACAGGGAAGCGGCGCAAGAGAAACCTTTACCGTGCGTAAAATTAGCTTCGGTGTGGGCGTGGAGCGCACGTTCCCCGTCCATTCTCCGATATTATCTAAAATTGAAATGGTTACGGAAGGCGACGTAAGAAGAGCCAAGCTTTACTACCTCCGCGACCGTATCGGTAAAGCGGCAAAGATCAAGGAGCGTAGAACAACACGTGTATCTTAGTTTCTCGACCGGGCGTTGAGGTTATATGAGCGCCGAAGAGGATTTGGAACAATTTGAAGCCGAAATAGAGCTTTCCTTATATCAGGAATACAGAGCTGTTTTACCCATGTTTAAGTACGCCATAGAAACGGAAAGACGTTTTTATTTGGCCAACGAAGTGAGTCTGAAACAATACGGAGACGAATCTTCCGGATGGGTGGAGTTGCTTTTGGAAGACGCATGGGTTTGGGATATGTACAGACCGGCCCGCTTTGCTTCCTCGGTCAGGGTTCTTACCACAAAAGACGTCAATATCGAAGTTATTCCGGATAAAGATCTCTGATCCGACTCAGTCGGCAAAGTCTTTGTCTGTGCTTCTTACTTTTCCGTCCGAAATAAACTTTGTCCAAGCCTTGCCGTCCCAGTAGCGGTACCGGTATTTTTTATGCGGATCAGGGTACCAGCCAAACAGGGGATAGTGGGTATTTTCCTCGTAGTCGGCTGTGTCGTACTCTTCGTTCACAAGATATTGACCGTCTGTCAGATTGTGATTGGCGGGCAACGGTTGCGAAGAATCATTCATCATGCTGCGCCCATGTTTGGCGGCATATAGGCCGCTTTGTTTGTCGGAAGTCCTGAATGACAATTTGGATTTGGCGACAAATTCCAATATTAAACCGAGCGGAGAAAAAAAAGCAAGCACCGCCCACAGGGCAGAAGGAATCCGCCAGGGATTGGCGCCGGTAATGCGGTGATAGTTATAGGCTCCCATGAACGCGAGAACTGCGCCTATGGTGCCGAATATCACTTCGTATGATGTCGGCTTCAGACCGCTTCCCGTCCACGTCAACAGTTTCAGTATCTCAAGCATTAGTATTTTTACGCTCCTACTTACATCATAGCGCTATTTCGCATACTTCGTTTGCGGGGGCGGTCCCGACAAAAGACACATTTATAACCGGGTGTCTGACGCTGCTGTTGAAGATGGATTAACCGGACTTTGACAGGAACCGAGGGTGTTGTGCTTCAGCTTTTTGGGAAGCGGGTGTTTCTGTTTGCCCAACAGCTGGTATGCCAATGCCTCCGGTGATTGGGATCGGCAATCGGCACTATCACCAAGTGTCCTGTTCCCGGCCATATTTCTTGATTGCAGCCGGGACATATGTAAGTTTTGGTTGCGGCAAAGGGTTGGATCTGTCTTTCTTCGGAGAGCAGGCCGCTCAACGGATCGTCCACCAATTTGACTTTGGAGAAGAGGTTGACCCTCATGGGACGTTTTTTGGCCATACTGCCAGTATGACAAAAAAGAAGAGGTTGTAAAAATTTTTGCGGTTATTTTGAGAGCGTGGGTTTAAAGGCATCCGTTTTTTGAAGAAATGCTAAGGTGCATATATAAAATGACAATTTTTTCGGTACCTCAAAAACCAAAGTCGGCGGTCCTGTTCGATATTTTTGTGCCCGGTTCCTCGGAGACAAACGCTTATCTGGCCGCGATGACGGAGCTTTTTTCTCTGTTGGACGAAGAAGGGTTCGCTCTTGTCCTGTTGAGAGCCGTTCACGGAGACTGTGTCCGGGACTTTGGCTCGGCAACAGCGGATTCCGCCGCGGTCGTGATCGATCCGGTGGCGCTGTGTGCCGCGGGAATCGGACGCACTTCAAGGCTCTCTTTCGGCATATTTTTCGGCTGTGGGGTATGCGGAAGCGGTTTTTTTGACCGTCCTGCGGGAGTGCTGGCAAAACAGGTTAACAGTCTGGACTTTTGTTCCGGGGGCCGGATGAGGATTGCGCTCCCGGCCGAGAACGGGAGGGATGAGGCGAAAAGCGCTTTTTCGGAGTTGGTCGGGTTCTTATGCGGCAAAGTTACCGTTACCGCGGAAAAGGGCACCGCGGAATTTGAGCTGAAGCCAAAATACGCGCACGAAGAAGGGTTTTTGCCTTTGGGTGTTTTCGGGACAAAAGACTGCGTTGTCACCGGAATCGCCAAAGACGCAAGACTGGCCTTTTTGGTCGCGGAAGGCACTGACGGGGGGACAAAAGAACCCGACGCACTTTTTCGGCCGACCGGCGGCCGATTTGCCGACGAATATGTTTTGTGCGAATCCGGGGCGGTCTTTTCGGGCGGTGAACCCGAAGTCGCGGCACGGCCCGTCAATCCGATGTTTGATTTCGGGGAAACCCCCCCGGAAAAAATAATTAAAGTGCTGAAAGGAAGCGGCCGAACCCTACGCCGGTGATCGGTGTTGCGGCTATTCGAATTCGCCTGTCTGCTCGGGGACCAATTGGGAAGCTATTTCTTCTTTGACGAGGCCTGTGTCCGTGGGATGAGTCAGGCCTATGCACCTGTCCGTCACGTCGGTGACGTCCACGCAACAGCCGTCGGATGCGATGAGCGAAGCCACGATGTCGGGGATGAGCGGCTCTCTTCTGTTGAAGTCGGAAAAGTCGAATTTTGCCAGCTGCTCTGCCACGAAGTCCGCGATTTCCAACGAGAATCCCCAGAGATTCATGGAGACGGGTTCTTTGCCCGTGAGTTTTTTCCATTTGCGTCTGGGATCGTCGGAAGACATGTGGCTCGTTCCGAGTTCGGAAGCGTCAAAAAGACCGTCGGGTCTCAGCCTGATCAGATGTTCGACTATTTTTACCAGTTTCCCTCTCTCCACCTCGCAGATGCCTCTCGTGACGACATGGTTAGTGAGTATGGTTTGGATCAGGTGGTGGGCAACCAGTAGGTGTTTGCCCGGTGCGCCCTGAGCCGCCTCAAAGCCATGACCGCGGGATTTTTTCAAGAGTTGGGGAGCGGGTCTGAAGTAGTCGACCACCGCTTTCAGAGCATTTACGGAATAAAGATCGTCGGCATTGGCCACTCCGAACGGACCGTCAAGAGCGGGCCTGGCAGCGTTTAGGGCTTCTGCCGTACCGGGACGTTTTGACTGAGACACAAAGGCCACCGGCAGAGTTGCCGGCCATTTTTGTTTGACGTGGGAGACGATTTCATGGCGGATTTCGTCTCTCAAGACAACGACAATTCCGTCAAAACCGCTTTCTTCTGCCCTGGCGGCGGTAAAATCCATAATGGCTTCGCCGTGGGGGCCGACGGGTGTAATCTGCTTGAGACCGCCGAATCTTTTGCCGTGGCCTGCGGCCAATATAACTAGCTGCACATTACAAATCGTACTATGCTTTTTTGGGTTTTTCCTGTTAAGTTTCATTCAATAGTATGATTATTTTGTTATATGTGCCAACTGTGTGACGCTGCTTTGTGATTTGAACCAAAAATTTCGTTTGTAGCCATCTGAGGAAACCCCAATTCGTATGAGTGAGACAAATTTTTATTTGAGCAGGCTAAAATTCAACTATATACAAACGTACTGTTTTACGTTACATAAGGACAAAAATGAATTTTACAGACTTTCCTGAAGCGCATGACACCGACGAAGTTTCGTCCGGGGACGCTCCTTTGGCGCTTGAGCCGGAAGAATTGGCCAAAAGGCAAAAAGAACTGGAAGAATTGATAGACGTGATGAGACCCGCCGTTCAGATGGACGGCGGGGATCTGTCGGTGGTCGAAGCTGATTACGAACGGGGCGTGGTTGCCGTACAGCTGCAGGGAGCCTGCGGATCGTGCGCCATCTCCTCCGTCACCTTGCAAGGCGGCGTCGAGCGTCTCTTGAAGCAGAGACTTGCCTGGGTTACCGAAGTGCGGGGCAGTGTCGACGAAGATATCGACATGGAGGAGAGCTTCTCCATGGGACAGGGATCTTACGTTCCCAGATATTACTGATTTGTCATCGTTGCGGCTCAGAGCGCATTAAATTTCTCAGGTGCTTATAGCCAACCAAATTCATGCCCCGATGTTCTACGGCCTCCTTTAAGTGTGAACTTGTCAAAAGTGCCAAATTGGAAACCGGTTGCTCCCAGTCCCGGTATGCCGTGCGCAATTCGTATGTGTCGATTGCCGCGTCCAAAGATATGCAGTTGATGCCCTGGGTGCATTGCGAAAGAGTGACGGCGATGTCGGTCTCTCCGTGTACGGATTGTATCGACAGGCAATTTTCGGGGAAGACGACCCCGCGCCCCGTTGCCAAATTGTGAAAAGGGAATCCGGCTATTTTTTCAGCGCTTCGGTTGGCCAATCTTACGGGAAGCCGGAATTCTTCGGCTGTTTCCAGGTATGCGTCAAAAAATTCCGGGCGCAACTCAATGCCGGGAAGGTGTAAAGACAGGTGGGTGACGTCAAAACCCCAGTAGATGGCCCTTTCTACCTGGGCGCGCCATTCCCGGCGCACTTCGTCCAAGTCGGCGTGTTCCCAGGCGTCGGCAACGGTTCCGGGAAAACCCCCGCTGCCTCCCAAAAGAGACGGGGCGTAGGTGATGGGGCCCCACTTTAATAAATCGCACTCGGCGACAAGGGTCAGGCTTACTCCAATGTCTTCTCCTCTGTACTCCGCGGCGGCGGCCCGTGCCCACGGAGCCGGTACGACCAAAGAGGCCGAGGTGGCCAAACCTTCCCTCAAAGCCCTGTAAATACCGGCGTTGGATGAGGAGGTTGTGCCCAGATTTTCACAACAGATGATAAGTGAGATGTTGTCGCGCTGCGGTTCCGTCGGGTCACTTGTGATGTCAGCCATGGTCTAACTCTACCCATTTAATGCTTCCCAGACAACATTTTTGGGGACGGCTTTTTCGGCCGGTATTTTTTGCCCGGATATGTGAGGAAGAAAGCTTTTAGCGCTTGGCTTTTCTGGATCGCAAAGGGGCCAACGTGCGTCCGAGCATTCCCAACATGAGTCCTATGACGATTCCACCCACCACGTCGGAACTGTGATGTATCCTGACATAAACCCTACTGGAAGCCACTACAAAGGCCAAGAGAAAGTAAAACCAACCCAGTTTGTCTTTTTCGGACAAAAGTGTGGCGGCGCAGAAAGCCGCGGTGGCGTGTCCCGACGGGAAGCTGGAGGAGAGGGGTTGTCTGAGAGGGAGGGGGTGGTCCGTTTCGACCGTCGGCCGGGAGCGCCGGAAAATTGATTTCAGAAAAATATTTACCAAAGTGGATTCCATGCCGGTGGCTATGACCGCTCTGAGGCCGGCCCGTTCGTCCAATTTTGTTCCCCTCATGGCCCGCAGGACGGCCAGTATAACCCATAGCAAGCCGAAGTCTCCGAGTTCCGAGGCGGTGTAAAAAGTTCTGTCCGCTATTTTGTTGCCCCTGACGCCGGTCACATAACCGTCTATGGCAGCGTCAAACTTTGTTATCTGTTCTTTCAGAAAGTTTATTTTTTCTGCCGCCAAAGGGCCGGAAGAGTATTTAAAAAAATAGTTTGTCGCTATATTTTTCATATCGGCTTTCCCAATTTATGATATTTGTCAGGACTTATTCTTTATAACGCAAAAAACTACCGTAAACGGATCGGTTTTATCTTAGTGTATCTTCCGTTTGGGATTTGTCAACTCTTTGGCAACCGGATCCGGTTCTTTAATCTTTAGAGAAAGCGGGACAGATGTTTTTGTGGCAACAATAGGGACACAGCCGGGAAGGTCTCGCCCTGAAGTCGTCGTTGTCGCAGGCCTTTTGGATGGCCGTTGCCACAGCGGTTATTTTGGATTTGATGGCCCGCATGGCTTGATCCGTGGGCAATTTGATGATGGAAATTCCGTTCTTGAGATAGATAAGCCTCATTTCGACGGGTTTTTGTCCGAATTCCATTTCACAGAGGAGGGCATACACCGATACGGCGTTGAGTTTGGATTTTTCGAAGGACTCCCCCGGGGCCTTGCCCGTTTTGTAGTCGACGATAATCAGTTCGTTGTTTTCCGTGACGTCCAACCTGTCGATGATGCCCCGCAGGCGGAAACCGGATACTTCCGCCGATATGTCGAGTTCGGTGGCCCGGCAGCTGATTGCGGAGGGGTCTTCTATCGCGAAATAAGAGCGTACCAGCCGCTCTATTTCCACGGTCATGGCCAGCAGATTTTCCTCGTCTACGGCGATCTCCCTGAGAGAGTCGTCTTCCTGGGCCAAGACGGATTTCAGTATGTCGGCGGCTGTTTCTTGGGTGCGCAAAACCGCATCTTCGGCGTAAAGCAACTCCAAAACCCTGTGGGTAAGGGTGCCTTTCAGTTGAGCCTGTGTGGTGGGTTCCGGTATTTTGTCTATGTAGGTATACCGGAAAGAAAGCGGACAGGAGGTAAAACGGTCCATCTTGCTTGGGGATAAAGTTTCCGGCATTTCGAGCGGCACATGTAGAGTTTAATAAGGTCCGCCGAGGCAGTCTGTTATTAAGGGAAGATATTTATATTTTTCTCTGTGAGCCGGATCTTTTTTATTCCGGGAGCCGGCCGGCGTTTATAACGGACGCCACTCTTTCCGGAGCCGTAAAAGGTCCGAAATGGTCCAGACCGTCCAGCACCGTCGTTTGGATATTTGGCAGGAGATCCTTCAGGTTCTCCAAAGAGTAAGAGGCGACTTTGTTGTCGCGGGATCCCGTGAGGACATGTACGGGGCAAACTCCGGTCCCCGGCGAAGGGATTTTTCCCATCGCACCGAACCGGCCGTAAAATTTTGCTTCAACGGAGCGATCCAGTATGAGACGCGACTCCCTGTCGGGACCCACCCCGTGGCACAGGGCGTCTTTCAGGTAAAAATCGAGACATGCCGGATCCATGTCGGCAAACGGCATGCGGTTGCGGAAGTGATCTTTGGCGTTGCCGGGGGAAGAAAAGACGGATTTTCTCTCCAGAGTCCGGGTTATGAGAGAAGCAATCTCTTCGGTCACTTCCCCCGATGTAAAAGAACGGTCCGTTATGAGAACCGGTTCGTAGAGAAACAAGGCGGCAAAAGTGCCGGGAAACAGAAATTCTGTCATGAGAAGCGCCGTGGCTCCGGCGGAATGGCCAAAACCCATCGGCAAACCTTTTTCTGCCGACATGTCGGGGGAAAGGGAATCCACGGCAAGAAGTCCCGCCGCCGCCGAATCGGTTTTGGGCGGACGGCCGTTTAAGACAAACAACGCAAAAAGTACGTATTTGGCAAGTTCTTTTGCGTCAATAAATTTTTCGAGAAAAGCTTCTTTGTCTTCTACTTCCGGTTTTGGCATATAAGTAACGGGAAGGCCTTTGTGGAAAGGCCAATTGATGCCGTAAGCGGCGAGCGGCGGGCTCAGTTTGGCGGTCAGGGGCAAAAACATTTTAGCGACAAGACTGACGCCCGGTATCATAACCAAGGATCCCGGTAACGGGTTTTGTCTTTGTTTTGCCGAAAATTCCATTGCCGCGCGTATCCTGTGAAGACTCTCAGGAAAGCAAGAAATTGTCTTGCTTTGAAGTGATATCGGTCAAATATTAGCCGATATGCCAACACTAGCCATTAAATATTTGATAAAAGGGCATAGTGGAATCTTTTATTATAAGTCATGGATATCTTGCCCTAGTCGTTTTAGCCTTCATAGAGGCGTGCTGTATACCGATCCCTTCGGAGGTGACTTTCGGATTTGCGGGGGCTTTGGCCGGAGGCTTGCTACATAAACCAGGGGACCCCCATCTGAATATAGTGGCGGTAATTTTATTGGGCACCGTGGCGGAAGTGTTGGGATCCTTCGTTTCCTACGCCGTGGGCAAAGCGGGAGGGAGACCGTTCGTCTATAAGTTCGGCAAGTACGTATTGATTTCAAAGTCGGATATAGACAGAACGGACCGCTTTTTTGCCAAGCACGGAGACATTGCCGTGCCCATCGGCAGAGCGATGCCTTTGATAAGGACGTTCGTCAGCTTGGCCGCCGGAATAGCGGAAATGACCTTTTGGCGTTTTACCCTTTTTACGGCTCTCGGCACCTTGGTATATTCCGCCGTTTTGGCCGGGCTCGGTTATGCCGTAGGGTCGGCATGGCATTCCGTGGCCAACGGTTTCCAATACGCCGCCTATGTTTTGTTGGTTGTGGTGGTTGTGGCCGTGGCAGTTTTTGTCTACCATAGACTTAAGGTTCTCAAAAGAGACAAACTGGCAGAAAGCGATACAATTTGACAAAATCGGTACTTTTTATAGGCGGTACCGGTATCATCAGTTCGGCTTGTGTACGGGAAGCTTTGGCAAAAGGCTACGAGGTAACCCTGCTGAACCGCTCACAGACAAAGTTGCGGCAGATACCGGAAGAAGCCGAACTGATAAGAGTGGACGTCAGAGAAGCGGGCGAATACAAAGAGGCTGTGTCGGGCAAAGATTTTGATTGCGTGATCAATTTCATAGCCTTTACGCCCGAACACATCGAACGGGATGTCAACATCTGGCACGGCAGGTGCGGGCAATATATATTTATCAGTTCCGCCTCTGCCTATCAAAAGCCTCTGCAGAGGCTGCCCGTCACGGAGTCCACGCCGCTCGTCAATCCCTACTGGCAGTACTCCAGGGATAAGATAGCCTGCGAAGAGTTGTTGACGAAAGAGTACCGTGACAACGGTTTCCCCGCCACGATAGTGCGTCCTTCCCATACTTATGACAAAACCCTGTTGCCTTTCGAAGGCGGCTACGGCGTCATAAGGCGGATGCGGCAGGGTTTGCCCGTGGTAATTCACGGAGACGGAACTTCCCTTTGGACCCTGACCTACAATACGGATTTTGCTAGAGCTTTTACCGCCCTGTTGGCCAACAAAGCCACTGTGGGAGAAAGTTTTCACATTACATCCGACGAAGTTCTGACCTGGAACCAGATTTATCACATTGTCGCCGAAGCAGCGGGGATCTGTGAAGTGGATTACGTCCACCTTCCCTCGTCGGCAATAGCGAAAGCGGCCCCGGAATGGGGGCCGTCTTTTTTGGGCGACAAATCGTATTCGGTGATTTTCGACAATTCAAAAATTAAATCCGTGGCCCGCGGCTGGCAGGCGTTGGTTCCCTTTGCCGAGGGGGCGGCGAAAGTCATGTCTTTCTACGAGGCACACCCGGAATACACCAAGCCGGATCCAAAAACCGACGATTTGCTGGAGAGGATCGCGCAAAAAGCTCTGGGGACCGCAAACCGGCAATAGGCTTTTGTCGCCGCCAAAATTCCACGATTCCGCGGCGGCAAAAGCCGTCAGCGCAATTAAACCGATCTTTTGCCGTCATTTTGCGAGAATCGATAATAGACTCTAAATATTGTAGGGGCGGCGAGTCTTTTTATGGCTTGCATTCAATTTCTGGAGTGTGAACTGTGAACGAAATAGCGCAAGAGTTCAACTTCTTGGGCTATGACTTGGACGGGGATACCGGCAGGGTGCTTTTCCGCTATCAACTGCTTTGGGACAAGCCCAACGCCAAACGCGGAAAAGAGCTGACCTTTACGGAAACGTTTTTGTTCGGGTCCGGTTACGATTGGGACTTGACGGCACGAAAACTCCTTGATGTACTGTATTTTGTGGCCGGCGTCTCTTACTACAAAGCCGGATTGCCTTCGAGACTGAATTTTAAAAATATGCCGGTCAGTTCCTCCGAAGCGGCGCTGACGGCAGCCGTTTACTCCCGCGGGCTGGAAGAGATGGCGTACAGAAATAACCTGGAATTGCCCGGGCTGTCATTTTTTGACGCAGCAGGAGCCGCCGTTGTGTCCGGTTCGGGGGAGAGCCACCCCGGGGCGGTCCTCCCCAATCGCCCATCTCCTTTGGCGGATCCGGCTTCGGAGGAGTCGATACCCGAAGGCGGGATAAAAGTTTTGCTTCCTTTCGGCGGCGGCATAGATTCTCTTACCTCCCTGGAACTTTTGCGCCATAAAGCTGACGAAATCTCACTTTTCGTCATGAGCAGGCTGAACGACAGATATGCCGCCATCGAAAATGCCGCGGAGGCGGCCAAATTGCCGGTGGTAAGGTTGGAAAGACAGCTTGACGAAAAGATACTGGATTCCGTTTCGCTCGGCCTTTTGAACGGTCACGTTCCTATCACGGCCGTTATCTCCGCAGCGGCGGTAGTGTCGGCGCATCTCAACGGTTTTAACCATGCGGTAATGTCCAACGAGAAATCGGCATCCTCGGGTTCTGTATTGGGGGACAAAACGGTGAACCACCAATGGTCCAAAGGCATCGAATTCGAAGCCATGTTGCACGCCATGGTCAAAGACGTTACCGGCGGTGCTATAAGTTACTTTTCTTTGCTGAGACCGCTCAGCGAGTTGTGGATAGCTCGGCGTTTCGTATCGTGTGATACCTATTTACCTGTGTTCAGGAGCTGTAACAGAGCTTTTCATATCGATCCGGGTCAGCGTTTGGATAAATGGTGCGGGGTCTGTGACAAGTGTTGCTTTATCGACCTAATACTTGCGCCCTTTTTGTCAAAATACCAATTGGAAGAAATATTTGCGGGAGCGGAACCGCTTTCGGCGGAAGCAAATCACGACAGATTCCTGGCCCTGCTCGGTCTTTACGCAAAGCCTTTTGAATGCGTGGGGGACGTGACGGAGTGCAGGGCGGCTCTGCAGTTGGCGTTGGAGCGGGATGACAGAAAGGGAGACGGCCCGGCGGAGAGCCTCGCAGCCGCAGCGGCGGCTCCCGGCTCACCGAATTTGGTGACCGAACGGGAAATTGAAGAGCTGATGCACCCCAGCGGAGAAAATTTTATTCCCGGGTACTTGCGTGATGTCTTCCTTTGAACCGCTGTCTTTTGCCGACCTGAGAGGCAAAAATGTCGCCTTATGGGGAGTGGGCAAGGAGGGCGCGGCCAGTTATCTTTACCTGAAGTCTTTGGGGGTAACCCCCCTTTTGGCGGATACAAAAGAGCGCTCTCAGATATCCGGGCTGGAAGGCGAAAACTTTGATTTTGTGCGGTTGACAGACGGCGATATTTCCCCGCTTTTGGCCTGCGAAGTGGTGATCAAGGCCCCCGGCATAAGCCGTTACTGCATCGAGGCGGAAGAACTTGCCAAAAACGGAGTTAGGGTGGCAGGCGGGATGGCTCTTTTTCTGGAAGGAAGGGAAAAAGAAAATATCATCATGGTGACGGGCACGAAAGGCAAGTCCACCACCACTTCTCTGATAGCGCACCTTCTGTCCTCACTCGGGGAAAAAGCCGGCTCTTTCGGAAATCTGGGGACGGTTCCCTGGGATCCGAGGAGCGGTTTCGACGAATGCAACTGGGCGGTCATCGAGGTGTCCAGCTTTCAGACGGCCGATCTTTGCTCGGCCGGGGCTACGGCCGTAGTTACGGCACTTGCGCCGGATCACTTGGACTGGCACAGGGGTGACTTAAAAACTTATTATAGGGATAAGCTGAGACTATGCACCCTGCCCGGCGTAGAGAGAGTGATTGTCAACGGCGACGACGTCAATTTGCAAGAGAATGCGGTTTTGCTTGGCCCTTCCCCCTCCATGGTTTGCTATGACGAAGATGCGGCGGAAAAATACCTGCCGGGATTTTCTTTGCCGGGGGTTTACAATAAAAGAAATGCGCTGTTGGCTTTGGAAGTGATAAAGAGCATCGGAATGGCAGCGGATGAAGAATCTCTTGTAAAGGCTCTGTCAACTTTTTCTCCTCTTCCGCACAGGATGGAAAAAGTGGCGGAATACGGGGGCATACAATTTATTGATGACGGGTTGGCCACCAACGCCCTGCCGACAGCAGCCGCCCTTTCTGCCTATGCCGATCACCCGGTGGCCATAATTCTGGGCGGTTCGGACAGAGGGATAGACTATTCGGAGCTGATAGGGGCCTTGCGTCATCACGGACAGCCGTTGTGCATGCTGGTTCTTTCGGAAGCGGGCCGGAGGATAGCAGAAAAATACCTGGCGGAAACAGACGAAACCGTTGAACAACATCCCGACGGACATTTTTTACTGAGAAACTCCGGCGGAAAGAGAACCGATATCTGTATCTGTGAAACTCTCAAAGTCGCCCTGAGGGAAGGTTTTGTGTGGGCAAAATCTCTTTCGGAAAGAAAAACCGCCCGATCCCCGGTGATTTTGCTTTCGCCGGCCGCACCGAGTTTCAGTCAGTACAGGAATTATCTGGAGCGTTCCGAAGACTTTGCCGCTCAGGTCGAAGCTATTATCGCCGAAGAGGAAAGGTTCTGAACATGTGTTTTTCCCCGGAGGCCGACCTCATCGGCGGAACCCTGATTACGGGTATAGGAGCGGACGCTTTACTTCATGTGCAGAGACGGAAGAGGTATTTGCCGCTCGCCGCGCTTCCCGTCATACTCGGTTTTCATCAATTGGTGGAATCTGTGGTATGGTTCGGTCTGCAGGGCCACGTGGATCACTTCTTTACCCATCTTGCCACCGCTGTTTATCTCGCAATCGCCATGGTGTTTTTGCCGATATACGTACCGCTTGCGGTATTGCTTATCGAACCTTCCAAAAAACGTCGATACGTGACGGTTCCCTTTTGTTTGATGGGACTTTTTGTCGGTCTGATGCTGGCCCAAGCCATGCTGCAGGGCCACTACGGCGCTACGGAGGCACCCTATCACGTCGCTTATCACTTGGGAATTAAAGATTCGCTCCCGCTGGTCGCGGCATATGTGGCATCCGTGTGCGGTGCGCTCCTGATTTCCGGTCAACGTCATGTGGTGATTTTCGGCGCCGTCAATCTGATAGCGGTGGCCGTCATAGCCAAATTGACGGTGGACGGTTTTGCCTCCGTTTGGTGCGGATGGGCTGCCGTAACAAGCGGGGCCATCGCATTGCATATGCGGATATCTCACGCTAATCCGGCGCTCGGTGACCAAGAAAAAGCGGAAGTGTCCTCCCACGGGATCTTATAGACTAGACAGATTTTCCTTCAAATACAAAGGGGGAAGCGGTCTTTTTCCTACTCAGATAAGTGAAAACGGCGCCGAGCATCAGCAAGACAAGCAAAGTCTGGTCTATTCCGGCGCCTATGGCCTTGGGTCCGTAGACGAAAAAGGCGACGAGCAAACTCCCCATCATCAGACTGGAAATTAAAGAGAAGAACATAAGGGCTTTGTGTCGGTGGGGATGGACGGAGAGTTCGGGAAGCTTTTTGTGTCCGAACGCCAGAAACATGACGGCGGTAAGCGAATCCATAAAAAATTCCGCCAAGATAAAAAAGCCGGCTGCCGACAAAATCAGTTTGAAAAAATCCGACAATGAGCCGACAAAAGTTTCGCCGAGCACCACCAAAAACGTCAGAGACAAAGTGACGACGACGGCAAAGCCCGGCACGCGGCGCTTGTTCAGTTTGGCAAAACTCACCGGCAGTAACCGTTCCCTGCCCATTGCGTAAAGCGCTCTGGTGAGTATGTAGGTGGTAAGCCAAAGTCCTCCGGCGGTCGAAGCCAGAACCGGTATCAGCATGGCCCAGCCGTGTCCCGGTATGAGACGGTTTGCCCAGACGGCCAAAGGATCGCTTGAACCGGCCAGCTTGCGGATGGGGGTTTCTCCTATCATGAGAGGGTACAATACGGCATAAAAGAGCAAGGCCCCAAAGGCTCCTATTATGCCTCCCAGTCCGGGGTGTTCCCTGGGTTTTTTGGATTCTTCGGCGGCGTAAGAGTCGATTTCCCAACCGTCTAAAATGGTGGCGGCTATTACGGCGACCACCAACATGCCGCCGATCGGCGGCTTGGAGAAGTGAAGCGGTACCGATATTTTACCGAGCCTGGAAACACCGATAACGGCAAAAGCCGTCAACGCCAGCATTTCCACGGCGAAAAATACCTGGGTGATCCTGGCCGTCGGCTTGGCGCCCAAAAGGAGAGGTACGGCCGCAAAGATAATCCAAAACAGCGTAACTCCGGCTTCCAGGACGGAAGAGGATTGATACCTGGGGGCAAGGAGGGCGACGGTATAACTGCCTGCCGGTATGGCAATGGGCGGAATCGAAGTGAAGTAAGCCAGAATCAGTATCCAGGCCTGATATCTGGATGCCGATTCTCCCAAAACACGGGCCGACCAGTGATAGGAAGCCCCCGCCTGCGGAAAATGTTTGTTCAGCAGTCTGAAGACGAAGCTGGAGACGAGGAAAGGAAAGGCCAAAAGAAAGATGGCCGGCAGTGTCCACACGCCGGCATATGCCGCCATAACGCCGCCGGTTGCCGCCACGGAAAAAAGCGGTCCGACGCTGGAAACCGACAGCGGAACCAGATCTTTCAAATCGAGGCGCTGGGCAAGGCTTTTCTGCCGGGAAGAGTTTTCTTGTTCCGGAAAAGAATCTTTGCCCGAGTCTTGCGACGCGAAAGATACCCCGGCGGTTTTCGTCTCCGGATGTAATCGCTCTTCCCGTGCCGGCAAAATTTTCTCCGTTGGCTATAGTTAATGCGAACTCTTCGCATTAACTATAGCGGCTGGAAACCGGTTTGCGCATGGCGTCAAAAATACTTATCCGGGGCGGCGGGCTTTTGGAGGGAAAGGCAACGCGGTGCTGCGGAGAGTCGGGTGGGCGTCGCCCGCAAAAAGAGCGCAAAGAAGTTTTTGAAAGAGCAGTATTCGGCGGAGAGCTGCTTCGACATCTGTGACCGCAGCAATGACCGGGGTCGAAGTGCCGGACTGACTTTGCGTCCGCGTCAGTCATGCTCGCGATGGTAGGCGGTTCGGCGCCGGGTGCGCTCAACATAGCAGGGATGCGGCCGTGACTCAGCTCGCCTACGGGTCCGGCGTGTCCGTTGCAGGATCCCCGACCGGACGCGCTGCCCTGAGCGAGGCGTTGGCGCGCTGCGGTCTGGGCGCTTCGATTGGGTGGTCGGGTAGGGATCCAGACGTTCAGGAGCCGTCAACAATTCTGAAGAAGTCGAGAAGAGCGTGCGCCACCCGGTCGGGTGCCTCCAGGGCTGCGTAGTGGCCGACGCCTTCGAGCATCACTGACCGGACTGGATCAGAGCTGACCTGGCGCATCGTTGCGAAGGTGAAGTCGCCGCCTCCGGCCCCGATCGCCAGCACCGGGAGGCTCAGCTTGTGGCCGGCGACAAGGGTTGCGATCTCGTCGCCTTCTTGGAGCATGGACCGGTAAAGCCCGATCGCCCCGCGCCAGCCGTCGGGACGGGAGTAGGTGCGAACGAACTCGTCGATGTCGGCGTCGATAATTGCTCCGGGGGTGGCACTCATGGCCGGAAAGGCGAACTGTCCGAGGAACTCGCGCTCACGACCGGCGAGCAGCATCTCGGGGATCCCGGTAGCGGCAAGAACGCCGATATACCAAATACCTCCGTGGGTGACGTCGGCCAGCCTCTCAAGGCCAAACCCGGGGAGACCCATCTCGATGGCGGTGAAGCTGAGCACATCCTCGGGTGCGTAGCGGCGAGGCGCAAAACAGTCGCTCCGCTGATGTCTTGGCCGGTGAGGTGCACGGGGCCGAGGTTGAGCTGTTCGATCAGAAGGTGCAGGTCCTCGGCGGAGGTCTTGCTGTCGTAGGCGCCCGGCCCGTTGTCAGAGTCACCGAACCCGCGCAGATCCGGTGCATAGACACGGTGGCTGTCGGCGAGCAGCGGGATGAGCTTGTGGAAAGTCCACTACGTTTCGGGGAACCCATGGACCAGCAGAACCGGAGTTCCTGCAGTGCCCGCCGCCACGTAGTGCAACTCAGTCCCGTTGACCTTGGCGTAATGGTGCGTAGCCCCGGCCAGTGAGACCTGCCCTACTGTTGCAGTCATGTCCATCTCCCTTGAATCGTCAACCTGGTTGCCCAATAGTAGACAACCAGGTTGACTTTGTCAAAACGCCTAGATTACGATCAGCCCCATGTCACGCTCGGGAGCCGATAACGCACCGCTCCTTCTCGGAGGATTTCGCGTTCCGGTGAACGATGCGACCCCGGAGCTCGTCGCCACCGGTTGCGGAGACGCCTACCGCAAGGGCACCGACTGCACCCCAAGCGGTTCAACGCAGCGGTGTTCGAACGGCTCGGCATGAAAGACGGGCGGATCTGCCGCGAGGAGTACCGTTCGCCCTTCGACGGCATCTTCAACGTGCCCGAGTTCGAATACGGGCATCGGGAGCGGGTGACGGGAATCGAACCCGCATAACCAGCTTGGAAGGCTGGGACTCTAACCATTGAGCTACACCCGCAGGCGTGTTGTTGCCGATATACAATATAGTTTCGGCAAAAGGGAATTATTTCCGAAAAGTAAAAATATTTTCACTCGGGGGGTGTGAGCAGTCCGAACCGGAGCAGAGTTGTGATGAAAAATTTACCTTTTTGTAACTTTATCTCTACCGAGAGTTTTCTAAAAATAAACTTATGTTCGCGATAATTAATCTATGAGAAAATACAACGGGTTCCGTCGTGGAAAATAATGTGACTGACAGCTCCGCTCTTTCTTCCGGCAGTTTTTACGCCCAACTGGACAATAGCCAAACCACAAAAAAGCACTGGACCACGGTCTTAGTCTCTGGAATGGGTTTTTTTACCGATGCTTACGATCTCTTTATCATAGGCACGGTTACCGTCTTGTTGACTCCGATTTTCCACTTGAACACGGGACAGATTTCCCTGCTGAATTCGGCGTCGCTTTTGGCATCAGTTCTCGGCGCCCTTACCTTTGGAAGACTGATGGACAAGCTTGGCCGCAAGAAAATGTACGGCCTGGAAGTGCTAATTTTGGTTGTGGGTGCCGTCCTGTCGGCGTTCAGCTGGAACTTCACCTCTCTTTTTGTCTTCAGACTGCTTGTCGGTTACGGCGTGGGTGGAGATTATGCAACCTCGGCTGTCATAACTTCCGAATATGCCAACACCAAATCCCGCGGGAAGCTCATAGGGACAGTATTTGCCATGCAGGGACTGGGTCTGATAGTGGGTCCGTTGATGGCAAGTCTTTTCTTGGCCACTTCGGTGCCCACGGATCTCGTCTGGAGACTGCTGCTCGGCATGGGAGCCATACCGGCGGCATCCGTCATCTATCTCAGGCGGAAAATAAAAGAAACCCCGAGATTTGCCTACAGCAAAGGCGATCTTGTCTCCGCCGCAAAATCAATGGAGTGGGTGACCGGCAAGCAGGTCACCGTGCCCGTCATGCCGGCAGAGGCTTTTCCGGCAAGAGAACTGCCGGAAAAAAATTACAGCCTTTTGTCTCATAAGTTTTTGGTGCGGCTGCTGGGAACGGCCGGAGCCTGGTTCTTGATGGATATAGCTTTTTACGGCAATTCCGTCTCCAGTCCCCTTATTCTGAAACTGGTTCAGCCGAAAGGTTCTCTTCTTTCGCATACGCTGATAGCGCTGGCTATTTTTGCCGTCGCGGCCCTCCCCGGTTACTGGCTGGCCGTATTTATGCTTGACAGACTGGGCAGGCGAAAAATTCAGTGGCAAGGGTTTTTGGCCATGGCTCTGGCTTTTGCCGCCATCTGGGCCATACCAGGCGTTTCCACCGCCGTCGTGCCTTTTTTGGTTCTTTATGCGCTGAGTTATTTCTTTGTGGAGTTTGGTCCCAACATGACCACCTTTGTGCTTCCGGCGGAGATTTTTCCGACCAAAATAAGGGGAACGGCGGACGGCATCTCGGCCGGCGCGGGGAAACTGGGAGCTTTTGTGGGGGCGCTGATGGTGCCGCACATGCTTGTCTGGATAGGGGTGCGCGGCGTCATGGGAGTTATGGCGGCCGTCTCCTTTGTCGGGATCTTCCTTACTTTGGCCTGTATTCCCGAACCCAAGTTGCGGGCTCTCGAATCACTTTCCGGGGAAGACGAGGACACGACGGTCTTTTCCGATCATGACAACCTGACGGAAGAAAAGCCTTTGGCCGGGGTGGGAAAGCAATAAATTCCCCTGCGAATAATTTTTTCTGTACATCCGGCGGGCCGGTATTCAATACGCGCTTGTGTGACTACATTTTTATCAGTCTGTGTCATAAAATAACGCCGGGTCCGTGACAAACATCTTGCGATGTCCGCTACGGACCCGGCACCAAAAGCAGGACGGCTTTAGGGTCTTTTGCCGCTCAAAAAGACTTGAGTTTTCTCATCAGTGAGTCCGGTCCGCCCGGAATCCGCCGTACTTTTACTTTGATGTCGACTGCAATCGCTCCGCCCGGAGAAACTATCACCGGGTTGAGGTCAATCTCTGCCACTTCCGGCAAAACCAGAGAAAGAGTGGCGATACCCCCGATCACACGGTTCAGGGATTTGACGTCGACGGGATCGGATCCCCGGTAGCCGTAAAGGAGCGGCGCGCTTTTGATCGAAGAGATCAATTGGTCGATGTCGTCTTTGCTGAGAGGGGGAACGGCAAAAGCTCTGTCCTGTAAAAGATCGGTCATCACGCCGCCCATGCCGAACATGACGGTGGGGCCGAAATGGAGGTCGTTGTTCAGTCCGACTATCGTCTCTGTTCCCTGCTTTACCATAGTCTGCACCGTGACAGGTAATATGGCACTCCCCAGCTTTTTATACATTTCCCGAAAGGCCTTAACCAATTCTTCTCCGTCGCCGATGTTGAGAACCACGCCGCCCACATCGCTCTTGTGAATGATGGAACCGCCTCCTGCTTTCAGGACCACCGGGAAAGTGAGTCCCGCGGCCAAAGTTGTCAGCTCTTCTGCCGTTTCGGCGGTGTATTCCTCCACCAGAGGGATGTCAAAGTAAGAGAGGAGGCGGTGTGCCGTTTTCGCGTCCAACCAGGTTTCCTGAATGTCTTCTCCCAGGCTGCCGGCGACAATGCTTTTTGCGGCGTAGATTTTTTCGCTGCCGGGGTGATAGTTGTAGTCGGTTTCCTTTTTTTTGAACATGGCGTAAGACAACAATTTGGCGAGTGCGCCGGCGGCCCTTTCCGGCGAGGGAAGAATCGGAAATTCGGGCAGCTGTCCGATTCTGTCCTTCTCTGTTTTTGCGCTGAGGGCAGAGGGCTTTCCGCCCAAGAAGCAGGCAGCGATGGCCTTGTCCGTATCTTTGAGAACCCGGTTGATCACCTCGGTGGCCTGATCCAGCGAGAGAGCGATGAGAGATGTGGCGACGACGAGGATGCTGCCCACTTCGGGTTCTGCCGTCAGTTCCCGCAAAACTCTTTCCAGGGTATCCGGATTACCGTCGGCGGTTATGTCTATGGGGTTGGCCGCGGCGCTTGCCGGAGGAAGGAAACCGAGCAAGCGTTCCTGAAGACTTGGATCCAATTCCGGTACTTCAAGTCCGGATTGTGAGCAGGCATCCGCGGCCAGAATAAGGGGTCCTCCGGAGTTGCCGACCAGGGCAACGCTTCTGCCGGCAGGCAGTTTTGCCAAGGCAGCTACCCCGACTACGTCAATAAGTTCTTCCAGGGTTCCCACTTCGATGACCCCGGAGGAAGCGAGAAGAGTTTTGATGGTGATTTCTTTTGTGGTGGCCGAAGCCGTATGCGACATGGCCCCTCTGGCACCCGCCTTGCTTTTGCCTCCTTTGAGGACGACTATGGGTTTTTTCTTTCCGACTCTTTTTGCAATACGGGAGAATTTGATCGGGTTGCCGAAGGACTCCAGATAGAGCGCCACCACTTTTGTATTCGGATCGTTTTCCCAGTAGCAAAGAAGGTCGTTGCTGCTGACGTCTATTTTGTTTCCCATCGATACAAAGCCTGATATGCCGAGTCCGGCCGAGCGTGTTTGGTCAAGCAACACGACGCCCACGGCTCCAGATTGGGATGCCAAAGCTATCGGTCCCTTTTCTGCCGGCATGGGACCAAAATTGGCATCCAGGCGTACGTCGGGGGAAGTGTTGGAGACACCCAGGCAGTTGGGCCCCACAATTCTTATGCCGTGTTGGCGCGCAGTTTTCATCAATTCGCTTTGCATCCAAGCGCCCTGTTCTCCCAGTTCCCCGAAGCCTGAGGAGACGATAACGAGAGAGTCCACTTTTGCCTTGGCGGCGTCTTCAACCACCGACAAAACATTTTTGGCTTGTACGGCCACGATGGCCACGTCAATATGCTCCGGTACTTCGGCGAGGGTGGCAAATGCCGGGACTCCGCAGACCGATCTGGCATTCGGGTTGATGGGGTAGAGGGTTCCCGTAAAGTCTTGCGAAAGAATTTTTCTGACAATTTCGTGCCCCACTCCTCCCGGTTTTCTGCCCGCCCCCACAACGGCCACGGATTTCGGGCTCAATATGTGAGCCATGGATGCCGCTTCCGCCAGGCGCTCCCTCTCGTCTCTCTTGTCGAGGAATACATCGGTGGGGTCCAAGTCGAGGGTAATCTTTACGCCTTGGGAAAGGGGCTTTTCCGTGTAAGTCAAGCCGGATTCTTTTAGTACCCCAACGATCGGGTTTTCGCCGTCTTCGATGTTGGCCGTAAAGTATCTGACGCCCTGCTCTCTGGCATAACCGGAGAGGCTCTCCAGCAAAAGAGTTGCCACCCCCTTTCTTTGGTAGTCCCGCACCACCACGAAAGCTATTTCGGCCAGGTTATCTTCAGATAAGACAAACTTGGCCACACCAAGGGGCTGGGCATCCCGCAGGGCTATAAAAGCCATAAAGTTTCTGTAGTCTATTTTCAGGCTTCCGCCTTCGCCCTTGGGGATCAAAGTTGCGACATCAAAATGTGAGGCATAGCTGTTTGAAGAAGAAAAAGTGTCTGCCAATACGCCCAACACAGCCGCGTCATCTTTTTTGACAGGTCTGATATAGATGGGTTCGCCGGTATTCAGTAGTCCGTAGATCTCCCAGTTATCCGGATACCTGTTTTGTATGTGCAATTTATCTTCGTTCTGCTTTTGCTGATCTTTCATAACTCTCCCGGCTCCTCATTGAACTAGCGGTTGTCTTTACTATCTAATTAGTTTGTACTGCCCATATTGTCTTTAACTAGGGTAAAAAGTCATAAGAGGGATTTTCAGTCCCGGTAAAGACAATTTTGAATCAATGCAAAGTTTTTATTGACATACACAAGGAGTTTTATGGAAAAAAAATAATATATACTTTAAAAGTATAGGCAGAATAAAATATACAGATATATTTCGCATCATATAGTCATATTTTGTGGTAAAAGACTCGGTCGGCGGGTCAGTAGCCGAGTCTTTCTATGATATCGGTGCGTTTTTGCCAGTTTTTTTCCACTTTGACAATTAAATCCAGATAGGTCCCCGGCGGCAGTTGTCTTCGAACGTTGATCCCTATCTGTTTCAACAAGTGGCCGTTTTTTGAGATGACCATTGCCTTTTGAGAGTCACGTTCCACCAATATTTCACACCTGATGTAAGGCCAGTTTATTTCCGTTACCTTGCAGGCAATGGAGTGCGGCAACTCTTCTTTTACGAACCTGAGGAGTTGTTCCCGTACCAATTCCGCTATAAAGACTGTTTCGTCGGTGTCACTTGTCGTGCCCGATGGAAAGTATTGAGGGCCCGACGGAAGACTGTTCAGTATATATTCGGTAAGGTTTTTGATACCGGCTCCGGTTTGGGCTGATACGGCAAAGTATTCGGCATCGGGCATTCCGAGGTTTTCGCTGGCGAATTGCAGTTGGCGCATGACGGTTCTGTCGTCGGCGAGGTCAATTTTGTTGAGGCAGATTATCGGGATGTTCCCTTTGGACATGCCGTTTGCTATGTAACGGTCTCCTTTTCCGATTTCTTTGGAGGCATCGAGCACCAATACTGTGATGTCCACGTCCGCCACGGCTTCGTAAGCCGAGGAGTTGAGTCTTGTACCGAGGGGGGAGCGCGGTTTATGAATTCCCGGAGTATCCACAAAAATAGCCTGCTTTCCGGGGCGTTCCAAAATTCCTCTGACGGCGGACCTCGTTGTATTGGGACTTTTGGCCGTTATGGAGATTTTTTCTCCTATGATCCTGTTTAGGAGAGACGATTTGCCGACATTCGGCCTGCCGATAAGTGTAATGAAACCTGAGCGGAAATCTTCGTCTCGTTGCGGAATGCCCGCCAAAGCGGTTTCCCGGTTTTCGGCGGATTCAGTTTTGGCAATATCTTTTAAGCGTCCCATTCCCGTCCTTTTGCCTGTCTATCAAGTCTGCCTGGGCTTTTCAGCGGCACTTTGCTTCTTTTTTCCGTCTTGAGTAATTTTTTCGTTGCCCGGCAATTCATGGGCAATACTTTTATGGTTGCCTTGAGCATAAATGTCATCCGGGATATATGCAGTTACGTTTCCGTTAAGGCTACTTTCTCCGCCGCCGGAATTTTCCGGAGACGCGTATTTTTGATTTATCATGGGCATTGTTTTGCCGGGTTCTCCCGCCGAGCCGGTAATGCGGATTTTGCTGATGCGCCGTCTCTGTACTTTTTCAGCGGTCAGAAGATAGCTGTCCACGGCTATACTTTCCCCTTCCCGCGGTATTTGCCCTCTGATATGGAGGAAGAGGCCGGCTATGGTATCGGAATCTGTTACGGGCAAAGTTGTCTGGAGCAACTCGTTTACTTCGTCCACGGCCATCTTGCCGGGTACTCTGAAGCCCCCGTTACCGAGAGGTTCCACCGCCGGCTCATCGGTGTCAAATTCGTCGGCTATGTCTCCCACGAGTTCTTCGATCAGGTCTTCTAATGTGACTATGCCGGATGTCCCCCCGTATTCGTCGATGACCACCGCCAGGTGTGTCTGTGTGGTCTGCATTTCTTTCAGCAAAGATGCCACTTTTTTTGTTTCCGGAACGTATTTGGCGTTTCTGACGAATTCGGCTATTTTCAGGCTGTCTTTGCTTTCTCTCAAGAGTTTAATTAAATCTTTGGTATAAGCTATCCCGATAATATTATCAATGTTGATGTCATAAATCGGAATGCGGCTGAGCCCTGCACCCATGGCTATTTCCAGTACTTCGCTGACGGTCTGGTTTTGTTCCGCAGCCACGACGTCGGGTCTCGGTACCATAACTTCGCGGGCGATGGTGTCGCCGAATTCAATGATGGAAGAAATCAGTTCTCTTTCCTGAACTTCGATGACCTCTTCTTCCAAAGCGACATCAGCCAAAGCCAGCAGTTCCGATTCCGTGACGTCAGGCTCTGCTTCGTCGCGGTCAATTTCTTTGGTCAGTGCGTTGGCCAGTCCTATCAGGCCGCCCGAAATCAGTCTGACTGGGAGGAAATTAATAATTGCGGTGATAATGGGGGAGGCAAAGAGGGCTGCTTTGTCCGGATGGCGCACGGCCCAGTGCTTGGGAATGGCTTCGGCTAAGATGAAGACAAATATTATCTCTATGACGGTGGCCAGGATGACCCCGAAGGCTCCGAAGATGTTTTCGGCTATGATGCCCAGAAGCGTGGCAGATACCAATTGACAGATGAGGACGAGCAGAAGGATGGGAGAGAGAAATCTTTCCGGATTTTCGGCCAGTTTGTATAAAGACTTGCTGCCGCGTTTTTTTAGTTCGTAAAGTGATCTGGCTCTGGCTTTTGAGGTTCTGACAAGACTTGTTTCGGCCAAGGCCAGAATTCCCGAAAAGGCCAGTAAAACTACAATAACGGCCAGTATGGCAAGGTCTGATGGATGAAAAGCACCCGCCAAAATCATGGCCGACTCACAATGGCGTTCGTGCCGCAAGATCTGCGTTCGCAGGCCGTGCGGGTATTGTTATGCTCTTGTTTACCGAACATATCATTTTCTATAAAAAGATTATAGATTGCCGCCTCTGCTTTTTCTATAGTGTTCCGCCAGGATTTCCTGTTCCCTTGCTTCCATAACGACGGCTTCTTCTTCCGCCTCGTGATCCATGCCGAGGATATGAAGCACTCCGTGCACGACAAGCAGGGCCAACTCGTCGTCAAGGGTTCCGTTATGCACGTCGCAACGATGAGAGGGGGCATTTCCCGCCGCGACTTTCGGACAGACAATGATGTCACCCAGCAACTGAGGCACTTCCCGGTTAAGTTGAGGTTCGACGGGACCTTTGGTGCTACCGTCCGGATTGCGTCCGGACTGCACGTCGTTGTCTTCTATCGGAAAAGAAAGGACGTCGGTGGGGCCTTTATGCTTTAAGAATCTTTCGTTGAGGGATGCGACGGTGGTTTCGTCGACAAATATCAGGGATATCTCGGCCGGACCTCTGACACCCTGATACGACAAGGCGTTTCTTACCAGCTCGGCCCAGACGTCTTCTTTGAGGTCAACGTCGCTTTGCTCGTTGGCAACGAATACGTCGATCGGTTCCCGGCTTCGTTGTGCCGCTGTCATCGTTCTCCTTTTGTGCCTCTTTCCCCCGACACCCGGAGAAAAAGGAGGTTCCGGATAAGCCGGTGTCTATCGGGCATGTGAGGATCTTTCATAAGCGGCCACGATATCTTTTACTATGGGTGCCCGTACCACGTCTTTGTTTCCCAATTTGACGAACGAGACGTCGTTTACTCCGCCCAGAATATCTTCCAGGCCGAGCAGACCCGAGCGGTTGTTGACGACGTCTATTTGCGTGACGTCGCCGGTTATGACAGCTTTGCTGTTGAAACCTATCCGGGTAAGGAACATCTTCATCTGCTCGGGCGTGGTGTTTTGGGCTTCATCCAAAATGATAAAACTCGAATTCAAAGTTCTGCCGCGCATAAAAGCGAGGGGTGCCACTTCCACCACGGTTCTGTCGATGAGCTTTTGCGCGCCTTCCGGTTCCAGCATTTCAAAAAGGGCGTCGTAAAGAGGGCGCAGATACGGATCGACTTTTGCCATGAGGTCACCGGGCAGAAAGCCCAGTCTTTCTCCGGCTTCCACGGCCGGCCTGGTCAATACGATCCTGGCAACCTGTTTTTCCTGGAGGGCCTTCACGGCCAAGGCAACGGCCAGGTAAGACTTTCCCGTGCCGGCCGGACCTATGCCGAAAGTGACGGTGTTGGTTTTTATGGCGTCCACGTAATTTTTTTGCCCCTGTGTTTTCGGCCTTACCAGACGGCCCTGGGGGGTTTTCAGTATTTCTGTATCCAGGATGTGAGACGGACTCAAGTCTTCCAGTACCATTTCGATGGCTCTCCCGACGTTTTCCCTGTCCAGGGTCTGACCCTGTGCCGCAATTGCCAGCAGTTCGTTGAAGACTTTGGTAACGCAGTCTTTTTCTTTGCCGTCAATGGTGATTTGGTTGCCCCGGACGTGTATGGATGTTTCTTTGAAAGACTCCTCGATCAAACGCAACAGTTCGTCGCGATCCCCAAGCAAGTCCGCCATTAAGTTATTCTCTGGTACGTCTATTCTGACTTTTGTATCTGACACGGTTACAAACAAATTGTAGCAGTTTAAAATATAAAAAATGTCGATGTGCGGATTTACCGGCAAGGTTTTGGTGCCGGCCGGTTAAAAATAGTGCCGCAAAAGTTCAAAAAGGAGGGGGCGCAGGCTCCCCGTTATTTTGGGGTTAAGCGTTTTGACATGCACGGGAAAATGTACTACAGCCGTCCCGCGTTCTGTCGTCGCGTTGATTTCAAGTTTTAAAAGTCCGCTGGTCATGCTGTCCTGTATATTTTCCGTCAAGATTTCCGGCCGCGGTGTTTTCTTTCCGCCGCCGGGCGGCGTATTCATCCGCAGGGATACGGCTGAGTTGACCTGTGTCGGCGGGAAATTCAGCGCCAGGTTGTCGATGTAGCGGCTCAGGGGGTCCAAAAGCCCGATTCCGGATAGCAAGTGCGCCGTGGTCGCCAAAATGCTTTGGGAGCCGACGGAGGAGTTGATGACAAGCAAACCGTTTCTTTCGTCGGCCTCGGCCGAGTGATGGGCAATGCCGAACAGCGCCACCTGGGATAGCACATCGACAAGGAGATACACGGGATCCGGGAGTGCTTCGTGTCGTGTCAAGCCGTTTGAGGCAATGGCCGGGGTGGGGAAGGGCAAATAGGCAAAAATTTGTTTTATGCTTTGCAAGAGTTTTGGGTAAGAAATTTGATACCAGGAGTTACGTAGAAAAGGTATTGCATATTTCAGGTAGGTACCGGATAACGTCGGGTTGTTTTTTATAAAGAGCAAGGCGTTGTTTCTCTCGACGCGAAAGAGGATTTCTCCGGTGCCGGCGTAGATCAAGGTAAGGATCTGTCTGCCGTTATAGCGCAGGGTGTACGAGTCAAACTCTTTTGACTCAGAACGGGGCATTGCCGCATTCCGTGGCCCGGCGTTCAGCGCGACGGAGAGTTCCAAGCCGTCAAATAACTGAGTTTCGGCGCCCAGCTTTGATCCCCGGAAGTTCAAATTAAGTATGAACTTCGGCTGCATTTTTAGTTCCGGCAAGGAATAAGACAGGTATTTTCCGGCAAGTTTTAATGAAACGCTTTTGGCAGTTCCCGACGACGACGCACAACCCCCCAGTAGGGGAAGAAGGAGAGCAAAGGAGAAGAGCAACGCTGTTTTTTTCTTTAAACGTGTCTGCATCATTCAAATAGCCCCAAGATTTGCCCTATCGGGAAAACAATAGCAGTCCTTTGCTCCGGGTGCGGCCGCGAACGTATACCGTAGCACACCAAACGCGGCGAACCCGCCTTTTTACTCGCCGCGAGATTTGTCGCAGCAAAAACCCGCGCCCGGGCCGGGCGACAGGCTGCGGAGTATGCTCTGTTGTCCTTTCCGGGTTTGTCCGCTGTTCTTAAAAGAAAATCACCCGCCGGCAAAGCGGGTGATTTTGGAATCGGGGAAGCAACGTTTTTAAAGCGCTCCCGACGGAAGGCTGCCTCCGCCCAGCCCTCCCAAAATAGAAGGCGGCAGAGTGACGGCATTGGAAGGCGGCGTCACTTGCGTATTGTAAGTGATGGGTACACTCACCGATATTTCAACCTTTTGTGTTGTATTTGAGGGCACAACAAGAGAAAGTACGACCTTGAAGTCGGTCAACTCGTTGGCCGAAGTGGCTTCCATGGAAGCAGTTATCGTATCTTTGTTGAGTTTTTCGGCTTTGGCTTGGGCAAAACTTTTTTCGGATATCGTCAATTTTGTCATTTCGGCCGGAGTCAGCAGCTTCAGTTGTCTCAGTTGCTTTATCCCGGATGCACCCCACCACTTGAGCAGGGCATATAAGTTGTTGGAAAAATTGATTGTTTCTCCGCCCTGGTTGGTAATTACCTGTGACTTGAAAGCTTCTGGCAGGATGGAAGCCAGTATGAGGTCGTTCTTGAGAAAAGCTTTAATGCTTTTCAGGCCGCCGGGAATTTTTTGAGTGCCGGATGTGGGTAAAGTTGACGCTCTGGCGACGAGGGCCGAAGGAATTTTATACCAGGTGGGTTGGATTATGGCTCCGACCAAACCCAGTTCGTTTTTTACGCTTGCCGGCCAGGGCAACGGCAATTTGGCCAGAGCGGCCAAATCCACCTTAAAATATGTAGCACTCAGTTTAGCGTTTTTCGTCGTCAGTATGATTTGTCCGATCGGTTGGGAAGAGTAATCAAAACCGATCAGTTCATTTAGATTCCCGACCCCGGAAGAGGTCTTGCTTGCGGCCAGGTTGATGGAGAATTTGGGGATGATAGCAAGAGCCATCGCCTCCTTTCTTTTGGCCGCCGGCGACAGGTTGCCCGAAGATTGGAGTATGTAAGGTATATTGGTTATACCAAATGAGATATTTTCGTCTACGTTTTTGGCGTTTTGAGAATTGGCATAGATATTTTTCAGGAGTGCGGTTACGTTGGCCGACTTGACGGGAGTGGGTTTGGCGGCACTGGAATTCGTACCGGAAGAACACGATGAGGCTACCAGGGCTATCAATACCAAACCGGCAACAACGGGAGTTGCGCCGTTTTTAAATTTTGATAATATTTTCATATAACGAAGTATTACACAAGTCGGCGGTGCCGACAAGGATTTCACAGCGAATTTTCAGCTTGACTGCAGACAAGTGCGATGGTCGGAATCGGCGGCGGATATAAGGTGCGTCAGGCCATGGGACCGAGTCGCTTACCTCCGATTAAGTGCATATGAAGGTGAGCAATGCTGTTGGCGGCGTCTTCTCCCACATTGAATACCAGTCGGAAACCGGTTTGGTCAATTTGTTCTTTTTCGGCCACTTCTTGAGCCAGTTCAAACATCTTTGCCATTTGCGGCATATGAGCGGCTTCGATACTTAAAGCGCTGACGATATGGCTTTTGGGTACCACCAAAATGTGCGTGGGCGCACAGGGGTGAATGTCGCGAAAAGCCACAGCCTCTTCGTTGGAGGCCACAATTTCGGCTGCCGCGTTACCGGCGACGATATCGCAGAATAGGCAACTTTCGTTGACGGCGGTCATGATTTCAGCCGTGTACCAGCCTGACATGTTCCGGGTAGAGATGCTCCAACGTTCCCGGAGCGATCTTGGCGGACTCTACAAAGCTCTCAACGTCTGAGACTTTTAGGCGGATTACTCTTCCGAATTTATACGCCACAAGCTCACCTTCGTCGATGAATCTGTAAAGAGTCCTCAGGTTGACACCCAAATAATCTGACGCCTCTTTTGTGCTCATCCACTGCATCGGAACCTCCATAAAATAACCTTCATCACTCAGAGTAGCATAATAATTACTCTTCGTGTCATTTTAAATCATAAGTTATACTTTTATCGTAAAACAGCCTAGCACGCTCCGGTGCCGTATTGAGGTTATCCCGGTCTGTTTGATGTGATTTGATGTGCTATCTTCCGACATTTACGGAGATTTGGAGGCATGTGTAAAGTTTTGTGTCTCGGTGCCTGCCAGTAGCCTGTGGGCGACTTCGTTGGCAAGAAGCCGTCCCCGTTTTGTCAGGATATATTGTCCGGAATCCAGGCTTACCAAATCGGCAATATCTTCCGTTATCCGAAGATTTTTTTCCGGTACGCCCGATGCCGTTCTCAGTCTGAGATAAAGCAGTTCCAGCTCGCGTTCCTCGGGTCCTATGATGTCGTTTTGCACGCGGGACAATTCGCCGTCCGCCGTTATTTTGAGGTAGCGCTTGATCGAAGAAGTGTTTTTGTAGCGCGTGCCTTTTATGTATCCGTGGGCGGCGCACCCTATGCCGAGATAAGGGCTGCCTTGCCAATAGAGTTCGTTGTGCCGGCAGGCATGGCCCGGCTTTGCCCAATTCGAAATTTCGTACCACTTCAGGCCCCTGTCGGACAGGTAATCGTCTATGAATTCGTAAAAGCCTGCCTGCCTGTCTTCGTCGGGGTATCTGAACGTTTCTTGGGCCAGCGGCGTTCCCGGTTCTACGGTCAGAGCATAAGCACTCAGATGGGAAAGACCGGGATCCATGGAAAATATGCCGTCCAGGGTTTCCCGGAGATCGTCTTGGGTTTCGGAAACAGCTCCGTAAATGATGTCGACGTTGTGGGTTAAAAAGTTATATTTGGCGATCAGTTCCAAAGCCTTTTCAACCGCTCCGCGGTAATGGGGACGGCCCAAGTCTTTGAGGACGCGCGGCACCAAAGACTGGACGCCTATGGAAATCCTGGTGACGCCGGCGTCTGCCAAAGCCGCACAGAAGTCCCCGGTCAGGCTTTCCGGGTTGGCCTCCACCGTGATTTCCGCTCCGTCGCGTTTTGTGACGGCATTCAGCAAAAGTGCCAGATCGCGTCCGTCCACCAAAGATGGCGTGCCGCCTCCTATGTAGATTGAGGTGGCCGGAGAGGACATTCCGGCTTCGTCTGCCAGCCCGACTTCTTTGATGCAGGCGTCAATGTAGGCTTTTTGGAGGTGGGGGTACTCGGTGAAAGTCGTAAACGCACAGTAATCGCACCTTTTGGCGCAAAAGGGGATATGGATATAGACACCGAATTGGTCGGCGACGGGAAAAACGCGGGACGGATTCATGGGAATCCGGACCGGTCGGTCGGTTTAATTCGTTTCGGGGTGATGCACCAACCCCGCGGCATCCAGAGCCTCGATCATTTCCGTGACGTTTCTGCCAAAACTCGCTCCCAGAACCCGCAAGTCTTCCGTGCGGATTGTGAGTACCCGTCCGTTGAAGTCCTGGCGTTGTACCTGTACCTGAGCCAGAAAATGCCGCAAAGCGTCGGCCTCGCGTCCGTTGGCGTTTTTCAGTACGGTCAGGTCGATCCGGATGCGTTGGGGCAGACCCGACTCTCCGGAAGAGGGAGGCATGGAAGAACTAGGCGTGCGCGAGTTTTCCGGCAACAGCTGATCCACCGGCACAGAGTAAAGCTCTGCCAGTCTCTGCAGTCTCGGAACCGAAATGGACCGCTCACCCCGTTCGTAAGCGCCGAGAACGGAAGCTCGAAACTCATGGTGTGACGTGGCCTCTACGGCCTGCAACGACATACGCTTTTGTTTTCTGATGGCGCGTAAACGGGCACCTATCGTAATGGTCTGCTGCGAAGGAACAAGTTCAGTACCGCTGCCATTGTCCATATCTTCTGTGGTATCTGTCATATATCTCCCTGCTCAGTTGGTCTCAAAGCCCGCTGTCCCCCTAGACAGTCCAGTTGATGATACGCTCGCAACGTGACTGCACAAAATCTTTACGACTCCAGAATACCACTCTCCGCGCGTAATCATGTCACCCGTCAAGGTAAAGACACTAAATTTTTGGAGGGAGGGTATAGCGAGAGTATTTGATACATTTTGTGCTACTTCACTTGTTTCCATGCATTCTAATAGATTTTTATTACTTTAAGTAGTATTTTGTGTATTTATTTACCTTAGACAGTATTTAACCGGTTCCGGATTGACGGGTTGACTTCTTTCGGTTGCTTTCTGACGACACGGATTCGGCAATACCGGAAAGGAGATATCCGGCCACGGTTGCGGCCGTTTCCACCCTCAGGATTCCGGAAGAAAGTTCCAAGCCGTCGGCGATCAAAAGCTCTTCCGGTGTCCAGCCGCCTTCCGGACCTATCATGACGCAGGACAAATCGCCGGCAAAGGTCTTGCCGCCCGGTTCTGCCATGGCGACCCGTCCCAAGCGTGACATTTCTTCGTAAGCCGCCTGCGGGGTAAGGAGTTCGTGTAACAGCGGCATCCGCAGCCGCCTGGCTTGAGAAGCGGCTTCTTCGATGATCTTTTGTAGCCTTGGATAATTCGGTTTTGGATCCGAGTGTTTGACCTGACTTCTTGCGGCCAGAATAAGCCAGATATGGTCGACGCCGACTTCCGTCAGCTTTTGGAGGGCCCATTCCATTTTGTCATTTTTGCATAAGGAAAGACCGATTCCAGTTTCCCGTTCTTTCTTTTCCGTCTTTTGTGGTTTTGTCACCGGCGTAAAATAAGCGGAAAACTCGGCTTCTTCGTTTTTTCTTCTTTGGTTCCGGTTTAAAGCTGTCTTTAAATTGTGGAGAGATTGAAATATCTGATACAGGTTGTCCCCGTCCGATACGGCGATGAGATCGCCAGTGTCGATTCTGAGTACGTTGGCCAGATGGTGCCACGTCGACTCGTTCAGCCTGATCAGGTTTAAATCTTTGGTAAACACCAAAGATTTTGCCTGTCTGAGATGATTGTCGGGAGCCATTCCTATCCTTGCCGCCGCAGATCGCCAATCGGAGTTTTTTCATTGTCAGTCGCGGCTGCGGGTGACGCGTTCTGAGTACTTAACCGAAACTGGTCCGTATTTTGTGGAGCAAGCCGCCTTCGTTGGGATTGAGGACATCTTCGTTTCTGAGTTCGGCAAGTTGATAAAGCAGTTGTGCCTGTTCTTTGGAGAGGTTGCCGGGAGTATCCACGGTGATGCTGATATGCAGGTCACCTCGGCCTCTGCCGCGTACCGGAGGAGCTCCTTTGCCTTTGATCCTGATGACGTGTCCGGACTGTGTTCCGGCAGCTATCGTGATGTGCTCATGGCCGTCCAAGGTTTCAATGTCCAGATCGGCCCCCAATGCCGCCTGCGTCATGGGTATGTGCAGTTGCAGAATGAGGTCATTGCCCGCTCTTTCAAAAGATTTGTGAGGTATGACGCGAAGTGACACATAGAGATCCCCCGGTATTCCTCCGCGCCAAGCGGCGCCCCCCGCCCCCGGTATGCGCAGTTTCATGCCGTCGTCCACTCCCGCCGGGACGTCGACGTTGACTTTTCTTTCCTCGATTACCCGGCCTTCTCCGCGGCAGTCCGGACAGGGTGTCAGTATTTCTTCACCCGTTCCGTTGCATTTTGCGCAGGCACTCGTGGTGACTACCTGTCCCAAAATAGACTGACGCACGCGCCTTACCTGTCCGCTGCCGCCGCATTCGGAACATTTTGAGGGATGCGTTCCGGCGCGGGCGCCGCTGCCGCTACAAGTAGTGCATGTCAAATGAGTGCGGACGGTAACCTCTTTTTCGGCGCCGAAAACGGCTTCTTCGAAGGCAAGCTGCAAAACGACCTCCAAATCGTCACCGCGTCTGGCGGTTGATCTCGCGCCGCCTCCCCCGAAAGGGGATCCCCCGAAAAAGGCTTCAAAAATATCCCCGAGACCGGTGGCAAAGCCATCCATGGTGGGTCCCTTTGCGCCGTCGGGCCCGAAGTGGTCGTAGCGGTTGCGCTTTTCCGGGTCTTTCAGGGTTTCGTAAGCGAGGGTAACCTCTTTGAACAGCGCTTCGGTTTCGGTGTCACCGCCGTTGACATCGGGGTGCAGCTGTCTTGCCAATTTTCTGTAAGCGCGCTTTATCTCGTCTTCGGTTGCGTTGCGAGATACGCCCAACAGTTCATAATAGTCTTTTGCCATTGCGACCCTTAAAATTTTACAGCTCCGTAAGCGGCTGTGATTTGCATGGAGTGCCGTATTTCATTTTACCTGAGAAAACGGGCATCGTACGATATCGATACCATAAAGATACACGATTTAAATAATTGCTCATTCCCTTATGACAAAACAAACCTTTTTGACGCGAAGAGCCGAGGTCTTTTTGCGACGGCATTGCCGCCCGGTCCTTTTAGGCGTTCTTCAGCTGGTTGGACAATTGCTGCCCGACTGTTTCCACTGCCGCCAAGACTTGCGTATACCGCATGCGTTTCGGTCCCAACACAGCCAAGGTGCCGAACATGGAGTCGGATATCTGGTAAGGGGCCACCACCAAAGAGCAGTCAGACAAAGATTCGATTCTGTTTTCGGTTCCGATGGAGACCTTTAAACCTTTGGCGAGTACTTCCCTCACCATACTTACCACGAGGTAAGACTGTTCCAGAATGGCCAAAACATCTCTGATTTTACGGACGGCGATAAACTCGTCGGCCATCTTGGATGTGCCGCCCAAATAAACCGGCACATTTGACGGACGGTTTTCCCCGGCGACGGTCCTCAGAACCCCGACACACCTGGCCAACACCGAGTCAATTTTGAAATTACCCGTTTTTACTTCGGGGAGAGCCGTCAGCTTCTTGTCCGCCAAATGCGAGTTGAGAAGGGAGTTGATATGGGACATCTCCTCTTCGGAAAAAGGCTCCGTTATCTCTATGCTGAATTTATTGACGGCTCCGTCGGACATTACGACAACCAAAATCCCCGTGGAAAGACTTATTTTGGTCAGCAGAGCAGAATTCACAGCCGGTGTCTCATCGGTGGTCGGAGCCACCACAACGGCCGCATAGTCAGTCAGGTTGGACAGCAACCGGGAAGTGTCTGCCAGCATTTTTTCCAATTCAAAATGGGCTTTTGTGAAAAATTCAGAGATTGTTTCGGCTTTGAAAGTATCGAGATCCGTTTGACGCGTATCCAGATTGTCGACGTAAAAGCGATAACCAAGATCGGTGGGGGTTCTTCCCGCCGAGGTGTGGGGGTGGGTTAGGTACCCCTCTTTTTCCAAAGCCGCCATGTCGGCTCGTATCGTGGCCGTGGAACAGTCTATGTTGTAGTCGTCGGCGATGTGTGCCGAGCTTACCGGCTCGCCTGTTGTGATGTATTCCGATACGACTGCTTCCAAAATTGAGCGTTTCCTGTCGTCCAGCATTTTTACCTCTTGCTCACGTATTACTGTGTATTTGTTTTTGTAATACATAATTCATATTACACATCCGGCTGTATTTTCAGGATGTCATTTTATAGCAAATGGCCGGGATTGTCGTCCGCAAGAATGCCGGAGCTGCGCTGCAGGGCGATCTTTTGCGCTTTGGAAGGACCGACCAGGTGTCTCAGGGCGGAACAGGCGAGAAGAGCGGAAGGCACGACAAAGGAGGGCTTTATTTTTTCTTTGGCGCCGAACAGGTCTTTTGCCCAATAGAAGAGAAGTTCGTAAGCGGCTTCGGTAAAAACGACTGAAGAAAAATAAGTCAATTCTCCGGCCGGTCCGGAACGGGAGCGCTTTTTTGTTTCAGTGCTTCCGGAAACGACACCCCCGGTTATCCGGTCCGGCAGGCCGTTGCGCAAAAACTCCAGAGCCTCTTTGGCTTCCTCCGTGGCGCACAGATCCTTTCGTATACCCGCAAAATAGGCCTTTACTTCCGACGAGCTCTTGGGAACCGCTTGTGCCCCCAGGAGTTCGGCCACCAGAGAAACCTCCCGGTAATAGAGGTCGGTTTCGTCTTTGGTCAGTGGGTTTAAGGAAAATCTCTGATAGGCCCGCAGGAAACTGGAAACTTCCGCCGTGTGTACAAACGTAAGCAAATTCGGGTCGGAGGCCCGGTAGCCGCCGTATTTTGGGGATGTCCCAGATATTTTGTCGTGGATGGACTTAACCCGGTCAATCAGCCCGTTGGCCATTTCCGTGGAGCCGAAAGTGGTGCCGGCCACGAATGCGACTGTCCTCTGAAATCTTCCGAAGGGATCTTCTTTATACGAGGAGTGATCGGCCACGGCGGCCATGGGCAGGGGATGCAGGCTTTGCAGCATCAAAGACGAGATGCCGCCTATGAGCATCGAGGGCAGGTCCGAGTGTACTCTCCAGACGGGTGTGCCCGGACCGAACAGCCCCGCGTCGTGAAGTGGGTACTTGTACTCTTCCAACGCCGCTTCATCACCCAAGATTTTGCCGATTCGAGAGGATACGGCTTTTTGCAGAGAAAGGATCATTTCAGCTGCCTCCGATAAAATATGTTAACCTTTATGTTTTTTTGTATCAGTCGTCCAGTCTGAGGGCCGAAACAAAGGCCTCCTGTGGGATTTCCACTCTCCCTATGGACTTCATTTTCTTCTTGCCCTCTTTTTGTTTTTCCAGAAGTTTTCTTTTTCTGGTGATGTCTCCGCCGTAGCACTTGGCGAGCACGTCTTTTCGTTTTGCCTTGACCGTCTCTCTGGCGATGATTCTGCCGCCTATGGCGGCTTGGATGGGTACGTCAAACAGTTGCCTGGGGATCAGCTCACGCAACTTCTGAGCCATTTTTCTTCCGTAATCGTCAGCTTTGGAGCGGTGTACGACGGAGGAAAAGGCATCCACCGGCTGCCCGTTCAGCAGCAGATCCACTTTCACCAGGTCCGCCATTTCCAGTCCGTACTGCTCATAATCCAGACTGGCGTAACCTTTTGTTCTGGACTTCAAAATATCAAAGAAGTCCACCACCACTTCGGCCAGAGGGATGATATAGCCCAGTTCCACCCGCTGTTCCGAGAGGTAAGTCATTTTTTCCATGCGCCCCCGTTTGTTTTGAGCCAACTCCATGACGGAACCTATGTATTCCGTGGGGGTGATGATGGTGATTTTCAATACGGGTTCTTCGATGTCCCGGATGTTTTGTACGGGAGGCATTTCCGAGGGATTGTCCACCAACACTTTGGTGTCGTTGGTAAGGTGCGCCACGTACTCCACGGACGGGGCGGTGGCGATCAGGGAGAGATTGAACTCCCTTTCCAGACGTTCCCTGACGATTTCCATGTGCAGCAGTCCCAGGAAACCGCAACGAAATCCAAATCCGAGTGCGGCGGAAGTTTCCGGGGCATAGGTGACGCTGGCATCTGAGAGCTGCAATTTTTCCAAAGCGTCCCTTAGGTCAGGCAGTTCGTCGCCGTCCACCGGGTAGAGTCCGCAATAGACCATCGGTTTCGGGTTTTTGTATCCCGGGAGGGGGCTTGCGGCCGGGAAAGCGGAATCCGTTACCGTTTCGCCGGATCTGGCTTCGGCAACGTTTCTGACGTTTGCTATCAGATAGCCGACTTCTCCGGGTCCGAGTTCTTCCACCGGCAGGGGAGCGGGCGTTTTTACGCCTATTTCCTCTACTTCCCGTTCCGCTTTGCTGTTTATGAAACGGCACTTGGATTTGGTCCGCAAAGTGCCTTCCACAATTCTGAGTGCCGATACGACCCCTCTGTACTGGTCGTAGTAACTGTCAAAAATCAGGGCTTTCAGTGGGGCATCGGGGTTTCCGGTGGGTGGGGGAATGCGTTCTGCGACGGCGTCCAGAAGCTCCGTTACGCCCTCCCCCGTTTTGGCGGATATGAGGAGAACCTCGTCGGCCGGGATGCCGAGTATGGCTTCTATCTCTTGGGCATAGCGTTCCGGATCGGCGGCGGGCAGGTCTATTTTGTTCAAAGCCGCCACAATTTCTAAATTGTTGTCAAGGGCCAGGTAACAGTTGGCCAGGGTTTGCGCCTCAATTCCCTGCGATGCGTCCACCAAGAGGATAACCCCTTCGCAGGCCGCCAGACTTCTGGAGACTTCGTACCCGAAGTCGACGTGGCCCGGCGTATCGATCAGGTGCAGGTAATAGTCTTTATAGTGAACCCGGACGTTTTGCGCTTTGATGGTAATGCCGCGTTCGCGTTCTATGTCCATGGAATCGAGATACTGATCCCGCATCTCGCGGGGGTCGACGGCATTGGTCAGCTCCAATATGCGATCCGACAGGGTTGATTTACCGTGATCAACATGGCTGATGATGGAAAAATTACGAATTTTTGACGTGTCTATCACAAAAACGCCCGTACCGTTTCTTATTTAGGGTGACCCAGCTCTTAATTTAGCTTAGTCAAAGTTTTGAGCGGTGCAGATTTTATTCCGATTTCCCGGAATCGGTTTGGCAATATAAAATTATAACGGATCCCGTATATCTGTCTTGGGGATGTCGTTTATGATATAAAATACATCCGACTATCTTTTGGAATAGAAGTGTAAGGGAAAATGGCCAACATCAAAAGTCAAATTAAAAGAAACCGTCAAAACGAGGTCAGAGAGGCCAAAAATAAGGCTATCCGCTCTGAGCTAAAGACAAGAACCAAGAAAGCTTTGACGGGCGCGGAAAAAGGAACGGAGGATGCCGCCGAGCTTTTGAAAGTTGCCTTGAAGAGAATTGACAAGGCTGCTTCCAAAGGGATCATTCATCCGAACCAAGCCGCAAGGAAAAAGTCGCGTCTTGTCAAAAGAGCCGCAGGTCTTGCCGCAGGCCGGGAAGACTCCTGACACATAATTTTCTTTATCTTTAGGCGCAAGGCTGTCTCTATTTTTTGGCGGCTTTGCGCTTTTTGTGCTTAATGATTTTGGATGCGGCCGCTTTCAGAATCTGCTCCTTTTTATAAGGAGCTTTGCCGCCTTCCAGGGCTTTTAGCATTTGGGTATCGTTGCCGTTCATGCCGAGAGCCCATACTCCCACGCCACCCAAGTTGAATTCGTTTGCCAGCGCCGTTTTCAGGGCAATGGATACCGGATTGTCAAACCAAGTCTGATGCCAGGTTTTGCCGATTTTGAATTTATACCACGGCGTAAGAGACATCGGATCCCACAACTGTGGTCTCCCAGTCGCAAGGATGGAGGCCCAGGTAACCGCCACGGGATATAAATTTTTGGTGGGCCCGTAGGGGTATTGATTTTTGGTGGTGAAGTCGTAACCGTAGAAAGGGACCCCCAGGATCAATTTTTGAGAGGGGACCACTTTTGTGTAAGACAGGATTGACTGAACGTCACTGTTGCCCAGGTTTTCGTTGATGAGCGGGGCGTTAGGAGAGGCGGCGGTGGGGCTGTTCATATCGTATCCCATGATGAAAATATCGTTGACAAAGGGGTAGAGCCGGGCAACGTTATAAAAACTGTCCGGATTTGCGGCCGAGTCGGTGTAGGTATCAAGCAGCAAAAAAGCCGTCCTGTCTTCTTTTTGCATGTCTTGGTGGAAGTAACTGATAAAACTGACGAAGCCGGCTCTTTCTTTGGCGTACTGCCCTTCTATATCAATGCTTACTCCGTCAAAACCGTCTGACCTGAGGAGTGGCACAAGTCCGGCTGCAAGCCTGGCGGCGCTGGCGGCAGGGTGCCGTGTGATCGATTTTATGACCGGATTGGAGGAGGTGTATGCCGTCAGCAAAACCATGTCGTTGTCCAAATGAGATGCGCTGATGAGGTTTTGTACGCCGCTTTGTGCAAGCATCGACAAGTTTTGATCGCTGACAATTTGGCCCGATGTCCCCACATCCACGCCGTCGTAGCAGACCACGGATACCGATGACAAGTCTTGGGGGGTGACGGAGCTGAGTTCAAAGCTCGGTACGTAGCCGACAACAACATGTTGCTTTATGGCCGGTTTGAAAATTGAATTCGTAAACCCGGGAGAGGGGGCACCCACCCGGGAAGGAAGGGAAACGTTCAGATACGACTTGGCAATGCGCACATCCGTGTTTTCCGTAAGGATCTCGAGATGCGCTTTTTGCAGTTTTGCGGCCTCTTTCGCTGCGGGGGAGTTGGAGGAATTGCCTCTTATCAGATAGCCTATCAGAATGCCTGCGGCAATTCCTACGATAATTATTATGGCCAAAGAGGCGGCGATAACGGTGTTGCGTTTTTTGGCGGTCATTGTATTTCAGGCTAGCTTGTTACGTCGGATTTGTAACGTAGATGCCGGAAAAATTTTTCTCATGCAAAAATTTTAGTAGATCCCGACCACGGAAAAGGCTTTCGGCAAAGACGGATTTTTTGCAGATTTAACGGGGGACCCAAGCTTTATGGGGAGCCGGGCTGAGACCAGGAGGGAGCTTTTACTATTTGCTATTTAAGCAAAAACAGATCAAATTCAAATTTGAAAACGCATGCTTTTTTGTGTATTTTTTTGATACAGATTTGTAAATTGGGAATATAACAACACGTAATATCTTGTAAGTATTAGAATCACTTCTACAATATAGGAAAAGTTTTACCGATTGATGAGGAACATATTTGGCTACGGTAAGTGAGGAAGTCAGGGTTAGGTTTGCCCCTTCTCCGACGGGTTATTTCCACGTCGGCGGAGCCAGGACCGCTCTTTATAACTGGCTGTTCGCCCGTCAACGCGGCGGAAAGCTTATTTTGAGAATTGAAGATACCGATACCGAGAGGAGCGATCCGGCTTGGACCGAAGGTATTCTAAAGGCCCTGGAATGGCTCAATATAAGTATTGACGAGGGACCTTACTTTCAATCTCAGAGAAAAAACCTCTATCTTGGCGCGGCGGAAAAATTGTTTTTGTCCGGTCACGCATATGCTTGTGACTGTACGAGAGAAGATATCGACGGCAGAAAAAAAGAAGGCTCAAAACCCGGTTATGACAATTACTGCAGGGAGCGCGGTCTTGTCCCGGGTGTAGGCAGAGCGTTGCGCTTTCGAGTGCCCGATACCGGAGTGACCGTAGTCAACGATATCGTAAGGGGTGAGGTGGAATTTGCCAACGTTTCCATAGAGGACTTTGTGCTGCTGAAATCCAGCGGCGACCCTCTTTTTGTCCTGGCGGTTGTCGTCGACGATCAGGACATGGGCATAACCCATATCATCAGGGCAGAAGAACATCTCCCCACGACACCCAAAGCTCTTTTGCTGTGGCAGGCTCTTTCGGATAAAAAGCTCCCCGTATTTGCGCATTTGCCTGTTTTGGTGAACGAAAAAAGGCAAAAGCTCTCCAAACGCCGCGACAGAGTGGCCGTTGAGGACTACCGGGCAATGGGTATCCTGCCGGAAGCCATGTTCAATTATCTGACGGTTCTCGGATGGGCTCCCAAAGACGGGAGCGAGATTTTTAAACCCGAAAAAGCTTTGGCGGAATTTGACCTGGGCCAGGTCAATCACTCGCCGGCTTTTTTTGACGAAAAAAGGCTCTTTTATTTTAACGGTCACTACATCAGGTCTTTGACGGACGGGGATTTTGTCGAAAGAGCCCTTCCCCATCTCGAAAAGGCCTACCCCAATCTCGACAGACAGGATATTTTAAGTAAGTTCGTCCCTCTGGCTGCCGTCACCAAAGAGCGTGTGACGACTTTGGAGGAAAGCGTCGGCTTGTTGGCGTTCCTTTTCGACGTCCCGTTTTCACCGGACGGCGACGACTTTCAAAAACTTATAGGGGAGAGTGACTTTGCCGAGTCTTTCATGCGAGACGTGCTGGAGCACTTCAAACAGGCGGCGGATGCGGACGGAAGAGGTTCTCTTGCGGAGACAGGCTCCGGAGCGGGCAGCGGTACCGGCTTCGACGCCGAGCTCTTGAAGGCTGTACTCATCCAGTGTGCGGATAAGGCGGGTCTCAAATTGGCCAAAGCCCAGGCTCCCATCAGAGTTTCCGTTTTGGGAAAGAAAACCGGCCTGCCTTTGTTCGAAGCTTTGGAAACGCTTGGCCCGCGGGAAGTGATAGCGAGACTGGAAAACGCCTTGGCCCGTTTGGCCGCCGTATGAAAAGCCGTCCCGGGTTTGCGGGGAAGAACCTTATGGGTACTTTATTTTTCCGCAACCGCCGGTCGGCATAGAACGGAACCCGGAGTAAAAATATGTCGATACTTTCCTTATTTTCACCTTTTGCTTGGATCAGAAGATTGATATCTTTGGTTCTTTTTCTTTTGCTGGCCTTCTACGTGTATTGCGGTTACCTTACTTATGCCGCTTCAGAGCTGCCCACCTCCGCAGCCGTTCTGAAAACCTCAAACACCATTTTGATCATCGGTCCTGCATCTTCGAGTACGCAGTTATCGGCGGACACGGTAAGCCGTTTGAACCAAGCCGTAGATATCTATGACATCCGTCCGGCAAAGCATGTCATTTTGGCCGGAAATGGGAAAAATATTACTTTTTCCAAAGAATATTTGATTTCGAATAAGATACCGCCAAGCAGGATAAGCATTTTGTCCGCCTCTTCCGTGCCCGGCACTTTTTCTGCCTTGGCCGGCACAGTCGGGAGAAATCGCCTGATTACCGTTGTGGCAGACGCATTGCAGGCTGCCTATATAGAAAATCTTGCCGCCGATAATCGCTTGTCTATCCAGATGTCGCCGGCCATCAATTCCGAAGCCGTGTCGCTTGCCGGGGTGGGACAGCTGGCAAAAGAGGCCTCGGCGGTGGCTGTGGGCAAAGTGATAGGCTTTACGCGAGTAGATTGGGGATAAAAACGCGGCAAGGGTATGTTATCGATAAGCCGGGGCGCCTTTCCGAAACGGCGCTTTGGCGGTTGATGGATGATTCCTATAACAAAAATGGGGTCGCCTCTTGGTCTTCCGGAAAAGTTCCCTACCTTTTGACGACGGGACCGCTGATTGCCAAAGCTTATTGGCGTTTACTGCAAGCGTATTTGGAGGACTGTGAACGCAATACAGTGTTTGACGAGCCTTCGGAAGTCGTTTACGTGGTTGAACTCGGTGCCGGTACCGGCAGGCTTGCCTGGAATTTTATGTCTTATTACAAACGCTTTCCTTCGCGGCAAAAAATAGTTTATGTGCTGAGCGATGTGATAAAGGACAATATAGATTTTTGGTCCGGGCATAAGTACCTGAACGCTTTGGCAAAAGAGGGACTCATCGATTACGCACACTATGATGTGTTGCGCGATACGGAAATAAATCTTTTGGTCTCAAAAAAGAAAATAGCTCCTGGTACCGCCAAAGCGCCGACGGTTTTTTTGGCCAATTATCTTTTTGACGTACTGCCGCAGGATCTTTTTTGTGTGTCTTCTTCGGAAACGTTTGAAGAATCGGTGATGCCGGTAGGGGATGACCCCGGCATAAACTGGGATTCACCGGATTTGCTTTCCCGTTTATGGTTTGCCGTCGACAGGAAAAGCATTGACTCCACAAATTATTATGAAGACGACTTTCTGAATGCCGTTTTGCGGAAAGCGGCGGATTTTTATAGGTCCTGCCTTTCGGACGAAGAAGACCCGGTAAGATTCTTGTTTCCCAAAGCCCCCCTTGTCGCTCTCAAAAACCTGCACAATCTTACCGACGGGAATATGATGCTGTTGGTGGCGGAGAGACCGGGCGGAATACGCCAAGACTCCGAGAACGAAGAGGAAGAAAAAGAGGGCAGCGAAGTTCCCGGTCTTTCCGATAACCCAAGTCCGGAGACCCGGCTGCGCCGCAAGCAAAAAGTTTCCGTGGAGGGTAAGAAAGAGGCTATATGTCCGGCCAATCTGTTGTCCATGGGCGTGCACGGCTCCACCTTTTCTTTGCCTGTGGATATGAACATTCTCTCAATTGCGGCATCGCACAGCGGTGGAGAACTCTTGCGGGCCGATCCGGTCCCGGTCGGTCTGGAGGTGTGTGCCTTTTTGTTTACACAAGGAGAGCCTCTTTCCCTCAGGGAAGAATTCTACATGTCAGTAGCCGAACAAAGCCCGGAAGAACTTTTTTTGGTGCTCTATCAATTGCGACACCATAAAAAAGAGCTTTCTCTGGCCGACCTGGTTATAGCCATCAGAGCCTCCGGGTATGACGCTCATTTTTTATTCCAAGTTTACGACAGATTGCAAGAACTCTTGACACAAGAACCCCCCGATAAAACGGATGAAGTGGCTCGTGTGCTACTGGAAGTCGACTCCAGACATTTCCCCATGGATATTTTTGTCAATAACGCTTTACGGGAGTTGCCAAAGACGGATTCTTCCGGCATAACGGATACTCAAGACATAGAACCGGGCGGTGTTGTGCCGGCAACGGATTTTGACTGCGCGGATAAAACAGACATTTCGGATGATAAAGACGCTAAAAAAAGTGTCGATCTGGCTTCTCTTATGGCCACTCTGCTGGCATCCGTGGGTGAGATAGACGCGGCTTTGGAACTGTTGTATCGCCACAGGGAACGCCGCGGCCCCCGCCCGGCGGAGACCTTCAATATGGCCGTTTGTTTGTTTTTGCAGGGGAAAACCGACCCGGCGGCAGAAAGGCTGAAAGAGGTGCTCAGCTTGGATCCGGCGCATAAAAAAGCACAGCAATTTTTGAAACAAATAAGAGATTTACAATAACGCATAGTGCGGCCGGTATATCCTGTTAGAATCGTAGCTAGATTCCGGGGTGGTGTAATCGGCAACACGACAGGTTCTGGCCCTGTTGTTGGGGGTTCGAGTCCTCCCCCCGGAGCCATCTGAACGATCAAGACATGAAGTTATCCCATAGGATGGTTTATAACGTGTTATTTGTGTTCAGTCCTCGTTTAAATGGCGGTTTCTGACCCAGCCATCCGGGTGGCCCGCGTTTTCGGCAGGCCGGACTTCCGTAAACAACCGGAGTCGCGAGCCGTTATTTTTTAAAGCTTGTCAACGGCCATATGATACTGCTCATCAATCTAAGGCGGATTGCTAAGCTTGCGTTCACGTGACTCTGTATAGCACTCCACGTGGCTATGCATTGTTTAAACTGTGTCTGTGTAATATTACTGCAGCAATATTACACAGACACTTTCAATTTTTTTCTAAGCTTGGCTATCTTGGCTCGGCGTAAATGCATCATTTCTTTAACGAGTTTATTGTACCGTCAAAAAAGGATTGGGGCATGAAGCCGGGCGAGTGATCAGCTTATCGGTGTCATGGTAACGCCGTACATGCCGGAGATGAGAATTGTATCGCCGTCGCTCAGATTTACAGTAAGGTTGGGCACTTCGCCGTAAGTGCTGTTGGTCCCCAGTATCTCGTTGTAATAGTCTGCTCCGGAAACCATAAAGTTTCCGCTTTGTCCAGAAGCAGGCCTAGCTATATACCGGCCGGCCCCGATATCTTGACCAACTATCCAAGTTCCGGCCCCGAGCGTTACTGCGCTATGGGTTGTTATATAAGGTGATGTAACTGGCGTGAACGTGACATTGCTTAGACCGGAGATTTGGATTTGGTCGCCTTTGGATATCTGCGCTCTGACTGATGGAACGCCAATACCGCTGTTAACCCCCAGTATCTCATTGTAAGTATCCGTCCCGGAAACAATGAAGTTTCCGCTTTGACCGGGACCGGGCGTAACGTTATAAAGACCGGGAGCCACATCCGTACCGCCGGTAAATGTACCAGCTCCCAGTGTCACTGTCGTGCCGGTTACTTTTCTGACCGTTGAAGTGTGGGTCGACTGGCCGCTTGTTGTGCTTGTCTTGGGTTTACCTGCATTGGCAGTTGTCGTGCCGGTTACTTTTCTGACCGTTGAAGTGTGGGTCGACTGGCCGCTTGTTGTGCTTGTCTTGGGTTTACCTGCATTGGCAGTTGTCGCCGAGTTCGTCTTTGATGAGTTTCTGCCGGCGTAAGCAGAAGCGATTACGATGATCGCCAGTATCAGCGCACCCGTCAGTATCTTGTGTTTGCCGAACCAGCTGGGTCTACTTTTCATTACCTTGTCCTTTCACGACATTTGCTATTACTAAGTGTTTATCACGTCGCTGTAACAATTTTTTGTTCAGGTTGCCGTACTGCCCACGGCAACCCGAACAACTGCCATACTCCGGTCAATGCAGCGGAGCAGTTACGGCTTGTCGGGCTCAACAAAGTGCTGTGGCGCCAATATGGTAATGCTACCTACTCCGGTTGATGACGAGCAGTGTGGCAAGCTGTCGGTCGAACAATATCTAGACAACACGTTATAAACCGCTGCCGTTACAGTTGCTTTAGACAAGCGACCTTCCTTGTTGGCGACAGGAAAACCAGCATTGCGATGATTTATCGAGGCAAACGACTTTTTTATCGTGACACAAGTCTTTTTAAAAAATCGCTTTGACTTAAAGTACTTTAAGTTCCTAGGCTGGTAGTTATGAGTATTTCATCAAATGCGTCCCGCACCTATACCATTCAAGAAGCATCCAGACTTACGGGACTGCCGGCAAGCACACTGCGTTACTATGAAGGAATAGGCATTATCGAACCGATTGAACGGGATGCCGACAGTAAGCATAGGGTATACAGCGAAGACAATTTGAATCTGCTAGATGCCATTGCTTGCCTTAATGCCACCGGTCTGTCGCTGAACGATATGCGAGAGTACATTAGAAATCGCAATAAGGGCGTCGCTGCCGCCGGCGAACAGGTCATGTTGTTGGAACAGCAGGAGGAGCGTCTTGCGAGTGAAGCCAGATTGCTAGAAGTTCGCTTGAATTATGTGAAGCTCAAGATAGCTTACTGGAAGGCTATTGAAGCGCACAATGATTCTGATGCGAAAGATATTGGCAATCAGGCCAGGTTGCTGGCCCAGAGCTTAAAGAAACTCGGCAATAAGTAAATCTAATAATCGTTTTGGAAAGGCGGTTTGCATGAAAGCGGCACTATTTAAAGGCAAAGGCCATATTGAACTGGGTGAACGGCCGCTCCCAACAATTAAGGAACCCTCAGACGCAATAGTTCGCGTTGTCATGGGCTGTGTTTGCGGCTCGGACTTATGGTACTACCGAGGTATCAACCCGCATAAAGAAGGCAGTATAGGTCATGAGTTCATAGGTGTCGTTGAGGAGACGGGCAAGGATGTGAAGGATCCGACAAAAGGCGACTTGGTTATCGCTCCGTTTACTTTCAATGACGATACATGCCCCAATTGTAAAGCCGGTTTTCAGTCTCAATGCAATCACGGCGGAGCATTTGGCAACGGCGATACGGATGGAGGTCAAGGCGAGTATGTTCGCGTACCTTATGCGGCGGCAACTTTAGTAAAAGTGCCTACAGGCGACTACTCTGAGGACATGCTGGCTTCATTTCTCAGTTTATCCGACGTTGTCAGTACCGGCTACCATGCTGTTGTAAGTGCCCAAGTAAAAGAAGGCGACACAGTTGCGGTTGTCGGTGACGGAGCGGTTGGATTGGGCGCCGTGATGGGAGCAAAGCTACTCGGAGCGAAGCGCATTATTGCTCTGAGCCGTAATCCGGATCGTCAAAAACTGGCCAAAGAGTTTGGTGCGACAGATATTGTTGAAGAGCGCGGCGATGGGGCTGTTAAGGCAGTCATGGAGCTGACGAACGATGTAGGAGCAGATGCTGCGCTTGAATGCGTGGGTACCGACGAATCAATTGGAACAGCAGCCGCCATCGTACGTCCAGGCGGCATGATCGGAGCCGTCGGTTTCCCGACTTACAAAGAGTTTGAGTATAGGACATTATTTTGGAAGAACATAGGCATTCGCGGCGGTGTTGCTCCCGCGAGACAATATATTCCCATGCTTTTAGAGGCGGTACTGAATGGCAAAATTAACCCCGGTAAAATTTTTGATTTGCGGACAGACCTGGACAATATTAAAGAAGCTTACGTTGCCATGGATGAACGGAGGGCTATCAAATCATTGCTTAAAGTAAGTGAACCCTAGGAGCAATTTAAGTAACTAAAAGTTCATGAGGCGCGGCAAGCAGACCAGCGAACCGATCTTTCGGCAGGCATTTATCGATGCATCAAAGATACAGACAAATAATCGGCAGTTCTCATCGGATGTATTGCGAATAATTTTCGGGAGCACAGGGAGCCGTTGAGCGGCGATCCGCACTCTTTTTATGCGATCGATACACGGTTGCTTCGCGGCATCAATGTCGGAGGCAATAACCTGTTGCGTATGAAAGACCTCAAATCTTCTCTTGAAGATATTGGTTTTAATAAGGTAAAGACTTACTTTAATTTATCTTAATTCAGCCAACGTGGTTTTAACGAGCAATCTTTTAGCGGAAGAAGTAGCGGATTTGATGGGAAAGACCATAAAAGAACTTTCGGGTATGAAGTTTATGCTCTGCATCGGCAAAGGAAAGCTTTCATACGCTGCCAAAGAATTGCCTCGGAGCGGAACAATGATGATATGAAGCGTGAGTATTTGTTCTTATGTGGTGATGGCGGTACGTCAGAAGTTTTGGCAGATTTGTCATGAATCCAGATGTTGATGGCATTTACTATGCAGATGTATTGTACTGCGGCCTGTGAGCAGACGTGACATAGTAAAAAGCGGCTTGGGAAAAATGTTCGGGTGTTTGTTTAGAAGAAGATAACAGTTCGCAATGGCAATGATGCCGTAAGTTATCGGCTCTTTTGGGCATTTGAAGTTTCGGATAATATATAGAAGTTCTAACTCCGCTATTTTGATATTACTTGTAAGAATAATACACTTATTGCTATTGGGACAAAGCCTTACCGGGAGGGTGCGCGACCGTCACAGCTTGTATTGCAACCCCTGCCTTCCGTCCTTCTTTCGATGTTGTTCGCTCTTCCGCCAGAGCCGCAGGCAAGGCTACCCAGGTGACCAAAGCAGCGAATGAAGGTTTCTTTGCTGTCTTGAATGGGAAGAGGAGGGATCCGTCAATTGGTGAAAGAACTTTTGAAGCTAAAGAGTGGGGAAAATCGGCCGCCGAAAGTAAAAAACTTTTTATATCTCACGGGGAAGCAAATTGATCACAGCTGAATTACAAGATCATGCATATAAATATATCAGGATAAGCGGTATTTAAATATTTTTTGCTACTTTTTACAGATGGCATACAAGAAGAGACCGAGTATAATACTTGGTAAGTAATTATCGCATCGGAGGTAACAGAAATGAAAATAACCAATCCTCTTGCCAGCGGTATGGGACCGGCGGATTACTTTACGGGTGTTGTCGTGGTCGATTCCGTGAGAAATCCCGATGAATTTTCCGGGATAGGTTGCGCCCATGTCCGCTTTACGCCAGGAGCGCGTACGGCCTGGCATAAGCACCCCAAAGGGCAAACACTCTACGTAACGGACGGTATCGGCTATGTCTGTCAACGCGGAGGTATGGTTCGGGAAATACGAGCAGGCGATGTCATATTTACCGATCCCGGAGAAGAACATTGGCACGGGGCAACGCGCGATCATTTTATGTCACATATTGCCATGCACGAAGCGGATGCGGACGGCAAGACCGTAGTCTGGCTTGAGCACGTAACTGATGCGGAGTATGGCAATATCTAGGCGACAAAAATAATTTTTAGCTTTGTCGATCTCAAGCTGTTTTCAGACGGCATTTTTTGTTGTGTGATTGTTTTTGAAATGAAGGATGCGCTTCTGCTTTTCCTGATGACGGCTTTTTAAAAAATCAACTTATTGTAATAGTGACTGTATTGATATAAACTAAGACTAATTTTGCATTGTGTCTTATGAATATTTTGTGGGGGCTTTAGATTTTTTTCGGAGGATTGGTGAAGGCAGCAATTTTTATAGAAGAGTACAGGATTGAAGTACAAGAAGTGCCCGACCCCGTTATACAACAAGCCACCGATGCCATTGTGAGAGTGGTAATGGCTTGTGTATGTGGGAGCGATCTGTGGTATTACAGGGGCATAGGGGAACACCCCCGGGGTTCCATAGGGCATGAATTTATCGGAGTCGTGGAAGAAGTCGGCTCGAGTGTAGTGTTCCTCAAAAAAGGCGATTTCGTGATCGCCCCATTTGCTTTCAGTGACAATACCTGCCCGCATTGCAGAGCCGGTTTCCATACAGCCTGTGTAAACGGCAGTTTTTTTGGCATGGGTGAAAAAAATGACGGAGGACAAGCCGAATTTGTCAGGGTACCGCAGGCCGACGGAACTTTGGTGAGGGTCGAAGGCGACGATTTTTCGGAAGCAATGCTGGCCTCATTTTTGACTCTGAGCGACGTGATGAGCACCGGGTATCACGCAGCCGTCAGTGCCGGCGTGAAAGAAGGAGGCGTTGCCGCCATCGTCGGGGATGGTGCCGTGGGACTGTCCGCGGTATTGTCGGCAAAGCTGCTGGGGGCAGAACAGATTATTATCATCAGCAGACACGAAAGCAGGCAGCGCTTGGCGCGTGATTGGGGTGCAACCCATATCGTCGAGGAAAGAGGCGAAGCGGGGGTAAAGGTCGTCAAAGCCCTCACTGCCGGCGTGGGAGCGGATGCGGTAATGGAGTGTGTCGGCACCAAAGAGGCCAACGAAATGGCTTTTGCCATGGCAAGGCCGGGAGCCGTTGTCGGCAGGGTGGGCGTTCCCCATGAAGTCACGATCAATCCCAACACGACTTTCTATTACAATATCGGCATGCGCGGCGGGCCGGCCCCGGCCAGAGCCTATATTCCCGCTCTGTTGAATGACGTGATCAAAGGGCGTATCAACCCGGGCAGGGTTTTTGATTTCGTTACCGATTTGGATAACATCCAAGAAGCGTATGCGGTCATGGACGAAAGAAGGGCCATCAAGTCTTTAATAAAAATTTCCTGAAGCCCAAAAAGTTTTTGGGAAGAACTTTTTGACGATTTCTTTGAAGGAAGTGTTTGCTTACTCCGTCAAAGCGCTTTCGGCATTTGTCAAAAATGACCCAATAACCGTTCCAACAGGGGGTTTTCATACCAACGGCCTACGTGACTGTGTAATCCGGCTGACTGGCAGCCCCAACGGGGTTCGAACCCGTGTCTCCACCTTGAGAGGGTGGTGTCCTTGGCCTCTAGACGATGGGGCCTTGCGGCAAGTTTTTATGCAGCGGAGTCATTTTACTATCTTGATGGCAAGAGATTCGCTACTTTTGAAAAATAGCAAGAAATAATGGCCGTTTCCGTTCAAGTTTTTGCCGTTACGGTCAGTTTGCTTCCGTTCGGTCGGCTATACGCTTTTTGGCGGTTTCTACATATTTTGGCTCTGTGTCAAAACCTATAAAATGTCTTCCCGTTTGAATGGCCGCAACGGCCGTGCTTCCGGAACCCATAAACGGATCCAAAACGATGTCGTTTTCGTATGTATACAACTCAATAAGGCGTCTGGGCAATTCCACGGGGAAAGGGGCGGGATGTCCGACCACAGTTGCTCTTTCCGAGGAGAATTCCCAAACATCCAGAGTGAACTCCATGAATTCCTCTTTGCCTATGGTGCTCAGATAAGGCAGCCCCAACTGGGAACGCTTTTTGGCCGATATTGCCCTGTCGAATCTGTCTTTTGACGCTATAACGATTCTTTCCGTGATATCTCTCAGCACCGGGTTACTGGCTTTTTGGAAGGAACCCCATGCGCAATTGCCGGCCGCTCCTTTGGACTTTTTCCAGATAATCTCTCCCCGCAGCAGCAAAGAAAGGTCATTTTGCAAAATTGATATGACATCTGTCGAAAGGCTGCGATAGGGTTTTCTGCCGAGGTTGGCCACGTTTACGGCCATTCTGCCTCCCGGTTCCAAAAGATCGACGCAAGCGGAGAACACCTCGGTAAGCATTTTTAAGTATTGGTCGTAATCTCTTGTGGAAGGGGTATCAGGTTTTTCTATTTCGTACTCTTTGCCGGCAAAATAAGGCGGCGAGGTGACCACCAAAGCAACGGAGTTTTTCGATACCACATCCTCAAAATCTCTTATGTCTCCACAATAGATTTCGTCGCAGCCGACCCTTTGTGCCGCAGGGCATACGTCTTGACTGTCGCGAACGGCAGGAGGGGTGAACCTATTGTAGAAAAGCGACGCGTCATGGCGCTCACGCTTACCTGCGCCAAAAGTATAAGTTGTTGTGGATTGTCTTTTTTTGTCTGTCATGCCGCCGTCAACCTAAATGTCATAGTAGCGGAGAGAGGCCGGTTGTTTATGCATATGTCATTAAGTTTCGGTGCGGCGCGGGTGGAGGAAAGTCAACATACTGAGGTTTTGATTCATGCGGTAGGAAAATCTCCGTTTTGTGTCAAGTTGAGCGGCGCGGCTATTTTTTGGGCGAAACGGGTACTCTTTAAAGTTATTTTTAGCCCGGTGCCGGTTTATTTCAAAGAGCGTAGACACCGACGGCGGTCGGGAGCCCGAGAAAGGGCTAAATATTACAATCACGTTTCATTTTATGCGTAAAATACGCAATTGTTTTCTGCTTATATGTATTCAGCTATGCAAAATATAAATGAGTCTTATATGTGTACATTTATACTTTGCCGTAAAAGAGAAAAGTAGAGGGCTGTACAGGAATATTTGTCGTTGATGTCTACCAAATATATTAATTCTATTAGACGGTTGGGTTAAAAATTATAGTAAGCTTCAAAGTCAAATGGTTGACGAGAACGCACCCCCTGTAGTAGCCATTGTTACGACACACAATCCGGGGCATTGGTTTGAAGATTGCCTGATCTCTTTTGCCGAGCAGGACTATCCGGGCTTTGCCGTATTGGTAGTGGATGCCGGCAGTGACGAACCTGTTTCGCCGAGAGTGGCTGCGGTGACCCCCAATTTTTTTGTTTTGCGCCTAAACGAAGTAAACGGTTACAGCGCAAGCGTGAATGTCGGAGTAAAAGCGGTGGAAGGAGCCGCCTTTTATCTTATTTGCCATGACGATATTATTCTGGAACCGGATGCCGTGAGAAAACTGGTGACCGAAGCGGTCCGACAAAACGCGGCCGTTGTCGGACCCAAACTGGTTTCCGTCGAAGACAAAGAAAAACTCCTTCAGGTGGGGCTTGATGTCGACAAATTCGGCGCTCCTGTGCGAAGGGTCGGTTTCGGCGAACTCGATCAAGCCCAGTACGACGAGGTCCACGAGACCTTTGCCATCCCCGGTGCCTGCAAACTGGTGAGAAGTGACCTATTTGCCACGCTGAACGGGCTAGACGAAAAGATGACCATGTTCGGCGAAGACATAGACTTTTCTTGGCGGGCGCATTTGGCCGGAGCGAGGGTCATGGTGGCCCCTTCGGCTCGCGTCGCACACAGAGAAGCCACGGCCAGCAGGCAGAAACCCCTGCCGGCGGCAAGGTCATTGCAATGGCGCCACGAACTGCGGGCCGTCTTGAAAAATTACTCCTCTGCCCGTTTTCCTCTTGTGCTCTTGCAGTTTTTCCTGCTATCTCTGGCCGAAGTCGGCTTTTTTATGGCCCTGGGAAGACGGCAGAGGGTGAAGCATGTCGTGACGGCCTGGCGTTGGAACATCGCCAACTGGGGAGACATCAAAAAAGAGCGCAAGGCAATATCTTCCTACAGGCTGAGAAGCGATAAAGAGGTATCGGTTTTCTTTACCGGCACAGGGACGCGGGCCAGACGCTTCGTGAGAGATGGCCTGGAGCACATTTTTGATCAAGCTACCGAAGAAAAAACAGTTATAACGCAACGCCTCCATGAGAGAAAACTGGGAGCCAAACTTCGGCGCAGAGACTTCGTGCTCCCGCTTGCCATGGCTGTATTGATCATTTTTATCGGTAGCAGGTCTTTTTTGGTGGGAAATCTGCCTTTGTACGGGCAGTGGCTTCCCGCCCCTTCTCCCGCTTATCTGCTGGCACACTTTTTCGGAGGCACCACTTACGCCGGTTCACAAACCCCGGGGCCCGTGTCGCCGGCTTATCTGTTTTTGGGCATTTTAGGATTTATCTTTTTTGGATCCACAGCATTGGTCGTAAAAGCAATTGCTTTTGCCATGCTTTTCCTCGGTCCTTACGGCGTATCCCGTATTGTCGGTAAAGCGGCAAAAGGTACTTCGGGCAGGCTTGCCAGAGTGGCGGCGGCTTTATCGTATATGTTTTTGCCCCTTTACTTCAACGACGTGGCCACCGGGCGGTTTGAAGCGATTATTTGTTACGGCGCTTTCCCCTATATCGTTCTTAGGCTTATCGGCTTCATGCAAAGCGGTTATCCGGGCAATTCCGGTGCCCTCCGTTTCGAAAAAGGCAGTGTTTTTTCCAAAGAGAACCTCTTGGAATATTTTTCCCTCGGTCTGCTGATCGCAATTGCGGCCTCTTTTGCCCCGCCTCTCTTGCTGGCAGTATTTATAGTGGGGCTTTGTTTGCCTGTTACTCTGGTTATTTTTTCAAATTACCGGTTGGCACTGGGTGTGTTCATAAGGACAATATTTTCTCTCACGGCAGCTTTAATTATTTTGCTTCCCTGGTCAATTACAATTTTCCAGTCGGGTTTTAATTTTTCCGTTCTGTTCGGAGGAGTCCCGGGTGCCGCTCAGTCTCCCTCTCTGGCCGCCCTGTTGCGTTTTGACTTGGGTCCGGTGGGGAGCGGATGGCTCGGGTATGCGGTCGGGGTATGTGCACTGACCGGACTGACTATTGCCAGACGGGAGAGATTTTTTCTCGGTTCAAGACTGCTTTTTACGGCGATATTCGCCTGGATAATAATCTTTTGTTTCGGGAGAGGTTGGCTGGGCATGGCTGGCGGAGATCTGGCCGCTCTTTTGGTAATTCCGGCGGCAGTCGTTGCCGTTATGTTCGGGCTTTCCCTCGAGGCCATTCTTACCGATTTGCCGGGCCGCAATTTCAGCTGGCGCCAGATGGTGACGCCGGTGTTTGCGATTGCGGCTTTCGGTGTTGTGGTACAGGCTGCCACCGCCGCAGGAGGGGGCAGATGGTCTGTTCCCGACATCGGATACGACACCACACTCTCCTTCTTTCCGTCCGCCCCCTCTCCGGGAGCCCCCCGCATATTGTGGGTGGGCAGTCCGGCAGCTTTACCGGGGGCTTCCCATCAGATCGGGCCGGACTTGAGTGTTGCCGTAACAGGAGGAAATCTCCCCGATATCACAAACTTGTGGATAAGTCCGGATATGGGTCTTTATAACCCGGTGTTGTACCAGCTGCAAAAAGTAAAAGACGCCGAGACGGTCAATTTCGGTTCCGTGCTGTCCCGCTACCGCATAGGTTATGTGGTGGTGCTCACATCTTTGGCGCCGGAACTTTCCGGAGTGCAAAATAGCACTCCGGAGCCAATTCCGTTGGGTGTGACGACGGGACTGACCAATCAACTTGACCTGAAACAACTGCCTTCGGAAGGCGGCGTATTGCTTTTCAAGACACAGCCGGCACTGGCAGCGCAGCCCGTTCTAAAAAGTTCCGTCCCCGGTTTTTTACGGGCTCTTTTGTTGGCGGCAGAACTCATCGGCAGTTGGTTTTTAATCCTTTTGGTCCTGCGGAGACGCAGGGAAGACAAGCGCAGACAGAGACACACGCCTCTGCCTGTGGCGGTGGTTGCCGATCCTGGATCCGATACTTACGGCACACGCCACGCCGTAAACCTGAACGCTTTGGTGTCGAAACACACTCAGAGGGCAAGACAAACCGACGAAATGGGAAAAGATCCGTCGGAGGAGGCTCCCGGGCTCGAAAGTAACCCGGAAGATGTCAGGGAAGAAGCCGCTCCGGAACCGGAAGAGACCAAAACCGCCGAAGCAGAAGCCGCTCCGGAACCGGAAGAAACCAAAACCGCCGAAGCAGAAGCCGCTCCGGAACCGGAAGAGACCGATGCCAAAGAAGCGAAGCAGCGAAAAACGGAACGCAAGTCCGTCCCAAGATCCGGCTTCAAAAAGAAAACCGCAGCGGTAAAAGTCTCCGGGGAGGATGACGCCGCCGTGGCGGCGGAAGGAAAAGACGGAGAGACAAATGACTGACCTCCCGATTAAGCGTGAAGGGACGGCAGGGCAAGTTGACAGCCCCACTGTCGGGACGAGATCGGCGGTGCTTTTTTCAGCCGTCGCCTTTGTTGCGCTGGCGGCTCTTTTTTCGGTTGTGCTGCGCGACCCAAAACCGCAAAACTCTTCAATTGTGCCCACCAATCAAGTGGCCGTGACCAATTCCGCCGGTGAAAACTCCGAGGCGTGGTATTGTCCCGGACCCCTGCCGGTCGGCTCTTGGCCGTCTTCTTATTCTTCCGTTTATTTGACGAACCTTGGCAAATCTGCTTTGAATATCACCGCTGTGGTGGCGAACAGCCTTTCCGGAAATGTAGACAAAGTCAATGTCGCCATATCACCCGGGTCCGGTACGGTTATTTCTTTGAGTCGAAAACTGCCCAAGTCTTTCGCCGCACTTTCGGTCATGGCCAACGGTCCCGGTTTGGCCGTCACCGAAGTTGTCGACGGCCCGGACGGAGAGAGCAGTGCTTCCTGTGTGAATTCCGCAGCCAGGACTACGGCTCTGCCTTCGGGGAGTACTTTGAACGGCAAAAATATCAACCTGTCCTTGTATAATCCTGCCCCGACGGCGGCCGTCGTAAACGTTGGGGTCAATGTGCTGAATGCCCGCGACCAGCAGGAAAGTCTTGCGCCCGCCGCCCTGCAGGGTATTACTCTTTCCCCCGGGCAGGTGAAAACTCTGGACGTGGGCAGGAGCATCCCGCAAGAACCAAGCGTGGGGCTTGTACTGCATGCCGTCGGCGGAAAAATAGCCGGAGGAGCGCAGCTCATTGATCCGGGCTTTGCCAACCTGGGAGAGGGTTCGCTTGTTACCGCCGCTGTTCCCACGGCCAATCGGTGGATGTTTCCGCCGGCCCCGGCCGGTTATCGAGACCTGAATACTTATTCCGTATTTAATCCCAACTCCAGAACCGTAAAAATTTCACTTTCCTTTATTTCCGGTGTTTCAAAGGCTACTTCTCACGTATCGCTACCGCCGAATTCGGAGACGGTTTTGGCGCCCTCCGTTTATTCTCCCCCGCCTTCTTTGGGCGGGATCAAAATAACCGGATCACCTAAATCACAATTGTCTGCCAGGGATCAGGCATATAAATTCCTGGTCGGAAGACAGACACCGGAGATGGTGTCCGTGGAGGTAAAAGAACACAGCAGTCTGCCTCTTGTAATCGAGAGAACTCTCACGGTAGTTGTTCCGGGTAAGAGTAACCCGGCCTCTCTCAGTCCGTCCGCCGTCCGTATCATACACGCATACGCCAACGAAACGGCGCTTGCTACCGCCGGGCGTTTGGGGGTCTCCAGCATCTCCCGGGCCGATGTCAATGCCGTGACCACCCTGCCGGTGTTGCCGGCGGGCACGGCTACCGTGAATGCCCTCAGGGCTCCCGCACAAAAATGGCTTGTGCTGCCCGGTAGTTCCGATTCCAGAGTGGGCCAGCTCCTTACCCTTTATAATCCGGGCGGAAGAACCGCAAAAGTCAAGCTGTTCAGAATACACATGGCGAATGCTTTGGCTCCGAGCGGAACCGCCGGAGGCAGCAGTCATGCTCAGCCGCCTTTTATAACTCTTGAACTCCCCGGACACACTGAAGCCGAAGTGGATCCGGACTATCTGATAGGAGAGCCCGGTCCCTTGGGTGTGGAGGTCGTTTCAAGACGAAAAATAATAGCGGGAAACATCGACTATTCCAGAGGAAACGGTATGGGCATATCGTTGTCAAACGCCCTGCCTATCGGCTAGTCGTCGAACTTATTTTTAGAAATTCGTTTGCCAAATGACTCAGGCGGTCTTTTCGCCATATGGCATGAATATTGCGTTTCAGATAAACATTTTCCAATTCCACTATCTTAAGTGAAGACAGTGCAATTTCGTTTCTCACGGCGAGCATACTCAGAATTCCGATTCCCGTCCCCAGCCCCACCGCTGTTTTTATTGCCGTCGTGGAAGCCAGTTCCACAACATTTGCCGCAGAAATATCATGGAGCCGCAGAGTTTTTTCCAGCACTTCACGTGTCCCGGAACCTTCTTCCCTCGTGCATATTCTGATATCGGAAAGGAAGGAGACCGGAATCGCTTTCTTACGTTTGACAAGCGGATGTGACGGTTTGGCCACCAAGACCAGTTCGTCTTCGAATACCACTTTGCTGTTCAGGTCTTCTGGTACCGTATCGCTTTCGATAAAGCCTATTTCCGCTGTTTTGGAGCGTATTTCTTCTGTTACGTCGCGGCTGTTTTTGATGGAAAGTTTAATAAAAGGCACGGGTTTTTTTGACTGCCCGAATTCCAAGTGGAGTTGATGTATCCAAGCGGGAACAAGATATTCGGCCACGGTGGTGCTTGCCGATACTTTTAGCTCTTTGTGATCGGATTGCTTTAGGGTCTCGGCTACTTCTTGTATTTCATATATTTCTTCAATAATTCTTTCACTTATGCTGCTAATCAGTATGCCTGTTTCCGTTAGGCGCGCCCCGGCTGAGGTTCTTTCCAGAAGTTTTAACCCAACCGTGTTTTCCAGCATTCTTATTTTCATGCTGGCTGCGGGCTGGCTGATCATGTGGGCTTTGGCGGCTTTTGATATGGAACCCTCTTTTTTTATCGACACCAACAGGTCGAGTGCGGACAAGTCGGGAATGGGATGTGCTAGTGGCATAAGTGTAGCTTATACCCATATCAGTGCTTGCCCGTAGCGATGGCAAGTTTTTGTCGGCAGGATTTATATTATGAACAAAGACCAAAATGAATTTACAGATGATACACCCGTCGCCGGTTCGGAAATGACAGAAGATGTAAGCGACAATTTCTTGGTCGAAGTAGAATCCGTCTTTTTGGAACAAGAGATAGAAGAAATGGAGGGCTCTTTTTATAAAAAGCGGCTCTCTCCCCTCAAAGATAAGCTGTTATCCTCGGCGAGCGAGCGCTACAGGGGGTTCTTTCTCGCTACGGCCATCGCCGCACTGGCCACGTACTTGGCCCATTTTGCCCCCGTGGTGGGAGGTCCGGTCATTGCCGTCGTTTTCGGAATGATTTTATCTTTTTTCCTTCATCACGAGAGTTTGGACAAAGGTCTGAAGTTTACTTCAAAGCGTGTTTTACAGGCCTCCATTGCCATCTTGGGATTGGGCTTGTCTCTTCATGAAGCGCTTACCGTGGGGGGAAAATCCCTTCCCGTCATGTTGGGTACGCTGGGGGTGGCCCTGGCCGTGTCGGGACCGATCGGAAAAAGGCTGGGGCTGACCAGGGACGTCAACACATTGGTCAGTATCGGAACTGCCATCTGCGGGGCTTCGGCGATAGCGGCCGTGGATGCCGTCATATCGGCAGCCGGAGCCGAGGTGGCCTATGCCTTGGGCACTATTTTTATTTTCAACGTGGTCGCCGTCCTGACCTTTCCCGTGATTGGGCATATTTTACATATGACGCAACAGGGCTTTGGGCTCTGGGCCGGCACCGCCATCAACGATGCTTCCTCCGTCGTGGCGGCCTCCAGCGTTTACGGGACGGTGGCGCGAAATTATGGAATCGTGGTCAAACTCACCAGAACGCTCATGATAGTTCCGATAGCGCTGGCGCTTCCCGTCATCAGGAGGCATCAGGACAAAAAAAGACAGGCTTTGACTGAGGGCTCCGATCTCGGTTCCGAAGCAGCTTTTTCGACTGGGGGCGTTGCCACGGTTCCCGAGAAGAAATCGTTTTTGGCAACGGCGAGGAGCTTTCCCCTCTTTGTCATTCTGTTCGTAATGGCCATGGCCGTACAATCTCTGGGCTGGGTGCCAGCCGGTTGGCACCAGGGGATTTCCGACCTTGCCCTGTGGATGATAACGGCAGCTTTGGCGGCCATAGGTCTTTCCGTCAGAGTCAAGTCCCTGAGGGCCATAGGTTATAAGCCGGTTTTGTTCGGTCTCATCCTTTGGGCCATCATAGCGAGCACGTCGCTCGGTCTGGGAACTCTGACGCACAGTATCTGAGGTTTTGGGAGCCCGTCAATTATCTGGCGGGCTCCCATCTGAAATATCTGACCGACAGGAGCAGTCCGAACAGCCCCCAGGCGGCGACGATGATGACGTCGGTCCAGTTATAGGCCGTTCCGATGAAACCGGCCTGCATGCTGAGGGCAAAATGCCAGACCGGAAAGATCCTGGCAATCCAGTGTATCCAAGAAGGGGCGCCGTTTCCGAGAGGAATAAAAATGCCGGAGAGAAAAAGCAACGGAAAAATGGAAGCGTTTACCACGGCCGGGGAAGCATCCGCATCCTTGACCCTCGACGTGACGGCAAAGCCCAATGCCGAAAAACTTACCGCCCCCACCACCAGTGCCACGATAAAACGCAACAGAGTCACTCCCGTGGGCAGTTCGGCTTGGTAAAACAGTCTGCCGAAGAGGGCCGTGATGACGACAAGCAGAAGCGCCACGAAAAGAGCGTGCAGGACGCGGGCGCCAATGTATGAAATTTTTGGCAACGGCGTGCCGCTTATTCTTTTCAGCAGACCTTCGTCTCTGGCATAGCTGATACTGATGGCTATGTTTGTATAGCAAGCCGAGATAAGGCCAAAAGTGCCCATGGCTGAAACATAGTATGTGGAATAATGTGCCCTTTTGTCGCCTATCAGCACTGTATGGTTGCCGAGGAGGGCGTTGAAGATGATGAGAAACATGATCGGGAAAGCAAAAGTAAAAAACGCCGATGCCGGGTTTCTCCAAAAAGCCTTGTTGGTGTATGCGACTTGTTTCAACAGCAGGCGGATTGTTCTTATCATTTTGACCCTATCCGAGATGTCACCGATTTCTCCTTCTTGACCTTCCGCCCCGGGCGGCTTTTGCCTCCGGTTCCGCCGCTTGTTCTGTGTCGTAACCGATTAAGGAGAGGTAAACATCTTCCAATGAGGGTCTTGTAATCTGCAGACTGTCCAGGGAGACGTTGTTTTGTCTGGCGTGTTCGGCAATAGTGTAAATGGCGGAGGTGATGTCGTTGACTTCGAATGTCACGGCCCCCGAAGGGGTGAAGACGTTTTTTAGCTCAGGCGGAGGAGCAACGCCTTCCGGGTAGTCAAGAGTGATCTTCGGCCGCAGTTTGTCCCTTCCGCCAAGATTGTATGGGGTGCCGGCGGCCACAATTTCCCCGTTGGCGATCACGGCGATATGGTCGGCCAAGAATTCCGCCTCATCCATGTAGTGCGTCGTGAGCAGAATCGTCTTGCCCAGTTCTGCCAGACCTTTTATTATCTGCCAAGTCTCGCGTCTGGCCGCCGGGTCAAAACCCGTTGTGGGCTCGTCCAAAAAAAGCAGATCCGGGTTTCCCACCATGGCTATGGCCACTTCAAGTCTTCTCTGCTGACCTCCGGAAAGCCTTATGGCCCTCTCGTTCTTTTTTTCCTGTAAACCGACCAGTTCTATGACGTGCTCCGCCGGTTGGGGATTGCGGTAATAGCCGGCGTACATTGTCACCGTCTCTGAAACCGTCAGGTACCTGTCGAGAGCCCCGGACTGCGGGACTATCCCTATGCGTTCTTTGAGTTTTGTCAGGTCGTGTTCCGGGCTGAGGCCGAATACTCCGATTTCGCCGGAGCTTTTCTTGCGGAAACCTTCCAGGATTTCCACAGTGGTGGTTTTCCCGGCGCCGTTGGGGCCGAGGAGGGAGAATATCTCGCCCTTGGAGATCTCGAAGTCGATTCCTTTGACGGCTTCAAAGTCTCCGTAAGACTTTTTTAAACCTTTTACTTCTACGGCAAGTTCGCTCGGCATTTCCTCTTATCCGTCCGCTAATTTCCAATGCCTATTATTGCCGGTATTTTTTTACTCCGCAACCAGGCCCGGTAATTTTGTAGGAAATGGGTATTAAAACTCCGTTATTATACTTTCACGGCCGTATTGATGCGAAGAAGGTTCCATGTCGTATAAGTTCAACCCCAGATCGGTGCAAGAAGAACTGGCGGCAAAAGAAATCAGGCCATCCAAGGCCTTGGGCCAGAACTTCGTGTGCGACAAAAATACCGTCGACAAAATTGTTTCCCTGTCCGGCCTGAATAAAGATTCCCAAGTGATCGAAATAGGTCCGGGACTCGGAGCGCTGACATTTGCCTTGGCCGATGCCTCTTTTCGGGTGCTCGCCGTGGAAAAAGACCCGCGTCTTGCCGAAAGTCTGGCCAAGACGGCACCTCCCTCGGTGAAGGTGCTGGCCCGCGACGCCCTGGAAGTGGACTGGGACAGCCTTTGTGCCATGTCCTGGTCCGACATTGACCTCTTGCCCTTTAAGGAGGGAAAAGTAAAGAACGGTTTTGTGAGTGCCGGCAATCATGCGGGACAAAACGACAGGAGCTGGGTTTTGGTGGCGAATCTGCCTTACAACATAGCAGCGCAACTCATCATAAGTATTTTGGAACAGACGGATCGCATTACGGAGATGCATGTGATGGTACAAAAAGAGGTGGGAGCACGCCTGAGTTCCAAAGCCGGTTCCAAGGAATACGGAATTTCTGCTTTGAAACTTTCCTATTTTGCAGAGGCAAAGATTGTCGCCAAAGTTTCCAGAGAAATATTTTTCCCCAAACCTAACATAGATTCTGTCATGATCAGGGTAAAACGCCGTAGCACGGAAGAGATCAAAACCAACTTTTCGGAGTATAAGTCAATAGGGTATTTGGCGGTAAAGGCATTTTCGCAGAGGCGCAAAATGCTCAGACACTCCCTGAAAAATGTTTTGAGCGAGGAAGATTACGCTGCGGCGTCTATTTCTTCGTCTTCGCGTCCCGAAGAATTGGATATAAACGCCTGGAGTCGTCTGGCAAAGTGTTATAACTACTAAATGCCTTCAATAATACAATTGTCCGCCCCGGCCAAACTGACCAGAAACCTGTCGGTTGTGGGCATTCGCGGCGACGGCTACCACCTGATCCGTTCCGAGATGGTGTCCTTGGACCTGGCCGACGAGTTATATATTTTTCCCGAAGAAGATGCCGCCTTTGAACTTTCCGACGAGACGGCATGGCTGAACGCCGGCAAAGCCGTCACTCCGCCGATTCCCATAGACGGGGACAACCTGGTCCAAAAAGCTCTTGCTTTGGTCGGAGTGAGGGCCGGGGTAAAGCTCATAAAGCGCATTCCGCCGGGAGCGGGTCTCGGAGGCGGGTCTTCCGACGCGGCGGCCGTACTCAGGTGGGCCGGTTATTTGGATCTGAAATCGGCAGCCGCACTCGGTGCCGACGTTCCTTTTTGTATCAGGGGCGGACGGGCCTCAGTCGGGGGTATAGGCGAAGAGGTCAACGATCTTTCTTATGAAGAACTCAGTTTTGTCATCATAACGCCGATGCTCCACGTTTCTACGGTTGCCGTCTACAGGGCCTACGACGAAATACGCCGACAGAAGGGGAGTCTTGAGTCTTTTGTGCCGGCGGAAAGCGAAAGCGTCAACGATTTGGAGGAGGCGGCATTGAGTGTGGAACCCCGACTTATTTTTTGGCGCGACTTCTTACGCGGGATTGCTTCCGAAAATCCGAGGTTGGCCGGCAGCGGTTCCAGCTGGTTTTTTGAAATTCCAAAACACAAAGCCGAGCGTTTGGCCAAAGAGATCGCCGAAGCCGTTCTCGAGTCTGATCTCACAGCCATGGTTAAAAAAGCCGGTGCCATAAAGCCATTGCTTTAGGCACCGGCTGTTTTTAAAAATCAAGACTTATTTGGAACGCCTTTGCCAGCGAGTCCTCTTGAGCATCTTTTTATGTTTTTTCTTGCGCATGCGTTTGCGGCGCTTTTTAATTAATGAACCCATTGCGAAGAGTTAGATTAGTCTAAGTAAAGCCCCTATTTCGTCAAAAGTAGAAATTTCTGTTATTTTGGCTGCTTTTGTTGTCTAAAACAGTCTTTGTTCCCTTTCGGGTGAGAAAAAAGGGGCCCGTCCGGGCAAATAGCGGTTCCGATAATGGGCATTCGGGTCAAAGCGTTCCTGCTGCCGTTGGGGACTCAAAGTTCTGTTGGGCCTCGTGTCTGTGCCGGTACCGGCCATCCACTGCCAGTTGCCGGCATCGGAGGAAAAGTCGGCATCGGTGAGAAGGGAGTCGTAGTGACTGAGTCCGTGTCTCCAGTCTATTTTAAGTGTTTTGCTCAGATATGAAGACGCTATCAGGCGGGCCCTGTTATGGACGAACCCCTCTTTTAGCAGCTGATGCATGGCGGCGTCCACGATGTCTTCTCCGGTCTCTCCGTTCATCCAGGCCGTCAGGGCCCGCAGGTCCGTATTCCAAGCATGCGGGGGCTCTCTGTAATTCTTTGTGCCCAACGCCGGAAACCCGGCGGCGAATTGCAGATAAAAATCTCTCCAACAGAGCTGCCTGAGAAAGGCCTTCACGGAGGCCAGGGCAAGTTCTGGGTTTTCCGAAGAAAGGGCACTTTCGGTCTTTTCCCGGTCGACATCGAATAAGGCGTCTTTTTCCGCGGCGAAGTCGGCGTAGGCCCCGAGAACGGCTTTTTCCGCCGATAAAGGCGATATACATCCGAAATGTAAGTAGGAAGAGAGTCTGGATGTGGAATCGGATTCCAAGTCGTTGGATTTGTTTTGATATAAAAATAAGTTTTTTGAACTTATAAAAGTCGCCAATTGCTCCAAAGCTTTTCTCTCTCCTCCGGCCGATCTGTTCGGCGAGAGATGGAGCAGGAACTTCTTTTTTTCTCTCCCCAAGGGATTCTCCCGCAAAAAGGCATTTTGCAAAAAAGTCTCTCCGAGATAGCCCTTTAGCTCTTCTGCCGTCATGATGCTACCGGGGTCTTGCTCAAAGTAGCCGTTTATCACAGAAGGGGCGCTCAGCAGAGGCCTTCGCGGCAACTGTTCCCAAATCTTATAATACGGAGTAAAGACTTTATAATATGTGCTTTCTTTGGGGGAAAGCGCGCCCGGTTCGATGATTGACATAGCGCTGTGCAGCTCCAGGGAAATACCCTCTTTTGCGAGTAGGGAGCGCAGCCCAGAGGCTCTCGAGAGCGAATATCCGGAGTAATCACGTGTCATATGGACAGTGTCGACGGCCGCGCTTTTGGCGAAGGAAAGCACCTCCGATTCGTAGTTGCCGCAGCGGAAGAAAAGTTCAGAGCCTTTTCCCCGCAGTTGTTCGCGCAGATCCGTCAGTGACTCAAATAAAAACGCCAGTCTGTTCAGTCCTATTTTGGCGCTCTTTGTCAACTTTTCGTCCAGGACAAAAAGACATAGGACCTCTCCATGCAGCGCCGCTTCCCGGAGAGAGGGGTTGTCTTGTATGCGCAAATCTCTGGTGGCAAGCCATAAAGCTCTTTTTGTCACGGCGTCTCCCTGTGTCGTACTTTGTTGGCCGTTATGTCAGCCGGCGTTACGGATTGTAAACAGCTCGGTGGGAACGCCCGCCGGTGCCGCCTTCGCTCTTAATGCGGACGTAGGATTTGCCCAGCGAGACCGGTACGAATGCATACAGGATGTGGGCGGAGACGGTTTTGTACCTGACGGACAGGGTTCCGAAAAGCACCTCTTTTATTTTGTAAAAGTAATTGCCGCGGATTTGTACCCGGTATAAACCTCCCGCAACCAAAGTGCTTTTCCCGACCCCGCTTATAACGGGCGGCGTCAGGAAAGAGAACGTGTTGCTTTTGGTATGGAGGCTTTTCCCGGAGGGGCTTATCACCGTTATGTGAACCCTTCCCTTTTCGGGCGGGGCGACGGCTATGATTTTTTTGGCGGAAACGACCCTGTAAGAAAGAGCGGGCTTGTTGCCGAAGTAAATAACGTCTGATCCTGAGAAGTTGACGCCCTCCACTCTTACTACACCGCCCCCGCGTGCCCTCACCGAATCGGGAAGCAGTTTTGTCACTTCCGGGGTCGGGAGACCCGCTGCCGTGAGAGCGGCGGCGGAGGGGTTGCACAGAGACGGGATGAGCCCCTGTCCGTTGCTGTCTTGCGCCAGCGGGGTTCCGAGCCCGGTTACCGGGCTGTAGCCTTTGCCGGCCAAGTAGTAGCCGGCGTCGGTACCCAAGAGATCGTTGCCGCCGGTGGTGACATCCGTCATTGCCGAGGCATAGCCCTGTCCGGAAGCGATTTTATAGAGCAGGGGATTGGCAAAACCCACCGGTCCTGCCGTTTGACAGGCGGAGGAGGAATCAGCCAGGGCAAACACCGCGGCCCAAATCGGAGCGGCCGCGCTCGTGCCGCCTATTGGAGTCCAGCCGCCGGCGGAGCAGAAGCTGTTTACCACCGAATCGGATCCTATGGAACAATACGTGGCCACCGGGGTCCCGGCGTTGGCGGAGACGTCCGGCACTTCCCGGCAAAGCTTGTGTCCTCCGGAGCGGGCGAGTTTTTCTCCATAGGGGTCGAGAACGGGGGAGCCGGGGGGGCAGACCGCATAGGAGCTTTTTACGTTTAAAGATCGCGGAGTGTTGTATTGATAGCCCGGCATGGTCCAAAACAAAGACACTCCGCCGCCGCCGGCTCCGGGCTGTTGGTTGGTAAGGGTGGTGTTCCAAGCGGTCTGCGTAACGCCGGAAGAAGAAAGAGACAGCGTGGTACCGCCGACGCCGGTCACGAAAGGCTGGCTGGAGGGATCGTCCACGGCCAGTTGCTTGCCGAGGGTTTTGTTTGTCTGTCCATAACAGTCGGTGGAACCCGTGTCGCCGGAGGCGGCCACCCAGGTCTGTCCCTCCAAGGCGGATTGTTCGAAAAGATAACTCTCCGCCATGGCGATGCCTGCCCCCACGCCTTGTTCGCATCCGCCCCAGGAAGTGGAAATAACTTTGACTTTCGGGTTGTTGACGGCTGCTTCTTCGACGGCGTAAGCGGTGGCGTTGGTGACGTTTCCGCGGGTGTCCGGACCTTCGTAAACGTCCACGGTTGCCCCGGGTGCCAACCCCACGAGCATTTCGGTGTCGAGTTCGGCTTCAAGTTCTCCCGAAGCGGTGTAAGTGCCGCCGGGACCGCCGTGCACGGGGATCTGGTTTATTTGCGGGGCGGGAAGCCCGTAACAGGAAGCAAAGTAGTTTATGTCGCTCATTCTGATCGGAGCGAATTCTATCAAGGCCACGGTTGTGTTCTGTCCCGTGTCGCCGGAAGAATAGGCCGGGTCAAAGCTGTATGCTTGGGCAATCTTATTTATTTGCAGACCGGCGCCCGAAGCCGATATCTGCTGGGCACAAGAAGAGGTGGGACTGGCGTAAAGATAAGTCCGATTCCGGATGCTTGATTTGGGAAGGAATGAAACACCCGGGACAGTTACGGATTTTTTGCCTTTGATACCGGGTTTTCCTTTTCGGTAAAAATCGAGAGCGTTGGGGGCAAAGCCGTCCAAATTGTCAAGACCGGTTATCCCGGCGAAGTCTTTGGAAAGATTTTTGTCAATGGCAATGGGTTCTAGATTGACCAAAGTCTTGTTGCCGTTTGATTTATAGTAGGCCATTTCGGTGTGAAAAGCTCTGTCTATTTGGGGTGCCGTGCCGCTTGCTTCGACAAAGAGACGGTTTTGGCCGATATTTTGCAGACGGAGATGGTTGGACAAAAGCCACTTTGTGGCGGCTTTGACGGCTGATGGCGCAGCCCCGAAGCGTTTGCCAAATTGAGCGGGAGTTATATATTTGCGATAGTAAGGAGAACCTGGTGAGGATACCGAGTCGGACATTTTTTGCAGGTAGTTTTTATTTCTTGGGGCAAGAAGAAGGGTGAAGTCAATGCGATTTGACCTGTCGGCCTTGGTCAAAGTGCCTTTCCCTGCGGGAAGGTTTGCTTTTCCGGCAAGTTCCGTCAACGGAGTGACGCCGGCAGAAGAGTGAGAAATCGGAGTTTTGTAAAAGGAAGAGTTGTCAGGCAGCGGAGTGATTAAAGGTATTGCTATAAAGAGCCCCATCAAAGGTTTTTTGGCCTTTTTCCAAAAATATGCGCACTGTTCCTTTTTGTTTTTGATGCGACTCAAGTTTGTCAAGTCTTATTTACCGTCCCAGTCTTTTGTCAATGTATGCTGTCATCCTATGTCTTATCCGGAAAGTATATATAAGCATATAAGAATTTTTCTATAATATAACGGCGGTATTGACGCTCCTCTCTATGTTCTATGTGCCCCAAAAGACTGCGTGTGAACTGTTTTGCGGCTGTGTAAAGATTGCTAAATATCGAAACAGCGTTTGCTAAATTTTGCGGACAGAAAAGTTTTTAATATTTTTACCAAATAAGTGGAGGCACAGATTAACTGGTAATTTAGTGTAAATATTTTTTCATTGTTAAATAATTATGCTATAAAAGTGTACTTAATTATTAGAAGATAAATAATATTTTACAGAATATATATACATACATTATGTATATATATTCTCAAATACAGTTTATTACTGTAAAGTCCTTTTATGGGGGCATCTTCTGAGACGGTACTTTTGGCGGTAAGGGAAATACCCGGCAGGAATTTTAGGTGTGTTGTGCCGGATGCCGGCGTTCAAAGCAAATGCCGTACCGCCCTATTTCTCAAGAGCAGCCTATCTTTTGCGGCGTCTGGGAGAAGCCGGCATGGCCGCTCCTTTTTTTATCGGCGGAGCGGGGGGAATGTTTTCAACAAAGCAAGCTTCGGGTAAATATTTTGGTGCTATCATCATAGTGGTTTCTGGGTCCCAGTTACGCGATGACGGGTAGTTCAACAGGCAGAACGCCTGACTTTGGATCAGGAGGTTGGAGGTTCGAGCCCTCCCCCGTCAGCTTTTTTGTTTTTCTTTTGGGATGAGGTATTGTCGACCCCATGCTTTCCAAACGGTATTTTGACACGGTAATTTCTTTAGGCCCTTCTCGACCCGTCTTGTCTGGGGAAGCACGACATAACCGAAAGGTTGTTGTGTCGTGTGCGCGGCGATAAGAAGAAGATCTCGGCGCAAGTATTGACCCCGTGGATAAGCGGTACTGTGTATGGATAACATGAAAATTTGCTTTGCTTATTCAAAATATTGCCATAAGAAGTAATCAATTCTATTTGGGAATTGCTTTGCTTGCGGGCGGGAACAGGGTAAAAACTCTTTTATCGTGTGTTTGGGGGACGGTACAGTTTATCCTTTGCAAAAAAAAGTGTCGCCGGATGTTTTGAGCGCATCAAAATTCGTTGTAGTTTTTGTAGCCGGCGGATGTGGCTTTCACGTCGGGATATCGGACCCAGGCCATTTGTTTCCATGAGTGCTTCTTGGTGTCGTGAGTGGTTGTTACGGCGGGCCGGCGTGGCTGTTATAGTCATAAATGTTTAAAACATTTTTTGCTTCGGACTACCCTTGTAAATGGGTAGCCGGCATTTTGCTAAAAGGACTCGGAGAGATAAATGCAATACAGGACAATCGGACAAAAGAAAGTAAGCGCAATCGGACTCGGCGAAATGCCGATGTCGATAGAAGGCAGACCGAGCGAGGAACAAGCCGTCAAAACCGTTCATGCCGCACTGGATGCCGGCATCAACTTTATTGACACGGCCGATGCGTACTCCGTCGGAGGTGCCGATACCGGCCACGGGGAGAGGTTATTGGCCAAAGCCTTGGCGTCGTGGTCTGGTGACAAAGACGATATCTTGGTGGCCACAAAAGGCGGCCACTACAGACCCGGTGACGGTTCCTGGCATGTAAACAGCAGCCCGGAGTATCTGCGGGCTGCTGTGGAGGCATCTCTCAGACGGCTGGGAGTGGAGTCAATCGGGCTTTACCAGCATCACAGACCCGATCCGAACGTTGACTATGAGGCCACGATGGGGGTGTTGAAGGAGTTTCTTGACGCCGGTAAAATTCAAATGGCCGGTATCTCCAACGCCAATATAGATCAGATCAAAACGGCCATAGCGGTCTTGGGTCCGGGCAACTTGGCCAGCGTGCAAAATCAATTTTCGTTGGTATTTCGTTCCAGCGAACAGGAACTCAATTTTTGCGAAGAAAACGGCGTGTCTTTTATTCCCTGGAGCCCCTTGGGCGGGATAGGGAGAGCCAAGAATCTGGCCGGAACCCATGCTCCTGTTGTGAATGCGGCCGAAAGACACGGCGTTTCGCCGCAGCAGGTCGTGCTGGCCTGGATGCGCTCGCTCGGCGAAAAAGTCATTCCGATACCGGGCGCCAGCAGAGCGGAAAGCATTTTGGATTCGGCCAAAAGCACGGATTTGATTTTGAACACTGACGAGTTAAACCAAATTAGCGCTTTGCGGCCTCAATAGGGCCGGACCGGGCAGTATTTTAGAATTGCCCGCGCAATCTGTCCAGCTCTCTGCGGTCTTTTTTGGTCGGACGTCCCGTCGAACGGTCGCGCTGAAATACAGGCGCCAAAATCTCCTCTTTCTCTTTTGGCGGGGTTTTGTCGTTGTAACAGGTAACGGCTGTTTGATAACCCACGCGTTTTTCTATTATGGCCACGACCTCAAGAAGTTTTTCTCCGGCGGTTACTTTGACGATGATTTCGTCTCCCGGACGTATCACGTGTGAAGGTTTTGCCGTCTGTCCGTTTATCTTGACATGCCCGGCATGACACATCTCGGTTGCGCCTTGCCGGGTGGGAGTCATCCGAATGGCCCACAGCCACTTGTCGACTCTGGTGGAAGGCAACGGTTCGGTTGTTTTTCCTTTTTCGTTCATAATGTAAGTTATATTTTATGGCAATGCCGCGGGATCTCAAGCTTTTTGGGGTTCTTTTAACATGAGGTGTCTGATTTTTAAGCTTTTCCGAAACGACACGGCAGCGATGTTGCCGACCTTGTAACGGGATGCGAAGATTGGGAACCGGATAAGACGGTGAGAAGCGACGGTCCGGTCTGCTTTTGTCATGCCGATACCGCCACAGCTGTCTTTTGGAGTCAGGATATATTGCTATCGGATGCGAAATACTTTATTTTGACGTGTGTCGGGCCTTCCCGATTCCAAAAATCCGTCGGCCGTCTCCAGACATTTTCGCTCCCTTTTCCCCGGTGTTTTCTAAATCACAAGGTCATGGGGGTTGACAAAGCTCAGTAACTAAGTTACAGTAAATTTCACGGAAAATTTCCGTAACTAATATTCAAGGGGGTTATATGAGAACTGTCAAACGCCGGCATTACTATGCCGTCGCAGGCGTAGCGGCTCTGAGCATAGGTTTTGCCAGTCAGATGGCTGCCGCTCAGCCTTTGCCAAACCCGCCCGCTCCGGCGGCATCGGGTCATCCCGGGGGACATACGGTCGGCAATATGCCGCCGGCTCCGCCTTCGGAGATCAACGGAGCGTCATCGGGCACTTGTGCCAATACTCCGCCCGTTCCGCCGGTTCCGCCGACGCTGCATTTTCCGGGTATCCTGCATCCGCCGATGCCGGGTCCGGGACAGTCGTCAAGCGGTACCTCTTCAAGCGGCACTTCGTCAAGCGGTACAAGTCACGCATTGGGTAACGCCAAGCTGTTTGTGCCGCCGGCACAGCCCTGTGCCGTCAGCCAAGCCAGGCAGTTGCTTCGACAAGGGAACGTGAAAGATGCCAAGTTGATTGCGGAAATGGAAATGACACCTCAGGCGGTGTGGCTTACGGGAGGTACTCCGGCGCAAGTCGAGGCTCAGGTCAGGACCACCATGTTTGAAGCCGCAGTGCAAAGAAGCGTTCCCGTTTTCGTGGCTTACAATATTCCGGGCAGGGACTGTGCCCAGTATTCTGCCGGCGGGGCTTTAAACCAAGCGGATTACGAGGCTTGGATCAGCGCCGTGGCGGCAGGCATCGGGAACGGGAAAGCCGTCGTGTTGTTGGAACCGGACAGTTTGGGGCTGCTTCCTTCAACCTGTTCGGCTCAAAATTATCCGTTCACCGACACCGCCCGTTACGCCGAACTGAATTACGGTGTTACCGTACTTGAACAAGACCCGCAGACCAGTGTTTATTTAGACGGCACACACAGCGCATGGCTGAATGTGGGACAAATATCTCAGGAATTGGTGCAAGCCGGAGTGCAAAGAGCGCAAGGGTTTTTTCTGAACGTTTCCAACTACCAACCTACGCCTGAGCTGATCGACTACGGTACGTGGATTTCGGACTGCATTGCGTTTGCCAACGATCCCGAGCAAGGCGGATGGCGTCTCGGTCATTACAACTACTGCGCAAGTCAGTACTATCCCGCCACCCAGTCGAACTTCAGCACTTGGGGGTTGTCGACGGCATGGTATGCGGCCAACATGGGAACCGCCGTGGCTACCACCCATTTCGTGATCGATACCAGCCGCAACGGGCAGGGTCCCAACAATATGTCGGCCTATGCCGGTGCACCTTACAATCAACCGGCAAGCGTGGTGTCTGCCTTGGCCGCCGGCAGCTGGTGCAACCCGCCCGGTGCCGGGCTTGGTCTTGCTCCGAGCACCGATACGGGCACGCCTTTGCTGGATGCCTATCTTTGGGTAAAGACGCCGGGACAGTCTGACGGTCAGTGCGATTCCGCCGGGGGAGCCAGGGCTTGGGATTACAGCAACTACACTCAGCCCGGATGGCCTACCACTTCTTCCGGACAAGCTGCTTTTGATCCGTTGTGGGGTATGGTGGATCCGGCAGCCGGGGCTTGGTTCCCGCAGCAGGCTTTGCAATTGGCACAAAACGCCAACCCTGCCTTGCCCACCAAAGGAGTTCCTGCCTTGCCCGGACCCGGATTCGGGTTTGGCCCGGGAGCGCGAATGTTTGCTCATTTTGGGATCTGAGAAGCGGCAGTTAAAGCAGCGGTAGTTTTTGGAAGTACGGAAAGGGTTGCGCCCGTCAAAAAGACAGGCGCAACCCTTTCTCTTTGAGAAGAACAACTTTATATAAGAAAGTACACTCCATGACTGTAAAGCTTGTATGTAATGGGCAGGCAGTGCCACTGTATACCGGCAAGATTAAGCATGTATTTACCAAAGTCGATATACGTTGTCGAACGGGAAAGATCAAGCAATAATTTTTGATGACGGAAAAAGATGTACTCCGGGAAGAGTTATCTCTCGCGGCTTATCAATTCGGGAAGGATGGAATTCCATAAGCCCTTTTTCTTATTGAGATAGTTTGATGAATCGACACTTTATGGCAATAAGGCGACTCCGTGTTGTGGTGAGCACGAGAGATTCAATATCTGTTGGCCCAGGGTGTGTTCTTATCGGGCCGGAAGGATAGAGTGAGAGGCAATTGGCTTGCCTTTGCGGAAAATCTGGAATATAGCTGCCGGAACAGCTTTTATTTGGTACTTTTCTTGGGAAGACAGTGCAGAAGGCAGCTTTGTAAAATATTTATTATAAAAAATTAAAATAAAGTGTACAAATCAGGCAAAAACTTTTATTTGTGTGATACACTAAATTTTGGACGTTTCCTAGTAAGCATTGGTTTCGACCAATGTGATTTCTCTGCCCCCCTTTTGGGGGGCTCGTTTTTTTAATAACAACTCTCCACCCAAAAATACTTTTGTTACACCTTATTGCTATACTTGTGCTTATGTCACACACATTTCAAACAGAGCAATTCAAGCAGTGGCGTCTAGGCATAGACGTAGGCCAAAATTCTATAGGCTTTGCAGCTGTAGCCTTTAATGGAGACGAACCGGTTGAGATACTTTCTGCCGTGTCATGGATTCACGATGGCGGGGCTGACCCAGACGGACAAGTTCCAAAAAGCCGTAAATATACCTCAGGTGTGGCCAGGAGAACGCGGAGGTTAAGAAAACGGAAAAAGCAAAGGTTGGAAAAATTAAGACGAGAATTGGCAGCTCTCGGTATCCCTACCCCAAGTAACGATGACCCCCAGACTTATGAACCTTGGTTTGATCGTGCGCGTCTTGTCGAAAAACGTATTGATGACGAAAAAACCCGCAATGAATGTCTCGGCAGAGCATTGATGCATATTGCCCGGCATCGCGGTTGGCGCAATCCTTGGATTGGCGTGCAAAGACTTGAAGAACTTCCCACTCCGTCTGAGTCTTTTGTCAGGATGCGTGATATGGCTGCAGAACACTTTGGGGTTCTCCCTGAATCCATTCTTACGATAGGGTCTCTGGGTGCACTGGCCGCGCAACACCAAGATGTCCGGATAAGACCAAGAACAACACTTGAAAGTTCCATACCGGACATAGAGCAAATTCGTAAAGACTATTTAGTATTTTTTGAACGCGTGAGACAAGAAGATGTCTATGCCGAGTTGACGGCTATCTGCGAAACACAGGGCTTGGATAAATCCATTGAAAATAAAATTAAAAACCTGGTTTTATTCCAAGAACGGCCGTATGTAAAACAAGAAAGCGTGGGCAAAGACCCTTTCAATCCGGAGGAAATGCGCGCATCCAAGGGGACTTTAGAATTTCAAGAATTTCGCATCCGCGACAAAATCGCAAATGTTCGCATAAAAGTTAATGGCAAAAAAGAAATTTTGCCGGAAGACATAGGAGAACAAATAGTCGACTATCTCTTGAATTATAAAGGAGACAGAAATCCGACATGGCTGGAAGTGGCAGAAAAACTCGGTATCGATCCGACAACTCTCGTATTGGACGGACCGGGTGACCCGGCAACCCAAAAAGCTCCCGTGGATGATTCGACGCGAATGATTCTTACTGCCAAGAAAAAACTTCCAAACGTATACGCGTGGTGGGAGACAAGCTCTCGGGAACTTCGGGCAGACTTGGTCGCTTTCCTGGCTGATCCGGTAGAGCAGACCGAAGAAACTCTATCCGATGCAATTGTAAACCTGCTTGATGCTTTGCCTGATGAAGAAGTATTGGAGTTGGAAAAGCTTTCATTCAGTGCCGGGCGAAGTGCTTATGGCCGATCTACGCTCCAACGCCTCAATGAAGAAATGAAGCTCTCGTCTTGTGACCTTACTACAGCCAGACAAAATGTTTTTCAGGTGGATTCTTACTGGACTCCCCCAAAGGAAACTTTTGATGTTCAAACGGGTCAACCGACGGTTGACCGTAACCTTGCCCTTGTCAGGAGGTTTTTGTCGACGGCGACAATGAAATTTGGCCCGCCGGAAAGAGTGGTGGTGGAACATTCCCGTGACGGTTTCATGACGCCGGAAAAAGCCCGTGCGTTGCAATATGAACAGGCAAAGCGCGAAAGAATGCGTAACCAATACAGGGAAGAATTGGAAGCAGGAGGAAAGGTCAATCCTTCCAGGCGTGATATTCTTCGCCAACAACTGATGCAAATCCAAGACGGGCGGTGTACCTATTGCGGCAATGGCATCTCATGGGAGAGCTCGGAAATAGATCATATTGTTCCGCGGGCTAGCGGAGGATCCAGTCGCCGGTCTAACTTAATGCTTGTATGCCTGCAGTGCAACCGTGAAAAAGGTCGTCAACCATTTGCGCGTTTTGCTCAAAATAATCCGAGAGTATCACTAAAAGACGCTATATCACGTGTATCAAAATGGAAAAATCTCACGAACACGTCAGCAAAAGAATTCGGGCATTATAAGCAAGATGTCATTGCTCGTCTGCGTCGTTTGTCTGATGATGAAGAGATTGATGAAAGATCTATAGAATCTACGGCCTATGCGGCTGTTGCCCTGAGAGAGCGGGTCGAATCCTTTCTTGAGAAACAGAAAAATTACGATCCCAATGATCATTCTATACGCGTGCAGGTTTATAACGGAAGGATAACCTCTCTTGCTCGACAAGTTAGTGGCATAGAAAAAAGTATGGCCCTGAGAGACGTCCAGGAAAAGCTCTCTCAGGAGGAAAATAGCCAGGACAGCCAGGGAGGAAGTAAAAAGAAAAAGGAACGTATCGATCGACGTCATCACGCTGTCGATGCCCTGACTCTTACGAGCATCACACCGTCGGTAGCGAGGGTATTGATAAAGCGTAATGATATGCGCTCTGCCGATAAGCTGCGAAATGATCCTGATAAGAAATATAAAGATTACTATGGCAATGTAGGCGATGAAGTTAACTTCAAGCGCTGGCTTGATAATTCTTCCAAATTAGCGATTCTTGGGCAACAATTGCTTGAAAAAGACGGTATTCCCGTCTGTCGTCAGTTGCGGTTACGCCCACAGCACGGAGCTGTTCATCTTGATACGGTGCAAAAAATGGTTCATAAGCGCTTGGGTGAAGCATTTTCAGAAGAAGAATTAAAGCGTGTTGTCGATCGCAACGTCTATGAAAACTTGTACGAAGAAAGAATCACCGAGGGTGTACTTGATGCACGACAGGACCGCACTGTTTACTACGGCAATCATAAGGAATTAAATGCCTCAGACTATATAGAACTTTTTCCGAAGCAAGCAGCCATGCTCAAAGTGCAGAATGGAGCTGTTGAGTTAAATTACATTCACCACGCCCGTGTATATGCCTGGCATGAGAAGCAAAAAATTAGATTTGGGATGATCCGGGTATTTCTCGGAGAAATAGCCATAATGGGTTTTCATAAACCGGGTGTGGACATTTTAACGAAAGAAATACCGCATTGGTCAGAATCATATCGTTTGGCGGACCCTAATGTTATTAAGCATATTGAAGACGGCTCAGCCCGTTTTATAGGTTGGTGGGCAGTTGGCGATGAATTTGTTTTCCCTGAAAATAAGCCATTGCCGGGCACCAGTAAACAGATTGAGAACTTCTCTAAGGTATTTCCGGAGAACAGGTGGACATTAGCCGGTCTTTCTGAAGACTCACGATTGCTTCTACGACCGAGTTATCTTGCGGCAGAAGGTTTGCCGGAAAATGCTGAGCCGGATATTCAAAAAATTATAAATCGTCCGGGGTGGCGTCCGACAATCTCCGTTGTGTTTACAGAGGATACATACATTATCCGTCGCACCATACTTGGATCGCCGCGCTGGCGGGGTGAAGGTCATCTTCCCGTCTCATGGAATCCCATGCAGAAAGCACGTGAGGAACTCGGCTTGTGACATCTCCGTGGCGCATACTTGATTTTTGTGAATTTCATGGGCGCGTCACGGCTGCCAAAGGATTTTTAAAAGCCGGCGGACAAGAAGTGGCGTTGACAGATATAGCAGTTATGCTTGTTGGGGTAGATGTCGATCTGCACTCAAGTATTTTTGACCGTGCATCATTTTTTGGCTTCCCTATACTACATTGCGATTGGCGCAACGTGCCAACTTCGGCGACATGGCCGTGGAGTACGAATACCAGGGTTGCTGCTCGTCATATAGCTCAGGCCGAAATGGAGATTCCGAGGCAAAAAAATGCTTGGATGAGAATAGTAAAAGCAAAAATTGCCGGTCAGGCTTTTAATTTACGGAATGATCACGAGTCTTTAGAATATCTTACGTCTCTTGTGAGCAAAGTCAGATCCGGAGATCCAACCAATTGTGAAGGTCAAGCCGCGCGTTTTTACTGGCGCAGATTGTATAACGACAAAAACTTTAGACGGACCCCCGGCTTATCCTCTTCCATCAACGGCATGCTTGACTATGGTTATACAATTTTGCGAGGTGGCATAGCGCGTTCAATTCTGAGTGCCGGACTTTGGCCTACATTGGGTGTCTGGCACCGGAACAGAAGTAATGTGTTTGCTCTTGCTGATGACCTAATAGAACCTTTCAGACCGGCTGTCGATTCTGTTGTTGCCAAAATTGCTTTTCGCACAGATACTCTTGATCGTGAAGGTAAGCGTGAACTGGCAAAAGTTTTGGATTTATCATTTACAACAGACGGATATACAGTTTCTACAGAATTAAATAGAATTGCACAAAATTTTGCAAGATATGCGGAAGGAGTAGATAAGGTGCTCGAGGTCCCCAAATTTAATAGCAATGAAACCTAAAGATCCAATGTGGGCGCTTGTAATGTTTGATCTACCTGTCGATACGAAACAACACAGGAGAGAAGCAACACGTTACAGAAATTATCTATTGGGACTTGGTTTTACTCGAATACAGTTAAGTGTATACGGACGGTATCTGATCAATGCAGATGGAGTTACGTGGCTGGGGGAGAGGATAGGCGTTACGATTCCCGACGGTGGATTTGTGAGGTTGATAGCCATCACCGATAATCAGTGGGTGACATCGCTATCATTCGAAGGAAAATCTTTAGTTGAGCATGAAAATGCACCGGACCAACTTACATTTTTTTAGACGAAATTATACAAAACTCCTAGCTTTCACTAGGAGTTTTGTATCTACCTCCAGTATATCACAGGGGGAAATGGACGTTTCCCAGCTGGTCGCTGAAACTGGTAAAAGATGCGACCAGTATATCACAGGGGGAAATGGACGTTTCCCAGCGGAGAAAACATCTCTGGGTTTTTCCAGGCCAGTATATCACAGGGGGAAATGGACGTTTCCCAGCAGATCTTTGCACACTCCTGAAATGGCTCCCAGTATATCACAGGGGGAAATGGACGTTTCCCAGCAGTCGCATTAGATGTAATATTTATTGACCCAGTATATCACAGGGGGAAATGGACGTTTCCCAGCGGTCTGGGAATAACAGCCAGCACTACAACCAGTATATCACAGGGGGAAATGGACGTTTCCCAGCGGGTAACGTGACAACCGTACCGGATAATCCAGTATATCACAGGGGGAAATGGACGTTTCCCAGCAGGCAGTTAAAGCTGTTGAACGGGACGACCAGTATATCACAGGGGGAAATGGACGTTTCCCAGCCTTAATCGCGATTCTAAGAAAGGATCAACCAGTATATCACAGGGGGAAATGGACGTTTCCCAGCGTGTTCCAGGTGCGGTGCCAGTACGACACCAGTATATCACAGGGGGAAATGGACGTTTCCCAGCAGCCAACTCGACGGGCCTTATCCGTACGCCAGTATATCACAGGGGGAAATGGACGTTTCCCAGCGCGTGTGAGTGAGGCTGCCGAGGCTGCCCCAGTATATCACAGGGGGAAATGGACGTTTCCCAGCTGACCAGGTAATTAAATGATCCAAGGGTCCAGTATATCACAGGGGGAAATGGACGTTTCCCAGCGATGCCACGATGTCTGTGACAATTCCTCCCAGTATATCACAGGGGGAAATGGACGTTTCCCAGCTACCAATAACGGCATATAAAGCTGGATACCAGTATATCACAGGGGGAAATGGACGTTTCCCAGCGGAATTAAAGGGGATACTTGAGCCTGAGCCAGTATATCACAGGGGGAAATGGACGTTTCCCAGCAATCGCTCAATTTCCTGTCCTTGCTCTCCCAGTATATCACAGGGGGAAATGGACGTTTCCCAGCTATCACACCAAACAAACATGTAATTTTCCAGTATATCACAGGGGGAAATGGACGTTTCCCAGCAGCTGCCTCATCTAAAGAATCAAATGTACCAGTATATCACAGGGGGAAATGGACGTTTCCCAGCGTGAAGTTGTAGCGGGCCTTGAGCGCTCCCAGTATATCACAGGGGGAAATGGACGTTTCCCAGCGTTATTTTGGGATTTTATAAAGGTTGTACCAGTATATCACAGGGGGAAATGGACGTTTCCCAGCGGCCAGCGATCAATGCGGCCACGTAAACCCAGTATATCACAGGGGGAAATGGACGTTTCCCAGCGAAAGCCCGCCGTGAGGCCCGCCGTGGCCCAGTATATCACAGGGGGAAATGGACGTTTCCCAGCAGATAGACCCAACCGATCCGGCTAGTGCCCAGTATATCACAGGGGGAAATGGACGTTTCCCAGCGTATTTTCGTTGTAAGCTTCGGCTTCACCCAGTATATCACAGGGGGAAATGGACGTTTCCCAGCAAATATGAATAGCCAAGATTTAAGAGCACCAGTATATCACAGGGGGAAATGGACGTTTCCCAGCGCTGAATCGGCACCAAAAATCATTTTTACCAGTATATCACAGGGGGAAATGGACGTTTCCCAGCCCGCACTAGAAACGGCGAAGCTTTGCGACCAGTATATCACAGGGGGAAATGGACGTTTCCCAGCTGTACGGGCTTTGAACTAATCCAAGCTTTCCAGTATATCACAGGGGGAAATGGACGTTTCCCAACGCGAGATATGAGATATTCTCTTCCGATACCAGTATATCACAGGGGGAAATGGACGTTTCCCAGCGCTACGTTCACTGGTCGGGCTTCGGTAACCAGTATATCACAGGGGGAAATGGACGTTTCCCAGCCCAAATGTTGGCTTTTTTGCAATATTAGCCAGTATATCACAGGGGGAAATGGACGTTTCCCAGCCAGTGTGATTGATGTGGGAAAAGTTTATCCAGTATATCACAGGGGGAAATGGACGTTTCCCAGCACATAATTTTGACTACCCTGTGAAACTTCCAGTATATCACAGGGGGAAATGGACGTTTCCCAGCTTATCGGATCGCACGCTACTGATGAAATCCAGTATATCACAGGGGGAAATGGACGTTTCCCAGCATCCCCAGAAGACACCCGCGGAAGTGTTCCAGTATATCACAGGGGGAAATGGACGTTTCCCAGCGCGGCGATCAGGGTAAGCACATCTTCGCCCAGTATATCACAGGGGGAAATGGACGTTTCCCAGTAGGGATCGAATATAAAGTGTGGATAGTGTGGTCGGGAAGGCGGGATTCGAACCCGCGACCTCAGCGTCCCGAACGCTGCGCGCTAACCAAGCTGCGCTACTTCCCGAATTGGATCAGAAATGGTAAATCTCTAAAGACCGGTTGTCATTTTAGCATAACGGCTAGTCCTGCTTTGGCGTAAATCCAGGTGATTGCAAAACTATTTTGGCTATTCTTCTCTTATCCATTCTTGTGATTTTGAATGTCCATTCCTTATGGGATATCGTGTCGCCTTCCTCGGGTATCTTTCCTAAGACATCGAGAAGGAATCCCGCTATCGTGACATATTCACCGTCCGGCAGATCTATATCCAATTCGGAGCGGACTTCATCAATAGTGCATGAACCGTCAAGCAAGTATCTTGACGTATCGATTTTGACAATTTGCGGAGACTTTCCCCTGTCGAATTCATCCTGAATATCGCCCACAAGTTCACTGACAAGGTCTTTAATTGTCAAAACTCCGGCCAGTCCTCCGTATTCGTCCACCACCACGGCAAAACCTCTTTTACGGCGTCTCATTTCAGCCAAAACCTCCAGGGCGGCGCGTGATTCAGGCACTATATAAGGCTCTCTGAGGCGTTTGGTAACGTCCAAGTCAGTGGGGATGAAGTGACTCTTTGTTTCGCTCTCTTGGTCTTCTCCGTCTCTTGGTAAGGTCGTGAACTCTTCCAAGTGGAATAAGTCTTTCGCAAACAGTGTACCGATGAGGTGGTCAAGTTCTCCTTTGTAGACGGGAAAGTGGCTGTGTCCGGATTTACGGACTGCTGTGGCAACGTCGGAAAATTGTACGGGTGCGGCCAACGCTATAATGTCAACCCGCGGGGTCATTAATTCTTTTACACTGGAGGTACGTAAAGACTCCAGACCTTTTGTAATTTTTTCTTCCTGTTCCGAGAGATCGGACGACAGTTTGGTTCCCGTATCGTCCGGTCTTGTTTTTTTTCGAAACATCATTCTGCTCTCAACTCTTGGGTCGACGGGTTACCGCCTTTATTTCAAAACCTATTTTCTATCGCTCCGGTCAAGTCTTTTTATGACCGGAGCATATGTGACCGGAGCAATGCTTCCAAATATTTTTATTGCGTAACGGAGTCAAGCGGCTTGAAGGACTCGTCTTCAAATCTTGCACCGCCGAGCACTTGCTCTACGGCCGTTCTGATTCGGAAAGTATCGAGAGGTTTGATGATCCAGCCGTCGGCACCGGAGCGCTTGGCCAAGTGGACGTCTGCTCTGCGATCCAGAAGTATTATGATCCCCACCCTGCCGATACGTCCGTATGATTCTTCCAGTTTGACGTCGTGGGCGATCGCTATACCGCCCATATTGCCTATCTGAGAATCGGCTATAATGAGGTCCGGCGGGTCTTCTTCCAGAATCTTTCGAAGTTCGTTGCCGTCCGGCAGGGCTCCGATTTCATTCGTTCCGTCGTCTACGACCGACTCAAGTTCGTCGATAATGACTTGGATGTCGCTAATCAACAGTATTTTAGCCATGACTTAAAGGTAGCTGTTCTCCGAGGAGGATGTCGGCAATTATCGCTAAAGCTTTGATATCGTGCACATCATTTTCCAGAAGCGGAATTTTGAAAATATTGTTCACTTTTGCGGTCTGGGTGATGTCCGCAACGATCTTTCGTTGCTGCTGCGCGGCGTCGGATAATTCACGCAGGTTTATGAGATGACTTGCCCAAGCGGATCCGGGGTGGGTGTTTTCGATAAAGCCGTGTCTGTCCAGTTTTTCCGAGCGATCCGTTATTACGGTATCATCGGTTAGGTTGAGCTGTTTCCAATGGGCTTCTTCTTGTGATCCGTCGGAGAAGTAGTTTTTTGTCTCCATATATTTACACATGGTATCGAATTCAGGTAGAAGTTTATTGAGCACGACTGCATCTATTTGATACGAGCGGTCTTGTAAAGCCTCAACAAAGAATTTGGTGTCGATGACGACGTCTTTTTGAGGAGCGGAAGCGAGGATAAATGAGCTTTTTGGACTCCGCAAAAGGCCGGTGACGGCCATTGCTCTTTGTCGAAATCCGTCTTCCATCCCGTCAAAAGAGCGGAAGAACTCGACGGCGTCTTCCACAATTTCTGCTCCGGCCACTTTGGCTACCGTTTTTAACAAAAATTGTGTGGCAAGAGATACGGCTTTCAAGTATCTGTTCGGGTTGGTAATAAGTCGGAATATCTTGTTGTCCAGAAAGGCAAAAAGGTTTTCTGGGGCATCCAGAAAGTCTATGGCGTGGCGTGAAGGGGGAGTGTCCACAACGATTAAGTCGTAATTGCCTGAGCTGTGTATTTCAAAAAGTTTTTCTGCGGCCATATATTCATGCGTACCGGCTAAAGTCGTGGTCAGGTTGGCGTAAAGCCTATTGTTCAAAATACTGTCGGCCTGGCTTTGATTTTTGGAGTACCTTTTGACGAGGTCGTCAAAAGTAGCGGAGGCATCCAACATCACGGCATCCAGTTGCCCGGGCCAATCGCCGTGTATGGGCTTCGGGGTGTTGTCTATGTCGGCTATGCCTAGGGCGTCGGCCAGACGTTTTGCTGGATCTATGGTAATGACGCAAACCCTCTTGCCGGTTTTGGCCGCAGCCATGGAAAGCGCTGCCGACAAAGTGGTTTTTCCGATGCCGCCCGGACCGAGTGTGACTATAACAGATTTAGAGAACAGTTCCTCGGCAACGAGGACAGAGCCAGCGACAGCATCACTGTCTTCTTTTTGTCCGGTCGTGGAAAAATCGCTGCCCATCAAAACAATTACCATACTATACAATTAAATCGAAAAAGTTCCGTTGTCTCTATATTTCGGAAAGAGCTATCCCGGATCAAGGGGTATTTTAGCAAAGAAAGTTGGCAAGATAACTGCAGTTCATTTTGTAAGATATTTCACTGTGTGATAAATGATTGTAGTTGTAACGGGTGAAGATACTGCTTGTGTTTTTGACATCCGTTACTTCATGTGTACCTGTCAAAAAGGTTTTCACATTTTTTGTATGTCTAATAGCTGCCATAGACCCTCGTGTTTCTATATGGCAATGATTTGTTTTTCGAGAATTTCGGCCAATGCGGATATCATGGTTTCGGTGAAATCTCCCGCCAGAATCAGGGGCAGATATATTTTTGGCAAAGCCAGTTCCTTGTGGAGACGCGATAGCAGTTCTCTTTGAAATTCAATGCGGCCGAGCCTGAATTCGGCGGCGGCTTTTAGTATGTCCAGGCACTGTTGATCCGGATCCGCCACTCCGACCTCTTCTGCCGCTGCCTTTGGATCCGTTGCAATCCCTTGAACTGAAGTGTAAACCTGATTGATGATCATGGGTGCCAAAGCTACGTTGGTTTTGTCCTCCATCAGGAAAGCGGCGTCAACGGTTTCGTTGATGGGTGTTTCTTCGGGGATGCAGACAAAAATGACTTGGCATCTTTTGTGGTCCGTGAGCATTTCCGCCACGTCTTCGGCCTGCTTTTTGAGAGCTCCTCCCCTCGCCGCAAAAGTAAGGCCCGCAGGGCTTGTGAGGAGGGTAATGGCATGTCCGGTGGCCGGTCCGTCTACTATGATCACATCGGCTGCGCCGTCTCTTTCCAGTTGTTTTAATCTTCCCAAGACGAGTATTTCTTGTATGCCGGGAATGGCATTTGAAATTACGTGAACGGTGTTGGTGGAAAGGAGCCGCTTGGAAGTTTTCCCCATGCCGTGTTCTGCGAGGTATCGAAGAAGGGCATCTTCCGGCGTGATCAGTCGCACGCTCAAGTTGTCTTGGACTTTTACCGGGGCTTCGGTCTCGGACATTTCTATATTTAGAAGTTCGAAAATGTGTGAGTCTCTATCCAGGGTAACCAGCAAAGTGTTTAGACCATGTTTTGCCGCTGTCATGGCCAGAGCCATGGAAGAAACGGTTTTTCCGGTGCCGCCTTTTCCGGTAACAATAAAAATATGACTTTCCAGGAAAAATTCTTTTATGTCCACTGTCTTTCGATCTGTCGTCCGGTCTTTTTGTTTATTCTAGTCAAGATAATGTCCCGACAATTTGTCATCCGCTCTCAGTTCGTCCTAAGATCGGTTCATTGACATAGGCATTGTGCTTTGCTTTTGTCGTGGTATGTCTCCGCTGTTTCGGGGAACGGACAGGGGTAAAAAGGTTGTGATTGATAAGTCTTTTTGCCCGCAATGAAATTTCGGAACAGGTTCTGGTACGGGCACCGGAAGCCGGTACACAATAAAAAGTCAATGTCATGAAATGATCAAAAAAAGTCGTGATACCAAAGGCTTTTTTTATGAAAAAGTCCGTTTGGCTCATCTCCGTCGGTTGCTGTGCCGCTGTTTGTGGGAGTGTTTCAAGCAAGGCCATGCTTTCTTGGCTGAAGAAGGACATCTCTTTGTCGGGGTGCCCGGATTTGAACCGAGGACCTCATGCTCCCAAAGCACGCGCGCTACCAAACTGCGCCACACCCCGTTTGATGCAACTGATTATATAGTAGACAACCCAACAGCTGTAAACCATCTTTAAGGGATTTATTTTTTCTTTAGCCTAAAATTGCCAAAGGTACCTGAGAATTGTAGGTAAGCTCAAATAAGTATGCAAACATCAAGTACGACATTAGAAGACTATAAGGTAAAACTCGTCGTTGAAGTGGACGAGGCGGATCTGAAAGCCGCAGAAGAAGAAACCGTCAGGCATCTCGTGCGCGAAGTTAAAGTCCCGGGTTTTCGTCCCGGTAAAGTTCCGCCGCGTGTGTTGGCACAGCGTCTTGGCCATAAGGCCATTCGCACGGAGGCCCTACGGGACCTGATCCCAAAGACCTACAACGAAGCAATCGAGATCGAGCAAATTGATGCCATCGATTCTCCCGCCATAGACATAAAAGAAGGGGAAGAATCCGGACGTCTGGTCTACGAGGCAACCGTGGCCATAAGACCGATAGCCGATATTTCAGGATATGAAAATATCAAAGTGGAAGTGCCCTCGCCCGTCGCCACGGATGAAGACATCCAACATCAGATAGACCACCTGCGCGAGCAGCTGGCAACCTTGGTCGAAGTCGACAGGGAAAGCAAAGTCGGAGATGTCCTGACCCTGGACATGAAAGGCGTGCGTGACGGCGAACAGCTGGATGACTTGACGGTGGAAGACTTTGTCTACGAAGTGGGCAAAGGCGGACTGATGGAAGCAGCCGATGAGGTATTGGTCGGCGTTAAAGCCGGAGACGATATCGAATACGATTCAAAAGAAGCCCCCGGCGGAGAAGCCACTATTTTCTTTCATATCAAAGTCGTGCGCGAAAAAGTTTTACCGGAGGTAAACGACGAGTTTGCCAAAGACGTTTCCGAGTTTGATACCATTCAGGAATTGCGTGACGATCTTGTGGAGCAAATCAACAAACAAAAGCTCAGTTTCGCGGAGATGTCTTTCAAAGAGAAAATGCTGGATCAGCTGATAGAGCTTTTGCCGATAGACGCCCCGGAGGTGCTCGTAAAAGAGGCTACGGCCAGGAAATTGCAGAGCGCGATCAGCCAGGTGAGCCAAATGGGGATAAAGATGGACAGGTATCTCCAACTGCTCGGCCAAAACGAAGACGAATTCGTGGCCCAGGCGGAAGAAATTGCCAAAAAAGAGGTTTTGAGAGATCTGGCTCTTTTGGCAGTGGCGGCAAAAGAAAAAATAACCGTGGATGAGCTTGAGATAGACAACGAACTCGTCAAATTGGCAGAGCAGATGAATACTCCCATAGCTCAAGTCCGGGAAATTTTTGAAAAGCAGGACAGAATGACTGATCTAAAAATGCAAAAAAAGATCGACAAGACTTTTGAATGGTTGCTGGGCGGAGTCGAATTGTCGGACACGGAAGGCCACAAGCTGGATAAATCCATATTTAAAGACAACGCAGACGAAGATAATGAAAAAACTTTTGCATTAAATGACTCCAAAAAAGAGGATAAAACTTCTGTTAGCGGTAATCTGGATAGTGAAGACACTTTGGAAAGTGACGAAAAAGACTCAGACGTTGGGGGTATAGAGGAATGAGGGCAACCAATTACCTTGTACCGGTGGTGGTGGAAAAGGACGCGAGAGGTGAGCGTTCTTATGACCTCTATTCCCGGTTGTTGAAAGAACGTATCATTTTTATAGGGACACCTATAGACGATACGGTGGCCAATCTGGTCTGCGCCCAAATGCTCTTTTTGGAATCTGAGGACCAGGATAAAGATATCAATATCTATATCAACTCTCCCGGGGGCGATATCACGGCGCTTTTTGCCATATATGACACCATGAAGTACGTGCGTCCCGACAAGTCCACTTTCTGTTTCGGTCAGGCCGCTTCGGCTGCGGCCGTTCTCCTCGGCGCAGGCACAAAAGGTAAGCGCTATGCTTTGCCGCACTCCAGAATTTTGCTGCATCAGCCCTACGGAGGCGCGGCCGGACAGGCGACCGACATTGAGTTGCAGGCCAAAGAAATCCTTAGAATGAGGGATCTCCTCAACAACATGCTGGCGGCGGATACCGGTCAGCCCGTAGAGCGGATCCAAAAAGACACGGACAGGGACTTTATCATGAGCGCCCAAGAAGCTTGCGATTACGGTTTGATTGACGAAGTAATTACCAACAGAGAAAACTTAGGCTCGATCGCAGTCGCACAAGCGATCTGATTACTGGAGGGAAGTGTGGCAAAATTCGGTGACGGCGGTGAATTGGTAAAATGCAGTTTCTGCGGCAAATCGCAGAAGCAGGTAAAAAAACTGATTGCCGGGCCGGGGGTATACATTTGTGACGAATGTATAGAGCTGTGCAACGACATCATAGAAGAAGAGCTTTCCGAGTCCACGGAAGTCAATTTTGACGAGCTGCCAAAGCCGCGCGAAATCAACGACTTTTTGAACGATTACGTCATAGGCCAGGATACCGCCAAGAAGATACTTTCCGTAGCGGTATACAACCACTACAAGAGGATGCAGGTCGGCGCGATACACGTCGACGGCGACGTGGAATTGGCCAAGTCCAATATCTTGTTGCTGGGTCCGACCGGTTGCGGTAAAACCCTTTTGGCCCAGACTCTGGCCAGGATGCTGAACGTCCCCTTTGCCATTGCCGATGCCACCGCACTGACGGAAGCCGGTTACGTGGGTGAGGATGTGGAAAACATTCTTCTGAAACTGATTCAGGCGGCGGATTATGACGTCAAAAAAGCCGAAACGGGAATCATCTACATAGACGAAATAGACAAAATCGCCAAAAAGAGCGAAAACCCTTCCATAACCAGGGACGTCTCAGGCGAAGGGGTGCAGCAGGCTCTTCTGAAAATTCTGGAAGGAACAGTTGCCTCAGTCCCCCCGCAGGGCGGAAGGAAGCATCCGCATCAGGAATTTATCCAGATAGACACCACCAACATCCTGTTTATTTGCGGCGGGGCTTTTGCCGGCCTCGACAAAATCATCGAAGGCAGAATCGGCAAGTCAGGCATAGGTTTTCGGGCCGACGTTAGAAAAGCCAAGCGTTACGACGACAACCAAATTTACTTGGAGGTCCTGCCGGAAGACTTGCTCAAATTCGGTTTGATACCGGAATTCGTCGGCAGGCTTCCCGTGATCGGAGCCGTTTCAAACCTGGACAAAGACGCACTGGTGAGGATCTTGGTAGAGCCGAAGAACGCTTTGACCAAGCAGTTCAAGAAAGTTTTCCAGTTGGACAACGTGGATCTGGACATTACCGAAGACGCTCTTGTGGCCATTGCCGACCAAGCCCTGATGCGTGGCACCGGGGCAAGGGGACTCCGGGCCATTTTGGAAGAGGTTTTATTGGATGTCATGTACGATCTGCCCAGCCGCAGCGACGTTGGTAAATGCATAGTGGACAAACGTGTGGTGATGGAGCACGTCGCCCCGACACTGATGCCGAGGACTCCGGGCAACAAGACGGATCAGCCGAGACGTGAAGCTTCCTGACAACGAACACGGCAGTCATCATCCAAAAATAAATTCCGGCCGAATGAAGGCTCTTTCGGTGGGGGACGCCCTTTCTTATCTTGACTCCCACGTCAACTTGGAAGCCATAGAGCGCGGCGCGGCCGGCAGAGCGGCAGAGCCGACGTTGGAGCGCATCCATACTTTGCTGGACACCATGTCCAGACCGGATGCCAATTACCCCATTTTACAGGTCACCGGTACCAACGGCAAGGGGTCGGTAAGCAGAGTTTCGACTTACATTTTGGCAGAACTCGGTTTGAGCGTGGGGACGTATACCAGCCCCCATCTGGAGGTGCTGAACGAGCGCATCATGGTCGACAATACGGCGGTTTCCGACGAGGATCTGGCCTCACTGTTGTCGCTTTTGCAACAATTGGAATCTTTTCTGCTATCTGCCGGGAAACTGGTTATTCCACCAACCTGGTTCGAACTTATGACAGCCGCCGCCTTCATATTTTTCAGCGACGTTGCCGTCGACGCGGCGGTGGTGGAAGTGGGAATGGGCGGACGCTATGATGCCACAAGCGCCGGAGACGCTTTGGTTGCCGTCCTCACCAATGTGGACCTTGATCACGTGGAGATTCTTGGGCCGACCAAAAAGCACATCGCCATGGAAAAAGTCGGGATAGTAAAACCAGGTTCTGTTTTTATGCAAGGCGAAAAGGATCCCGAACTGGCGCAGCTTTTGGAGTCACAGGCTCTTGAACAGGGAGCAAGCGATGTTTTGGTCCGCGGCAGGGATTTTGACTGCTTTGTCAACGAAGTGGCTCACGGCGGTCGGTTGGTAAGCATCTCTACGCCGTTTAGGACATACGAAGACCTTTTTGTGCCCATGCACGGCTATCACCAAGGGGAAAACACCGCAATTGCGGTGGCTGCCGTCGAACAGTTGCTCGGCCGAGAAATTGACCCGGAAGTCCTCCAGGAAGCTTTGTCGAAAGTGAAAATGCCGGGGCGTCTGGAAGTCCTGCAGCGCAATCCTTTGTTGCTGCTTGACGGAGCCCACAACGAAGCCGGAATCTCTGTTTTGCGCAGTTCTCTGGAAGAGGACTTTCCGGCGTTCAAAAACCTGTTTATAGTTTTGGGTTGCCTGCGGGGCAGGGATCCGGTCAAGATGTTGCAAGCCATGGAACTGGATAAACTGGCGGACAGAAAATTCGCGGAGACCGGAGGGACCGGGTTCAAGGCAAACGTCACGGTAGTGGGTTGCACTCCGCCCTCTCTCAGGGCGCTGCCGGGAAGCCTCGTCAAAGAAGCCGGCGAAAAGCTGGGATTTCCGTCTCTTGACGCAGGCGACGTACCTTCCGCGGTCTCTTGGGCTTTATCCGCCGCCGAGCCAGACGACATAATTTTAGTTACCGGTTCATTATATGTTGTCGGATCTTCGCGACAACTGTTTTAAATAAGCTATCCTGGTGACTTAATGAGCAGAACACTTATCATATGCAAGCCCGATGCCGTGGAGCGGGGGCTGTTGGGGGAAATCATAGGCCGTTTTGAGAAAAAGGGCCTGAGGTTGGTTGCCGCCGAATTGCGACATATTGACCGCGAGTTGGCAAAAGAGCACTATATCGAACACGAGGGGCGATCCTTTTACCCGGATCTGATGGACTTTATAACCAGGTCGCCCTCGTTTGTCATGGTGTTGGAATCTCGGTTACCCGGGGCCTGGCTGGCCGCCAGAGCCATGATCGGTGAAACCAACCCAGCCGAAGCCAGACCCGGGACAATCCGCGGAGACTTCGGTGTGCATGCATCGGAAAATTTGGTACACGGCTCCGACAGTCCGGAAGCCGCGGCAAGGGAGATAGCCCTGTTCTTTCCCGAGCTTCTGCCGGAAGAAACGGATTCCTAGGCAGAACTGCCGACATCGGGCATTTATCAAATATCCCGGCGGATGTGAGTTTTCACACCGAGCGGGATTTTTCGCGAAAGGACATTCGTCAGAAAAATACTTTGGCGTAATATTCCGGATAAGTGCGGCGCTATAATTGACATATACCTATTGGGGTATGTCAATTATAGCTATCCGGGAGAACAGTCATGGAAATGGAGACAGCAAAACAACACCGCGTATTGGTATTCACCACTCCGACATGTCCTTGGTGCAGCAGGGCCAAGTCTTTTTTGAGGGAGAGTAAAATACCTTATAAGGAAATAGACGTCTCCAAAGACCGCAGAGCCGCGGCCGATCTTGTCAAAAGGTCAGGACAGATGGGGGTCCCCGTGATCGAAATTGACGGCCGGATTGTCATAGGGTTTGACCAGAAGAAGATATCGCAGCTTTTGGGGCTGAAGCAAACAATTTGAACGTTGCCGGAAAACAAGACAAGAAAGGATCAGAAAAATGAGTGCACCGATAAGACCGCTGGGAGGGCGTGTTCTGTTGAAGTTGCTGGAGGAAGAAAGCGTAACATCTTCCGGGCTTGTCATTCCCGACACCGCCAAAGAAAAGCCCCAGCAGGGCGAAGTCGTAGCGGTCGGTGAGGATGAGGATATCAAAGTCAAAGTCGGAGAAAAGGTTTTGTTTCCCAAATATTCCGGAACGGAAACCAGACTTGACGGTATCGACTATTTGATCATAGACGCAAGCGAGCTGTTGGGCGTATTCTGACCTTCGGGCTTTCCTTGGGAAGATGACGCGAAGCGGTAAAATTTTCTTTATATTTCCGATATGAGTTGCCAAGGAGCAAAAAAAGACATATACTGGCACTCGATAGTATAGAGTGCCAAACATTACATGTCGGTATTCCCGAGCGGAAACGGCAAATGGCGATAAATAAAGGAAAATAGGAGGCCAACAAATGAGCTTGTATCCACTTGACGACCGTATCGTAGTACGCCCAAGCGAGGCAGAAGAGAAAACAGCCTCCGGGCTGGTCATTCCCGACACCGCCAAAGAAAAGCCCCAGCAGGGCGAAGTGATAGCGGTCGGTCCGGGCCGCAGAGCCGACAACACCGGAGAAATAATCCCGCTTGACGTAAAAGTGGGAGATAAAGTCGTCTACTCCAAGTACGGAGGGACAGAGATTTCGGTTGACGGAGAAGAATTGCTGATCCTTTCCAGCCGTGACGTATTGGCCAAGGTGGTTAAGTAACAATGCCCAAGATACTGCACTTCAATGAAGAAGCCCGTCGCGGGCTGGAGGCTGGCGTAAACAAGCTTGCCGACACGGTAAAAGTTACACTGGGTCCGAAAGGACGCAATGTCGTCCTCGACAAAAAATTTGGTGCTCCCACCATCACCAATGACGGCGTGACCATAGCCAAAGAAATAGAACTGGAAGACCCGTATGAGAACATGGGTGCCCAGTTGGTAAAAGAAGTGGCGACCAAAACCAATGACGTGGCCGGTGACGGCACCACGACTGCCACCGTGCTGGCTCAGGCATTGGTCAAGGAAGGCCTCAGGAACGTCGTGGCGGGAGCGAATCCTCTCTCTTTGAAGAAGGGTATCGAAAAAGCCGTCAACGCAGCCGTTGACTCCATCAAGTCACAGGCCAAGGAAATAGAGGGTCGTCACGAAATAGCCCAGATCGCAGCCATTTCGGCCGCAGATGCCAACGTCGGCGAAGTGTTGGCCGACGCCATCGACAAAGTAGGCAAAGACGGCACCGTGACTGTGGAAGAGTCGAACACGTTCGGTTTGGAACTCGAGTTTACGGAAGGTATGCAATTTGACAAGGGCTATCTTTCGCCGCACTTCGTAACGGACCCGGAAAGACAAGAAGTAGTTCTCGACAATCCGCAGATTCTGATCGTCAACTCCAAGATTTCTGCCGTGCACGACCTACTCCCCCTTTTGGAAAAAGTCATGCAGACCGGTCACCCTCTTCTTATCATCGCCGAAGACGTGGAAGGCGAAGCTCTGGCCACACTGGTGGTCAACAAGATTCGCGGCACATTCTCTTCCGTGGCCGTAAAGGCTCCCGGTTTCGGAGAGCGTCGTAAGGCAATGTTGGGCGACATAGCGGTCTTGACCGGAGCCCAGGTTATTGCCGAAGAGGTGGGCCTGAAGCTGGAGTCGGCCACTTTGGACTTGCTCGGCCAAGCCAGACGCATCGTGGTCACAAAAGACGACACGACAATTGTCGACGGTGCCGGAGACGAAGCCGACGTAAAAGGCAGAGTAGCTCAGATCAAACGGGAAATAGAGGAGACCGACTCCGACTGGGACCGCGAGAAGCTTCAGGAGAGGCTGGCCAAACTGGCCGGCGGCATAGCCGTCGTCAAAGTGGGGGCCGCCACTGAGGTGGAACTGAAAGAGAAGAAGCATCGGATCGAAGACGCGCTTTCCGCGACCAGGGCAGCCATCGACGAAGGCATCGTGGCCGGAGGAGGAACAGCCCTTTTACGCAGCCGTAAGGCGGTACTGAAGCTGGCCGGAGAGCTCATCGGAGACGAAGCGACCGGTGCCAGAATTGTCGCCAAGGCTCTGGAAGAGCCCCTCAAGTGGATAGCCATTAACGCAGGCATGGAAGGTTCCGTCCAGGTGCAAGAAGTTGAGTCTCAAGAAGGTTCCTACGGGCTGAACGCCGCCACCGGCGTTGTCGAAGACCTCATCAAGTCCGGTGTCATCGACCCGGCCAAAGTAACAAGGTCGGCTTTGCAAAACGCCGCATCCATTGCCGCTCTTCTCTTGACCACGGAAGTTTTGGTGGCCGACAAGCCGGAGAAGAAGGCAGACGCCGCAGCCGCAGCCGCCATGGGCGGTATGGGTGGTATGGGCGGTATGATGTAGTTTTACCGCTCAAATCAACGAGTGTCAATGTCCGGGAGAAGCCTTTGGGTTTCGCCCGGACATTTTTTATTCTGTGTAAAGAATATTCCTTTACATATATATTCTTTAAGTGGTATATTATGACGGTGCTTACGGAAACATTGAAGGCGCTTGCTGAACCGACCAGACTCCATATGGTCGAATTGCTGAAAGAGCGGCCATATTCTGTTAATGAGTGTGCGAAATTATTGGATATCGGACAGCCTCAGGCATCCAAACATTTGAAGATTCTAAACGATGCAGGCTTGGTCGTGGCAAAAACTGCTGCCCAAAAGCGTATCTATTCTTTGATACCCGAGGCTTTTTGCCAATTGGACGAATGGGTGAAATCGTTTACCGTGCTTTGGGACAACCGGTTGGCGCGTCTCGACGGACACCTGACCGAGAGAAAGGATAAAAGATGACGCCCGTTGACGAAGTCGAATTTGAAAGAATCTACGATGCCTCCCCCGAAGAACTCTGGCGGGCCTGGACCGATCCGGAACAGATCCGGCAGTGGTGGGGTCCGGATAATGTGATCATACCCGAATGCGAAGCAGACCCGCGCGTCGGGGGGCGAATCTATATCGTTATGGAAGCCGGCGAAGCCATGGGTCCTTACAAAGGCACCAGATGGCCGATGGAAGGCGAGTATGTAAAAATGGAAGAGAATTCGATGCTGGCCTATTCGGCGAAAAGCTGGACGGAAGGCTCGAGGGAAAACACGGAAATCGATCAGACATGCGAGCTTTATCTCTATCCGGAGGATTCCGGAAGCAAACTCAAACTGAAAATTACCCTCAACAGCGTCGGTCCGGACGCAAAGGCGGCCGCAGAGGGGATGAGGTACGGCTTCGCTCAGCATTTTGACAAACTGACCGGATTTTTGGCCGCCCGCCGCTCATAAGGCCTGCGGAAAACACGGATTTTTCGGCTTGTCCGGCGTGGCCACCGGACGCGGACGGTATTTGTTGTCCGGCAAAACTCTTTTGTGGTTCTCTCCGTAACAAAAAGTGTTTTTGTTCGAAATAATGGGGAAACATTCGCTCTGTATCACTTATATATGGAGTACCTTTCGGACGGAGAGAATCTGGCATTTGCGGGTTATGACGAATACACAGACTCCGGGGCAAAAATCAGAGACGTTCAAAAATCCTTGCACAAAACAATTTGCGGTTTGGGCAAAGACGAGATAGAGCGTAGGATCAAAGACAGCGAGGCCTATAGGAAACAGAGAGGGGTGACCTTCTCCGTATCGGGAGCGGAGAGACCCTTCCCGCTTGACGTCATACCCAGAATTATCGAAAAAAAAGAATTCTCGCTTATAGAAGCCGGCGTCAGGCAGCGCGTCAAGGCTTTGGAATACTTCTTGGACGACATTTACGGCGAGGGACATGTTTTCAGGGACGGGGTCATACCGAAAAAAATCATCATGTCGTCCGGTCAATATTACAGGGAAGCTTGCAATATCGGGTTCCCTGAAAAAAACCGTATCGTAATAGCCGGCATTGACGTGGTGAGGAACGCCGACGGCAATTTTTACGTCATGGAGGACAACATCAGGGTTCCTTCCGGGGTGGCCTATGTCCTGGAGAACAGGAAAACGATGGAAACGGTTTTCTCTGAATTGCTCCGCGAATACGAGGTGGAAAAGCTGAACGACTACATTCCGCACCTCGCCAAAGCTTTGACTGCCGCCAAACCCCCCGGTGCCGGAAAAAACTGTAAAGTGGTGCTCCTTACTCCCGGAGTATACAACTCCGCCTATTTCGAACATTCCTACCTGGCGATAAGACTCGGTGTCGAGCTCGTCGAAGGGAGCGACCTGGTCTGTATGGACAATGTCTGCTACCTAAAAACAGGGAGGGGACCGGAGAGGGTGGACGTTATCTACAAAAGAATGGATGACGATTTTTTGGACCCGGTACATTTCCGACACGACTCCCTTTTGGGATGTCCCGGTCTCATCAACGCCGCCATTGCCGGGAATTTAAGTATCGTGAATGCCGTGGGAAACGGTGTGGCCGACGACAAGTTGGTCTACACGTATGTTCCCGATTTCATCAGGTATTACCTCGGCGAAGAGCCGCTTCTGCCCAACGTTCCCACTTACAGATTGGAAGAGCGCGACGAGTTGCATTACGTGCTCGACAATATGGAAAAACTGGTGATAAAGCCCGCCAACGGTTCGGGGGGACACGGAATCGTGATAGGACCACAGGCAGAGGAAAAAGAGTTGGAGGCACTGAGAGCGGAGCTTTGGCAACGCCCCAGAGATTACATAGCTCAGGAAGTGGTCAATCTTTCCTCGGCTCCGGTCATGGAAGGTGGGAAGCTGAAAGCAAGGCATATCGATTTCAGGCCTTTTGCCGTCAATGACGGCGACGGCATTTTTGTGTTGAAGGGCGGGCTCACGCGAGTCTCGGCCGAGAGGGACAATCTGATAGTCAACTCAAGCCGGGGCGGAGGTTCAAAAGATACGTGGGTAACGGAGATGAAGCCACATGTGTTTTGGGAGGCCTCTCCCGACAAGGAAGCAAGTTCTTTGGAAAAGATTTGAAAGATGACTGGTATCAATTGACGTAAGCGATGACAAGCCGGAAAATGCGAGGTGGATATGAAAAAAAGTGTGGAGCGTTCTCTGTTCGACATGGGAGCCCAACTGGAAAAATTTTATAACGCCGCTTTATTCTGCGAAGTAGATTTGGAGAATAAGCAACTGCACTCGCAGAAAATATTTGAAAAAGTGTTTGAATATCATGAGTTGTTGAATTACGACGACCGGGGAAACGATCTGCGTTCCAGGCACCTGGGTACTCTCCGCAAATATATGAAAGAAGTTTCCTTTTCCCTGAAAACCTCGCGCTTTTACCTGAGCAAAGAGTTTTTCGAATGTTTAAACGGGTTGTGTTGGAGTCCCATCTTTATTTTTCCCGACTTGGATCAGCAAATATATTTTCACTCATTGGAAAACATATCCGAAATAGAGGGAAAAATTTTGATGGGCTGGGGTATTTTGGATACCCTTACCTATACCGACACGGCAAAAAAACTTATTCTGCTCAGCCGTCATATGGAAAGAATACGATATGTGAGTTATCTGCTCTACAACACATTGCTTGATGACGACGAACTGCAATATACATGGAAAGCTTTGCTGGATTTGTTGTCTTCGGCTGATTTGTATGTGAAAAAATACGCTCTTCCTGCCGACATCAGGCACATAGCGGAGCTTTTGGTGTTTGACAGGAATTTCCCCGGGAGTATTGATTTTTCTCTGCGTCTGGCCAAAGCCTATTTTGACTCCGTGGCGGATGAGGAATACGTAAACGAAAGCGATAAGGTGGATCACGTCAACGAAATTTTTGCCGATGCTTTGGCGTTACTCTCTTTATATAAGTCGGTCTTCTTTGAAAAGAAGGTCTTTTCCACTGAGGATTTGCGTTCCGTGGCGCTTGATGTCTACAGGTACTCTCTGGAAATTATCGTCTATCTCACCCGCGAAATTTTCTGGGATTCCGCACAGTCCATGATGCTTACCGACAGAGAAAGAACGGCCCGCCGGGCATTTTCCGGCTCTTATCCGGTTTCGCCCGCCGATTTGTACCGTCACCGCTTTGTGGCGGAAAAGGAGACAGATATTTTGACAAAGACTTTCATGCCGAGGATCTGGCCGCGATGAGTTGGACGATCGGTATTTCCCACAAAACCCGTTACGTGTATAAGGATCTGGTTGACAGTTCTTATAACGAACTCAGGATGATTCCGATGGAAACGGAGCGTCAGAGGGTGACGAGAATTTCGGCTACAATCAGCCCGTTTCCTTATATGCATCACTACCGGGATTATTTTGGCACAAATGTCATATTTTTCAACCTAACCAAACCTCACAAGAGCCTGGAAATCGAAATCAATTCACAGGTGACAACCGAAGACAAAAAAGAACCGCCCGCCTCGGTTACATGGCGGGGGTTGTTTGAGGACAAAAGGTATGACGGCTTGGTTGAATATATTCTTCCCACCGCCGTTGCGCCTTTTGACGCAAAACTGAGTGAAATCTGTTTTGAACTGACCAAGGATCTTCCCCCCAGAGACGCGGTGATGGCGATAATGAACTGGATCAGACGGGAAATGTCTTATCGGTCCGGGAGCACGGCTATTTCCACGTCGGCGGCGGAGGCGTGGCGCCAAGGGTACGGAGTCTGTCAAGATTTTGCCCACCTCGGTATTTCTCTTCTGAGGAGCATCGGTATTCCCGCCAGGTATGTCTCCGGGTATTTTTTCCACGTCACGGACAGGGAAAAAACAAAGACCATCGGCAACAGTCATGCCTGGCTTGAGGTATGGCTGGGGGACTGGTACCCTTTTGATCCCACCAACGCCATATTGGTCGACGAACGCTACGTAATCCTGGCCCGGGGGAGAGATTACTTTGACGTTCCCCCCATACGCGGTGTGTACTTCGGACCGGAAGTGGAGGAGGCTACGGTGAGCGTGGAGTTGCGCAAAGTCGGCTAGCAAGCGCCGATTGCCTCAGCTGTTTTTGGAGGGCTTAGGTGCCGCTCAGCCAAAGTCCTGTGCCGGAGATGTCCGGCGGCATGCGCCAGTCTCCGCGCGGGCTCAAGCTGACGCTTCCCACCTTTGGCCCGTTGGGAAGGGTTTCCCGTTTGAATTGGTTGTAGGTAAACCTGGTGATGAACACGTTGAACCAGTGTTCGATAATCTCGGGGTCGTAGCTGTCGGAAAAGGCGGTTTTTGCCAAAAAAAGAATTTTTTCGGCGGTGTCCCCCCAGCGGATGAGGTGGTACAAGAAAAAGTCGTGCAATTCATAGGGGCCGATGATATCCTCCGTGGCCTGGGAGATAACGTCCGTGTCGCCTTTTGTCAACTCCGGAGATATCGGCGTATCCAGTATCTCTTGCAGCAGCAGCGACACGGAGGAGTATTTTTCTTCCGTGGCCAGATGGGAGATGAGGTGGCGCACCATCGTCTTTGGCACGGAGGAGTTGACGTTGTAGTGACTTTGTTGATCGGCGTTGTAGGTACACCATCCCAGAGCGATTTCGCTCAGGTCTCCGGTACCGAGCACGATGCATCCGTGCATGTTGGCATAGTTGAAGAGCAGGCTTGTGCGGACCCGGGCCTGAATATTCTCATAGGTTGCGTCTTGAGTTTCGGCATCATGCGACAGGGCTTCCAGCTCGGCGGCAACCAGTTTGTCTATGGGTATCACATTGCCGGTGACGCCCAGAGTCGCCGCCAATTTCCTGGCGTTGTTCTGCGTGCGTTCCGTGCTGGCGGGTCCCGGCATGACGATGGTATGAATCATTTCGGCGGTTTTGCTCCCGAGGAGAGAACTTGCTTCGCATGCCACAAGAAGGGCCAGGGTGGAATCCAATCCTCCGCTGAGCCCCAGGACAATTCGGCTTTGGTCTGTTGCCTTCATCCTTGCGGCCAGCCCCTGTGCCTGTATGGACAGGGCGGTACGGAGTCTGTCCTTTCTTTCCGTGTCGCTTTCCCGGGGGAGGAAGGGATTCTTGTCTGTCACGGCGGCAAGGTGTTCCTGCCGCGGCGACAGAGATACGGTGACGACAGTTTTGCCGTGGGTCTTGGTTTGGATGTGGTGCTTTCGCCTGTCGAATGCCAGATGGTCCAAGTCAATGTCCGCAATGAGCAAACGCTTTTCGGAAAAAGGAAGTCGTTCGGCCAGAATGCGGCCATTTTCTGAAATCAGCTGATGCCCGCCCATGACTATTTCCGACGTGGATTCGCTGACGTCACAACCAACGTACAGATATGCAGAAATCAGTCTGGCCGACTGCGAATTGACAAGCCGACGCCTGTACTCCGATTTCCCGATCTGTTCCGGGGAGGCAGAGGGATTGACGATAATCTTGGCTCCGTATTCGGCCAATGTGCCGCTGGGCGGTTTCGGAACCCATAAGTCTTCGCATATTTCGATGCCGCAGAGTGTTCCCGAAAAGTCAAACACCAAATTTGTTCCGAACGGAACGTATTTTTCCCCGAGCTCCAAAAAACAGTCTTTTTCGTCGAAGGTTTGGTACCATCTGTCTTCGTAAAATTCGTTGTAAGTGGGGAGATTGGATTTTGGAACGATGCCTTTTATGTCTCCTTCGGCGCAAAGAGCCGCACAGTCGTAAAGGCCGTTGCCGGCGCGCAAAGGAAGGCCCACCACCATGGCGCAGGATTTGTTTTTGGTGAGTGCGGCAAGTTCTCCCAAGGCCTCCTCTGCTCTGTCGAGCAGCGCGGTTTGCTGGACCAGATCGCCTATGGTATAACCGGTGAGAGACATTTCGGGAAAAACTACCAGTAAGACATCGTTGTCCGTTGCTTCTTCGTACAAAGCGATTATACGCTCAGTGTTTGCCGTAACGTCGGCCAGACTTATCGTGGGACAGGCTGCGGCAACCCTCATGTAGGATTTTTTTGGTGAGTAAGGGTGCTTTCCCATCGTTTACCTCAGGTTTGGACGATAATGAATTTAAGTATATCGTTTTTGGGAAAGACAATAAATAACTGGGATGCCAAAGAATGTTTTACTTCAAAGCATTATTTTGGATCGGCAATCGTTTTTAAAAATTCGAAGAATCAGAAGCGGATGGCAAGCCGTTGCTTTGAAGTCTATATTTCCTGTTTGAAACCCATCCATAACATCGTGCGGTCCAGATGATCTTCAAAAAAAGTTTTTGTGTCCGTAATCATTGTGGCGAGAAAACCGAATATTTCCAAGCAGATGACTCCATGGATATTGACCCATCCGCTCAGAAGAAGGCCTATCGGGAAATCTGTCGGCTCCTTTTGCGTGACGGACAAAATTGAGTTTGCAAACGTTGGTTTCAGCGTCGCAAAATATTTTGTCGTATCTTGCGGCGGGACAATGACACCTGTCTCCAATCCTTTTATAAAGAGTTGTAATCCCAAATCGCCGAATCGCCGTGCCGCGGTTACGGTTGCGTCGATATCGGTTACTTCATCCAATTGTGACGGACCGAAAAGGAGAGCGAATTCGCCCGGATGTTCCATCCCCCAGGATCTGTAACTGCGGCATAAGGTTTTCCATTGTGCCGCTATGAGATTCGGCGCGCTCTTTATGGTATTTGTGTCGGCTTCTGTGACCTGCAATGACTCTTCGAGATAGTCGGCCAGCTCGTTGTAAGAGTCTATGCACAGAGCGGTGATGAGAGCCTCTCTGCTTGGGAAGTATCTGTAGATGGCCGAAGGCGCCATTCCCAGCACATCAGCTACCGACCGCAAGGAGAGGGCAAGAGAGGAAGTCTCCTCCAGACGCTTTTTTGCCCCGTCCATAATCGCTCTTATGGTTTCCTGTCTTCTCTTATCTCTATAGGTAGGCCGCTTTGGCCCAAGTTCCCCCTGTTCGTCACTGTTCATCTTTTACATCTTAGTGACTAATAGTGCCTATACCGTTCAATAAGCAATTACTTATGTGAACAATTGTTCTTTTACAGAAAATCTAACTGTTTAAAAACAAACACAAAATAAATATTATTTATGTGAACAATTGTTCTTTTATAGAATATAATATTATGTAGAGATAGGGAATTCTATAATTTGGGAGACAAGCTGATCATGGACAGTAATACAAAGCAGACAACTCATAAGTGGTCGACCATGTTGCTTGCATCGGTGGCCGTTTTTATGCTTATGTTGGACCTTACGGTTGTGAATGTGGCGTTACCGCAGATCAGACTGGATTTGCATGCGCACTTTTCCGATCTTCAGTGGATCATAGATGCCTATGCCGTGGCGCTGGCCGCCTTTTTGCTGCTTTGGGGATCTTTGGCGGATCTGAAAGGCAGAAAAAAAGTTTTCCTGGCGGCTCTGGCTTGTTTTACCGTCGCATCGCTTGCATGCGGACTTTCCAAAACGGCGTTGGAACTGATCCTTTCGAGAGGCGTGGAAGGCGCTGCCGCGGCGGCACTTTTTGCGGTGGGTCCGGCATTGCTGGGACATGAATTCCACGGCAAAGACCGGGCCATGGCCTTCAGTGTTTTTGGAGGGATGGGGGGACTGGCCATTGCCCTCGGACCGCTGATCGGCGGCTTTTTGACAAATTCTTTCGGTTGGCGGTGGATATTTTTTGTAAACATTCCGATTGGCATTGTCGCGCTGGTTTTGGGTATTGGCTTTTTGCCGGATTCACGTCGGCGTATCTCAGCGGGCCCCTCGCACCTTGCTTCCGGCATCGATAACTCTGTTTTCCAAAACGACGTTTCAAAACTCGACCTGGCGGGTATTTTCTTTTTTGCTTTGACAAGCGCCTTGCTTGTGATCGGTCTGGTGGAGGGGAGCGCCAACAGTTGGCTCAATAAAACCGTTATCGCAGAGTTGGCGGCCAGCTTAGCATCGTTTGTCATTTTTCTCTGTGTGGAATGGAGCAGAAAAGAAAGAGCGGCTTTCCCGTTGTGGCTGTTCAAAAACAGAGCATTTAACGGCATTTCTATCGTGGCTTTTATAGCCAATGCGGTCATTATCCCGACTATTTTGCTGGAAGCACTCTATGTGGAAAGCTCTCTTCATCTGAACGCTTTCCAGGCGGGGGTACGATTTTTACCGCTTACTCTGTCTCTTTTTGTCGCCGCCGCCGTAACCGGAGGTCTGATAGGCAAAATTTCCGTGAGGCCTCTCTTCGTCGTGTCAATGCTGATGACGGGTGGCGGGCTGTATCTGGTGACTCTCCTGCATCCGGACTCGGCTTGGACTTCTCTGATACCGAGCATGATTGTTACCGGCATCGGAATAGGCATGGTCAATCCCGTCCGTGCCGCCACGGCCATTGCCATCACGGAGCCGGGTCTTGCCGGTACTTCGTCTGCCATAAATGAAACTTTCCAGCAATTGGGTCCCGCCGTCGGCGTGGCGGCCATAGGGGCAATATTTGTCTCCAAAGTCTCCTCCTCCTTTTCTTCGCTGCCGATAGCCAAGCATCTGTCCCCTCCGGCACTCGCCGCAATAGAAAAAGCCCTTACCGCAGGCACCTCCGGCATAAAAAGCGGCAAGTTATCCGCCGCCGTGATCGGAAAAGGAATCAGCGGTACCGCATTAAACCAGGCAAGCCGTCTGGCATATCTGGACGGAATGCATTTTGTGATGCTTATCTGTGCCGCCGCCTCCGTGCTGGCAGCCGTCGCTTCGGCTTTTCTGATAAGGCAAAAAGATATGTACAGTGAAGTTTCATTGATTCCGCCGGATCCGGAGGAAGACCTGCTTTACACAGGCACCGACGAGAGGGGTCTCAGGTTGTCCGGCGCTGCTTTGGGCTCCCATGGAACCGGCAATTATGACTTCTGAGAAACCCGGCGGCAGTTGTTTGTATGAATTCGGAAAAGAAACGGCTTTGCCGTTTGACATTGCGACGGATGGGCATGTGAATTTACTTACAAAGTTTGATGACTGGCGGAAAAGCCAGCCCGACAAATCTGCGTTTATATTTCTTGTTTCCGAAAAAGAAATACCGCTTACATACGGCGAGTTGTGGCTTTTGGCCCGGCAGGCAGCGGCGTACTACAGGGAGCATCTGCAATTGTCCGAACAACCTTTGGCGTTGCTTTTGTATCCATGGAGTCCCGAATTTATAATAAGTTTACTGGCGTGCCTGATGGCAAACATTATCCCCGTGCCGTCTTCCGTACCCTTGAGACGCGACCAAGCAAAGCGCATGGAGGGGATCATCAACGATTCCGGCGCCGAGATTATTCTTACGTCGGAAAGCGGATCCGAGATAATCGGCAACGCCGCAAAAAGTTACGGCGTACCCGTGCTGGCAGCCGACTGGATGACGGACAGACCTCTCCAAATGGCTCCGGAAAAACTTTATTATCCGGAGAAAAAAACTTCTTCCGGGGAATCCGTGGCTTTTATCCAATACACGTCCGGTTCAACGGGCAACCCCAAAGGAATAGTCGTTACGGACGGCAATCTCACTGCCAATTTGCGTTGCATAGAAAAAGCCTTCAACCTTTCCGATAAGACAACCCATGTCAGCTGGCTGCCTTTTTTCCATGACATGGGTCTGGTGGGATCAGTCTTCGGTACGTTGTGGTGCGGCGGCACCGCCGTGATGATGTCTCCCGAATCCTTTGTCCGCCGGCCGTGGAAATGGTTGCAGGCCATCAGCGAGTACAAAGCCGATGTGAGCGGCGGACCAAATTTTGCTTACGACCTGTGCGTCAAGCGTGTCCAGCCCGAACATCTGCACGATCTGGATTTGTCATCCTGGAAGGTGGCTTTCAACGGGGCAGAACCCGTGAGAAAGACCACGCTGGACAATTTTTCTAAAATGTTTGCCCAAGTAAACTTCTTCGGCGGATCCTTCACGCCGTGCTATGGATTGGCGGAGGCAACGCTCATGGTATCGTCATCCGCGGTGGGGTCGGCTCCGGTCGTCGCTCATTTGGATGCCGATGCCCTCGAAAACAATATTTTTCTGCCTACCGGCGAAGAAAATTCCATAAGGGTACGAGATGTCGTGAGCAGCGGCAGGGTAGAAAACGATAGCATAGTCATTGTGGAACCGGCACAAAAAACGATCCTGCCGGACAGGGTTGTCGGAGAAATTTGGGTCAGCTCAGACAGTGTCGCCGCCGGATACTGGAAGGGTGACGACCGTCAAAACAAAGATTTTTGTTGTCATCTTGACGCGAGCGACAGAGCGTATTTGCGAACCGGCGACATAGGCGTAATATCAGAAGGCGAGATTTATGTTATTGGCCGCTCCGGCGAAGTAATAATTCAACATGGTAGAAATATATATCCTGGTGATGTAGAAGAAATTATTTCAGCATCCGTAAGCAATATAGCCAGCAGAGCAACAGCCGCGATACAATTGCATTCAGATGCTGACCGAGTGATTGTTGTGCAAGAGATCTCAAAACGTAGTCTAAATGATTCTGAATTTGTAAATATAGCTTATAACATAAAAAATATTTCTGCACGAGATTTAGGTTTATATCTTGATGAAGTAATACTTGTTCCGTCTGGGACTATACCAAAAACAACAAGCGGTAAGATTCAGCGCAACCAATTGGCACAAAATATTATTTATAAAAACTGTGATATTCTTTACAGATTGATATCGTCGCGTAGACCAGGTAATGATGACAGAGTTAAAAGTTAATTCATCTGAGTTACAAATTAATTCGTCGCCTGCGGACGCATTGGAAAAGTATTTGGGTGATCCGCGCAATCCCAAAAGCCCTATTTCTGTGGAATCGCTTATTTCGTCCGATCTGGAAGAAAAATTCCCGGATGGGTCAGTCGGTATCCTGAATAATTGGGGAGTTTCTAAGTGGTTTGTGCCAAAAAATTTGGGTGGCGAACTGGTTTCTATGGCCGATTCTTCCCATCTGATGCGCGCGATATCCCGCAGGGATCTGACTCTTGCCATTGCATATGGCAAAACATATCTTGGTTCTGTGCCGGTGTGGCTTGCCGGTACACCCTCTATGCAAATATCTCTTGCTGATTTTGTAATTGGCGGAGGAGCGGTTTGCCTTGCTCTGACTGAGCGGCAGCACGGAGCCGATCTTTTGAATATTGATACCGGTGCGGAATTGATCGGAGAACACTACAGTATTTCCGGAGAGAAGTGGCTTATCAATAATGCATCCCGCGCCGGAAGAATTACTATATTGGCCAAGGAGAGGGCAAGATCGGGTCCGCGTTCGCTCTCGCTGCTTCACTTTTCCAAAGACGACATAGTCGGCAATTATAAAAATCTTTCCAAAGAACACACCCTTGGAATTCGTGCCGCCGATATCAGCGGATTTGCTTTAACAAACGCTTTGGTTGGCAAAGATGCACTTTTGGGGGAAGCCGGTTCCGGTTTTGAGATAATCATTAAATCCCTGCAGCTTACAAGAGTTTCCTGCTGTGCCTTATCGTTGGGAGCCGGTGATCATGCAGTCAGAATTGCTTCGGCCTATATCAGAAGCAGATATATTTACCATCGTTTGGCCATAGACATTGCCATGGTTCGCAGGAGACTCAGCCGCGCTGCGCTCATGGTATTAATTGCCGATGCCTTGTCAACTTGGGCATTTAAGATTGCGGATCATAACCCCGAGCTGTTGGTGACGGCATCACCCGTGGCTAAAATTATGGTTCCTTTCCTGGTACAGCGTGCCATTGATGAATGTGAGTATGTACTTGGTTCGCGGAGTTACATAATGGGTTCCGGCATCACCGCTCCTTTTCAAAAGATCAGCAGGGATCATAGGCTGGTTGCTCTTTTTGACGGGAGCACAACCGTCAATTTGCAATCGCTGATAGTCCAATTCAGATCTCTTGCCGCCGGTTTTGATAAGCCGCATGAACCGCCCGAAGCGTTGTTTAAAGGTCCAAATATCAATTGCGGTTTGGACGCATTGCGTCTGATGCCAGGTACAAAAACGCAAGATCCGGTTTGGAGCATTTATCGGTCGAGTTTGTTTACCCAACTGCCGCAGGATCTGTGCAAAGCACTAGAGCGGCTGCACTTATTTACGAAAGCACTGCATGCTGATATGAAAAACCCCGTTCACGGCAGCATACCTTCCGGTGCCGGTTCATTCAGCGTCGCATGGCGTTATTGTTTGGCCTACAGCGCGGCCTCTCTTGTCCACGCTATTTTGGAAGCGCCGGAATCTCTGGATGCCTGGGGCGGTTCCCGCTGGGTAATTGCGGCCATAGATTTATTGTGCAATTTCCATCAAAATTATATTGATTCTTTGGAGATAGATTTGATACCCGAGCTTATGAATTGTCTGGAAGACAAGAAACTTTTGTCTTTGGATCGGCCGGCGGTCGCGGATTCCTTATGAGCATTATGGATGTCCGCTTGGCGGTGGAAGCACTGGATGCCCAACTTGGCGACCCCTATTCTTCGGCCAATGCCTGTTCGTGGGAGCAACTCTGCCGTAACGACGAGGCGGGAGAGCGGCCACATGAGGCCGAAGCGGTTTTAAAGGAAATTGGAGTAGCCAAAGCTTTTGTGCCCCACGAATTTAACGGCTTGCTCCTTCAACTCGACCGCCTCGGCCATCTGTTGCGGGCGGTGTTTCGCCGCGATCCTGCGTTGGGGCTGGGCTTTGGTGTGACATCGCTGATGGCTGCCGCTACGATATGGACTGCCGGCACGGCAGAGCAGAAAGAAAGAGCCGCCGAGCTTTTGATCAGCGGCGGTCAGATAGCTGTGGCTTTTCACGAATTGGCGCACGGCAATGATTTTGGCGCAAACGAAGTAACGGCTTGGCCGAGTGAGTCCGGTTTCGCATTTGCCGGAAATAAATCGCTCATCAATAATGCCGACCGCGCCGAACTGATAGTCGTTCATGCCAGAACGTCAAAAAATCCGGTCAATCACTCTCTTTTTCTCCTGGACCGTACCAAGACGGCCTTTCCCGCCGGCGATTACTGGCGCACTGTCGGGGTAAGGGGGTGCCGCCTGTCAAATATATCTCTGGAAGGCGTCACTTTGCCCGACTCGGCATTGATAGGGGCCTTGGATGGCGGCAATTCAGTTGCTTTGCGTGCGTTTCAAGTTACGAGGGCCTGTCTGCCGTCTATGGCGGTGGGAGCCGTGGATACGGCTTTGCGGACTACCGCGGAATTCGCTGTGGGACGACGGCTTTACGGTCTCAGCGTCGCCGAAATGCCTTATGTGCGACAATCTTTGGTGGGGGTATTTGCCGATCTTGTTGCGGCCGATATTTTTTCTTCGACAGCGGCAAGACTGTTGCATATTGAGCCGAATCAGGGGAGTCTCTATTCGGCTGCGGTGAAGTTCTTGGTACCTGAAGTTTTACGCGAGGACATTAATATCCTGGCAGATATACTTGGCGCACGGTTTTATTTGCGAAACGGGAAACACGCAATTTTCCAGAAGATTATGCGGGATTTCCCGGCATTGGTAATAGGCCACGCCGCCCAGGATGTCTGTGAAGCCACACTCAGAGCACAATTGCCTGTGGCTGTCAGGATGGACGATAAGCCAAATGAGGCGCTGCAAAGAGCCATATTTGATTGGAATATTCCTTTGGGAAAATTCGATTGGGCAACGCTCCAAATGGGTGCATCCGGGAAATCAGCTCTTTTTGCGGCTTTACATAGCGGTATTGAGAATCGCACGTCTGTCGATAAAGAGTTGGGAGCAATTTTTGACGAGTTGCTGGACCTGTCCATCTGGTTGAGAAGCACGGTTGTGCAAATGTCACCGAGAGAGCGCGGACTCAACGGATCTGCTTTGGCAAGTGCAGCCACCAAAGTGTACGCAAGGCTTCTGGCTGCATCCGCATGTATTAACCGCAGCAATGTCTGCAGGAGCGCCGGTCAAGACTCCGGCAGCAATTTGATCGCGTCGGACGCTTGGCTAAAAATAGCGTTATGCGGAATTTTGGGATACAGGCGATTTCTGCATACCGATTTGGTTGAGCAACTCAATGCGGTTTGCTACGAAGAAGTATACGAAGAGTTGCTCAGCAGACTGTCGCTGAACAGTACTTTTGATTCTCTTGCAAGTAACATGTTACCTATATATAACGTTTTTAGCAATAAAATAAAAATATAATAATATTATTTAGGAGATGCAAATTGACAGAAGAAATTATTTCTCAATGGATAGTGGATACAATAGCGTCCTATCTTGATGTCTCGAGTTCCGAGATAGATCCGCTGCAGCCTCTTGCCAATTATGGGATCGATTCTGTGCATGCTTTGAGTCTTTGCGGAGACATCGAAGAGAAATTCGGTTTTTATGTGGATCCCACTCTGGCATGGGATTATCCGACCCCCAATGCCATAGCGTCTTTTATAGCCGGCCGGTCATTGAGTAGCTAGGGTGTATATGAAGCAAGCTATAGCCGTGATAGGGATAGATTGCTATTTCCCGGGGGCATCCGATCCGCAACAATATTGGCGGATGCTCCTGGAAGGGAAAGTGCACAATTTTGCCGTTCGGGATCGTGCGGATCCGCCGCAAGAACATGCGAGATGTAAGCACGGAGAAGCGACTTTAGATCACGCCGATCTGTTCAATCCCGAGTACTTTGGGATTTCCTCGAGCGAAGCCGCCTTGATGGATCCGCAGCAGCGGTTGGTGTTGATGTCCGCATGGCGAGCCATCGAAGACGGTTCCCACAGTCCGCGTCGGATGTCCGGCACCAGGACAGGGGTGTATATGGGGCTAATGAGCAGCGAGTGGACAGCTTGGCATACATGTAATCCTGAATTTGTGTCCGCACTTTCCGGTTCGGGAAGCGGTTTTTGCATGGTGGCCAACCGTGTTTCTTATTGCCTGAATTTCACGGGTCCGAGCGTTGCCATCGATACGGCGTGCTCTTCGTCTCTGACGGCCCTGCATTATGCGTATCGCGATTTGGAAGCCGGGGAATGCGATTATGCGCTGGTTGGCGGCGTGAATCTTTTGCTTGGGGAGGGGCTCGGCGCTTTTTATCGTGCCGCCGGACTGTCTTCGGCCGGCGGCATGTGTCGGCCATTTACCGGTAAGGCTGACGGTATTTCGCGCAGCGAAGGCGTAGCCGTTGTCTTCTTGCGGCGTTTTGAGGATGCCATAGCCGACAGGGACCCGATTTATTGCAAGGTCTTGGGAACTGCCGTGAACCATAACGGCAGGGCAAACGGTGTAACGGCTCCCAACCGGTGGGCCCAAGTAAGGGTTATGCAAGATGCTTACAAGACGGCCGGCGTCAACCCGGACGACATTTCTTTTTTGGAAGCGCACGGCACGGGCACGCGCTTGGGCGATCTTATAGAACTCAATGCACTAACCGACGTACACAACGGGGACACGCGCAGTCGCCCGTTGCCGATCGGCTCCATTAAGGGCAATTTCGGCCATGCGGAAGGGGCGGCCGGGATAGCCGGCTTTATAAAAGCCGCTCTCACCGTATCGCATCGCGTATTGCCGCCGGCACCGTGTGCAGAAGGTGAAGCCTCCGCTCTTGACGCGAGTAAATCTTTTTTGGAAATACCAAAATATCCGAAAAAATTGTCGGAGGATACCGTCATAGGTTCGGTAAGCAGCTTCGGCCTCGGGGGCAGCAATGTCCATGCCGTGCTGGCAAGTCACGATTATCTTGAAAAGCCTGCCAAAGCGGATTCCCGGTCCGAGATATATGTGATTTCTGCCCCCAGCGAAGCCGGACTCAGGGAAACCGCAACGGGCAAAGCCGCTCTTTTGTCGCGTTCTCCATACCGTACCTCCGATCTGGGATGGACAAGCCGGTGCACGGATGCCGGATGGCAGTACCGGTATGCCGTCGTGGGTAAAACGAACAGAGAAATCGCCGGAAAACTTAAGGACAAAGCAAACGATCCCGGTCCGATCAAAGGGGGCAATCTGCAAAGTTCCAATATCGCTTTTATGTTCTCCGGACAGGGGGATGAGTACGACGGCATGGCGGCATGCCTTTGCGACGAGTGGCCTTTATTTGCCGAACACCACCACGACGCATGGCGAGCATTGGGTAAAGCATCAGAAGGCATGGAATTGACGGATCCGGGCAGCACATGGTCCACGCAGTCGTCTCTGTTTGCTTTTGAATACGCCTTGGGATCCGGCCTAATAAACGCGGGGATAACGCCGGGGTTTTTCTTTGGGCATAGCTTGGGGGAAATAGCCGCGGCAACATTGGCAAATCTCATAGACTTGGACACGGCTGCGGCGATAGTTGCCGGGAGATCTTTGTATATGAACAAAGCTCCGGTCGACGGCGCCATGCTGGCGGTACATGCCCCATACGATACGGTATCTGTATACTTGGAAGATTCACAGGGTGTCTCTATCGCCGCCCATAATTCTCCGTCTCAGATAGTTTTATCCGGGGACTATGCCGCCATATGCGATATCGAGAACCGTCTTAAAGTTGCAGGCTTACGTACTACCGTTTTGAGAACCCATAGGGCATTTCACAGCCATCACATGACAAACGCGGCATCAGATTTGCTGAAAAGTCTTGGCACGCTGAATGTAAGGGAAGAAAAAGTATCATTTGGTTCTTTTCCGGCATTGCTTTCAACGGTGACGGGTGAGGTTGTTGCCGGAAAGCTTCCCGTTTCGCACTGGTCTGACCAACTCGTCAAACCGGTGTTGTTCGGCGATGTCGTCAAATTGGCCTCCGGGATGTCCGTAACGCATTTTATTGAGATAGGACCCCGGTCTACGTTGAGCGGACTTGTAAAAAAGACAGATCCCTCGGCCACAACAGTCAATTTCTGTGGCAGCAAAAAGACAGATACGGATAGCCTGCTATCCGGGATAGCACGCTTGTATGAAATGGGAGTGATGCCCAATTGGGATTTTTTGGCCTCCGGGCGTCACGCCGTTCGGCTTCACGGTACCAGATCGGATTTTTTTCCGCTTCACCGGTATCCTTTGCAACGTATCCTGCCCCGTCTTGAAACTTTGGAGAGCGGGGACGGCGAGAGTCAATACGGCGGTGAGGTTTGCCAACCGGAGGAGGAGACCTCCTCTTTTACCGACGCCATGGCGTCCGTGCCTGATGAAAAAAAAGCTTGCGCATCCGGCAACGCCGATATAAATCGGGGTGAAAATCCCCCTGCCGCGGTATTGGGGATATTGGTGTCGTGTCTGAAAGCCAGTTCCCCGATTCCGGCGGCACACATAGGACGTGACGTCCGCTTATCGGAGGAGCTTGGTCTTGATTCGGTTGCCCTCGTATACCTGAGAGAACTGCTTGTGGAGCGCATACCGGAATTGGGCGGCATCGCATTTGCGGATTTGCTGCCTCACCTGACAACGGTGGGAGAGTGCGCCGATTACCTTGAAAAATTTCTTGTCAAAGATGCCGACAGTCTTACCCCGGAGAGGAGTATTTGATGTTTAAACCGCGCATAGCGGGAGCGGGAGAGTACCTGCCCGGCTTGCCTGTCACAAATATGGAATTGGAAAATTGCTGGGGTCTTCCGGCCGAGTGGACGGAACGCTTTGTCGGTACCAAAACACGACATTTCTGTATGGACGTATCCACGGGGAAAGTCATTGAAGACATCCTCGATATATCCATAGAGGCAGCGCATTCGGCTCTTGCGAATGCACAGATGGAACCCCATGAGGTGGAGGCAATAGTTCTGTCGACGGCAACCCCCAAATATCTGATGCCGACAGTGGCAACCGAATTGGCAGATGCTTTGGGTATTGTGGGAATCCCAATTCTGCAGGTTCAATCCGGATGCGCCGGATCCATTCAGGCTTTGCAAATTGCCAGCGATATGCTGCTGGCCAAAAGAGCGTCCTCGGTTTTGGCCGTAGGCGCCGACGTGTGCACAAAGCACTATGTGCACGGCAGAGACTTTTCATCCGTGCCACAAAGCGAATTGGTCAATTATGTGTTATTCGGTGACGGCGCCGGAGCTCTCATATTGACAGACGACGATATGCCGGGATGCCGCATTCCGCTTCTTTCTCATCGTTTTGTGGGTTTGGGCCGGCCTCCCGGGCAGCTGATTGACTGGTTTGGTTTGGGGGACCGTCTGGAGGACAGGATTGCCCTCAAAGAAGATTATAAAGCCATCGAGAAAAATGTCCCCATTCTGGCCAAAGAGGCTCTTCAATACGGGCTGGACTGCCTGTCATGGCATCCCGAAGACGTCACTCACCTCTTTCCCCCGCAACTCTCAGGTCTGATGACGGAACGTATAGTGTCTTCTTTTGGATTGGATCATGCCACGGAAATCAGTTGTGTCGCCGATACGGGAAATTGCGGCAATGCCCTTCCGTTTTTGCAGATTTGCAGAGCGCTCGAATCGATGACAGGCGGATCGCGCGGGATCGGCATGGCAATCGAATCAAGCAAGTGGATCCAAGCGGTATTTGCCATGGAGGTGGAGTGATGCTTGCCGATCTTCCCGGTTTGTTGGAATCTAAGTCAAATTGGGGAGAACTGCAAAATTGGCTTTTGAGTCTTGAGGCAACAGACTTGGTGCGCGCCGGACGTCTGCTGCGTTCAAAGGGTGTGCTGCCCGTCGCCGGGTCGGAAAAAGCAAAAAGCGTGGAAATCGCACTCACGGCTTCTTTCAATCCCAAGCTTGCCATTGACGCATTTGTCGGGGCATTTAGTGCCCGCGGGATGAAACCTCTGCCGTTTGCCAGCGATTACGGTCAGTATCTGTTTGATGTAGGCAATCCGGAAAGTCCCATATACGCGAACAAAGCCGCGGCGGTAGTTTGCATTATGGGCGTAGACGCCATATTTTCGCGTTTGCCGAGTCCGTTTGCCTTGCGGGACGCCCTGTCTTCTTTGGAAATACTTTTTGAAGATATTTCGTCAATGATAGAGAGGCATAACTCTCATACGGATTCCGTGCTCATTATTTCGCTTCCCCCCGAGGATTTACGCTTTACGAAGCAGCTCATTTCGGTGGCAGACCGCGCAAAAGTAAATGCCGCTTTGTACCGGCTGTATGCAAACGTATACCAACTCGTATCCGGCATGGCCAATGTTGCCGCCATCACTCCTCCCGCTTTGCGCCGGACAGAAGTTATCCAAGAATCGCAACGTTTGACATATGCAAGAATGCCCCTAAGCGACTGCCAGCTTGTAGAAATAGCTTTCGAGGCCGCAACCATAGTATCGGCCGGTGCGGGAGCCGTCCACAAAGCTTTGGGAGTTGACCTAGACGGCACTCTGTGGGCAGGCGTTGTCGGTGAAGACGGAGCGGAGTCCCTGGACGCAGGCGTCAGCTTGCGGGGAGCGGGACATTTCCGGATGCAGGCGCTTCTAAAGCAATTTGAGACTCAAGGAATTGTATTGGCGGCCCTGACAAAGAATGATTTGGACAATGCCGTCTCCGGCATCAGATATGCCCCGGGAATGATTTTGACGGAAAAAGATTTTGTCGCCATTGAAGCAAGTTGGAATCCCAAGGAATGGTCTTTGGAAAAAGTGGCTGATTCTCTCAATATTGCCGTTGAAGCTTTTGCTTTTTTGGATGACCATATTGCAGAGCGCGGTGCGATGCGCGAGCGCCACCCGGGTGTTGTGGTGCCCGACCTGGCAGGGGATCCGGCTGCATTTGCCGATATCCTTATTCTTCACGATCCTTTTGCCACGACGGAGATCACTTCCGAAGACGTAAAGCGTACTGCCATGTATCAGGCAGAATCCGAGCGCCGGGCTGTGGCAAATTCCGCTCATGACACAAAAGATTTTCTTTTGTCGCTGTCAATTAAAATATCCATACGTGATGCAACCCAATCGGATATGGCCAGGTTATCCCAGCTGTCTCTCAGAACCAACCAGTTTCATTCTGCAATGTTGCGGATGGACGCGGCAGAACTGAGCAAATGGACGGCCGAAGGAAAAAGAAAATTACTGGCAATTGAGGCAGAGGACCGCTTCGGCAGTTATGGCATGGTCGGGATGATGATGCTGGAAGAAGGCAAAGACTGTCTTCGGATTTCCAACATGATTCTCAGCTGCAGGGTTTTCTCTCGCGGCCTTGAGGAAGCCATGCTATGTACGGCCATCAATTATGGAATCCGGCGCGGCTATGAACACATTGAGGCTGTATTCGTGGAAACGGCACGAAACGCACGAGTGAAAGAGCTGTTTATGGTGCATCATTTTGAAAAGAGTGAATCGGTTGCCTCTCTTTTCTTCTTATCTGCAGCATCCGAGCAATCTTTTCCCGATCATCTCGATGTAAAAGCGGAAATATGATGAAAGAACTGTTGATCAATATCATAAAAGAAGAATGCGGAATCGATTTACTTTCCTTGCCAAGAGATGCAGATCTGTATCTTCTTGACGGATGGGATTCGGTTACCCTACTGAGGTTATCTTCGATAACCGAAGGCAAAACGGGAAAGAGCTTAAATCTATACAAACTTCTCACGGCGCTTACCGTTGGTGACCTGCTTGCGGTAATGGAGGAGGCATAGTGGAAAAATTATCGTTTCCGAAAGAGCGGCGTCACACTCTGCATTTTCTTTCACATATGAATAATGTGCCGCTGTTTTATCTGAGCACCGAAGTAAAAATACCATTTTTACAGCCATATGACCAAAAGATTCCCTGGACGGCCGTTGTGGCTTCAGGGGCAGCCAAAGTGCTCCAAGAGCACCCCGGTGCAAATGCCTACTTTGTGGGCAAGTTTTTAAAATATATTATCCGCTATCAAAATATAGCAATCAAATTTACCGTTGACCGCACAATTAATAACGTGAGAGTCGTACTGTCTGCCGTAATGCCAGAGGCAGAGAAAATGACCGTCAAAGAGATAGAAGAATTTCTGTATCGGATTAAAAATGACGATATTTTGGATGTGCCGGAATTTACCGGCGCCATACGCCTGCAGAAAGCGCCATTTTATATAGGGAAAATGGCATTCGCTCTTGCCGCAAGAAATGCAAGAGCCCGTCAAAAGATACTCGGTACGGTGGCTGTCAGTACTCTTGGACACGCTCCGATAAAAAACTTTTTCGGTTACGGCGGTACGGCGTTGACCTTCGGCGTGGGACAAGCTTATAAAATAAGCGATCTGTCGGCCGGCGATTGTTACTGTTATGTTCTTCCTCTCAGCCTGACGGTTGACCACAGGGTTATTGACGGGGCAGAAGCAGCGGCAATAATGACCGATATGCATGATGCGATAAGATCAATTCTAAATTTGTCCGAGGTGAGCAGTGCCTTCTGATGTCGTGCCTTCCTTTGTGCGTCCGAACGGCGATGGGTGGGAGCGGTTTACCGATGCCCTGGGCGGCGGCCAGGGACTTCTCTGCGCCGAAATCGGAGATTGGTTCGGTTATTTACCCCTTGCCGACAGAATTTCAATTGCCGAGAGACAACTGGCCTCGTTTCTTTTACACAGATCCGCCGCCTACCTTCAAGACATTGCTTGCAAAACAGGCAACGCTCCTTTGGAGTCGTCTCTGTTTCGGGATCATTATGGGCGCCCCAGAATCGGCATAGGGGACGTCAATTTATCCCATTCGGGAGGGAAAGTAGCCGTTATAGCCGCGCTGTATGGTTCTGTCGGTATTGACATAGAACCTTGCAATCGGCGTTTGCTGGAGAAATCGTTTCATGTTTGGAGCAGGGAGGAAGAGCGCTCTTGGGTCGAGACAATCGTTCCCGAGAAACGTTTGTCCTCTATAGTCCGGCTATGGACGGCCAAAGAGGCATATGCCAAAGCCATAGGCCTTGGTTTAAATCTGCCTTTTCGTAAAGTCATTGTAAGACCGGGCTGGCCATCCGGCCATATCGGTTTTACTGATGACGCCTTTAGAGATGAATCACCGGATGACGTTGTCACCTGGTCTGATGCAATTCCCGGTTTCATAATATCTTTTGTCAAAATATCGCACGACAAAGCGCGTTTTGTAAAGCAGTTTATGAGCAAAAATTTGTTTTTGGAAGGTTTTGATGATATCGGAAATGTATCGTAATGTCAGAAAATAAATATGACTTGTGTATAGTCGGCGGCGGGCCGGCCGGCATGACTTTGGCGGCTTTTGCCGCACGTGTGGGTTTGAGCTGTGTGGTTATAGATGCCAGAGCGTCGGCTCACAGCGAATTTCGAGGTGAGTCCATAGCTCCCGATGCCGTCTGGGTTTTACGGCATCTGGGGATTCTGGATGCCATAGCTCCTTTTGAGACGTTGGAAGTTACCGGATTGCGCTTGTCCGATGCAGGCAAGCAAGTGCTCAGTATCAATTTTGGGGATTTTTCCTATCCCGAAACAAAACCGGCAGAGATGCCCCAGCACCTTCTCCTGGCCGGACTCGAAGCATTGGTTGCAGAGGGAAGCAACTGCTTGGTCTGCAGAAATATGCGGGCCGTACAATTGTTGAGAAGCCAAGACGGAAGCGTCACGGGAGTTTTGGCTTCCGGTCAAGACGGTTATAAAGAGAAATTTTATGCCCGGCTCACCGTAGGGGCAGACGGCAGGCACAGTACGGTTCGCAAACTTTCCGCAATTCAGTATCGCGAATTGCCGTTGGAGCGCGACTTTTTGTGGTTCAAAATGACCTATCCGGACGCATGGAAAGCCGACCCGTTGTTCTACAGAGTCAGTTTAAAAGGCAACCAACAAGCCGTGGCAATACCCACGGTGCCAAATTTGGTGAGAGTGGGGATCAATATTCCCAAAGGTTCTTTAAAGGAGATGCGTTCCAACGACATTACCGCTCTTCACGACGTCATCGGCAGTCTGATTCCGACATTGCTTCCCGTGGCAAGAGAGGAAATTACCTCCTGGGCCGATACCCGGGTACTCAATATTTTTACTACTTACGTCAAGACATGGCATATACCCGGTTTGATACTTATCGGCGATGCGGCTCATACTCTGTCGCCCATTCTGGGTCAAGGCATCAGTCATGCCATCTGTGACGCGGCGCTGCTGGCACTCCTTATAAAAGATGACATCGGGCAAGACTCCGAGACGGTGCAACAAATTTTGGCAAACTTTCAAAAAGAACGCGAACATTCGATAGAAAGGGCACGGCGGTTGCAATTGCGCCAGGAAGCTCTTTTCAAGGCAAATGGGTTATTTTCTGCTTTGGGGAGGCGTCTCCTTTACAGGGGAATGAATGCATCCGGTAAGGCAAAAAGGAAAATATGGGGTGACTTGTATTACGCCGAGCAACGGGAGGGTCTGATCAAAGAGTATATAGAGATCAAGCGCCATGCAATGTCTGCCGAACTGCCTTTATCCGCAGAGGAGTGAATCACGGGATGAATGCTTCTTTGGAAGAGCTGAAACAGTTTTCTGTTTTACATGCCAGAGCTCAGGGCTTAAGCAGAAGTTATTGCAAAACTGTTCTTAATCGCATATCCGAGCCTTTTGGTGTCGGCAAAAGGACCTGGGGTTTTGAATGGCATCGGGAAGCACAAAATTTATTTTTATCCGGCAAACATAAAGAAGCACTGCGCTGTGCCGTGATGGGGCGTTTTCCGTATCCGTGTGACCCGGAGAGATATCGTTGCGACCAATTTTCACGCCAGATATTTAGATCGTTGCGCGGGGAGTACGGGAACTTTCAAGATTTGACAGTAAAAAGTCCTCAAGGTAATTTTACCGCCTATGTCACAGATTTTACATTGAATAAAAAAGCTTCTGTAGCGGGGGCCGATTCCGGCAAAAATCTCATTTTGGCTATAGGCGGGATCGTGTCCCCGAAAGAGCAATGGGGACAATTTCTGGGATTTTCTAAAATCTTCGCCACGCGAATGGCTGTGGTGGAAATGCCGGGAGTCGGGGAGAACTGCATTTCCTACTCCCCTGACAGTCACGAAATGTTTGCCTCACTCCTGGATGCCTTGGCTATAGAAAGCAACACCGATATCCATATTGTCGGGATGAGCTTTGGGGGGCATGCAGCACTTCGCTATGCGGCAAAGGATGACCGCATCAAATCAATTACGACAGTAGGGGCTCCCGTGCGGGATTTCTTTTTGTCAGGAGTGCATACTTGTCCCGGTCTGACGCTTGACATCTTGTCCCACTTGATAGGGGTGAACGGTAATAAACTTCCAGAGATATTAAAATCGTTTGTCTTATCGGATGTGGATTTATCTTCTGTAAATGCACGAATCAATTATATGCGGTGTGGATTTGACGAAATTATTCCGGCAAGCGATTACGACATTGCTTCAGAGGCATGCAGATATTTTTATGGACGCCATACGCAAGATGTTCACGGGGCTCCCAATAATATAAAAGCCACACAATTCTGGGTTATGCATAATCTATCTGCAGTCATAAAAAACAGACGTATTCATATTATTTCAACTCTACTTCAAAAATTACTTGATGCCAAAAATCTCGTAACTTTCCAGAGACAGAGTTTTTGACATGGAAAAAGATTTAACAATTTTTTGTTTTCATCATGCGGGAGGCGCCTCAAGTTCACTTGCTCTGTTGGGTCGGCATCTTTTGCAGATGGCAGAAGTGGTTTTGATGCAACAGCCCGGCCGCGAGTCGCGCATCGGCGAGCCGGCTCCAAAACATATAGATGAAGCCGCTCAAGATGCTTTGGTCATTATGCAAAGTAAATATGGATTCTCCAAACGATACATATTATACGGCCATTCGATGGGCGGTTTGGTGGCTCATAGGGTAGCCGAACTCATCTGCGATCAAGGCTTCCCACCTCTTGGCTTGGTGGTAAGTGCCGTTTCACCTCCCGATGACCCGTATTCGAAATCATCGTTTGACGTAAACCTTGACGATGACGACGCCTCAAGTTTGGTGGATTTTATGCGCAGCTTTGCCCCCATTCCCGAGCGGTTGATGCAAGAAAAAGCATTGTTTGATATTTTAGTAGAAAGGTTTCGTAATGATATCAGGGTCTGTCAGAGCGCTGTCAGGGCGATAAGTCCTTTGCACTTTCCCATACACGCAGTAGCGGGTTTTCAGGATAAGCACTCGCCCCCCGACGTTATGGCCGGCTGGTCCAGAGCCACAGATTCGTCGTTTATGTTGAGCAAATACATGGGCGGGCATTTTGATGTTCTGCATGAACCGTCAATTATCATACAGTCAATCAAAAAATTGCTTACTGTGAGTAAAAAAAATGCGTTGGCGAATTAATAACTGCATATGTGCAGTTATTGGAGTATTTAGAGTAAACAGTTTTTAAGCTATGCAACTTTTAGAATAAAAAGGAGATCATCGGTTATGAGGAAGCGTTCTTTGGGAGCAGTTTTGTTGCTGGTTCCGCTGGGAATTTCGATTGCGTTGAAAGATGAAAAAAGCTGGCCTTATTGGTTGGGTATCGTAGCTCCCGACCTTTCGTTTATCGCAGGGTACAGCCATAACTTGGAGAACGGCGTGATTCGAAAAAAAGCCGTCCCTCTTTATAATGCCGTGCATTCTCCGTTTCTCCCTCTGGTCATCATACTGGCCTCTCTGGGAAATTCAAAGATTGCAATGGGACTGTCACTCGGATGGCTGTCGCATATAGGCTTGGATTGGATTTTTGGGTTTGGCAAACGCAACAGCGAAGGGGCACTTGTGGCATGAGTGGGTCCGATCATTCTTATTTAGATGCAATAACAGAACTTTCAAGCGAACAAATTGAAGTCGGAACAAATACCGTCATTACCGTAAGTCGACAAATACAGATAGTATCCCCGGCGGATACTATCTGGGAATTGCTTATCAATTTCGAGAGATGGCCGGATTGGAATTCAAAGGTAACCAAGATAAAGACTTACGGAGACTGCGGTCCCGGAACTGTAATCAAATGGAAAGTAGATCACGTAAAAATTAAATCTGTTTTGCAATCCGTGGTTCCGTGTCAAGAACTCAGTTGGTCGGGAACAGCCATCGGCATCAAAGCCATTCATACATATGAATTGCAGGAAGCCAACCATACAACACTGGTAAAATCAACGGTGCGCTGGAGCGGCATTTTGCCCAAACTTCTAAAAAAGCAGATGGAAAAAAGACTGGAAGAATCCGTATCATCAGGGTTGGAGTTTCTGGGCAAAGCAGCTGGAGGAATTAGGGACTAAACAGGAATTTTATAGCGTAAATTGGGGAATATCAGTTCGTGATAGCAAATTGCAATATTTTTTGAAGTCGCGATAAAGGATTTTGGAGAGTCCGGTATTTTGTTGATACCTCATGTGCCGGGGTTTGGCTTACAGAACACATTCCACTCTCAATTCTGTGCCTCTAGATCTGCTTCCCTTGCCAAGGGATTCGCATTCGGTCTCTCTGCCGTAAACCCCCAATTTGGGCTACCTGTCGGGAGAGTGGTAAGAATATAGGACTGTTGTCGGAAGGTTGTTTTATATGGTTGAAATAGAATTTAGCGGTCATTGAAAACAGCCGTTTGACAGTTGAGATGTCGAGAGCGGGTGACGAGAATCGAACTCGCGTTCTCAGCTTGGAAAGCTGATGAAAGCGTAATTTATGGATACTTCTAAACAGCATGTTTTCAAGAGAATCCTGGTGAGGCCAAAAGTAGATAGTACGGAGGGCTTTCCTCACCCCAGATCCCAAGGTTTTTAACTGGAGCAGGAACAACAAGTGAGGGTCAGATCGCACAAATCCAAATCCAAGATGACGCGGTGCCGGTGGTTGCGAAAAAGAGAAGATCCAATAATCCTAGCAGAGCTAATAAGGTATTCTTTGAACAGCAAACGTTTTCCAGGGGGAATCGTGACGACTTTCAACAATTTTCAGGGAGCACTTCGATGACTGAACTCTCCTGGCCGAGAGGTAAACAGTGCACCTTTGATTCATCGAGCGAGCTCCTAAGGGAACTGTTTGAACGCGACAGCAACGACTGGATTTACAGAGGCCAGGCGAACTTTGACTGGCCGATCTCTTCAACTTTGTCACGAGCACTGATTCAACAAGCTAAGAACGGCGGACCGATTGGTCAAGACCTTTTCACTTGTAAAGCTGTCTGCCCTAAACGCGACGATCACGCTCTGATGGTAGAACAGCTGCTTCTTAGGGAATTCATCCTTCAGGCAGAAGGACTCAGCATTGCCAACCTTCCACCATACCAAGATCGTCTCGGGTGGTGGGAACTGATGCAACACCACGGGGTACCAACACGACTACTCGACTGGAGCCGGTCCCCATTTGTCGCACTATGGTTCGCAATAAACGATCCGGATGTTGTAGAGAAAGTTGATGCATCTATCACTGTTCTCAACGTTCACAACATCTGGCTCGCCCACGCACAATGGATACTGGAAGAGGAAACTCGCCACGTGTCCTGGTCAGAATTTCGAAACGATCGAGTACAGCAAAATCACTGGGCAGAGCGCTTGATTAAGTCTGATAATGCGCTTGTTCCACTCGAAATTAGCCCAAGACATCCGGCTCCACGAGTAGTTGCACAGCAGAGCATCATGACACTTATGCCACGGATCACCGAATGTTCATCAAATTATCTCGCAGAACGTCTCTCGACCAAGATCCGGATCTGCGCCGAATGGAAACCCGAACTGCGGCAACGGTGCGAAGATCAAGGCATAACTCGCTTTAGTCTTTATCGCGACCTCGACACCCTTGGTAGGGAACTCGGTAATCAACTTGGTAACAACAATTTGATTGCACAACCAGAAGCTGCGATACGCGAACTCCACCGGATGCAATCTGAATTCCAACGCAATAGTCCTAGAGAGACCGAGGAAAACGAAGGAGCCTAGGAGTACTACTGTAATCAGCTGTGGATACGAACCTTTTTGACCCAAACATAATGGTGCATATCTACCAGGGTCTTTGCTTCCCAAAATCCACCAAAAAGTGACGCAGCGTCACATTTGTGACCGCTCGAACCTCCGTAATACCGCACGGACACTGTCTATCTGCTTTATAAAACTACATCTGCATGGTCAAATGTGATTATCTACCGTCGATTCGACAGTAATCACGGTTTACAATCCAGAGCCAGACTCACACGCTCTGATCCAATTGCCTGGGCTTGAGGTACCGTATAATGTGTCGCGACTGATGCCAAACTCTCTTGCCAGCATCGCCTTTGGTTCTCCAGCCTCTGCTTTTTGTCTCAGGTTTATTATCTGGTCGTTACACAGGGTCTTGATCCGTCCTCTATAGACCCCTCGACTTTTTGCCAGAGCGATGCCTTCCTTTTGGCGCTCGCGAATCAGTGTCCGTTTAAATTCGGCAAAGGCTCCCATTAAAGAAAGCAGGAGTTGCGACATTGGTGAATTGTCACCGGTGAAGGTCAATCAAGGACTCCTTCAGGAACTCGACACAGACACCGCGTTTAGTCAGCAGTTGTACCAGCTTTCTCAGATCGTTGAGGTTTCTCGCCAGACGGTCCATTGAATCGACTACCACTGTGTCACCTGCACGTACAAAGGCGAGCAAATCTGAAAGTTGTGGACGGGAAGTATCTTTGCCCGAAGCTTTGTCTGTAAAGATCCTGTCCAAGTCCACCTGGTTCAGTTGTCGCTCGGGATTTTGGTCCACACTACTCACGCGGACATAGCCAACACGTTGACCGTTCACTTGAATCTCTCCAATCTCCAAAGTGTCGCATTAGGGTCTAAGACCCTTTTGTTACGGTGTACGAAAATGGGCAAATCGACCCTATCCTGACATGAATTCATGTGCATCTCAGACGTCAGATTGTGGCATACCCTAAGTTGACACCGGGTCGTAGCAGAGATGTGTATGTATCTGGTGTACTACGCCAAACTCTCCAGTGGCTCGATCACTAACTGGTCGTTATCCCAGTCCCAGTACCCACGCACCGTGCAACTGCCAGAGCTATTCTTTCTGTTGAGTTCCTACAACAGTGGTATGCCGTCGACAAGCTCAACAAGCTCCGTTCTGCTGGCCCGGTGGCTGCCGTATATCCGTGAGATTTCCACCGGACATGGGGTTCCATCGTCTGATGTGGCCTGACAGTAATATTTCTCCGGCGATTCCCAAAGCTCGACATTGTGCACCGGACAAAGTGCACCTTCGACTTTCTCATGGGTTTTGCGAAGTCTGATCACCACTTTACCCTGATCAAGGTCTCTTTCAATGCTTACAGCGAACTCCACACCAGGGCTGAAGACGAATTCAAACTTATCATCACGGATTGAACTGTTATCACCTACTGTGATTTGATCTACCGTTGACGGTTTATAACCGTTTATGAGGGTAAAAGGGTTGTAGCTATCAAGCCCCGGGTGCGTAGTCTGGCAGTGGCAATAATCGTCACAGTGTCCCACCGTAGTTCCACAGAACTGGTAACCGATCTCCAGTTGTTTCTCCTTCCAATAAGCCATTCGGCATTTGCTGCTTAACATGTATGCAGGCAATACGGAGCCGTCGGTAAGTGACGCTGGATCTTTCTCCGAAGTCCTGGATTTTCAGAAGGAGATGGAAAACGGTAAAAACACCTAGCATGTGACGGTACTTAGCATCACACCCGCATCATCATGGTATATGGATCAATTGATGACTCGATAAAGCCATAGTGCTCGTAAAATGCTCTGGCTTCGACATTTTTTGCGTGTACAAGCACCAGATGAACACCAACTAGTTCCGAAACCTCAAAAACTTTCAACATAAAGTGTTTCAGTAGGGCGGCGCCAAGCCCTTGTCCCTGATGCTTCTGGTCAACCGCCATTCGACATAGAAGGATGGCAGGGATCTCATTCGGCTGTTTACGGCTTAACGTCTTGGGGGCCGCGTTCCTCAGGACCGAGGCGGTGGCAGAAGCATAAAATGCAACGACGGGTGACGAATCGGTTGTCCTCAATACCCAGGTGCGACTCGCACCAGAAGATTGATTAGCAACGGCTCTCCTGGACAACCAGTCATTAAGAGCAGGCTTCCCGCAGTCAAATCCCGTGAGAGTATGATCGCTTGTAAGTAGTTCCGGTCCGAGATAGGTCAAGAGCGCGGACTATCCAACACCGCAGGATCAGTCAGTAGTCTTGCCATTGGCGCTGGGAGCGACAATGGTGACGAAAGCAGCTCTTGAAGTTCGTTCCATGCTTGGTCGTCTACCACAAAAACTCTTCTATCAGCTAGGTCCATTTCCGCAGCTGCCACAGCACTTCGGAGCACGTATTCGCTTGCGGATTCGCCACGAGCTTCTGCTGCACGACGAAGCACTGTGTCTTGCGCTTGAGTTAGGCGGATGTTGAGCCGCTCTGTCTTTATAACCATAGAAACAAGTGTACACCAATTGACGTACACTTCTAATACTAATTAGCAAGAAAAATCAAAGTCGGTAGTTGTCTGAGGCTCGGTGAATAGTCAAGCGCAATCTTATTCAAACGTAATGATCGCCTTCCATAAGGACTCTCGCGATAACTACGTGGCCAAAAAGTGATGTTGCGTCACATTTTCAATCTCATATTTGTCAAGCTCCCCAAATTGTAGACAACTTATCTCTATTAATTTAAGTTGGCAGCATAAGCTGCAGGACTCATCTTTAAAGCTGTATGTATACGTTTATGGTTGTAATAGTAGATAGTTAGTGCAATGCCTTCATATAACTCACTTAAATTCTTAAACCTACCAATTGGGCCTACTGAACCTACTCACCAAATGGGACACGGAACTCGCTTAACTATGCCGCCTCTACTGCAGCAACTTGTTCGAATTGAATCGGCGAAATATAGCCATGCCCGAGTGCCGTTGTTTTGGTTGTAGAAGTGGATCCAATAAAAGACCTCCAATCGTGTCTTATCTTGGTTCAAAAGCTACACTTCATAAACCG
>JAKABW010000023.1 GCA_021796535.1 Actinomycetes bacterium | reverse complement strand
GCCAGGACTTGATGAAGAACTTACACTTCGCGTGTCCCGCTTGTGGACAGAAGGCAAAAACTAGGGGCACGTAGGGGGCACGAAATTTTGGCGCTTACACACTGTTATCACATATATACCCTGTGACCTGGACTTACCTGGTGCGCCTCCGGGGACTTGAACCCCGAACCTGCGGATTAAGAGTCCGTTGCTCTGCCAATTGAGCTAGAGGCGCTTGATAAGGCAATACAGGTCAATAAACATCATTAAACTACCATAAATAAAAACAGTCATCGCCTATAAAAATCATCTTTTAACCGGATACTGCCATATCCCATATTTTCGAACAGACATATATGTGCCATGTTATTATCATATATAAGATGCCCCCGTAGCTCAGTTGGATAGAGCGACTGCCTTCTAAGCAGCAGGTCGCAGGTTCGAGTCCTGCCGGGGGCGCATATATCCCCTAAGCGCTTTTTTAATGCTTTTCAATATTCGATTGTCATCCGGCCTTTTACGGCAGACGCACCGTGGCATATTCGAAATCAAGCCTTTCCCGTTGTCGGGAGAAAATAAAGAAAAATGCGGAATGTAAAACACGTGCTCCAGAACTACATGGATTCGATAAGTCTGTCCACTCTTTCGTCGTGAGAACTAAAAGGATCTTTGAGCAAAATAGTTCTCTGGGTTTGATCGTTCAGTTTCAGATGAACCCAGTCAACCGTAAAGTCCCTTTTCTTTTCTTTTGCCTTTTGGATAAACTCTCCCCTCAGTTTTGCTCTGGTCGTAGCGGGAGGGTACAGCATGGCATTTTCGATATCTTCATCGCTTACCATCCGGTCCATCTTGGAATGGGCGGCCAGCTTATAATAAATACCTCTCTCCCGGGAGATATCATGGTACTGCAAATCCAGCAAAAACGCCTTGGGGTGCTCCAAAGGAATATTGTGCTTTGCCCGGTAGTGTTCAATCAGATGATACTTGGCGACCCAATCACACTCCCGTTCCAAGGACAAGGGGTCTGTCTCCAATCCCGTCAGGACATGCTGCCACATGCTGAGAATTGTTTTTTCGTGTTCGTTTAAAGTGTGCTGTTCCGAAAATCTTAAAGCCTTACTCAAATACTCTTGCTGGATCTCCAGAGCCGTAACCTCTCTGCCGCTTGCCAGTCTGATGGTCTTCTTGCAAGTCAAATCATGACTGATTTCTCTGATGGACCGGATCGGATCTTCTAAGGTCATGTCTCTAAAAATAGTTTTGGGGCTCTCCAGCATTTTTAGCAAAATACCTGTGGTTCCTACCTTTAAAAATGTGGCGTACTCGCTCATATTGGAGTCTCCGACTATCACATGGAGCCTTCTGTAGTGTTCCGCATCGGCATGCGGTTCGTCGCGGGTATTGATAATGGGCCTCGATCTGGTGGTTGCGGAAGAAACACCCTCCCAGATGTGCTCTGCCCGCTGAGATATGCAGTATACGGCGCCGCGCGCTGTTTGCAAAACTTTCCCGGCGCCGGCAAATATCTGGCGCGTTACCAAAAAGGGTATCAGCACCTGAGAATAATTGCTGAAATCGTCTTTCCTGATGGTCAGGTAATTTTCATGACAACCGTAGGAATTACCGGCTGAGTCGGTGTTGTTTTTGAATAAATAAACCGTTCCGCGGATACCTTCTTCCCGCAGTCTCATCTCCGCCGAAGAAACCAGACTTTCCAGTATGCGCTCCCCCGCTTTGTCAAACGCAACCAAATCGTAAAGTGAGTCGCACTCCGGAGTGGCGTACTCGGGGTGGCTTCCCACGTCCAAGTAAAGCCGGGAGCCGTTCTCTAAAAATACATTGGATGACCTGCCCCAACTGACTACTCTCCGAAACAGGTAACGCGCGACTTCGTCAGGGCTGAGGCGTCTTTGACCCCTGACTGTACAGGTGACACCGTATTCGTTTTCCAAACCAAAAATTCTTCTGTTCACTGTTCCAACGTTAGTGCTTTTTTACGTGTAACGATGTAATCTTTTAATCGTATGACAAACCAAAATAAAGTTCTCCTCACGCAAGTGAGCAATGTATTTCATGCCCAGGTTTTGGCGGCAAGGCTGGACAGTGAGGGGTGCAGGTGCTATATAACCACTCCCACCCAAAGTCTCACCCCTTTCCCTGTGAAGATTGATATTTTTGTTGATGAGAGAAATATTCAGCAAGCGAGGGAAATTCTCCTTTTTGATTCGGTCGAGGAGATCTTTAATTACAAAAAGCCACAGAAACAACGCGAAAAGCGCGTATCGGATAAATGGTGGGTCGGCAAAAGACTCAAAAGAAAGTAAGTTACGTCCCACGGAAAAACTTTTGACCGACGCATCGTCAAACGGAAGATGCGAAGCACAAAACGTCTTATTTTTGCAGCAATTGCTGCAACTCCTGCTCCTCTATGCGTCTAAAGAATCTTCTGGCCAGATTCCTGTCAAGAACCCCCACTTCCAATTCTTTGCTGGTCAGTAAGCGCTCCGGCCCCTGTAAAGCTTCCACGCAAACCGGCAAGATTCGGGCAAGTCCGTCGTCGGTGGGGAGGCTTTCCGAGAATCTCTCCGTAATGGCCTCGGCGTCTCCGCCCAGTACGGCAAAACTCTCTCTGTCAACGACCGTTCCGTCGTAGCTGATGTGATACATCCTGTCTCCCGCTTGACTGTCACCCAATTCCGCAACGAGGATTTCCACCTCCAAAGGTTTCATTTCATGGGTGAATACCTGACCGAGATACTGAGCGTAAACATTGGCCAGCGAGCGGGCATCGACGTCTTCTCTGGAGTATGCGTAACCTTTCGTGTCGGCATGTCTGATGCCGGCGACGCGCAGTTGATCAAACTCATTATATTTGCCCACTCCTCCGAATGCCACCCTGTCGTAAATTTCGCTGATTTTGTGCAGCGTACGCGACGGGTTTTCGGCAACGAGTAAAATCCCATCCCCGTAGAGAGCCGCAATAAGAGAACGCCCTCTGGCAATGCCCTTTTGAGCGTATTCGGCCCTGTCTTTCAGAATTTGTTCAGGGGCCACATAATATGGCATAGTCATTTTTCTACCTCTTTTGTGGAAGAAACTTTTACAATCATTTTTTTTAAACTAAAAAACTAATCCTCAACAACGCTGTTGTCCCGGTGAGAAATCAGCTCCGTGAAATAAGACTTTACGGAATCTCGATCCAAAGCCGAGTAGCCTTCGTCGTCGACTTTGGCGACTATGGGGAAGATATCTCTTATGATATCCGGACCGCCGGTTGCCGCATCGTCGTCGGCCGCCTCGTATAAAGCCTTGATTGCCAGACGGACGGCGTCGTCCAAAGAGAAACCTTCTTTATATCCGAGCTTAATTGTGGTTCGGGCACTTCTGCTTCCCGAACCGGTGGTATGAAATTCGCTTTCTTCGTAGCGGCCGCCCGTGACGTCGTAGCTGAAGATACGGCCTGCCGACCTCTTGGCGTCATATCCGGCAAAAAGAGGAATGATGGCGAGTCCCTGCAGTGCCAGGGGGAAATGGGAACGGACCATCTGCGACAACTGATTGGCTTTGCCCTCCAGACTCAAGGAAGATCCCTCAACTTTTTCATAGTGCTCCAATTGAGTTTGAAACAGTTTGACCATTTCGATTGCCGGACCGGCCGCTCCGGCAATCGCCACGGCCGAGAATTTATCAGCCGGAAACACTTTTTCGATGGCCCGGTGGGCAATGCTGACCCCTTCCGTGGCGCGCCTGTCCCCCGCTATCACGACTCCTGAGCGGTAGCGGACGGCGATGACGGTGGTTCCGTGGGGGATCCCGACGGTTCCGCCGGGGTTTGCCCCGGCAATTGGGCTAGACTTTGGGTCGTCCGCGACTACAGTCGATTTAAGCCGATTAAAACCCGGTCCTATTTTGTCGATAAGTCCCATAAAATTCGGTCCGGGATCCGCGTCGGGTGTAAACAAAGGCAGATTCATATCGCGCCTGTGCCCATACGGTCACGGTGTGAAAAAACTTCTTCCCCGCAAGTCATTTTTTTCCTCAGTTCTACATTCTTATCAGCTAAAGCTAGCATATCTTTTGCTCTCAGAGAAGCACCCGATACATTTCCGGCACGGGTGACAACAGGGATACTGTATTCCTATTCCCCGCCCTTTTGTACATATCCGCGCACAAACTCTTCCGCATTTTCTTCCAATACTTCATCTATTTCGTCCAGGATGTCATCGATCTCGGCTTTTAATTTGTCGCCTTTTTCTGTGGAAACAGCCACATCCTCTTCCGTCGCCGTATTTTCACTGTGTGAAGACGCGGAATGTTTTTTGAGCTCACGCTCTGCCATTATTCACTCCTTAATATAAATAATTTCATATAAAAATTGTAAAGACATATCCGACCTGTGTGTCGCGAGTTTAAAACTTTCTGCTTTTTATAACGTAAATCTATATCAGATAACGTTATGAAATTCCAAAACAAACTTATTTACCCCCGGTGGGATCAAAAAATTACCCGTCAGTTTTGCAAGTTGTAAAGCAGGTCTCTCGCAGTGGGACTTTTGTCCAGCAGGTCTCCTATGTACTTTTTGGAACCGCGCAAAGGTTCGTTCATGGGTACTTTTTGCAACGGACCCCGGTCCACTTCAAACAGTACGGAGTCCCAATTGACAGATCTGACTTCGCCAGGATAACGTTTCAGACATTCGCCGCGGAAGTACGCCCTGGTGGTTTCCGGGGGATCCGCCACGGCGTTTTCGACATCTTGTCGGCGCAACAAAGTCTCCATATTCAAGCGTTGAAAAATTGACTTGTCCTGCCGCATATCATGATATTGGAGGTCAATGGCCGCAACGTTCGGATCAAATAAATCTGTCTTATGGCGTTCACAAAAAGCATTTACTATCTGCAATTTTGCCACCCAATCCAATTGTTTGGAAAGTGAATATATGTCGTCTTCCAATGCGGTCAGGACGTATTCCCACCGCTGCAAGATCTCTGTCGCCAAGTCGTCTTCCCCGACGGCATCCAAACCGTACTGACTGTGGTATTTTTTGGCTTCTTCCAGGTAAAGCCACTGTATTTCAAGAGCCGTTATTGACTTCCCATTTTTTAGTTTCAGCCTATATTTGAGAGAAATATCTCTGGAAATACCCTGGATATCTTGAACCGGGGATTCCATGTCCAAGGCCAAGTGGGAAAGAACCCCTTCTTCGATGAGCTGAAGCACCACAGCCGTCGTACCCATTTTCAAAAAAGTGGCGACTTCCGCCAAATTGGCGTCACCCGTGATGATGTGCAGCCTCCTGTATTGAGATTTATCGGAATGCGGCTCGTCTCTGGTATTTAAGATGGGACGTCTGATCGTGGTTTCCAAACCGACGGCTGCTTCAAAAAAATCGGCCCGCTGGCTTATTTGAAATATTGTTTTGCCGTCATTCGTCCTGTTGAGACCTTCCGTTCCGATTTTGCCGGCTCCGGTGTACACCTGTCTTGTTACGAGATGCGGAATGAGATAATCCACGAATTGAGAAAACGGGGTTGCCCTGGAAACAAGATAATTCTCGTGACAACCGTATGAGTTGTTTTTACCGTCGGAATTGTTTTTGTATACGACTATTTCTTCCCCCGGAGGGAGGAGCTTCTTGCTATTTTCCATGGACAAAGTCAAAATTGTCTCTCCGGCTTTGTCGTAGAGCAATGCCTCTTTCACATTGAGACATTCCGGCGTGGAATACTCCGGGTGGGCATGGTCGACATAATATCTGCCGCCGTTCGTCAAAACGGCATTCAGAAGCTGGGGCTCTACTGCCGGCGGCAAAGCGTCGGCATCCAAAAACCCCCTGGCGTCATTGCCCGGCGCCTCGTCGGTGAAATCCCAGGAAATCCCTTTTATGTCGTCTCCGATATAAGCAGATATCAGAAAGGATGCCGCGGCCGTCGGGTCTCCCCCGAGACTTTTCGGAGCGGTGATTCCATATTCTGTTTCCAATCCGCAAATTTTTTTAGGAATCACTGGCGATACCGACTCTACAGATATTGACCGGTGCTGACCCTTTCGATGGCCCTGCCGCCTCTGTTGTCTCCCGCTTCGGAGAAAATAGTCCGAACATAAACAATTCTTTCACCTTTTTTACCCGATATCTTAGCCCAATCATCCGGGTTGGTCGTATTGGGAAGATCTTCGCTCTCTTTATACTCCTGCGCTATGGAATCCAATAGATCCGACAGACTGATTCCGTCTTTGCCTTCCGTCAGGCTTCTTTTAATGGCCAGTTTTTTCGCCCGCCTTACTATATTGTCTATCATAGCCCCGGAAGAAAAGTCTTTGAAGTACAGTATCTCTTTATCGCCGTTTTGGTATGTGACCTCAAGAAATCTGTTTTCCTCATCCGCTTTATACATTTCATTGACTGTCTTTTCGATCATAACCTCGACAGCGGCGGCTATGTCGCCCTTGCCGAGCCTCTTGACTTCCTCCTCATCAATCGGCAGATCTGCGGTCAGATATCTGGCAAATATCTCTTTGGCGGCTTTTTCATTCGGTCTTTCTATCTTAATTTTCACATCCAACCGTCCCGGACGCAAAATGGCGGGGTCAATCAGGTCTTCACGGTTGGAGGCCCCTATCACGATTACGTCTTTCAGGGTTTCCACCCCGTCGATTTCCGCCAACAGTTGCGGGACTATGGTGGACTCCATGTCGGAACTTATACCAGTTCCGCGCGTTCTAAAGAGGGAGTCCATTTCGTCAAAAAAGACAATAACGGGGACGCCTTCGGCGGCTTTTTCTTTTGCCCGCTGGAAAACCAGCCTGAGCTGACGTTCGGTCTCCCCCACGTATTTGTTAAGGAGTTCCGGACCCTTGATGTTTAAAAAGTAGCTTTTGACGTTTTTATTTCCTGTTTTGGAGGCAACTTTTTCGGCCAGCGAGTGAGCCACGGCTTTTGCAATCAGGGTTTTCCCGCAACCGGGAGGACCATAAAGCAAAATTCCTTTCGGGGCGGGCAGGCGGTATTTTCCGAACAGGTCCCTGTGTAAAAATGGCAGCTCGACGGCATCGGTAATTGCTTCGATCTGCTCGTCCAAACCGCCTATGTCGCCGTAAGAAACGTCGGGAACTTCTTCCAGTATCACTTCCTCCACTTCGGGGCGGATGAGTTTCTCGACAAGCAGCTGGGAGCGGGAGTCCAAAAGAACGCTGTCTCCGGTTCTCAATTTGGTGCCGTACAGGCCGTCCCCTATTTCCACGATCCTGGCTTCGTCCCCGCGGAAGCGAACCAGGGCTCTTTCCCCTTCGTCAAGCACCTCTTCGATCGTGACGACTTCTCCGATGAGGTCGGAGTCCCGGACCGAGATGACGTTGAAGTTTTCGTTGAGTACGACCTCCTGTCCGCGGTACAGCTTTTCCCTGTCTACGCCGGGGTGTAAGGCCACGCGCATCTTTCTTCCCGAAGTAAATATATCCACGCTGGCATCGTCGTTCGTGGCCAGATAATAACCGTATGCGTTGGGGGTTTGGGTCAGCTTGTCGACTTCCTCCCGCAAAGTGGCTATGTTTTCTTTGGCCTGCTGCAGGGCAAACATCAGTTTTTCATTCTGGGTAACCGCCTGATTCAGCTGCCCTTTTACCTGTAAGAGCTTTTCTTCCAAAACTCTGTTGCGACCCGGGGCATCGCTCAATCTTTTCCGAAGTTCGGCTATTTCTTCTTCCGCTTCCTCGGCACGTTTTTTGAGTTTTTCAATCAAAACATCATCCATTGTTCAACACCTCCGTATCAACCCAAAACTCATAAAAAGTTTTACCGCACAGCATCTGCCACCATACTATACATCGGCGAGAGAAAGAGCCCGTCATCCAAAAACTCTCTCGACAATACACATCATTACGATAGTTTAATTACAATATTTACAAAGCGGCACCTGCTATATATTTGCACATATAAAATAATAAGATGTCCTCGTCTCTATGCCCTCACAAGGGTATTTCAAAAAGTATTTTAGTTCCGAACTCAGTATTTTCAAAGCCATATTTTCCTATCGGTACTAACGTGTGGTTTTGCCTGTCTCTTGACCTAATTACTTGCTATGATGTCATCAGATTGATTTGGCCGTTATGTCCTTCAAGGTTTGTTCCGGCCATCTGTATGCTTTATTGGAGAAACGAGAGGATTTCATGAAGGTCTGGATAGATCAGGATCTGTGCACAGGCGACGGATTGTGTGAAGAAATTTGCCCCGACGTATTCACCCTTTTGGACGACGGGTTGGCTTACGTCAAGGACCACGACCAAGTTATGAATAACCCCGGCGGAGCGGCCGGTCAGGTAGCGGTGCCGACCGATTTGGAAGATGCCGTAACCGAAGCCGCCGAAGAGTGCCCCGGCGAATGCATCTTTATCGAACAAGGATAGAAATCGGATAAGCGGCAGTCAAAGTAATCCCGGTACGGGTTTCCCGGACTAAAATTCGCTCAGTTTTCGGCATTATTTCTGGCGACGGTAATAAAGCCGGTATGAGCAACCATCCGATGGTCCGGCCTTACGGAATGACCCTCAATGTGCCATGATCTGTTGAGTACTTCCGTTGTTTCGGACAATATAAATTTATTTTCTTTTAGACACTCGCGCAAAGACGCCGTCTGATTGATGGTGGGCAGATAGGCGAGAAAAATACCGCCGGCTTTTAAGCACTTGCGGGCAAACGGAACGACGCGCCACGGTTCCGGCAAGTCAAGCACTATTCTGTCCAGACCTGTTTCGTCAATGCCTTGATATACGTCACGACACTCGACGGAGAACCTGGATGACAAGTCAAAGCCGTCGTCACAACCGGGACCAAATATTTGCTTGCGGTGTTTTTCGATATTCTCACAAGCCACTTTGATGAAATCCTCTCTTATTTCGTAGCCGGTCAGAACGACTCCGGCACGCAAGAGAGTCATGGAAAGGGCGCCGGAGCCTATGCCGGATTCCAATATACGCGCTCCCGGATAGACATCGGCAGCCATTAGAATTGCTCCCAAGTCTTTTGGGTAAATAACCTGGGCGCCGCGCGGCATTTTCAGAATCACATCTGCCAGGGTCGGCTTGAAAGCAAGATAGTACCTTTCTCTGTCTTCTCCGCCTTCCGCGTAACGGGCTTTGATGTTAGAGGCGTCTTTTTTTCCTATCACCGAATCGTGTTCTACGGCACCGGAATGGCTGTGAAAAGTTTTTCCGGGAACAAGAGTCACCAGGTATCGTCTGTTTTTGGAGTCTTGCAGTATCACTTCTTCACCCGGCAGGAACTTCTCGTCCGACGAGTCAGCCGTCCGACAGAAGTTGTTTTCTTCCGGCAAAAAATGATCCGGTATTTTATCCACAAAATTCTCCAATTAAGTAAGTAGGCATAGACGATTCCGGGTGATTAGGGTCAGACCGGCGATTTTTCACCCAAAAAGATCGGAACACCGTAAACGGTGTCAATAGATTTTTGTTTTGGGTGTCGCTGAAGAGTTACGCGCCATATGGGAGATGATAATCGACTCCCCCAAATGCAATTTTTCGACGGCGACCTTGGGTTGCCGACGTTTAATGACAAATTGCGCCACAACCCCCAGGGCCGCCACGCCAACCCACAGCAAACTTCCTTCGGTAACGGCTTTTTTAAAGCCCCTTGTCACCAATTGCTTTGCCAAATGTTCGAAGAGCTTTGCCACTGTCAAAAGCCTACACTCTCTTGACTTCCAGAATCGTAGAATCGCTCTTGCCTTGAAATTTACCTATTACATAAGAAATCAGTACCATCAACACAACAGCGGCTACCTTGATCAATATGAGTTGATTACCGGATACTTTTTCCGAGATGATATTTTTAGCGGCAATGTTGTCGCGTATTTTTTGTTGAATATCGGTAATCGATACTTTCTTTTCTGCTGTGTCGTCCCGATTGGTAGAAATGGCATCTTTCATTGTACAAACGATCTTACTACCATAAAGAAGGGTGCGGAGATATATTGAAAACCTTATTTTTTCGATACCGCAAACTCAATTCTAAAATGCACGATGAGATGACAAAACCGGAAAAATCAGTTTTTCCCTCTTAGATTTTGCAGCACATACCAAGCCAGGGATCCGGCCAGGGCAAGACCGGCAAAAAATGTTATGAGATAGGGAGCAAATGACTCATTGCCGCCAAACAAAGCCCCTGTTTCCGACTGCAACACACGCAGGATAGCGAGCAACAGCAGAAAAAACCCTATACCCAAAAATAGGATGGCCAAAACCGTCTGTATTATTTTATGCTTTACCTTGCGCAAAGGAGCCAAAGTTTCTTGCAGAAAGTAGGCTTTTACCATTTGGAGTATTTCGCCGAAGTCGCCGGGAAACTTATTGCCGGAAGAATCCCCGCCCGCATTTTTGATTTTTCCCAGTTTATTTTTTAAAAAGTTTGGCATTGTTTTAAAAATAGCCTGTATTGCTCACCCATGACCACAAGACTCACACTTTTATCTCCCATCTGAGACAGTTTTGCAAATCTTTATGCTCTGCGAAACCGTGGAGAAATTTCTCGGATTGTCCTTAACTTTTATGTCAAAACGCACGGCCGCTTTATGAAAGGCTCCGGCACGGGGCTGTGTATGCATCCTTACTGTAATCAATTATTAAGTTTTTGAAAATTTCTTATGACCCGGCGGAATACTTTCTGAGCCTGCCTGATATCGGGTGGGCAAAGTACTAGACTGCGAGTTGTAAAGTATCTTGAACGAGGTAAGCGCATATGACAAAATTGCATGATCTGTATTTTCAATACGGACAAAGTCCGTGGATAGACGACCTCAGACGCTCTTACGTTGAAACAGACGAACTTGAGCTGCTGATAGAAAACGGGGTAAGAGGTCTGACGTCAAATCCGACCATAATGGCAAAGTCCATAGCATCCGGGACGGACTATGACAAACAGTTTCAATCGCTGATCAAATCCGGTAAAAACGTCAATGAAACTTACTGGGAAATGGTTTTTTTTGACGCCAAAGGTGCTTTGGAAAAACTGCTCGGCGTATACGGGGATTCCCGGGGCCAAGACGGGTTTTTGTCGGTGGAAGTGGAACCCGGTCTCGCTCATGACACACAAGGCACGATCGATGCGGCAAGGTGGCTCTCAAAAACAATCGGCGCCCCAAATCTGCTCGTAAAAATACCGGCCACAAAAGAAGGCCTTCCGGCGATAGAAGAGATGATAGCGGAAGGCATAAGCATCAATGCCACCTTGATCTTTTCCCTTGACAGATACGCAGCCGTAGTGGACGCATACCTCAACGGTTTGGAACGTTACGCGGCTTCTGGCAAAGATCTGAGCAGAGTGACTTCAGTGGCGTCGTTTTTTGTCAGCCGCGTGGACAGTGAAGCTGACAAACGCCTTGGGGCCCTCATCGACAGTGCCGACTCGGAAGTTTTGGCCGACAGGGCAAAGACCCTGCTTGGGAAAACCGCGGTGGCCCAAGCCGTCATAGCTTACGCTCTTTTTAAAGATAAATTCAGCAGTGAGCGCTTTATGGCATTAAAAGCACAGGGGGCCACCCTGCAAAGACCGTTATGGGCATCGACGTCAACAAAAAATCCCGCTTATCCGGATCTGCTCTACGTAAATGAATTGATAGGTCCCGATACCGTAAATACCATGCCAAGGGCAACACTGGATGCTTTTTTGGATCACGGTGTTCCGAGAAGAACAATAGATGCACAGCAACCAAACGGCCGTTCCGTCGTCGAAGAGGCCCAAGATACTCTGGATGCTCTTTCCGAAGTGGGAGTCTCCCTGTTTGACGTGACGGAGCAATTGGAAAAAGAGGGCGTTGCGGCTTTTGCAAAATCATTTGATGAACTTATGACACAACTAAACGGAAAGGCGGCTTCATTATGAGTAATTTCGATCCAAAAAATATTAAAACACGCTTATTAGCCAAAGACGCCACGCTATGGCCGGAAGGAAACGTATCGCAAAACAGACTCGGTTGGCTGGATGTAATCAGAGAAATGCACAATGAGGCCAAAAGTCTGAAATCCTGGGCCGACAGTATCGATCAAGAAACTATCGTCTTGATCGGAATGGGCGGCTCTTCTCTCGGACCGCTGGTGCTTTCCACTTTTGCCGACACTTTAAAAAAGTCAAACGGACGCCGCATGGTGGTTTTGGACACCACTTCCCCGTACACCGTAGCAAACGCTCCCATAGAGGAGGCTTTTGTCCTGGTATCTTCCAAGTCCGGAACCACGTTGGAACCGAACGACCTCTTTGCGCATGGCAAAAGCAGGATGTCCGATTTTTCCAGATACGCATTTATTACCGACCCGAATACGGAATTGTCGCTGCTGGGCAAGGACCTAAAGGTCAATAAAGTATTTTCCAACCGCAGCGACATAGGAGGCCGCTACTCGGTACTGTCATACTTTGGCTTAGTTCCAGCTGCTCTGATGGGATACGACATAGAAGAAATTTGCGAGGCGGCAGCCGAACTGGATCCGGAAGAGGCAATTGTTCTGGGAATCGATGCCGGTGAAGCCGCTTTGGCCGGCCGAAATAAACTGACGATTCAGGTCCCCGATCAGCAAAGGGTATTCGGTCTTTGGATAGAACAGCTCATAGCCGAATCAACCGGCAAGCACGGCACCGGCTGTGTGCCGGTGCCGACTTCGGACAGCGAACAAGGACACGACAGGTTTAATATTGACATCACACTCAAATCGGTGGGTGACCTGGGCGCACAATTCTACAAACTGGAAATGGCAACCGCAATTATGGGACATGTTTTGAACATAGACCCTTTTGACGAGCCCAACGTGGCCGAATCGAAAGCAAACACGAATAAGGTACTTGCCAATCTGCCAATCCAAGAAATCGATAACAAAACGCCCGACACTTTGGATGCTTTCTTAAAAGAAAACCTACGAGATAACGACTATATTTCCATCCAAGCCTATCTTCCCTATGGCAGCGAAAACCAATTGGAGCAATTGCGTGTCAAGTTGCGCGATGCCAACAACGGCATGGCCGTTACGGCCGGATACGGTCCGCGATTTCTGCATTCGACGGGTCAGTTGCACAAAGGCGGGATAAACCAAATCGTGGCCATTCAACTTGTGGACCGTACCCCTTATGCCGGAGTGGAAATACCGGGGAAAAATTACGACTTTGCCACTTTGATCACCGCACAGTCAATAGGCGACTATCAGAGTCTGCAAACTCACGGGAGAAGAGTGCTCAGAATCGAGACAGACAGCGTTTCAGAGTTGCTTTAGAATACCAGCATTCGAAATTAAAACTTCATACGACAACGTATGGAGACGTTCTTTTACCGCATACACGAAAGGAGTGTAAAGCTATGCAAATAGCAATGATCGGATTGGGGAAAATGGGGGCCAACATGTGTCGGCGTCTCACGGCTGCCGGACATGACGTCATAGGATTCGATATCGACGAAACGTCAAGAAAAAACTTGGAAGCTTACTCAATCAAAACTGCTTCCGATATGGAGGAGATGGTAGCCTACCTGAAACCGCCGAGAGTTGTTTGGGTTATGGTACCGGCCGGAACCCCGACGGACGAAACCGTTTCGCAACTGTACAACCTCTTGGAGTCCGGAGATATTGTGATAGACGGGGGCAACTCCAACTATAAAACTGCTTTTACCTACACCGACCGGCTTGCGGCAAAACAAATAGGCTTTATAGACGCCGGAACCTCGGGAGGCGTCTGGGGTCTTCAAAACGGATATTGCCTGATGGTGGGCGGAAATGAGGCAACAGTCAAAATAGCGGAACCCCTCTTTTTGTCACTTGCTCCAGAAGGAGGATACGCACACGTCGGCCCGGTAGGGGCCGGTCATTTTGTCAAAATGGTTCACAACGGGATCGAATACGGACTTATGCAGGCTTATGCCGAAGGTTTTGAATTGATGTCGGCGGCGAAAGAGTTCGATCTTGACCTGCATCAGATTGCTTCAATTTGGCGTTATGGCTCTGTCGTAAGATCCTGGCTGCTGGAGCTTACGGAGATTGCCCTCAGGGCGGATTCCAACTTCGACGAGATAGAGGGCTTTGTCGTCGACTCCGGAGAAGGACGATGGACTGTTGAAGAAGCGATAGAACGCGGAGTTCCCCTGGAAGTTATTTCCCTCTCCCTTTACAGAAGATTCTCAACGCAGCATGACGGCCAAAAGGCTTTCTCGAACAAAATGCTGGCCGCCCTGCGAAATCAATTCGGCGGACACAGTATGGAATTTCTAAAAGATCCAAATAACCGGTAAAAGGTATACAAGTGACGGCAAAACCTATAACCCCGCTGAGCGATTCTCTGACCGCTTTAGAATTGTCCACAGATTTGCATAACGAACGGCGTAAACCCCAGCCCCTTATTTTGGTTATATTTGGCGCAACGGGTGATCTTGCGAGCCGCAAAATACTGCCGGCTATTTGTCATCTCGCCATCAGAAAAGAGCTTCCCGACGAATTTGTCATAGTCGGAGCTGCGTCAAGTGAAATTGATGACGAAGGATTCAGAAAAATAGTTTACGAAGCCACCAAAGACATCGATGATCCCGACGGCATATGGGAAAAATATGCCAAAAAATTCCGCTATATCTCCGGTGATTATATGTCTGCAGATACATTTCTCCAGCTGGATAAAGTTTTGTCAGAGATAGACGAGGAGTGCAAAACAAGCGGCAACAGAGTCTACTATCTGGCTACCATACCAAAATTGTTCTCTGTGGTTGCAAACGGATTAAAAACAGTTGGATGCAATAAGCCAAAAGCAAAAGAGTCCTTTGTACGCCTTGTAGTCGAAAAACCGTTTGGGGTTGACTTGGAAAGTGCAAAATCTCTCGACAACGCTCTTCATAAAGCCTTTGCGGAAGAGCAAATATTCCGCATAGACCATTACATGGGTAAAGAGACAGTTCAAAATGTACTGGCATTGCGCTTTGCCAATGCAATTTTTGAGCCGATCTGGAACAGAAGGTATGTCGACCATATACAGATTACGGTTGCCGAAACACTGGGAGTAGAGCACCGCGGTGCCTTTTACGAAACTGCGGGAGCGCTTCGGGATATCGTACAGAACCATGTCATGCAAGTCCTCTCTCTGACTTTGATGGAACCGCCGGCTTCCATGGAAGCGGGCGGCATACGCGACGAAAAAGTGAAACTGTTAAAGGCCGTTGAAATAGGCAACATCGACGAGCAGGTCAACACCACTGTCAGAGCACAATACGCAGCCGGAGAAATAGACGGTCAAAGAGTAGCCGGCTACCGCGAAGAAGATGGAGTCAGTCCGACTTCAGAAACCGAAACATACATAGCAACGCGTTTATACGTCGACAATTGGCGTTGGGCCGGAGTACCTATTTACATTAGAACCGGCAAAAGATTGCAAAAAAGAATTACCGAAGTATCCATGGTTTTCCAACGCCCTCCTCATTTGCCTTTTGCCGGACGTCTTTCCAGAGATCTACGAGCTGACGTCCTGTCACTGAGGATCCAGCCCGATGAAGGAATTAGTCTTTCGTTTGGGGCAAAAATTCCCGGACCGAGTTTCAAAGTAAAAACAGTATCAATGAATTTTTCATATAAAGATGCTTTTCAGGAAATAGCCGTCGATGCCTACGAACGCTTACTGCTTGATGCCATGCTAGGTGACCCTATGTTGTTTATCAGAACAGACGAGGTTGAGCAAGCCTGGAGAATTGTTGCTCCCATACAGGCTTCCTTTGCCCAAGGGGAGCCGCCCCTTGCCAGATATACCTCCGGTACATTTGGCCCGATCGAGGCAGAAAGACTGATTCAAGCAAGTGGAAGACAATGGCAAAATCTATAAATACCGATAATTTTTACGGTCAAGTCCGAATATGTAAAGACGTTGCCGGCGACTACCAAGATATTGTTCTTAATCACATCCACTATTACTTCAATAACAGACAAGTATCCGGCCAAGAATCCGGGGCTTTTACCTTTGCCATATCGGGAGGGTCATCAGGAAAAATATGTCTGGAGCGCCTCTGCTTATCCAAAGATAAATTTTTGGAAGAAATAGAATGGTTACTTGCCGACGAACGATGTGTAGAAAAAACACACCGGGATTCCAACTACAATATGATTTCTTCAACTATAGAAGAATGCGGGTTGAATAAAAATTCAATTTATCCTCTCAGCTGTGATGACAGAGATTCCTATGAAAGCATTCTCTCACGCAAAAACTTAGAAATTATTCAATTGGGATTCGGCCCAGACGGACATTGTGCATCATTATTTCCAAATTCAACGGCATTGCAGACTCCGCCAGGACAATTGACGGCAAAGAACTTTGATCCTTCAGGACTAAACCGACACCCACGCATAACCATGACATTTGAGGCAATTAAAAAATTCAAATTGGCGATAATATGCGTTATAGGGGAAGAGAAAAAAAACGCCGTGTATGCCATAAGCCAAGGTGAGATACTTCCTGCTGCCATGATAAAAGCCGATAATGTTATATGGCTTATCGATGAAAGCGCTATATAATTTGACAAATAGCTCACCAAGTCTCATCAAATAAATATTGAAGCCGTGGGCCATTTTTACTTAGACTGGTTAAAGTGATGAATCAGAATTCAGAAATATCAGAAAAAGATAAAATTATTATCGATGAAATTTGCAATGATTTAGTAGATAAAGAAAATATTGATATAAAACGTCAATTACTGTATGGCGCCATCAAATTAATACACAATCATAATGACCGCCTAAATTTAAAATTGGCATCAGCCGCTGTTACAGAAATGTCAAACGCTTTTGCAATGTTTGCTCCGTTCAAAGAAGTAAGAAAGGTAACAATTTTTGGTTCGGCACGTATTGCCCAGGACACTCCTCTTTATGAAAAAACCAAAGAGTTAGCCCATACGTTTGCAAAGGCGGGATGGATGGTAGTCACCGGAGCCGGTCCCGGCATTATGGCAGCCGGAAGCGAAGGTGCGGGCGCAAATATGGCAATAGGGGTAAATATCAGACTTCCTTTCGAAAACTACCCGAACGCTTGGGTATCAGCCGGTGAAAAATTGGTTGAAATGAAGTATTTTTTTACAAGAAAACTAATGTTGATGAAAGAATCCTCAGGATTTCTGGTTCTTCCCGGCGGCTTTGGCACATTAGACGAATGCTTTGAATTGCTTACCCTTGTGCAGACGGGAAAAGCCGAACCCAATCCCATTGTTTTAATGGAGCCGGACCAGTCAAATTACTGGCATGCATGGGAAGATTTTGTTCAAAAGCAAGTATATAACAGACAATTTGCAGACCCTGATGACTCTTCTCTTTATTTTATTACAGCAGATATTGATCAAGCAAGAAATGAAGTATTAAACTTCTATTCCAATTACCACTCCAGGCGCTTTATAAACGACACATTGGTTATAAGGCTGCAACAAGCCCCCAGCGATCAGAGATGCAATGAATTGTCTCAACAATTCTCTGATATTACAGGCGGAGAACCCATAAGAAAAGTTGAACCCTCTAAATTTGAGATCCATGATAATGATCATTTATCCCTGGACAGGATAGGGTTGAAATTCAACAAACTACACCAGGGAAGACTGCGACAATTCATCAACGAGTTAAATAAAGAGACCATCGAACGCCTATAACAAATCTTAGGCATGCCGGTTTGCAATTAGAAAACTTCCATGCCTTGAGTCCGTATCTGCCCGCCGCAATGGAAGTTTATTATACGGCATAAGCATGATTTGATAACGAAAATACATATAGGGCCCCGTAGATTCTACGGGACCCTATATGTATTACTTCATGTATGAGGTTATCTCATATTTGTTTTCGGTATTACGAACAGCTCACG
>JAKABW010000013.1 GCA_021796535.1 Actinomycetes bacterium | reverse complement strand
GCTGTGGTTGTAGTGACAGGAGCAGCTGTTGTTGTTGTGGGAGCCATTGTGGTGGTAACAGGAGCAACCGTTGTTGTTGTGGGAGCCATTGTGGTGGTAACAGGAACAGCTGTTGTGGATGTGGTTGTGCTCGATGTGGTTGTGGGTGCAGCTGTTGTGGATGTGGTTGTGCTCGATGTGGTTGTGGGTGCAGCTGTTGTGGATGTGGTTGTGCTCGATGTGGTTGTGGGAGGAACCGTTGTGGTTGTACTCGATGTGGTTGTGGGAGGAACCGTTGTGGTTGTACTCGATGTGGTTGTGGTACCGGAGGATGATACGGATGCCGGAGGTAGTGTCAAGTTTATGTCAAGGGTTGTAGCTACTCCATTATTCCCTGCCATAACTTTAGTAGCACCTACAATTGATGACGCAAGAGTGCCCGATCCACCGGTGTAATATCCGCTGAGATAAGACGAGTTTGGAGCATTGCCGCAACTGGATACATTATACCCAAGGGCTGTAGGATATCTTGGATCCGCCGGAACGGAATACACTCCGGAAGAATTGGTAGTGCCATATTCGTAAACGCCATTGTTTGGCGCATTGGCAACGACACAGATATTGGACAGAGGACCGGAATTGCCTTTCACCACTCCTGTGATAGTTCCCATCTGATTCATGGCATAGAGGGTGATAGCCCCCGTGGAAATCACAGAACCGGCGTTGATAGCCGAACTGGTAACAGAAATTTCATTGCTTCCAAAACCACCATTTGCCGCGTACACAAGACCGGTTTCATACGAAGCATTGGGATACATAGGTGTTGTCGATGAGGTGGGAGGAAGACATACGCCCTCATTGACTATAAGTGTCCAATATCCTGAATTGCTTACAGCAAGGCTAAAATTTCCACTGCTACCCGTTGTGGTATCTACCAGAGCGACACCTTTCATCCCGTCAGGGAACATCCCTATGCATATGTTAGTCAGTGGTGCCCCTCCTACCGACTGGACAGAACCGGAAACTGTAACAGACGTGGCCGCATATGCCGTGGGGTTTTGCGATACTGTCATCCCCAGATACAAAATGGGGGTCAAGAGCGATACCGCCATGGCTATCACAACAGATAGCCGCATCTTGGCACCCCGGGTTATGTTTTTCCGCGGGTAGTCGTGCTTAACACCGAAATTATTTTTCATACATTTCTCCATATGTAGCGCTTTTCAAATTTGGTTTGGGTTGTGAAGAAATGACTGCCGGTTTGACTTTTCATAGCGACAAGCCCCCCATTGATTTTCTTCGACAACTAATATTATCCAACATTTTTTGATAATTTTCTAGCCATATTTTAATAATCACATAGAGCGCTTTTTATACTACTATCTAGGCACAAAGATAATCACTTTTAGTAACTATAAAACCACATATATGTATAAAATATTTGTTGCGCCATATTTCCACCCCATTAAAGAAGTCGTGATTGTAAGCACTAAACTGGCCTTATTGCTCAGGAAAAGACCTAAAAAATAATCTAAATTTTATATCTACAACTATTGATACTTTTACACAGTCAATTGCAAGATAGACGACACCGGATTTGGGGTCTGGACGGTAGTTAAATCACTAAAAGTGGTGTCGCCACAACATTAAGTAGTAAATTTCTAAGAGGCTCGTTTCTTCGAAACATTGCAATAATACTGTGCCTTATGTTGATATGTTGCAGTCAAATCAAGACCGACCGTCTTTAATAACAGCGGTCAAATGTGGCACTCCGGCTACAGTTGAGTGTAGAAAGGATCTACTCCGAAGTTGACGAAAATATGCGGTAGCCGAAGAAAAAAAAGGCACTACTCCCCTTTCAATACGTGTAATAAATTCATCGGCGACGAATAGATTCAAAATACAAACCCGGGCGGCGGGTGACTTTAATCAATCGGTCATTTCTCTTCCGGTTGCGTCACGATAATTCAAATCAGTACCACAGCCCGCTTTGCGCGGTAACAACTCCAAGGCCCGTCTGCCAAAAACTCTCGTTTGAGAAATATACAAAAAGCACCAACGCCAAGCAATTTATAAATTCGCAATACCCGTACCCAAAATAAATTACACCATGAATACCAAAACTTTATACGACTCAAGAATGCGGAATCTTGCCGTCAATTGCATCTGCAAAAAGTTGCATCTCATTTTTAAATCCGGCCATCTGCCTTTATGTAAAACATTTTTTAAGCGGTAGTATAACTTAGCAGATGGAAGACAGCGATTCCCATATTCAAACCTACCCAGGTCAACCGGACCATGAAAAATGGATGGAGTTCGCCATAGAACTGGGTGCCCGCCAGATGCCTTTTACGCCTCCCAATCCATGGGTTGGGTGCGTGCTGGTCGCAAAAAGCGGTGAGGTATTTTTTGGAAATACCCAACCGCCCGGCGGCAAACACGCAGAAATCGTGGCCCTGGATGCGGCCGGGGTCAAAGCTGACGGCTCGGTCATGTATGTAACGCTGGAACCCTGTGCCCACTACGGACGCACACCTCCATGCACTCAAGCAATCATCGAAGCCGGGGTCAAAAAAGTATTTATGGCTCTCCCAGACCCAGACAAAAAAGTTTACGGAAGCGGGATAAAAGAACTGAGAGCAGCGTCTATAGACTGCCAAATCGGACTTTGCGCCAAAAAGGCTGCCGAAATCCTGCTTCCTTACCTGAAGCAAAGGGTTACGGGCAGACCGTTTGTTGTGCTCAAATTGGCAGCAACTTCCGACGGTTACATAGCCGCTCCCGATTACTCAAGCAAATGGATTACGGGGGAAGAAGCAAGGAAAGACGCCCACCGGTTGCGTGCGGAGAGCGGGGCCGTCGCTGTTGGAGCCAATACTCTTCGCCATGATGATCCCGAGTTGACCGTAAGGCTTGTTGACGGCAAGGATCCGCTCAGGATTGTTCTCGGTAAAGCGGACAGCGACAGTAAAGCGCAGCCTCTGCTGGAGTGGACCTCCGGCCCGGAAGAGTTGTTGGATTACCTTGGGGAAATGAATATTTTACAACTCCTCGTCGAGGGGGGATCCAAAGCGGCGGGGGCTTTCCACACTAAAGGATTGGTCGACAAATACGTCATTTATTTTGCGCCCGCTCTTTTGGGTAACGGAAACGGGGTCCCCATGATCTCCGGATCGGATGTAGAACAGATAGCACAAATATGGCGCGGCAGGTTTCACGCAGTCACTAAAGTAGGAGAGGACATAAGGGTCGATATCGTGCCGATGACTTTTGACGCTATGCTGACCGGATTCTCTCAATTAAAATAATTGCTTTTAACACAACTTTTCGAAAAGAGCTTATATGTTTACGGGATTGATAGAAGAAATGGGTGTCGTAACCGAAATCAGCAGTGAAGACGGTCCGCTGTTGAAACTGGCGATAAATTCCGACCTGGATAATATTGCCATAGGAGATTCCATAGCGGTCAACGGCTGCTGTCTCACAGCCGTAAAAATCGATAAAAATACTTTTTTTGTTGAGGCTGTCGCGGAGACGCTGTCCCGCACGAATTTGTCTGATCTCAAAATAAACGACAGAGTCAACCTCGAAAGAGCGTTGAAAGTCGGCGACAGACTGGGCGGACATTTTGTCCAGGGTCATGTAGACGGAGTCGGAGAGATACTCCGGACCCCTCCGCTTTTGTCGGTGAAAATTCCACAAACCTTAAAGCCTTTTGTGGCGATAAAAGGCTCCATAGCACTAGACGGCATCAGTCTTACGGTAGCCGACGTAACGGACGAAGAGGTTTCCATAGCCATCATACCCCACACCCTGTCCAATACCACCCTGGCGGACTTACGTGCCGGTTCTTCGGTCAATATAGAAGTCGACATCATTGCGCGCTATACGGAAAACCTGATCAGGAAGCAATACATCTAACAGAACTGTCGAAAGACACGGAATTGCGTACCCGGGAGGCGATAAGATCTTTAGGGACTCCCGTTCCATCGGAAGCATAAAGACTTTTAAATAAACGGATACAACAGATGAGCGATTACACACAAGAAACGGAAAAAAGAATAGAAGATTGCATAGAGAGGCTCAAATCGGGAGAAATTGTAATTGTAGTCGACGATTACAACAGAGAGAACGAAGCCGATCTCATTATGGCGGGACAATTCGCCACCCCGGATAAAATAGCTTTTTTTGTCAAACACACTTCCGGACTGATATGTGCGGCCATCACCAAAGAAAGAGCGGACAGACTCCGCTTGCCTCTGATGGTGGAGAACAACACGGAGACACACCAAACAGCTTTTACGGTTACAGTCGACTACTTGCCGGCCACGACCACCGGGATTTCCGCCGCCGACCGTGCGGCGACGATAGTCGCGCTGACCAATCCGGAAACTTCACCGGAAGACCTGGCAAGACCGGGACACCTTCACGTCCTTATACAGCGCGAAGGGGGCGTACTCAGAAGAGCCGGTCATACCGAAGCGACGGTTGATCTGATGAAAATGGCCGGACTGATCCCCGTCGGCGTACTCTGCGAAATAGTGACGGAGGATGGGTTGTCGATGGCACGCGGAACGGAATTGGAGCGATTCAGAGACAGGCACGACCTGGCGATGATTACGGTAGCCGACCTGGTGGCTTACAGGCGCAATCGTGAGCACTTTGTCAAGAGAACGGCAGAAGCACAGGTCCCCACTCCTTACGGTCTATTTACATGCGTAACCTATGAAAATACTATCGACAAAGAAACACATCTTGCGCTTATCAAAGGCGAGGTTACCGATCAAAAAGACGTACTGGTCCGGGTTCACAGCGAGTGCCTAACCGGGGATGTTTTTGACTCCAAGCGTTGCGACTGCGGCGCACAACTGCGAAGCGCAATGGCTAAGATAGCCGAAGAAAATTGCGGAGTTATAGTGTACTTACGCGGACAAGAAGGCCGTGGCATAGGTCTGAAACACAAACTCCATGCGTACCAACTACAGGATCAGGGCATGGATACGGTGGAGGCCAATGTGGCTCTCGGCCTCCCCATCGACGCCAGAGACTACGGAGTCGGCACGCATATTCTGCGCGATCTCGGAATCACCACAATGCGGCTATTGACCAACAATCCCGCAAAACGGATAGGGCTGGAAAGCTTTGGGCTCCATATCACTTCGCTTGTCCCCATACAAACAGAAGTAACAGAAGAAAATAGGCGCTACCTGGAAACAAAGCGTGATAAAATGGGGCATACTATCACGTTGGAATAGCTTTCGGCGAAGCCGTGAAAAGTGTTGACGAATGTAAGAAACAGACTGGAATGAAATATTTATGCAATTTGCATCCGACGACAATATGCCGTTCCGTCACCAAAGCGACACCTATTCCGTCGCCGCTGTCGACAGGCACCTGCTGGCTAACCTCCATATAGCAATAGCGGCCAGCAGATTCAATGCCGACATCACTTCTTCTCTCTACGAAAACACCTATGCCAGGCTGACGGATTTGGGCATAAAAAGCGAAAACATCACGACTGCGTGGTGCCCCGGTGCTTTTGAAATACCCCTGGTGGTAAAACATTTGGCGCGGCTCGACAAATACAATGCCATCATAGCCCTCGGTGCCGTAATAAGGGGAGAGACGTGGCATTTCGAGTTGGTTGCCAACAATTGCGCACTGGGCATACTGAATACGTCGCTTGAATTTGAAACCCCAATTATATTCGGCATCTTGGCAACCGACGATCACGAACAAGCCGTGATGCGTTCCTCGCCGGATCACTTCAACGCCGGCGCCGTGGCGGCAGAAACAGCCGTAGAAATGTCAGTCAAGATAATGGACATAAAGTCCCGGCTTCAGCCCGACGCGCCATCGGGCCATAAAGCCGGCTAAAGATTATGGATGATTTTACCTACGAAGGGTTGCTGCAGAAAAACTCGGAATTTCTCTGGAATCCTTTTACCCAAATGTCTCAGTATCTGCATGACACCCCCGTGATCATTGAAACCGGAGACGGCGTAACCTTGACGGATATAAACGGCAAAACATACTTTGACGGAAATTCCTCACTCTGGCTAAACGTCCACGGACACCGTCAAAACGAGCTGGACCAAGCCCTCCGCGACCAGTTGGATAAAATAGCCCACTCCACACTGCTCGGCATGGCCAATATACCGGCGATATTGCTGGCCGAACAACTCGTCAAAATATCCCCGGACAGCGTCAACAAAGTCTTTTATTCCGATTCGGGAGCGACTGCGGTTGAGATAGCCATCAAAATGGCTTTCGCCTACTGGAAAAGAGTGGGGCATCCGGAAAGAAAAAAATTCTTGGCTTTTAAAGACGGCTACCACGGCGATACCGTGGCTGCCATGAGCGTGGGCGGCATAGGTCTTTACAGAGAAGAATTCGGACCTCTGCTTTTTGATGCCATCCACACCCCTTTTCCCTATGCGTACGGATTCGACGGCTCCGCCGAAGAGTGTGTGTCACTCTGCTTGGAAAATTTAGAGAGCACATTGAACAACGAAGGTGACCAAATTGCCGCTTTTGTCATAGAACCTTTGGTGCAGGGAGCCGCCGGCATGCGCATGATGCCGGAGGGATTTCTCTCCAAAATAACACAGATGGCAAAAGAGAGCGGGGTGCTTGTCATAGCCGACGAAGTGGCCACGGGCTTTTGCAGGACGGGTGAGTTGTTTGCCGTAAACCACGAAGGGGTCCTTCCCGACATCATGGCCGTGGGCAAAGGATTGACCGGCGGATACCTGCCTTTGGCAGCCACACTGGTCTCCGACAAAATCTACGAAGCTTTCCTGGGATCCCCCGGCGAACAAAAAGCTTTTTACCACGGCCACTCCTTTACCGGGAATCAGCTGGGGTGCGCGGTTGCTTTGAAAAACCTGGAACTGACAGAAAAAGATGACCTTACCCGTCAAGTCGCAGGGAAAAGCCTTTCTTTGTCTTTGCTGTTGAACGGGATTGCCGAACTGGAACACGTCGGCGAAGTGAGGCAAAAAGGTTTCATGGTGGGCATAGAGCTGGCACAAAGCAAAAAGGACAGACGGCCTTTCCCTGCCGGAGAACTGACGGGTCACAAAGTATGTTTATCCTGTCGGGAACTCGGTCTTCTCACAAGACCCCTGGGCGACGTGGTGGTTTTTTTACCCCCGCTGACCAGTACAGTGGAGGAATTAAGTGAAATGACGGCCATACTCACCGAAGCAATAGCCAAAACGACAAGGACAAAATAAACGGATTTTTCGCAACTTTTTTGGTATAGGAATTAATGTATGCACCCAAACTGGCTGTCATGGTTCGGACAACAATCCGAACTTACCGATAAAAAAGGTCTTCAAAGACATATTGAACCGAATCCGGACAGGCAGAAATCACAGAAAAGCGGAGTCGGCCGCTATATAGACCTTACGTCCAACGATTATCTTGGTCTTTCCCGCAACAAAGACATTATTGCCGCTCTGAAATCAGACTCTGTGGAAAGAGTCGGCAGCGGAGCGGCAAGACTCGCCGGCGGCGCATACGAAAGTCTTTCGACACTGGAAAAAATGCTTTCCGAATTCCATGGGAAAGAAGCTGCCCTGACCTTCACAAGCGGCTATTTGGCCAACCTTGGGACCATCACCGCACTTGCCGGAAAAGACGACGCCATAGTAAGCGACAAATTAAACCACGCCAGCATCATCGACGGAGTTTTGCTGTCAAGGGCAAGGCACTACCGCTACCGGCACCTTGACATGGAAGACCTGCGGAAAAAATTAGAAATTGCCTCGGAGAAACACAAAAAAGTGCTTTTGATATCAGAAAGTATTTTTTCCATGAACGGCGACTCGGCGCCGCTGCAAGAAATTGTGGCTTTGAAAAACCGATACGGGGCATTGCTCTATCTTGACGAGGCTCACAGCGTCGGAGTAAAAGGCGACCGCGGCGCCGGCTTGGCCGACGAACTCGGACTCGGCAATCAAGTCGAAATTATTATGGCTACCTTCGGCAAAGCCTACGGCTCTTTCGGAAGCTATATCGTCTCCGACGGTACCGTCGTATCCCATTTGATCAACCATTCCAGAACGTTTATATTTTCGACGGCCATGCCCCAAGCCAACACCGCCGCCAATATTGCGGCACTGCAAGCCGTCAGCAAGGCATCGGACTTGCGAAAACGACTCGATGCCACTTCCCGATACATGAGGAACAATCTTGTGGCCTCGGAAATAAATATTTTACAAAGCAATTCGCATATCATTCCCATACCACTGAGCGATAACGAAAAAGCCCTCGAAATCAAAAGACTGCTGGCCAAAAAAGGGGTTTTGGTAAATGCCATCCGTCCTCCGACCGTCCCGGCAGGCACCTCAAGACTGAGGCTGAGTATTTCCGCAATTTACGACGACGCCGACATGGATACCGCATTGAGAAGTCTCTTGCCGCTTATCACAAAAGACGGACCATAAAGTGCTCAACTTCGTTTGGGTTCCCGGGTGGAGCTACACGGCCGATATTTTTCAACACACGATCGACAGATTGGACAGCACCTTCGGGCCGCAAAACCATATACCGATCGATTTTTCCGATTGCACCGACGCCGAATCCCTGCCGAAAGCCCTCACGGAAAAACTGCGCTTAACCGAAGGCAAAACTGTCGTCACAGGCTGGTCGCTTGGCGCCATGGTAACCCAAAAAGTGCTGGAATCACGACCGGATATGGCCGAACTTATCTTTTTGGTATCCACTTCTCCCGCGTTTATACAAAGCGATGCCTACCCCGACGGCATCTCGGCAAAAGAACTTGCCGCTCTCAAAAAATTGCTCTCCCGAAACCCCCGCAAGACGGTGACTTCTTTTAGGTGCTCCCTCTATACGGAGCCGGAACGGCAAGAATATCTGTTTAAAAAAGGACACGAAAGCGAGATACCGCCGATAAAGTCCCTATTGGCCGGTTTGGATTTTCTTGCCCGTTACGCAATCGATGACACTGCCTCAGCCGCCGTTTCCTCCCCTTTATACTTACTGCACGGCGAACTGGACGGACTGTGCAACCCGAACGCGGTTTCGACACTGTGCAACATCTACCAAAACGCAAGACTTGAAAGGGCAAAAAACCTTGGTCATGATATTTTATTTGTCGCTCCGCATTTACTGAGCGACAAGATTATAAGCGTTGTCTCGGAACGGGATTTTATAAGCTAAAGCTGCATATGGAAAACAGTCAATCGTTTTATTCAAAAGTATCGGGATCCAAATCCGTCGGAGAAATTGATTCCGGCTCGGTTACACGGCGTTTTGACAAACACGCCTCGACATATGACAGTTTTGCCGCCGTGCAAAAGAATATGTCATTTATGTGTATTGATATCCTACAAAAGCTGATCAAAACACACTCTTTTGCCCCGAAATCAATTTTGGAACTTGGGTGCGGTACGGGTCAGCTGACCTCCCTGCTTTGTTCGGTATTTCCGTCCGGCAAAATAACCGCCATAGATGCCGCACCGGCAATGATCGGCATTGCCTCCTCCAAACATTTACAGAACGCGACATTTGAGCTTTCAAACATTGAAAATTTTACTTCCGATCAAAAATACGACCTGATCGTTTCCAGTGCCGCCGTTCAATGGCTCAAAAATCCAAAAAAGGAATTGTCCGACATACACGCTTTGCTGAGCGACAGGTCCGTATGTCTCCATCTGACATTCGGACCCAAAACATTCCAAGAAATTAATTTCTGCATCGGATCCGCCGACCAGGCAAACGACGACCCGGCCGGAAAGGATGTTTTGCATGCCGGTTTTCCGCAAAACAGAATTACGGAAAAAACCGTCTCTCAATGGTACGCCGCTCTAAAAAACGAGCGGTTGCCCCACATCGAAGCGGATTCTTTCATATGCGAAATGTCATATCCCGATGCGGCTGCTTTGTTTAAATCAATAAACAGAACCGGGGCATCTTATACGACAGCCGGACGGCTCAAGGCTGGGCGTTTAATGAAAGCCATTCGGCTTTACGACACCCTCTACGGGACGGACAGCGGCGTCACGGCAACCTATGAAATAATAAGGTTAATCGGATCCAATTATTACCGGGACCTGTCGGTGGACCGTGCGGAAACTAGCAGTCCATATCCGCTTTGATTTTCTCTTCGCCAAAAACAGGATTGCCGACAACGACTTTTTTCACCGGAGCCAGCCGGACCATACAGTTGTAAGTCACAAAGGCTATCAACAAATGCATCACCATCAAAGCAAGCACGGCTTTTAATTGCTCGTGCTGTATCGCCCATATCCACAGATCCGGCAGATACAAAACCAGGGTCGCCAAAAGGGCAGAACGAAAATATACCCATTTGGGTTGGCTTGAAATTTGCAAGAGTATGTACCATCCCACACAAGCCCCGACAACGCCCACTATCGTCAAAGAAGCGTAGTCAAAAAATCTGAAGTGTGCGAATCCCACAGTCGAAGGAAATAACCTTTCGGCAACTTTGACGCAAGCCGCGTCGGCCAGCAGGGAAAGTACCACGGCAAAGACGGAGGCCGTTATTACCCTTGCCTGGCTCGGCAACAATTGGCTTTTCTTGAAATCAATTTTTACCATACGTAAATATTTTTCCAATACGGACGACTGAGGAAGCCAGGAAGGCAAAGAGGATTGATTTAAACTTTTGTATTGCATGGAAAAAGCATAACAAAGAATGCTGAAAGCAAATTAAGCATGATGACGGATTTCAGTCAGTTTCAAAGTAGAAAACGTTCCGATTCCCGAATAAAAATCGGCCGCCGACAAAGACTAAACGTAGCGTATGACCAAATGTTCGTCCGCGGTGGCAGTCACGTCTCCGATATCGGTTGCCGTCATTTCATCCAAATGGTCGCCCAACATGTGAATAGCCGTTGCCGCATTCGGAGTGCCCATGACAGCCTTGAACTCCTCTGTATCCTTCCCCCACGTCATAGCGGCGGACCAATAAGCCTGCCCGTTCGGATAAGCCATGAATACCACCGCCCTTGTATCCGCATTCTGAATATTTTCTCTGCGCACGGTCGTAACGGATTTCATGGAGGCTTTTGCCCTTTGGTTGCCCCCCAGTGAAGGAAACCACAGCTGTGATGTGGCCGCCTGCATCCCTTGCTGCCAGAGAATTTCCGAATTGGGAAGCCCGATGTTCCTGTGAGCGTTCCCCCCGCTTTTGTTCATCTCGGCATCGTGTAAACGCGCTTTGTCTTTGTTCGCGTAATTGTCAAGAGCCCGTATCGTGTTGTTTCCAAAGTTGAAGACATTCTCGTAAACGTTTGGCGCGGGCTTCGCCGGACGTTCGTCGCCGACGAAGCCCGATGAAGACACGTGGGTGGATCCCGCATCGCTGCCGGTACCCGATCTTGTCGCTGTGACATAATTTTTTGCGAAATTGGCGTTGTATTCGTCTCTTTTGATTTTCATGTCGGCGGTATAGTTTTCCGGAGATTCTTGGTGAGCTTTTCTGCGAGCGGCCAAATCGGCCAAATATTTTCCTCCCTTGTCGCGATAAGTATTGTAAACATTGTCAAGGTCGGCGAGCATAGCATTATTTTTTTCGTCTTCGCCCATGGTATCGGACAGCTTGGTTTTCTTTGGCATGAAGTTCCATGCCTTTTTTAAAGCTACTTTTTCCTCGCTGCCCGTTACGTTGGTCTTTTTTCTTTGCAGGACAGCACCAAGACTTTCGCCTGTTTGCCTCATATTGACACGGCCGTCGAGAACAGAGGCCACGGCTTTGTTGCCGAATGTTCTTTGCAAAAAAATGAGTTCGTTCTCCGGCGTCCGGCTTTTGGCTGGCTGTTTCCGGGATGGAGCCGGTGCCGAGCGCTCCTGGGAGCGTTGAGACACCCTATTCAAGCACGCCATCTTTTGCCTTCAATATAGTGCACATCCTTTATAATAAAGGTCTATCCGGTATAAGCTGAAGCGGTTGTTATTTTTGCGCCAGCAGGCCGCTAAATATGTCTGTTCAGTTTGTGACCAGCAACGAATTGCCGACCAACAATTTTCTTTCTATGTCGGCCCAGGTTATGTAAGGCCTGATCGGGTGTTTGACACAGATACCCACAAAGAGTTCCGTGATTGAAGGGGGATTATTGTAACGCGGATGGTGATTCAACACGGAAGCCCCCATCAATAACTCGGGTTTGAGACTTCCGCATGCCCCCAGTGTATAGGGGTACTCGCCCAGAATGTTTTCCCTGTGTCCGTAACAACCCGAAGTGTTGCCGACGGTGCACAACAGATTGAATTCCCCGGGTCCGTCTTGGTAGACAAAATCATAATTTGCCGCCAAAGGACTCGTCACATTTTCCGCCCAATTGCCGCCCCAGTCGGATACGTATCCGTTGCGACCGAGTATAAGTTCACCGCTTGACAACGCCGGGTCGGTTTTGCTTTCCGCCGCCTTTCTGGCTACCTGATCGAAAAATTTGGTAAGTCCGACAAAAGGTTTCTTGTGTCTGGCTATTCTTTCCAGGTTGACGGCGGCAAGCAGTGTCTCCGGTCCGTTCAACTTTTCCAGGTTCGCTATGTTTACTTTGACGGGAGGAATATGCGACTCCATATGGGCATTGTTGATGGCCTCTATTGCGGCGATTACGCACGCTCTTGAGGTTTGAGAGGACGGCTTCGAACAGAGGTTGTTGAAGTTTGGGACGGGCGCTATATTTTGTGTTGCCGACTTCTTGAATTCCGCAAAAGAGACGTTGCCGCTTTTTGCGGCGCCCGCGCTCCTCTTGGCCGGTCTTGACGCAACAGGTTTTAAGTTTGCAAAAGCTCCCCCGGGAGAGATCCCGAGCCCCAAAAATATCGCTATCAGTGCCAGCATAATTACTTTAAGCGGAATTCTCATTCTCTAACAATAGCGCATCCCCAAGCAGATATCCAGCAAAATATTTCATCAAATACAGAATTTATTGTATTTACCGGAAAAACGGGATGCGTGGAACTTTATGCATTTCCCGAAATGCTAAAACCCTGCACAACCGGTTCAACAAAACCGTCTTTTTCCCCTCCGAAAAGCCAGACGTCAGAACCCGCCGTTGTAATTGCCGCGTGCGAAACAGGCACGGCCAGGTTCCCTATTTTTTGCAGTTGCCAGTTCTTGGTATTTACCAACCATAACGCCGACTGCGTCCGAGCGCCGGCACCCGAGTAGCTGACGGCCTCGTCCCCTCCGCAAACTATGATGCCCTGGCTCACGGTAACGGCCTGTGCGCCCATCAGCACCGTGGGCAAATGCGCCACGACGGAAGCAGAACCCGTCTTCAGATTAATTGCCTGCACGTCCGATGTCGGCTGACCGGCCTGTGCGCCCACGACTTGCTGACCGCCGAAAACATAGATCGTGCGCCCGAGCGCCGCCACGGCGGCATACCTGACCGGAACCGCCAAATGCCCCGCCACGGAGATCTTGCCGTATTTCGTGACTGACAAAATATTTCCGTCCGGAGCGGTACCGCTGTAGCCACCGACGACATAGGCCGTCTGACCTATGGTGACCGAGGTAGAATCCGATCTCAGTGCGGGAAGGTTACCCGTGACGGAAGCAGAGACTTTGTAAACGCTTTTGCCGTGTCGGTATCCAGAAATTCCCGTATACAAAGATTTGCCGCCGATACTTAGTTTCTGCACCGCTGATATGCTGAGCGAATTTCCCCCGCCGAAAACATATCCGTTTCCACCCAAGAGCGCCCCGGATGCATCATGCGTCGGGTCGGGTAGCCGACCGACTTGTTTGACCAGATGAGAAGACAGATTGACCGCCAAAATGTCGGGGGTCGTATTTCCCGAAGCTTGGAAACCGCCGGCCAGGAGGACATTTTTGGCATTGAGTTGCAGGGCCACTTCTCTGCTCAAACCGGAATTTAAGTTCCATACGGCAAGTCTCGCGGCAGTCACGCCTTTATTTTTTTGTCGCTTGTCCACTCCGGGCCTTGAAACAGTGCTTTTCTTTTTCCCGCCGATTTTATGCTTTGCGGTTTTGGCAAAAGAAGTCAGATGGGATTTCAAAACAGCCTTTTTCCCGGACGGCGAAGCCTTATTGCCGGACGGCGAAGCCTTATTGCCGAAAGCGGCGTTGGGATCGGCATAAGGACTGCTCTGCATCCCGAAACCCAAACGCGATATGGCGGTCGGGACGGAGGAAGCCGCTCCCGATGCCGTATAAAAAGTACACGTACCGGCCGGAGCAGAAACGGAGCAGTGTCCCGTGGGAAGCCCCATGGTGGATGCATGCACCATGGTGAGCGAATACGGGGGAGCCAGATCCACGCCATCCGGTCTGTGCAGATACCCGGGAGCCGTACCGTGAACATGATAGTGGCCGTATTGCCAAACTACTTTATTGGTTTTGGGATCCACGACAATCACTCTGTCGTTGCCGTCGTCGTTACACAGCAAATCACCGTTTGTTTCTATGGGGCGACACAGAGAAGGTTCGTTCAAAGCTGTTTTGCCGCCCAAAGGTCTGTAGCGCCACAGAAGCCGGCCGGAGGAGTTGAACTCCACTATCTGTCCGGGAATGGAATAGTCAACTGTCAGGTATTTATTTGGCGCTATTTCATTGGTATCCGAAGGGTAAAGAACGCCGGGGGGATTGGTGATCCAGGATATTTTTCCGCTCAGACTCATCTGATCGGCGTAATCTCCGTTAATTTCACTTATCAAGTAATTGCCGTTCATCATCGGAAATGCCCCGTTGGGACTCCCGAAACGCAACGGGGGCTGGTGATAACAATACGGGTCGTTTTCCCCTATGCGCTCTATCGGAACGTGGAGCGGAGGACGCAAAATCAGAATAGAGCAGTTTTTGATATCGGCCGTTATGATATCGCCGTTGGCAAGCATCATCGCATCGTCGGGATTCGAAACGTGATTGGCGGTGGAACCCGGAACACCGGGGGTTCCGTAACGCCAGATGATTTTGTGCTGGGCGATACTGATGAGAGAAATCACCTGGTCGTCTTCTTCCGTGGCGACTATATATTTACCGTTCGGAGTGAAAAAGGCATCGTCGGGCAAAAGAAAACTCTGTCCTGGGGCCAGGTTGCCCGGCTGAGGAAATTGCCACACTATCTTGCCGGCGGGAGTGACTATCAACAGCCGGGAATTCGTTCTGTCCGCTATCAGCACATCCGTGGGCAAAACACCCGGATTTGAGCCGGGGGCCAGGTTGGGACCGGGCTTTTGTCCTTTGCCGGAGGTATCGAGATTGAGAGCGACACCGGAAGAAACTACTCTGCCCCGATTGTTTTTTAACGGAGGTTTGGCGGAAGAATTCTTATTGGAACCGCTTTGATCCCCGGTCTTTCCGCTTTTGGCCTTTGTGTGCAACGGACCGTTGGCGGCAGCGGGAACTATATATAATATGGATCCCAAAAGGACGGCAAATATTATAGACACAACTGCTCTGGGAGGTAGTTTCATATCAACACCTTAGTATTTGTCTGTAAATCTTTTGCCCCATAGTCTCAAATAAGCCCGCCGCATTTCCTGAAAATTTTTTCAGGAATTACTCCCGTCTCGGGAGAGGGTCTCTGTGATCCCGGTGGCCCAAAGTCGCCCGCTCACACGCCAAAAGAGTTCCGACGGTGTGAGATCTCGGCATAAAACAAACAAAACATCAGCCGTCGCGTCGACAAATAAAATAGAGACCGCCCGCAATGCAGACACAAGAGTAGAAAAGCAAAAGCAACAGGGAGGCCGCCGGCGACATCATATTGGCCGGATGCGATGCATGGACCAAAACAACCCCTGCCGAGCTCGGCAGATACCTGGTTATATCCGTATCCCAAGGCGCGGGCAAAAGCGATGCGATCAGAGGCACAACCAAAAGTATGGCAAATACGGCCGCTATCGCACCGGAAGTCCTCCTTATGATCAGACTCAGCCCGCCGCAGATGGCACCGAGCGCGCTCAAATACAAAGCCGCGCCCACGACCGTTCTTACCGCCGTGAAAGAGGTCATGCCGATGACATGGAACTTTGCGGAAAGTATCCGCTCTCCGAAGACAAATGCGGCAGTCAGGGAAAGCAAAGAAGAAAGAAGTATTACGCACACCACAACCGTTATCTTTGCTAATGCAAATCTGATTCTTTTGGGTTCAAGCAAAAGAGAGGTTACGATTGTCCCGTAACCGTATTCGTTGGTGACGGACAACACGGCAAACACCACCACCCCCAACTGGGCCAAAAATGTTCCGCTCAAGGAAAGAAACACCGGATCCGTGGCGGCAAGCCGATAGAGAGAAAGATGATCGGACCGGACGGAGTATAAGGTACACACCGCCACGCTCAGTCCCACGATCGCCAGTGCGGAAAAAAATACCGTCACATAAGACGACCTGGTGGATTTGATCTTATAGAGTTCGCAGCGGCAAGCGTTCAAATAGCCGACAAAATGCGGCCGGGCTTTTGCGGCCCGCAAAAAATTCCTACCCATGATTTTCCGATACGGAGGCGACCAAGGTCATATTTTTACATTTTGGACAAAGGGTCGCATAAAAAATTGTCATTCATTAACCCCGCATAAATTTCTTCCAACGTATTTTCTTTCACGGCCAGATGTACAACGGTTATATTGTTTTTCAAGGCCAATTCCGCCAGCCATCTGGCATCTTTGCCTGCGACTTGCAGCAAATCGTTCCCCAAAAAAGAAACGTTATCATTAAAAGTTTCGCGATAATGATCTTTCAATAACCCGACAAGAGCGGAATTGTCCGCGGCAGCCACCTCCAGACAGGGATTTGAATGCTCCTTGGCCAGATCGGACAAAGAGGAATTCGCAACCACCGCACCGTTTTTTATAATCACGACATCGTCTATCAGGAGAGACATTTCATTCATCAAGTGGCTTGAAACAAAAATACACTTGCCTTCGCCAGCCATATCTTTCAGCAAGTTTCGAAACCAGATGATGCCTTCCGGATCCAAACCGTTCATGGGCTCATCCAGAATCAAAACCGCCGGGTCCCCCAGAAGGGCCTGCGCGATGCCCAACCTCTGTTTCATCCCCAAAGACGCTTTGGAGCAGCGCAGCTTCCCTTTGTCCGCCAAGCCGACCAAAGCCAACAGTCCGTTTATTTTTGTTTCGGGTATCCGGTATTTGACAGCGATCGCCCGCAGATGCGAAAAAATGGTCATTCCGGGGTGCAGGAACGTCGGCTCGAGGAGAGACCCCACCGTTTTGATCGGGACGGGCAGATCCTTATACGGACTCCCGTTGACCAAGGCGCATCCCGAGGTGGGCCGGACAAGACCGAGGATCATCTTCATCGTGGTCGATTTGCCGGACCCGTTGGGACCGATAAAGCCCGTTACCCGCCCTTTTTTGACCACAAAAGAAGCATCTTCGACAGCAACGCTGTCATGATAATGTTTTGTGAGCGAAATTGCTTCTATCATGTTCTGTACAAATATAACCCATCCGCGACAAAAAATGGCCGTTTGCACGGGCAATGTTCCTCAAAAACCGTTTCTGAATGCCCGGAGGCCGGTCCCGGCAAAACGGGCAAAAGGTCTTTTATAATGCAACGGTTTGTCGCTTGTCTCGGCTCGGACAGGAGTTGGCGGCAAATCCCAACTTGACAGCGGCCCGTAAGCTAAGATGTAGCCGAGCTACTATAAGAGGTTTGACAATGGTATCACTTGTTTCTTCGGCAGAAATTTCCGATTCCGATCTGCTCAACACACCGCTCGAAGAGCTGCTGTCTATCGCAACCGGAATACGTGACGAACATTTTGGAGACCACATCACTTACTCTCCCAAAGTCTTCATACCGCTCACGAAGCTTTGCAGAAACAGATGCGGATACTGTACGTTTGCCCAGCCCCTGGCCAAGTATCCCGACGTTTTTATGTCACACGGAGAAGTCATGTCCGTTGTCGCTTCCGGCGAATCGCACGGCTGCAAAGAAGCTCTGATCACCCTGGGGGAAAAACCGGAGCTGCGTTACCCCGAGGTGCGGCAATGGCTGCAAAACCGCGGACATGAATCGACGGTGTCTTACATCGTGTCGGTCTGCGAACAAATCATTTCCCAATCCGAGCTACTCCCCCACATCAATGCGGGCGCCGTTTCCAAAAAAGAACTGGCCATGTTGAAAAACGTGAGCGCGTCCCAAGGCATGATGCTGGAAAGCATCCGGGATGACCTGGACTGCCATTCCGGCGCGCCGGACAAATCCCCTGTCAGACGGCTGGCCACCCTGGAGGCCGCCGGAGAACTGCAAATACCGTTTACAACAGGCCTTTTGGTGGGAATAGGAGATACCAGAAAAGACCGCATCGAAGCGCTCAGGATCATAAATGCCGTCAACAACGAATACGGCCACATTCAGGAAGTCATTATCCAAAACTTTTTGCCCAAGCAAGACATTGCCATGCACAAAAGCCGGCCCTGCGACCGAGAAGAGCACCTGTGGACCGTGGCCGTTGCAAGAATTTTACTTGACAAAAAAATACACCTTCAGGCCCCGCCGAACTTGTCGGACGATATCTCTTCTTTGATTTCGGCCGGCCTGGACGATTTTGGAGGCATCTCCCCCGTCACGATAGATCACGTCAATCCGGAAAGACCTTGGCCCGTCATCGACGAACTGACAAAAATCTGTCTGTCACACAACAAGATCCTGACCCCGCGTCTTGCCGTCTACAAAGAATTTATCGACAATAAAAAGTACCCGCAAAACGAAAAAGTCGAAATCGTCATCAGGCACATAAGCGATTCGGATGGGTTGGCCCGCCCCGCGGAATCCTGGTTTTCCGGCAACGGTGACGCTCCGGCGGCAGCCGACCGGAGTGACATCCCCCCGGACTCCGGTCCGCTGCGTCACAAAGTTGTAACCGGGGTCACAAAAGTATTGGAAGACATTGCGGAAGGTTTGATACCCGGAGAAAAAGAGCTGCTTGCGCTCTTTGCGGCAAGGGGACCGGAGGTCGGCATGATCTGCGAATTCGCCGATCACCTGAGAGAGGAGGCCGTAGGGAACACCATTACCTACGTAGCCAACAGGAACATCAACTACACCAATATTTGCACTTTTAAATGCAGATTCTGCGCTTTCAGCAAGGGGCCGATGTCATTGAATTTGCGGGGGGACCCCTATCTCCTGAGCACCGACGAAGTCATTCAAAGATGCCGGGAGGCCGTGGAAAGAGGGGCGACCGAAGTATGCCTGCAGGGCGGAATCCATCCCCAATTTGACGGAAATTACTATATAAACCTTGTGGAAAACATTCATCAAGCGCTCCCTGAACTTCACATCCATGCCTTCAGCGCTTTGGAGGTTTACCAAGGAGCCTCGAGGCTGGGCTGGAAACTCGACGATTACCTGACAACGCTGAAGAATGCCGGACTAAAAAGCCTGCCGGGAACCGCCGCTGAGATTTTGGACGACGACATACGAAAGATAATCTGTCCGGACAAAATCAACACCGAACAATGGCTGGAAATACACAGAGTCGCCCACTCCGTGGGTCTGAAGTCCAACGTTACGATTATGTTTGGCTCCGTGGAAAGTCCCGTTCACTGGGTCAGACATATGCTTTTGACAAGAAAACTGCAAAAAGAAACCGGCGGTTTCACGGAATTTGTCCCGTTGCCGTTCGTTCACATGGCCGCACCCATTTACCTCAACAACAAAGCAAGACGCGGTCCGACTTTCAGAGAAACCGTTTTGATGCACGCAGTAGGGAGAATTTGCTACTTCGGCGCTTTGGACAATATCCAGGCTTCCTGGACCAAAATAGGGACGTCGGGAATTGTTCAGCTCCTTCGGGCCGGTTGCAACGACCTGGGCGGAACCCTGATGGACGAAAATATCTCCAGGGCCGCCGGTGCCAGCCACGGACAGATGATGACCAAGGAAGACTTTTCCGCCATAGCCGAGAAACTCAACCGTCGGCTCGTCAGAAGGAATACTTTTTATGAAGCGGTTGAACATTGCGGAACAAACGAAAAAGTTTTAAGCCACTGACAACGCCGGACTCTCTTCGGCTTGAATAATTTTTGTGCATTTTCCAACAAACCTTTTTGACACAAGTCCGTAACTGTAAAGTATTGATATGGAAACAAAAACTGATTCTCCCAGCATATGGCGCTGTGGCTTATGCGGTTCTTTGGTGCATCCCTCCGACGAGGAGCGGCCCTTTGCATGGTGCTCCAAATGCAACAGGGTTGTGGAAGCCCGCCGGGACGGTCCGTAAAAACCTTTGGGACGGTTCGGACAAAAACAGTTTTTAGTCTAAAATCCTCTTGCTGAGTTTACGCTTTGGTTTCGTCTTCTTTTGAAAACGGACCGACCGCCGCGCTCAGCATCACGGAATTGGGTATTTTCAGTAAAATGCCTTCGCTGTGCAGACTGACGTAGGTAAGGGACATCCCCATCACATAGCCGTCCAGTATGCCTCCCAGCGATCCTGATCTGATCTTTATGTGCTCTCCGACCACGAACGGCCTGGCAAGCAAAAGCACCAAGCCGGCAAAGACGTTCCCCAGGGCTTGCTGCGCGGCTATGCCGACTATGACGCCGGTGAGCGCACCGCCGACGATGAGGCGTTCGACCGAGACACTCAGAACATCAAAAACACAAAAAAGTATCAAAACGTACCCGACGGCGGAAAGCAGAATTTTTACGGCGCTTCCCGCCGCCGGAATGGTCTTGCGCTCAACGATTCCCCCGAAGATGTGAGCAATTTTGCGGACAAAAAATACCCCGAATAAAAGAAGTCCTGCCGCGGCAATCCACGAAATAAGTTTTGTATCAAGTTTTTTGCTGTGGATATTGCCGAAAACATTTCCCGCGACGAGACAACCGAAGACGGCCAACCCAAAAAACACAGAGAGCAGAACGTCCCGTTTCAAAGTTTTAGCCAATTCGCCCTCGCTCGACTGATCCGTGCCGCTAGCCTTACAAAGGCTAAATTATAGTATCGGCTGACTCTTTTTCAAAGGAGACGCGTCAATTGAAACCGAATAATTGTTTTGCTTGCCGTAATCGCGCACAACACCGACGTCGGGCGAATACAAAAACCTAGCCAAGCATAAATTCGGCCAATTCCTTATTGTCGAAAAAAATCGTTGAAGAAACGAACTTGTCGTCTTGTACCGCGAGAAACTCCGCCACGTCCAAAACACCGGCGGTACCTTTCGGTGATCTCATAAAATAGCGGGCGACAAGAGCGGCTTCGTTCCCATCTGTCACAAGTCGGCGAATTTCGCCGCCGTCGGAGGCCGATTTAAAAAATCTGCCGGCAGCGTTCGGAATGTCCGATCAGCTTTGGACTCGATATATTCGGAGACCAATGGACGCTTCTTGTCATCCGCGACATACTTTTTTACAACCGCGTCAATTTTAAAGACTTTGCTCCCCGGGAGCACATAGCCACCAATATCTTGAGTGACAGACTGAAACGACCGGAATCGCAGGGGTTTATCGCAAAACAACAAAGCGACAAACCAAAAACACAATATATTTACGGCCTCACGGCCAAAGGCAAGGACCTGCTCCCGGTATTGCTTGAGCTGATGCTGTGGGGTTTCCGATACGATCCCGCTTCGCCGGTCAGCAAAGCTTTTCTGGCACGTCTGCGACAAGAAAAAGCACTGGTTCTGCGTGAGGCAACGGAAGCCGTCAAAAACGGCACGTTTGCCGCCTACCGGCAAAAAGAAATGGGTATCGACGAAGCCCGGCCATGTCCGTGACAAAGCAAGCGCAATGCGCCGGGTAAAGACATTGCCTATTGCCGACACCTCCAAAGGTGTTCCGGCGGCAAGCCAAAAAACAACCGTCGCGCGCATATATTCACGGGTCTTTTTACTCTCTTCCATGCATGCGTGAATTGCGGAGCCTTCAGCTTCTTAAGGCATGCCAATGACGGATTGGCATGCCTTAAGATATCAAAAAACCTTTGGCGCTTTTTAGAGTACGCCGCAACTACCGCAGCTCAGCCAAGCGTACCCGCAGAGCATTGCACAAGGCGGGCACCAACTCTTTCCAATCTCCGACCATTCCGATATCGGACTGTGCAAAGATGGGCGCTTCGGGATCAATGTTCATGGATACCACAGTTCGGGCGCCGCGCACCCCCACCATATGATTGGTCTTTCCCTGCACCCCTATCGCAAGATAAAGATCGGGGGAAACATTTATCCCGGTGATTCCCACCTGAAGAGCCCTCGACAAATACCCCATATCGGTCACCTTACGGGTAGCAACCACTTGTGCACCCAACACGTCGAGCAACGGATCAAGCATCTGATAAAACGCCGGATCAACCCCGGCTCCGACGCATACCAAAGTGTCGGCGGAGAGAACGGTACTGATATCCACCTCCCGCACCTGTTTGTGTATTGCCACTCTGGAGCGGGGAGTGACGGCAATTTTCTCGATCGACAGCCGACCGTGCCCGGCGTCTAAAACCATCCTGCCGGTTTCCCCGGTTTCCGAATACTCCTCCCGCTCGCCTGCGGCTCCGGAGGGACCGTTTATTCCCGACCCGACCCGCAGCGCGCCGGGTCGCACCGTCACTATCTGCAACGGAGAGTCAATGCTGATTTCAGCTACCAGGCTGCCGCCCAGCACGGGCTTCATGGCCAGCACTCTGCCGTCCGAGACTTCCGCTCCTATGGCATCGCCCACCACACCGGAAGAAGTGGCGGCGCCTATCCGAGCGGCAACCTCACGCCCGTAAGTCGTACTCGGCGCCAACAACACCCCAATCTTCTCACCTTCCAGCCAACCGGTCACGGCGACGGCCATATCTTCGGGGGCTTCCGCTCCCGCAACTTCGACCAAACGGTCAATGCCCGCCGTCTTGCCCATGGATTGACCCCCCGCTTCGGGATTATCCGCTTGTTCCCCCGACAGCGCAATCACCCGGCCGGCACCCAGATCATCGGCGAGCTTCACGGCACTCTGCAACAGCTCAAAATTTATATAATCACGCCCGGGTTCCAGAAGCACCGCAACCCCGGTTCCTCTTTGTTCCCGCCCGTCGCCGGAAGTTGTGCCTTCCTCTGCCGCTTCGCCATGTTCTGCGGCATCGTTCCCTTCCGCCGTACCGGCGTTTCCGGTTGCCGCCGATGCCCCTCCAATGCGTCGGAGCAAACCATCCTCTTCCAGGTGACGCACGGCGGCCGCCGCCTGTTCCTCCGGCGTGCCGTTTAGGAGAACGCACCGGCGGCGGATATCCGTCACGCGAACCTCGCCGACAGCCGTGGGGCTTCCGGCCTCTCCCCACACTCCGGGGCCGAGCCGACCGACATCCACCAGGCGTATGCGCTCACTGTCCACCATATCTAGAGTCATCCCTTCGGGGATCCTGGCGGGAGAAGAGATGCGTTCCGCACAGGCGATCACTCCCGGTAAGCCGAGAGTTGCCTCCAGCCAACCTTCATCGGTCTCACACTTTGCCCATGCGGTGCCGTTGCGGAAAACAATCTCCCTGGCGGCGGGTAAAAACGGCAGACCGAGCAGCTGAGCCAGTTCTGGCGCAACCTGCCCGGTATCGGAGTCGGTGGATGCCTTACCGGTAAGAATAAGATCGAACGGCGCGTAATCCTGCAGAACGCGCGCCAGCACTTTGGCGGTCATGAGGGTATCGCTTCCGGCAAGAAGGGGGTCGGTAATCAGCACGGCTTCATCCGCCCCGCAGGCAACGGCCTCACGCGCCACCGCCTCTGCGGCGGGCGGTCCCATGGTGAACGCCACACAATATCCTTCGGACTCTCCGGCCGGCTCCGTAATGTCTGCCGGCTCCGTAATGTATCCTACGCTCCGGATGCCCTCTTTGGCCAGCTTCACGCCAACGGCCAGTGCGCGCCGGCACCAGGGGTTCATCTCTGACGGCACCTTATCTCTGCGCAGTCTGCCCGCAGTGTCAAGCTCGACACTGTCAGACTTCGGGACCTGCTTTACCAGTACTGCAATACGCATCTTGTTCATTTTACCGGACCGCTCCGACTTTCTTTTTTTTCAAATTATTGCATCTTATTTACTAAAACCACACAGTGCACGGGTTCCGCCAACGGACGGACCGGTGCCGACGTTACCGTCCATACACTTGCCGGGCGTCATCCGGGCTGCGGCCGATCCGAGGCCGTCTCCTCCGGAATCTCTGTCGCCGTGGATTCCGAAAGCATCGGCGGGGGGAAATGTCCGCCGGCCGCCGCAACGAAACCCGACGGACAGTTCCGGTATCGCCGCAACCGGGGAGCGCACTGCAGGGTGCTCCAAGAAATTCCCACGGCTTGCCTTCGATACCGGAACCGACATCCTTCAATCAAACAACTCTCTTGCACTTCGGGGTCGCCCGGTACGCTGCAACCGGGTCTCCCGCCGACAATTCCAACGGCCCGGCGGGCCGATATGTGCCGTTCCGCAAATCTTTCGGCAACATATGCAGCCCGCTCAAGCCCGCCTGCGGCCTACAACTTGCTGGCGCCGCTCATGTAAGAGTTCCCGCTCTTGTCCAAGCTGGAAAGCCCGGCGGAGACGGTCTCCTTCCCGGTCACGATGTCATAGAAGGTCGCGTCGAGAGAGGACTGCACCTCTTTGTAGCTGTCGCTTACCGGCCTCGGGTAGGTGTACGGGGATGAAGCCGCACGGATCGTGGCCACCTCGCCCGGGTGACTCGCGAGGAAGGATGCGGGCATTGCGGCAATCCCCCCACGCGTCTCCGGCGGATATCCCGTCGCTTTGGCCCAGGCCACTTGCTGAGCTGGCTCAAACCACCACTGCACGAAAGTCCATGCGGCTTCGTCCTGAGCGTGGGTGTGACCCCTCGGCAGAACAAAGCCAAGACCTTGGGTCATGTTGTAAGCATGACCGGTGGAACCGGCGGGCTCGACAAAAGCTCCCACGGGAAACTTGCCGCCGACAGCGGTGAGCGTCTTCTGATAACCTGCGGAGGTGCCGTCGATCATGGCCAATTTGCCTGCCGCCAAGTCCTCGCGCAATGTTGTGCCGTGCGCAAGAATCAGTTCACCGCGGGCATACAGATTGCGGAAGTAAGAGAAAGTCTTCACTCCGGCGGGAGTGTTGAAATCGACTGCATTGCCGACGCTCATGCTTCCCTTCAGCCATGTGCCTCCGTTGCTGGCAAATGCCGGAAGGATGTGAGACGAGGAGTCCTTCCATCCGATCGGGATAATCCCTTTGCCCAGTTTCTTTAGCTTGGCCGCATCTGTGGCAAGCTGGCTCCACGTCGCTGGCGGCGAAGTAATGCCCGCTTTCGCAAAGAGCTTCTTGTTGTAATCGACGATAGAAAACTTGGCATTCGCCTGCAAGCGGTAATGCTGCCCGTTTACTTCGCCGTTCTTCCATACGGACGGCAGGAAGTTATTTTGGTTCACGTCCGAGCTGCCCTTCATGAAGCTGTTCCACGACACCAACGCGCCGGCTTTGACATACAGGCCGTCGTAGTGGCTGATCTCAGCAAGTATGGGCGGGTCGCCGGCTGCCAGGGCCGCCGCCAGTTTGGTGGAAGCCTTGGTGACATTGATGCTCACGTGGATGTTCTTGTGGGTGGCATCAAACTTCGCCACCAAAACACTCATTTCTGTACCGACAGGCGGGCCGTTGTGAGATTCCCAAAGCACTACGTCTTGCACGTTCACGTGCTTCACCTTCGCGACGGGGGCGGAGTCTGCAAAAGACGGGCCGGCCACGGCCAGTATGATGCTTACCGCTGCCGCCAGAACCAGCCCCAGGGATCCCCTGTGGCCTCTCCGGCCGGAATGACCTTTCCCTCCCGGGTTCAGGGGTGCCTTCATATAAGATTTCACCGCTTGGAAGAAGTTGCCACTCTTACTGTAATTCAGCAACTTGCCGTTACTTTTCAACTTAGTCATGCTTATTACTTCTCCTTTTTATCAGTTTATTTGGATACAATTTGTATTGCTTTGGTGTACTGCCGTGATCACAAATCTGTCACTGGTTCACCCCGCTATTCCGGCCTGCAACGCCCGCGACAATATGACGCTGGAGAATCAGAAAGAGAATCACGATAGGGGCAAGTGCCAGCACGACAGCTGAAGTAAGCTTGCGCCAGTTCGCTTGGAAAGTCTGCATATAGTGGGCGAGAGCGACCTCAATCGGCTGTATCGCATGGGACTGGGTCATGATGAGAGGCCACTGGAATTGATTCCACGATATGATGAACGTAAGCAGCGCCGTGGTAACCACTGCCGGCCTTGCCAGGGGCATGGCTACTTTTCTGATATATCTCAGGTGTCCCACCCCGTCGAGACGCGCTGCTTCCCAGTATTCCCGCGGCAACCCTTTGAAGAACTGCCGGAACAAGAAAACGCCGAACGTGCTTGCGGCGAACGGAAGTATTTGAATTGCATAAGTATTGAGCAGATGCAGGTGCAAGGCGATCGAGTACTGGGGCACCAACAGAGCCTGGGTGGGAAGCATCATCACACCGATCACCATGAGAAAAAACAGATTTGATCCCCTGAACTTCAGTTCGGACAAGGCATAACCGGCCATCGCAGAAGTGAGTATCACCAGCAACACGGTACTGACGGCGATGAACACCGTATTGGCCATGTAGCGCAGCCAGTGGGTATGGGTAAGCACGTAGGTAAAAGCCCCGGTATGAAACGCCGGTATGAAGTTGGGAGGGATCGAATATACGCCCCCGTGGGTGTTGAAAGCGGTAACCACCACCCAATAGAGAGGAAACGCAAAGAGAACGGCAACGGCCACCATCGCAATCTGATGAACGATCTTTCCCGTTCGCCGGCCGAATCCCGTCACGCTTTTTCCCACAGCCGATTTCGCCATACCCGTCCCTGCCCTTTCTGCGGCTTGTCCAACATTTGCTCTGTCTTGTGTGCTGACTTTCATGATTTATTTCTCCTCAACCTCAGCGGTAAAATACGATACGGTCCGATATCCATTTCTGTATGAGCGTCAGGGTCATGATGATGCCAAAGAGAACCACGCTCATCGCTGCCGCAAGAGAAAAGTGCTCGTAAACAAACGCTGTCTGGTAGACCAAAAGAGCATCCGTGGTCGTTGCATAAGCAGGTCCGCCGGCACCGCCGTGAGGCCCTCCGGTCATCGCATATATCTGAGAGAACGCCTGCCAGCTGTTGATCGTAGCCAGCAGCGTGACGAAGAAGGTGGTGGGAGAGATGAGAGGCCAGATTATCCGACGAAACGTATAGTACTTCTTGGCGCCATCCAGCCGGGCCACTTCCAGCAGGTCCCGCGGAACCGTGGAGAGTCCGGCCAAGAATATAATGACATACAGTCCGAGCGAATGCCAGAGACTGTCGATGATGACCGCGGGCAGTGCCCAGTGAACGCTCTCCAACCAACCGAGTGCCGGCAACCCCAAATGAGTGAGGACGAAATTGGCCAGCCCGAACTGCGGATTGAAAATCCAAACCCAGATGATGGAGGTGGCAAGGACGGGTGTGACATGAGGAAGAAACACGGCGCCGCGCCAAATGCCGGCGCCGCGCTTACGGCGAGTGATTGCCTCTTTCAGCAGAAGGGCGATCCCCAAAGAAAGCAGCACAGTGGCGGGAATCATTACCAGGGTGTAGTAAAGGGAGGTCAGCAGCGAATGCAAAAACAGGGGTTGGTTTAACAGAGTGCGGAAATTGGCAAGCCCGACGAAGTTGGTTGCCGAAGAAAGCACGCCCCAATGAAAGAACGAGATGTAGAGCATGTACGCCGCCGGGACGTAGAAGAACATCACGAATACGGAAGTGGCGGGCAACATAAGACCGTAGGCGATCAGCCGGTCCCGAAGGCGGTGAAACCGGACGGGGAGGATACTCCGTCTTCGGCTTTTGACAGATGTCTTGCCGGTGTATTCACCGGATGCGGTATATACGGTACGGCCTTCATGCGAAGTGCCGGCGGTGGTTATTGTCATGTCAGCGCCCACCTGTCCGTCTGGTCGAAATACGAAGCTCCGTCGGTTTGCACCCGGATTCCCGTTTCGGCATCGAACAGATTGATCGCACTTGCCGGAGCGGTCAGCGTCACCCGCTCGCCCGCATCGATAAATGCGTCGGAGTCGAGACGCGCCACGAGCCGCGGCGAATCCGTGTTCACATAGTCCGCTCCCGAAGTGACAAGACCGGCGTGCAACTGTGTATGACTGCCCAGATTTTCGAAGAATTCCGCCCGACAGACCACTTTCACGTCTGTTTTGCCAAACGACAGCTCCAAATGCTCGGGCCGGATCCCCACTATAACCGTCCGGGGAAGCGTGGCCAGAACCGGTAAGAACGAGCGGGGAAGCAGAAGTGCGCCGTCTCCCAACGATATGCCGTCTTCGGTCTCCTCCCACTCGAGCTTCCACAAGTTCATGCCCGGCGACCCGACAAATCCGGCCACAAAAGTATCGGCCGGACTGGTATAGATCTCGCCGGGCGTACCCACCTGTTTGACGTGTCCCCCGTTCATCACGACTATGCGATCGGCCAACGTCAATGCTTCGCTTTGATCATGGGTGACATAGACCGTCGTAACTTTTAACTGTCCGTGGATCCTGGCAAGCTCCATCCTCATCTGCTCGCGCAGGTTGGCATCCAGGTTGGAAAGAGGCTCATCCATCAAGAAGAGCTCCGGGTCCCGCACAAGCGCTCTGCCGAGAGCGACCCGCTGGCGCTGTCCGCCGGAAAGTTGCTTTGGTCGGTGGTCCGTCACGCCTTCCAATCCGAGAAGCGCAACCATATCGTGAACCGTCTGTTTGATGACCTGTTTTGGAACACCTCTGGCCCTCAGCCCGAATGCCATGTTCTCGAAGACCGTCATGTGGGGATAGAGTGCGTAATTCTGGAAAACCATACCCACACTTCGAAGATCCGGCGGTTCTTCATTTACCAGCCGGTCATCAAACCAGATTTCCCCCGCCGTCGGATCCTCCAAGCCGGCCAGTATCCGCAACAGCGTCGTCTTGCCGCATCCGGAAGGCCCGAGCAGCACCAGAAACTCTCCCTCGCCCACGACAAGAGAGACATCCTCCATGGCTGCCGCATCCTTTTTGCCGTATTGCTTCTTGACGTTCTTCAGTACTATCTTTGCCATATTTACCTCTCTTGCCGTAAGCATCTGCCCTGAGATAATACGGATCCAAAGTAAACTGATATTGCATACATATTCATAAACAGATGAACTGTGCGTTATATTATTATGCATAGATATTCATATATACCGTATAAGCTGGGAGTTCCTCTCCAACGGCAAATACCGAAATACATAAATGACAAATATTTGAAAAAAAAGAGTGTTATTCCTGCTTGGAATGGACATTTTTTAATTCGGATGCCTTTGTACCCGCCAAAAATGAAATGGTTCCCCCCCAAGCGACGGCGGCACAAAAAGTACGGATGCCAAATGGGTCAAACTGCGGCTTTTGAACCAAAAACGGAAAGCCGGTATACATTTTTTGAAAGTGCCCGCAATACATAAAACGGCGAAGCAAGGCGATCCGCTCCTCCGGCCGACAAAACTTTTGGACACGTTTGCAACAAAAAAAGCACCGGTTTCGAACCGAACGACACTCCGCCGAAAACGGCACCCTTGCCGCCGGACGGCAAAAAACCGACATCGGCCAAACCGACCGTGTCCGCGACGGGACAAACCGGACGGATCCAGCAAAGAATTCTCTGCATTCCTTAATAATCGCTCAGCCGCCCGTTGCGCAGTCGCAAAGGGATTCACCGGCCTTTCCGCTCTTTCCCCCGCAGTCCCCCCGCATAAAAAAAGCGCTTGAATTACCAGTAAGAAGGCCGCTTCTTTGGTCATTTGTCAAAACAGGCAACCCGTCGGCGGCTTTGGCAGGCAAACGGGCTTGACCCATATCGGCCTCACGGGGAGCCCGTCTCCGGATCTTATCCGAGTCGCAAAAGGGCTTAATTGATATCGGCCTCACAACCCGTCTACAATCACGGACGGATTGAGGCTAGGCTATAGGCTTATACAAACAGCCGCCATAAAAAACCGGAATACAGAGACACAATAAGAAATCATCGGAATGAGCAGAGCCCAGCCATGAACGAAAATACAGTCTTGGACGCAAAAAAGCCGGGGTACTTCAAAAAAACTTTCGTATACGCTTTTTTGCTTGTCTTTGCGTTGACGGCTCTTTGGAGTCTGGCCACCCCCCTTTTTGGCGGCCCCGACGAACCGGTACAGGTGATCAAAGCCGTTGCCGTTGCCAGAGGGGAACTCACCGGCCGGCTCGTGGGAAATTCTCACAGCTCTTTCGGCAAAGTATCGGTCCCACAATATTACGCAAAAACGAGAAATATACCGACTTGCTTCCACCGCAACCCAAAGCAGTCCGCCGACTGTGCCCCGCTGCCCCACGGCTCTTCGACGCCCACCGACGCGTTCACTTACGTGGACCGTTACCCCCCGCTGTATTACCTTTTTGTGGGGCTGCCGAGTCTTTTGGGTGAGCACCGGCTGGAAATCTATCTCATGCGCCTGTCCAGCGCGGCGCTTTCCTCTCTTTTCGTCGCCCTGGCCGTGGCCGCCTGTCTTCGCTATGCACAATCTCCGATCATCCTGACGGGCGTCGTCATGGGAGCGACGCCGCTGCTGATGTTTCTGGCCGGCGTCGTAAATCCCGCGGGACTCGAAGCCTCCGCGGCGCTTGCCACGTGGACTTCCGGAGCCATCATGCTGAGACAGTACAAAGACGGACCTCCGAAACCGCTGGTGACAATTTTTATTGTCTCATCCGTCGTCTTCGAACTGATCCGCGGACTGTCGCCCTTCTGGTTATTCCTGACGGGGATAGTGCTGGCATTGTCCGTTCCCCGCCGAAACCTGTTCCGACTGCTGGAATCCCGCTATGTCAAAACGGCCGGGGTCGTAATTGCCGCATTCGGCGCACTGGCCACCGTTTGGATTTTCAGCTTCAACACGCTCAATCTATACTCCAGGACAAAAGTTCCTTATTCCATGAGGGAACTGAAAGTTTTGGAAATCGCATTCGGCAGATCCATGCAGTTCATCCATCAGATAATAGGCGTTTTCGGCTGGAGCGACACTTCGTCTCCGTTCGGCAGTTATCTGATCTACATCTGCATTATAATTTCTCTCATAATTCTTGCGCTGTTCCTGGGAGACCGTCATGATATCTATTCCCTGTCGGCACTGATAGCGACGGCCGTCATTATGCCCATCATAATTTCCTCTTCGCAGGTGCATCAAATAGGATTTGTCTGGTCCGGGCGGGACAGCCTCCCCGTGGCCGTCGGCATACCGGTTTTATCGGCAGAGACGATATCCAGAAACTATCAAAAGCTCTTCACCTTAAAACAAGTGGAGAAACTGAGCTTTTTTGTGTTGTGGTGCGTCCTTATAGCAAGAGTCTTTTCTTATATGGAATCTTTGAGAAGAAATGCCGTCGGCACGTTGGGGCCGGACTTTTCCTTTTTGATTCATGCTCCGTTTAACCCAACGATAGGGAACTTCAGACTTTTGCTGCTTGAAATACTCGTATTGAGCGCAGCAGTGCTCTCCGTAAAAAGAGCAATTCGACACCGCATGCCGGAATTAAATTTATCGCAAGAAGATCCCGGCACCGAGACAGAAAAAATAAATGGCTGACATAGACAACACTTTTTTACAGGAAGACTATCCCGACTTGCAACCGCAGTTGTTGAGCGCCGTTTTGGCAAAGGCTTCGGTATCGACAGACAAATTGGATAATGCCGTACTGACCAGAGACGAACTCGTCTTTTCTCTCGGCAGCGATTCACGCCGCCGACAAAAGGGCTCGTTATTTTTTGCCATAGTCGGCCAGAACAGCGACGGCCACGACTTTGTGGCGGAAGCCGTCGCCAACGGAGCCGCGGCGGCCGTTGTGGAGAGACTCCTGCCTCTGGACATACCCCAACTCGTCGTGCCTTCCGTGAGGGAATGCATGGGCATACTGGCAGGCGCTTTTTACAAAAACCCGTCTCAAGACTTGGAAATAGTGGGCATCACGGGAACCAACGGAAAAACCACAACCTGTCATCTGCTGTACTCCTGTTTCGAAGCCCACAAAGCTCCCGCCGGCAAAATAGGAACCATCGATAACCAGCTGGGCGGCCTGCACATTCCGGCGTCCCTGACCACACCGGAAGCCATCGAGTTGCAACAGCTTCTCTTTCTGATGAGGCGAAACAATGTCTCACAGGTGGCCGTCGAAGTTTCTTCGCATGCCTTGGATATGCACAGGGTGGCCGCCGTCCAATTTAAAATCGGCGTATTCCTCAACATGACTCCCGAACATCTGGAATACCACAAAACCATGGAAGCCTACTTTGCGGCAAAATCAAAACTCTTTGAAAAAAACGTCTGTGAACAAGGGGTAATTTGCATTGACGACTCTTGGGGCAAAAAACTTGCCTCAACCGCACGGATACCGGTAGTGACGTTCGGATTTGACAAATCGTCCGACATCCCGATTGTGGCAACCGGCAAAGGTCTGGATGGCACGGAAGTCTTGATATCCGGACCGATGGGGAAAGCAAGAATAAGATCCAAACTCATCAGTACGGTAAACGCTTTGAATCTGACCGCCGCCTACGTTACGGCAAGGATTTTGGGCATCGACAAATCTTTGATAATAGACACGCTCGAGTCGTGCACCGCCCCCCCCGGACGCTTTGAAATAGTGAGCGGGAACGCCCCCTGTCTTGTGGTCGTGGATTACGCCCATACCCCGGAGGCTCTTGCCGCGCTCATCCGAACCACCAGAAATATCCTGCCGCCTTCGGGACAGATCGCCGTCGTGCTCGGCGCCAGAGGAAACAGATTCAAGGCCAAACGCTCCCCGATGGGGGAAACCGCCGAAACGGCCGACAGCGTGATCTATACCACCGACAGTCCCGATGACGAAGATCCGCTTGCCATAGTGACAGACATGATCGGCGAGAGACATCCCCACATCGGAAAGATCGAAAACCGCGCCCAGTGCTGCAATATTTTCATAGAACTCGACCGCCGCGAAGCCATCAGGCAGGCGGTGGCCGCCTCAGACAGGGGGGACGCCATTTTAATTACAGGCCGCGGCCATGAGACGTCTCAAAAAATCGGAGACCGGCGGATTTCGTTGGATGACAGGCTTGTCGCCGGAGAAGCCGTTGCCGAACGCTGGAAAAACGACATGAAAGTTTGAATATGACAAAAGAACACGAAGCCGTTTCGGTCATCTTGCCGGCTCACAACGCCGAACTGACCCTTTTGGACACTTTGAAGTCGGTTTTAACCCAGACTTATCCTGTCGCCGAAATTATCGCGGCAGTCGACGCCTCCACGGACAACACTCTCGGACTTCTCAACTCGGCGGCGGATGACCCCGGCAGTCTGTGCCCCGGAAGGACAATGCCCGGCGGAGTTCCCAAACTAAAGATCATAGAAACACAATTCGGCTCTCCCTCTCTGGCAAGAAACGCCGCCATCGACGTGGCTGGGGGCGACGTCATCTGCTTCCTTGACGCCGACGATATTTGGGCCGACAACAAAACTTTGCTGCAGATACGCTGCCTGGCGGACGGCAAACACGACATTGTTTGCAGTCAGTGGACCGCATCACCGGCCGGATTAACCGCCGCCGATGCCGACGATACCTGCTCCACAGACGTTATTACCGGCGACGATCTCTTGATACTCAACAGATTTCAGACCTCCACGGTGATGATGAGAAGGTCCTGCGTCGAAAAAACGGGGTACTTTGAATCCGCATTTGACGGAGCGGAGGATTGGGAATTCTGGATCCGTGCCGCCAAAATAAGCGACATAGCCAGAATCAACAAAGACCTCGTCTACTACAGGGATAACGTCAACGGCTACAGCAAAAACCTCAAAAGACATTACGGGGCCTCAAAGCGGATTGTCGAAAAAGAGCTTTTGTCGAAGAGCCGGGAAACCGGCGGCAGCCCGATTATCCGCGCCAGGCGGCCCGGAACAGACACCGTAGCCGAGTTCCGGCCGGAGGAAGTAATGGCCTGGCATTATTTGCGCTTTGTCGTGGCGTTCTTTTTGATCAAAGATTACAAAAACTCTTTTTCGGCTTTGGGAGATCTCGTCAAAAACAAAAAACCCGTCGCCTCCTTGCGGGCGGTCCGTAAATTGCTCTACCCTTTCCTCAAACACCGTTTTACGAAACGCGTCAAGCCCGTCTGAGGATCGCCCGTGCGCAGAACTCCGGCGGCCGGCTCTTCCCCGCTTCAGAATTTGTGCACATGAAATCGATTTTGCACAAAAGCGCGTATAACATAGTTATGTTGCTACAGATAAGTGTTGACACCCGCAAAACTTTGTTCACCAAGAAAAGGTCAATAGGAAACAGGAATGGCGCAAAAAGCATTTAAGAAAGTTCTGGTTGCCAACAGAGGAGAAATCGCCATACGGGCATTCAGGGCTTTGCACGAGCTTGGCATCAGGTCGGTCGCTATTTATCCGTATGAAGACAGACACTCCCTCCACAGACAAAAAGCCGACGAAAGCTACGAAATAGGCGACCGCGGCCATCCGGTAAGGGCATATCTGGATGTGGATTTAATTGTCAACCTGGCAAAACGCGTCGGAGCCGACGCGATATATCCCGGTTACGGTTTCCTGTCCGAAAACCCTCTCCTCAGCGAGGCCTGCGCCAAAAACGGCATAACCTTTGTCGGGCCTTCTCCCAAAGTTCTCACCTTGGCTGGCAACAAAATCAGCGCCATTCAGGCAGCCAAACAGGCCGGCCTGCCCACTTTAAAAAGCTCCCCTCAGGGTTTGACCGGCGAAGACCTCATCAGGGCTGCCGAAGAAATCGGTTATCCGGTTTTCGTAAAAGCCGCCGCGGGCGGCGGCGGAAGGGGGCTTCGAAAGGTAACCTCCAGAAAGCAATTGGAAAGCGCCATCGAATCCGCTTCGCGGGAAGCGGCTTCGGCGTTCGGGGACCCGACCCTTTTTATAGAAGAGGCCCTTGAAGACGCCCACCACATTGAAGTACAGGTTCTCGCTGACTCCGAAACGAACGTCATCCACCTCTTCGAAAGAGACTGCTCCATCCAGAGACGACACCAGAAAGTCATCGAAATCGCCCCCGCCCCCGTTCTTGATTCCCGGCTGAGGGAAAAAATATGCGGAGACGCCGTGGCTTTTGCCAAATCGTTAAACTATACGGGTGCCGGCACCGTGGAATTCCTCGTGCAAAACGTGGAGGACATCGAGAAATCGCGCTACGTCTTTATCGAAATGAACCCCCGCGTGCAGGTGGAACATACCGTTACCGAAGAGGTGACGCAAGTCGACATCGTGCAATCCCAAATACTGATAGCGGCGGGGCACAGCCTCGCCGACCTGGGACTCAGCCAGGACGCCGTCAGACTGCTCGGATCTGCCGTGCAGTGCAGGGTAACGGCCGAAGACCCAGAACATGATTTCAGACCGGACACCGGGGTCATCACCACCTACCGCGTACCGGGCGGATCCGGCATAAGACTCGACGAAGGAACCACCCTCGGCACGGAAGTACTCCCGTTTTTCGATTCGCTACTGGGGAAAGTCACCTGCCGCGGCCGCAATTTTACGGAAGCCGTGGACAGGGCGAGACGCGCTTTGGCGGAAATGCGGATCCGCGGAATCAAAACAAACATAGGCTACCTTCTGGCCATTTTGGATGATCCGGACTTCAAAGCCGGCAATATCTCGACTTCTTTTATCGAGTCGAAACCGGAGTTGTTGCGCATCCGTCAGAGTGCCGACCGGGGAACCAGACTCCTTACTTATGTCGCCGAGACCACGGTAAACCGTCCTTTCGGTCCGCCTCCGACGGCCGGAGACCCCAGAGATTTGCTGCCAAAAATCAATTGGGACACCCTTACCCCGGCCCCGGGGTCAAAACAGGCTCTGCAGGAACTGGGTCCGCTGGAGTTTGCGAGGAACCTGAGGAACTCCCAAAAAATAGCCGTTACGGACACGACATTCCGGGATGCCCACCAGTCTCTGTTGGCCACCAGGATGAGAACCTTCGACATGCTGGCGGTGGCCAAACACATTTCCTTCCGGCTTCCCGAATTGTTTTCTCTGGAATGCTGGGGCGGGGCCACCTTCGACACGGCGCTCAGATTTCTGAAAGAAGACCCCTGGGAAAGACTGGAGACACTCAGAAAAGCCGTGCCCAACATCTGTCTGCAGATGTTGATCAGGGGGAGAAATACGGTGGGTTACACCCCCTATCCGGACAAAGTGGCCAAACACTTCGTCGCCGAAGCCGCCAAAGCAGGCATTGACATATTCAGGATATTTGATGCCCAAAATGACGTGGAACAGATCAGGCCGGCCGTCGAAGCCGTACTGGAAACGGACGCTGTGGCCGAAGGAACGCTTTGTTATACGGGCAATCTGGCCGGCCCCGAAGAAGATTTCTACAATTTGGACTATTATCTGAGGTTGGCCGAAAAAATCTCCGCAACCGGGGTGCAGATTCTGTGCATCAAAGACATGGCCGGACTGCTCAGACCCAAAGCCGCCAAAATATTGGTGTCTGCCCTCAGAGAACGCTTTGACCAGCCAGTCCATCTGCACACCCACGACACGGCGGGCGGACAATTGGCCACTTATCTGGCGGCCGTTTCGGCGGGGGTGGACGCCATAGACGGAGCCATGGCTCCTTTGGCCGGCACCACGAGTCAGCCGGCCCTCTCTTCGATCGTCGCCGCAACCGCCGACGAAGAATTTGCCCCGGGAATCGATTTGCAGACTCTGCTCAATTTGGAGCCGTATTTTGAAGCCGTCAGGAAATTGTACAGGCCTTTCGAAAGCGGCCTAAACGCCCCCACCGGGCGCGTCTATCGCCACGAAATACCGGGCGGACAGATAACCAACATGAGACAGCAGGCCATCTCGCTGGGACTCGGAAACATCATCGACCACGTCGAGGACCTCTATGCCCAAGTGGACAAACTGTTCGGCAGAATCGTGAAGGTAACCCCCACCTCCAAAGTGGTGGGCGACTTGGCCATGCACCTGGCGGCACAGGGTACCACCGTGGAAGAACTGGAACAAAACCCGGAAAAGTTTTCCCTTCCCGAATCCGTAATCGGTTTTCTGGCCGGCGAACTCGGGACGCCTCCGGCGGGCTGGCCGGAACCCTTCCGCACCCGCGCCCTGGCTAACAGAACATACACTTTGCCGTCCAAAGAACTGACTCCCAAAGAGGAAGAAATACTGGAGAGCGGCAACGTGAGACAGGGGCTCTCCGAGTTGCTGTTCCCCGGACCCGCCAAAGAGTACAAACACTCCCACGACCATTTCGGAAACCTCTCCCTCCTGCCGAGCAAAGCTTTCTTCTTCGGACTTGACTTGGGAGAAGAAGTCGAAGTTGAGCTGGAACCGGGACTGGACATTTTCCTGTCGGTGGACGCGGTGTCCGAGCCCGACGAACGGGGATTCCGCAATGCGTTCTGCCGGCTGAACGGAAGGCCCAGAATCGTGTCGGTAAAAGACTTTTCCGTCGCCTCCTCCAAACCGAGCGGAGAAAAAGCCAGTCCCGACGACCCCTGTCAGATCGCCGCGCCCTTTTCCGGGGTGGTGACGGTGCACGTAAAACCCAACGCAAAGCTGGAACAGGGAGATATCGTGGCGACCATCGAAGCGATGAAAATGGATGCAAAAATTACGACTTCGATCGCCGGAATAGTGCAAAGGGTCGTGGTGCCGGAAACAGCCACCGTGCAGGCGGGAGATCTCCTGGTCCTTTTGACAAAAGTGCCGTAAGCTTTACGGCCGAAAACCTTAATTTTGGCCGCAGGCCGGGTCGGGCACCGACAGAAATTGCCGCAAAACGGCGTAGCAGTTTTCCAGCTGTTCGGTCCCGATCACCTCACGGGGACCGTGGGCCATTTCGGCGTCGCCTGGACCGAAATTGACGGAGGCAATGCCGCGTTCTGAAAAAAAGGCGACATCCGTCCAGCCGAGCTTGGCGACCGGTTCCTTTCCGGTAAGGGCAATGAGTTTTTGGACACCGTCCTGAAACAAATGCGGCAAAGCGCTCGGGGCGGCTTCTTCAACAGTTATTTCGTCGCCGAGTTCCGGATCGATCACGTCTTCAAAGGTCTTGCATAAGAAAGCGTAAGCCGACTCCGTATCGCTCGCCGGCGAAAACCGGTAGCTGAGGGTAACGGCGGCTTGGTCCGGCACGACGTTTTTCCCGGTGCCCCCTTCTATTTTTACGGCCTGCAAAGATTCCGCATATAAAAGACCGTCAACTCCGATTTCGCGGCGGCCGAAAGAATTGACCCGCTCCAGCAAGACCCCGAGCCTGTGTATGGCATTGACCCCCGCCCAGGGGCGGGCGCTGTGGGCAGACTTGCCGCCCAGTCTTACGACAACCCTCATCACCCCCTGGCACCCCAGTTCGACATGGGTATTTGTCGGCTCTGCCAAAACCGCCAAATTGCCGGTCAATAATTCCGGGGCGGCCTGCTCGATTTCCAGCAAACCGGAATCAAGCCGTTTTACTTCTTCTTTGGCATAGAAAATAAAAGCGGTATTCAGAGGAAAACTCTCGGCGTTGGCGGCCAGTCTGATCAAAACTGCCAAGCCGCCTTTCATGTCGACGCTCCCCCGCCCCGATACGGCATCGGGCGCAAGCGACGCTTCGAGCCCGGCAACCGGCACGGTATCCAGATGGCCGGCCAGAATCACTTTTCGCTCAAAGCCCCGCTCGGCGGTTGCCGCTATGTTGTTGCCGATTCTTCTCAACCGCAAATAAGGGTAAGTGCCGAGGAGATCCTCCACAAAATCCGCTATTTCTTTTTCGGCGTGACTCACGGAGGGAATCGAAACCAACCGGTAAGTAAGCTCCGTCAGATTGTTTACATCGACAGAACGGGACATAATAACACACTTTCGATATGGGACCCGGCGGCCGGATCAACTTCACCCGGAACCCGCTCCGTCAGCTTGCGGAAATTCCGTTCAGTCGGAGAATTTCGTTCAATTGAGCCTTGTCGTGGCGCTCGCCTTCCGTCAGATGTCTTATGACCAGCACACAGGGCAGATAAAACTCGCCGCCGGGGTACTGTCTTTTCCGGGAAGCGCCGACGGCCACGCACCAAGCGGGTATTTTGCCCCTGGAGATCTCTTCTCCGCTGAAAGAATCTATCACCGGGATGGCCGGATTGAGTATAGTGCCTTCTCCGACGACGGAGCCTTTGCCGACTCTCGCGCCCTGCGTAATCATGCAACGGCTCCCTATCATGACGTCGTCTTCTATGACCACGGGAACGGCGTTGGCCGGCTCCAACACACCGCCTATGCCGACCCCTCCGGCCAGATGAACCCTCTCCCCGACTTGGGCGCACGAACCCACGGTGGCCCAGGTATCCACCATGGTATCGGATCCCACGCGGGCTCCTATATTGACGTAGCTGGGCATCAAAATGGCCCCTTTGTCGATAAAGGAGCCAAATCTGGCGGACGCGCCCGGCACGACGCGTACTCCTTTTTCCCGGTAACCGGTCTTCAGGGGCAACTTGTCAAAATACTCAAAAGGCCCGAGCTCGTATGCCTGGAGTTCGGAAATTCTGAACAAGAGCAGAATGGCCTGCTTGATCCATTCGCTGACCGTAACCTCGTCTTGGGAATTGATTTCGGCCACGCGCAAGGTGCCGTCATCCAAAAGAGCGATTGTTTCGCGAATCGGATTTACAACGTCTTTGTCTTGGAAATCCAGAGAATCTCTGTTTTCCCATAATTGCTTGACCTCGGACTCCAGATTCATAGGACCTCACTAACAGAATGCAACCGCAAAGAGGTATAGGGCAGGGATTCCCCTACCCTATACCGACATCTTATGCGACGCATTATAACACAAGGCATCCCGGAAAGCATCCCGGAAAATTATTAATGCCCAAGATCCCCGGCGGGGAGGCAAGCTCTTTCCCGGCGGACAATTTGGCGGTCTCCCGGGCGGCGGCGGGGGTGGAACTCTGAGAGAAAACGCTTTTTGGGTCGCGGGAGAAAAGCTTTTTCAACTACTCTTTAACCGTGGCAAATTCCAAATGGCTCGGCAAAAGAGCTCTCCTTCTCCATCTGGCCATCCTAATTTGGTTTCCGGGCTGTCTGGCGGCGGCATGGTGGCAAATTACCGTGGCTTTGTCCGGAGACAGTCTGGGATGGCTGTACTCGGTGGAATGGCCCGTCTTTGCCTTTTTCGGAGCGGTATTTTGGTGGAACATCATCCACGACGACCCCGAAAAAACGGGACAAAAGGGTCTTCTCCTTGCCAAAAGGCGCATCGCTGAGGCAAATTTGCAAAACCGCGCCGACTCCGAGAAAGACACGGAGACACTGGGTCGGGATTTGGATATCCGCATATCCGGCATAGATATAGAAAATATACGCCGGGTTGCCCAAGAAGACGAAGAAATGGCTGCTTATAATGAATACTTGGCAGAACTAAAATCACCGAAAACAAAAAAGGACGACAAATGACGGGAGCGTTGAACCGCTACAGGATTATGGCCTACACGGTGGGGGTTATGCTCCTTATCCTGTGTGCGGTCGGACTTCCTTTACAGTACGTCTGGGGCAATAAAGAGGTGGTAGCCCTGGTCGGCCCCATCCACGGCGTTCTTTACATTGTTTATCTGATGGCAGCTTATGACCTGGCCAGAAGGGCGCGCTTTACCATACTGGAAATGCTGGCCATGATCTGCGCCGGGTTTTTCCCTTTCCTGGCTTTTTATATGGAACACCTCGTCGTGCAGGAAGTCAAACAGGCACTGGCGGAAAACAGAACAGAAAGCAGCTTTTCTTTTCTCAGCCGGATTTTCAAAAAAGGCCGGAGGCCGGTCGGCTGAATCCGGTTCAGCAGGAAAAATTGGCGGCGTCAAACTGGCTTTTTATAATTTCCAGCTTTTCCAAAGGTTGCACCGCGGCTATTCTGACGTAATCGGCACCGGCCGGACCGTAAAAATCACCCGGACTCACCAGCATCCCGCCGTATCTGGCCAAATCTTCGGCAAACGGCCATCCCGCACCTTGGTCGGATCGAGAGGAGCCCGAATAGCTCTCCGGAGCTTTCACCCAAAGGTAAAAACCCCCGGAAGGCATCTCCGCATGCACTCCGATGCCGGACAGAACATCTTTGAGATAGGCCAGTCTTTTTTGATATATGTCCCACTGTCCGTCGACTTCCCCGTCTTGGCCGAGAGCCGCGACGGCGGCGGCCTGGACCGGCCCGGGAATCATCATCCCGGCATGTTTGCGGATTTCTTTCAAAAAATACACCAGGTCTCTGTCCCCGGCATAAAAACCCACCCGAAGACCGGCCGCGTTGGACCTCTTGGAAAGGGAGTGGACCGCCAGCACACCGTCTTTTTTGTATCTCAACACGGAATCCCTGTCTCCGGCCGCCGTGAACTCCGCGTAGCATTCGTCCGAACACAGCAAAAGCGAGTGCCTGTCGGCAAAAGATACCGCTTTCTCCAAGTCTTCCACCACACCGGTCGGATTCGCCGGACTGTTGACCCAAAGCAGCAAAGCCCGGTCCAAATCGCTTTTGTCCAGAGCCTCCGGATTCGTCATAAAATTATCGTCACAGGGCACCGGGACGGCGCGCATCCCCGCCATCGCCGCACCCATGGCATACGTCGGATAAGAAACGGCCGGATAAAGCACGGTGTCTTTGCCGGGATTCCTCAAAGAAAGAAGGTGGGGCAGCGTCGCCACGAATTCTTTCGTCCCCACGCACATGGCCAGTTCTTCCCCGTCCACATCCGCTCCGAAACGCCGCGCCAGCATTTCACGCGATGCGGAGCGCAGCTCTTCCGTACCCACGGAAGGCGGATAGCCGTTGGCCGCCGTGGCCGCAGCCAAAGCCTCCCGCACTTTCTCAGAGGGAAGATCGTAGGGAGTGCCGATGGACAAGTCTACGATCTGTCGTTTGTTGTCCGAAGCCAGAGCTTTGATGTAGCCGATCTTGTCGTGAGGATACGGGGGTAGCCGGAAAGCCGCCATTTCTTACTTGCCTTTCGAATGAGAGTTTATAAAAATTTTACCCTTTATAGCATAATCTTTGGACACGGATCTTGCCGCATTAACTTTTGTTCAAAGCGTCGGCATCCATGAACGGGGATAACCTGGCAACAAATTGCTGTCTTACCTTGGCCGTTATTTCTACAAATTGTTCGCGGTTATTTTCGCTTACAATTTGGCTTTTTTTGTGCAACAGATCCATCAGGTCGCCCCTGTCGTACGGGATGCGCAATTTGATGCACTGGTCGTTTGCGTGAAGGCAGTCTGAAATTTTCTTTGTCAGTCCGTCGATATTTTCTTTCCTGGCGGCAGAAACAGTCACCGAATCGGGATAAAGGTTGGCAAGCCTGAGAGCCTGAGCCGGATCGAGGTCGGATTTGTTCAACACGATCAGCTCCTCCACTTCGTCCGCTCCGACCTCGTGCAACACATACCTTACGGCTTCCATCTGGGCTTTGGGGTCGGCGGCATGACTGTCCACCACGTGCAAAAGAAGATCCGCCGTTCTTACTTCCTCCAGGGTAGAATGAAACGATTCCACCAGCTGATGGGGCAGCTTTTTGACGAAACCCACCGTATCGGAACAGACAATTTCTTCACCCCCGGCAAGAAAAAGTTTTTTGGTCTTCGGATCCAAAGTCGAAAAAAGCCTGTCCTGCACCAATGCGTTGGCCTCGGTGAGGGCATTGAGGAGAGTCGATTTACCGGCGTTGGTGTAACCGACCAGGGCAACCGAGGGTATCTCCGATCTGCCCCTTGATCTGCGTTGGACATTCCGCTTCACTTCCAGTTCTTTCAGCTGGCGTTCCAGTCCCGCTATGCGCCTTGTGATTCTTCGCCTGTCGGATTCCAGTTTCGTTTCCCCGGGACCCCTCGTGCCTATGCCGGCGGACTGCTTCGAAAGCGAAACTCCCTTGCCGCGCAACCTGGGCAATCTGTACCTGAGTATTGCCAGTTCCACTTGGGTACACCCCTCTTCGGTTCTGGCATTTTGGGCGAAGATGTCGAGTATCACGGCCGTTCTGTCAATGGCCGTCCGCCCCAGTATTTTTTCCAGGTTGCGGTGTTGGGCCGGCGTCAAATCTTCGTCAAAGACCACCGTGTCGGCATCGACGCTCTCACACAACAAATGCAGTTCCTCGGCCTTGCCCGTTCCGATAAGCGTGGCCGGATCCAAAACGTTTTTGGACTGAATGACCCTGGCCACTTCGTCAGCTCCGGCCGTATTGACCAGGCTGGCCAGTTCGTCGAGGCTTTCTTCCACTTCCCGCAAGCCGCGCGGCCAACTTTGCACTCCCACCAAAACAATGCGCTCCCTAAACGAGCGCTCGATAAGCGTCATCGCCGTCTCTTACCCATGAACGGCGTTTCCGGTTAAACGTTGCGGCAACAATACTTCGGCTTCGGCGATAAAATTGGCCGGTCCTCTCAGATAGGCAAAATAGCTGCCTTTGGTAAAAGGTTCCAATCTGATGTCCAGATCCCCTCCGGGATTGGCGATCACATAGGAAAAGTGCTCCGACAACTGTGAGTCTCTTTGCAGAAGCGTTTCTCCAATTGCCGCGGCACTCGCCACGCTTCCGCTTCCGCAGGCTTTGGTGAAACCGACGCCGCGTTCCCAAACGACCATGGGAAATTTGGCGTTGGGAAAAGCCCCCAGATCACTCAGATCCAGGAATTCCACGTTGATGCCCTCAGGACGCGCTTTTTCTTCCTGCGAACCTATTTTGGCCAAATCCAGTCCTTCAAAACCGTGGCCGCAGATCACCAAGTGGGGATTCCCGACGTTTACTTCAAAGGCAACAGTGTCTTCTATGGGGCTTTTTGTTTGCGCTATTTTGACTTCCCCCATCGATACCTCGATGGCGGCGCTGGCGATGTTGTCGGCGGAAGGGAAATGACAAAATGCGCCGACGATACTGTCCGCCGCCTCTATTTCCGTGGCGCCGGAGATTTCGCCGTTGTACGTATCGGTCTTTTCTATCCCCTCAAAAAAGACGGCCAGGGCGGCACAGCGCAAACCGTTGCCGCTCGTCTCGGCCAAAGTTCCGTCAGCATTGCGCAAAGTCATTTTGAATCTGCGGCTCTTTTGCGCCCTGCTCATCCTGATCACGCCGTCTGCGCCGAGACCGAAATGTCTGTCGCATAAGAACTCCGCCAGTTCTTCGCCAAACGGCTTTTCTTCGTCGTCGTCAAAAAATATCAGAAAGTCATTTCCCAAGGCTTCGTATTTTGTTACCTTCATCAACGAAGTGTCTTCGCATAATCTTTTATCTTTCATCTCCGCGCCTTTTCATAGGATTCCATATAAGTATATACTGTCTGAAAATTTTCATCCTCGCTGCCCGCCAACCAACGGACCCTCGGGTCTCTGCGGAACCAGGATTCCTGCCTCTTGGCATAAATCCTCGTCCGGCTCATAATCCGTTCTTTGGCCGCATCAAGACCGACGGCACCGTCCAGATATTCGAAAAGTTCCTTGTAGCCTATGGCCTGTTTGGCCGTTTTGGAAAGGGAAGTTTTTTTGTGTAAGCCTTCCGCTTCTTTGACAAATCCCGCTTCCAACTGGGCATCCAGGCGTTGTTCCAGTTTTTTGTAAAGCTCGTCGCGCTCCGCATAGAGGCCGAACAGCTCTATATCGTTGTTTTTTTCATAGGCCCCGAGTCCCGGTCCGAACGAGCTGAAGGGACGGCCGGATCCCAGAATTACCTCAAGAGCTCTGAGAATCCTTCTTTTGTTGTTGGGAAGAATCTTGGCGGCGGCCTCCCCGTCGAGTCTGAGCAGCAAAGCATACAGTTCGTCCGGTCCCCCGGGCCGCGACCAGATCCCTTCCAACTCCCCGGCGGTTTCCGGATAACGCGGCGGCAACTGCAGATTGTCTATGGCCGCCCTGTGGTAAAGGCCTGTCCCGCCCACCAGCACCGCTCTCTTGCCCCGTGCTTCGATGTCTTTCATGACCTCCCGGAAAGCTTTTTGAAACTCGGCCACGGAAAATTCTGCTTCGGGGGACACCAAGTCCAGCAAATGCCACGCACATCCGGTTCTGTCTTCTCCCGCGGGCTTTGCCGCTCCGATGTCAAAACCGACATAAACCGCCATGGCATCCACCGAAATCAATTCCACGTCCGCCATCTTGCGGGCGAGTCGTACGGCTAATTGTGTTTTGCCGGTTCCAGTGGAACCCACCAAAGCAATGTGTTTCGCCGGCATTTTTTATGACAAAGACCCGGCCGCAGAACCCGTGCCCAACCGCAGAAATGTCGTCATGTCTTGGTTACCTTTGCTCCCATCGCACGCATTTGAATTATATGCACACAACCGCTCAAAAGATGTTTAGGTGTCTGACCTGGTCTTTGACCCCACACTCGCTCGCTGAAAGGTTTGTGAATCTGTTACGGCGTTACCTCGGTACCCTACGCAACACTTACTTCCTGAGCCTCTTCTCCGTCGGATACCGCTTGTCGGTATTCCGGCGGGCGAGTCTTACTTCTAAACCGCACCATGATCGACAGCAAAAAACTGTCTTACGTGGATCGCTTTGCCTACGGCTGGCTTCGACTTTCAACCACAGAACCACCCAAACATCTTTTACAGATAATATCATCCGGAAACGTTTTTGCGTCGGTCAGCAAAGGAATTGGCTCTCCGTCCCGGGCCTTTTGTCGGCGACAACGCTCAAGGCTCTCTTTCCCGAGGCAAAACCGGCCGACAAATTTTGGCTCCGCTCTCTGCCTGGGCGGCGGAGAGCCGCCGCGCCATGACAAATTATTCTTGCAATATCCGGCATTTATTACCGTTATAAATACAACGGGGTTTCAAAAAAGCCCCCGGTTGCTTCCGTCAACCGAGGCAGGCAAAGAGAAATTTTTGCAATAAAGTTATTATGGATTTATAATGTTAACAACGTATGGTGCCTTCAGGACATGATTAGACGAAAAAAGAAAAGTGCGGCACACGTATTGGGCGCCGCACCCCAGAACGAAGACACCACATATTATGTTCGCGCCGAACAACCGGCAATGCAACCCGAAATAATCTCCCAAACCTCAACGGAAACCCCGGGAACTTATTCCGCCGCGGCAAACGACGTCTGGACGGAACGGCACGGCAACAGGACCGTGGAGCTGGCCGTGGGACTCGGCTGGCAGGTGGCCATCATTTACCTGAGCACCCCGACACACAATGCCTCCTCTCTGCAGAGCTCCGATGCGACGGCACCCAGCCTCCCGCCCAGAAATCTTGTATCCAAAACCATCAAGAGCAGGACCACCTCGCTCGGACTGACGACAGACGACAAATCGCAGATCTGGACGGCCGCCCTTTCAAAACTCATCGACGGGGAGTATGCCGACGAAGCGGAAGCGCGGCGCCTCGCTCAGGATCTGCATTTGGGTTTGGTGGAAGCGCTTTCCGTCTCGGGCAAATACATGCGGCCTGCCTACGAACTGGGCCGGCTTCTTTCGGAAGCGGTCTTGCTGGCCGCCGGTGCGGACAGCCGGGAAAAACCCAGAATTTACAGACAGCTCTTTGACCCGCTGAGACTGCTGCCGCTGGCGGAGTGGCTGGCCTCTCTGGAGCACCTGCTCCCCGCCGGAGCCGCCCAAGCAGTTTTCGGCAGTTTGCAGAATTGGTCCAGATGGATTGCCAAAGCCGAGGATGCCGACTTCAAAACCGCCGACGATTACCTCAGGGAACAGGCCAGAATTTGGCGGGATCTGTTGCTGGGACGCGTTCTTGCACAGGATCTTTCGAGCGACGAGAAAGATCCAGCCGACGATTCCTACAAAAACCGCTCCCTGTCGGAAAGCCTCGCCGACATATCCCTGGCGGCCGCATTCAACAACAGGCAATCCCTCTATGCGGAAGCCGATGCCGGCACGCTAAAACCTGACGGCCTGAAAACGGTTTTTAAAGCCACAAGGTTGCCAAAACAACGGGTGACCGATGCCGTCGGCTCCCGAGCAGAAACCGACCGGCCGGCGGCGTCCGAAATAAAACAGCTCCCCCTCCCGGCAGGGGTTTTCCCCGGCCAAATAAAGCCGCTCGTCTCACAAGATATTTTGCCCGCAGAAGAAGACGTAAAGCAATTCGGCGGAGGGGTTTTCCCAGTCGGAGCCGAACCGTCGCCTCCGACGATACCGATATCGCGCTTCTCCCTCGGGGTGGAAAACAAAAACAGAGCCGCCGGCCCGGCAACAAACGACGGGGAAAACCCCCTCCCCCCGAGCGAAGAGTTCCGCAACTCTATCTCTTCTCTGGCGGACTCACTCGACGGAAACTCCTGGGTTACGAAGCTGTCCGGCAAGACAGAAGACCTCTTTTACGGCACAGGGAATTTTGAAGCAGCCGATACGACAAAAACGTTTTTTCCCGAAAACGGCGGATCCTCCGGTGTCACCCTGCCCCCCGAACGGCACAAAAAGCAACACCCCGGATTTGACATTGACATATACGAAAACTTTGGCTCGGATTTCGCACCCGGATTTGCGCCGGAGTTCATGTCTCCCTACGCAAAAGACGACATCAAAGATCTCATACGGAAAGACTCCTCAACGGCTGCCGATGCCGGGATAGCCCCGGCAGCCGACGCCAACCTCTCGGGAACTCAGGAACAAGAGCCGGACCTGTTGCCTTTCGACTTCGACATTCTGCAGAACTTCGACATTGAGACCATCAAACCCACTTTTATACACGACAACCTGACGGCGGATCCCCCGGTTGACACGGTGCAGACCCAACCAAATACGAGGCGGCCTCCGGACGCGCTCTCCCCCGGACAAGTGCGTCAAACCCCTTCCGTATCGAGACGGCGGATCAAAATGCTGAGCCTGTGTTTCATCCTGTTTTCTTTGTTTTTTGCCGCCAGAACATTTGTGGCAAGGCCTGTCGAAGTGACGCAGAATGCCCTGCCTCCGGTGATCAAAGCCGGCCAATGGGTTTTGGTGAGCAAACTGGCCGTCACCTACCAGCAGGGCGACATTGTATACGCGACAAAACCGGGTACGGATACAAAAATATTTGCCCGCATCGTGGCGTTGCCGGGACAGGCCATCACATCCTCCGACAACACTGTTTACGTAAACGGCACGGCGGTGAGCAACGAGAAATGGTACAAAGAAACCGTCGGGTCATGCCCGCGCAAAAGCGCCGCTTCCGTCCCTCAGGAAATAATTCCCAAATCGTATTACGTCATTATGGGTTCGTGTTCGCAGTTCTCTTCACAAAACGGCATTCCCAATCCCGTGCCGGAGCGCGACATATCGGGCAAAGTCATAGCCGTCGTCTGGGAAAACTCACACCCCTGGTTCAATTGGCTGTAGCCGCATCTAATCGTCTTGGGCGGTCAGCTTCCCGTAGCCGTCGGCTATCAGTGACTCCAGCACCGATTCTTCTTCCGGCGACAAAGCCACCGATTCCTCGGTCAACAGGACCGGAATTCCGTCTTCGATAAAATATTTTCTGTGCAATCTCGGGTTGTAAAAACAGAGCTCATCCGGCGCGTCTATCAGCCAAAGCGGTTGCTTGTCTTCCGGACAAACAAGTATTTTCATAAAAAACGGCGGGATGGAATAGGACATTACCTGCTCATATCTTTGATCTGATCTCTTACCCGGTTTACATGGACTTCCAAAGCGGCTTCGTCTTTGGCCTCCACGTTCAGCCTGAGCAAAGGCTCCGTGTTGGAAGGGCGCAGATTAAACCACCAAGAACCGCTGTCCACGGTCAGCCCGTCCAATTCGTCTATCGTCGCGCCCTGTGCGGAATAAGTTTCTTTGATCCCGGCCAGCACTTCCCGGACGTCTTTTACTTCGGTGTTGATCTCGCCAGAATCGGCGTATCTTTCGTAAGGTACCCGCAATTCCGACAGGGGAATGCCGGCTTTCGAGAGTACCCCCAGCACCACGATTGCCGCAATAATCCCGGAGTCGGCTTTGAAATTGTCCAAAAAGTAATAGTGGCCGGAGTGCTCTCCGCCGAACACGGCTCCCGTCCTTGCCATTTCCCCCTTGATAAAAGAATGACCCACTCGTGTACGCACGGACTTGCCGCCCATTTCTGCCACTATTTCGGGAACGGCTTTCGAGCATATGCAGTTATACAGAACCGTTGCCCCGGGGTGGGTTTCCAGCATGAACTTGGCAACGATGGCAGTGGTTGCGGAGCCGGAAAGCGGCACGCCTTTGTCGTCTATCAAAAATACCCTGTCGGCGTCACCGTCAAAGGCAAGACCCACGTCGGCTCCCGTCGCCAACACTTCTTTTTGCAAGTCAACGAGATTTTCCGGCTCTATGGGACTGGCCGGATGGTTCGGAAACGTTCCGTCCAACTCCGGATACAGAATTTCCAAATCCACCGGCAGACCTTTGAAAATAGCGGGGGCTATCAATCCGCCCATGCCGTTTGCCGTATCGGCCACGACTTTAAAATGCTTCAGCTTGGCGATTTCGACAAAACCGTGAACGTGTTGGACAAAATCCTCGATCATGTTTTTTTCTTCCCCGCCTTTGTCGGCGGCGATCTTTTGCGCCATGTCTTCGCTCCCGTATTGACCCAGGATTTCCGCGGCCGCGGCCTTGATGTTTTCCAGACCCGTCTCCTGACCGATGGGGCGGGCCATTGAGGCGCAAAACTTCAGGCCGTTATACTTTGCCGGATTGTGCGAAGCCGTGATCATCACACCCGGCATATTCAGCTTCCCGGAAGTAAAGTACAAAAGATCAGTGGAGGCGAGTCCGATTTCGACGACTTCGCATCCCTCCAGATGCACTCCCGCGATAAAAGCCTTTTTCAGGACCTTGGAAGATTCCCTCATGTCATATCCAACTGCCACACGGGAGGCGTTTTCCGTCCCCTTCACGAATCGCGCGAAAGCTGCCCCTATGGCAAAAACTTGCCCGGCGTTCAATTGATCCGGAACTATCCCTCTGACGTCGTAAGCTTTAAAAATTTTGTTCAAATCTTGTTCAAAAGTCATAACTTACAAGCATAGTCAAAACATCGCGCTTTGGCGTCTGTTATCAGCCGAATTCGTCGGGATGAGAAGACCAAAACCTAAAAGTGCCCTCTCGCTATCGCCACATAGGCAACGGTGTTGAAAGATATGTGCGCGGCTATTCCCAACCCGAGCCGGCGCGTGAAATAGGCCGCCAAACCCAGCATGATGCCGAAACCGAAGAGGGGCAACAGCTGCAGCGACTCGAAGTGGGCCGAGCCAAAAACAGCGGCTGTCAAAAGTATGCTCACCGCAACGGAAAACACGCGACCGAAAGGAGCCGATATTTCCAAGAGCGAACGCTGTAAAAGCCCCCTGAAAAAAAGTTCTTCAAAAAGCGGACTGAAGAGGCATATAAAAATACCCAAAACGACGATTTCCGTACCGGAAAGGCCGCTCACCAAATGCTTGGCGGGCCCGGACATCCTGCGGGACAAATTGCGCACAAAAAACGAGAGGGGCCACGAAAACACCGCAACCAAGTACAGCTGCGCCAGAATCCCCGCCACAATACCCAACGGCAAATCGATTGCCGGCCTGAATCGGAGACCGTAATTTTCGGAGAGCAGAGACAAAAGCGATTTGACCCGTCTCCCTCCGCTTTTTCCCAAACCGGTCGGGTCCGATCCGTTTGCCTCGTCTGACGGCACCGGAATCCCGCTTGTCTCGTTTCCGGGATAAAGGCGCAGAGCGTACAGACAGGTGCCGAATAATCCGGTCCAAAAACCCAATAGAGAGAAAATACTGGTGTAGAAATTATTGCCGCGCCAAGAGGACACGGCGGTTTCCGCGACGCTGACCGACACGGTGGAGACGATGAAGCTGATCAGCAGGCCAAAAATTGCCGTCTTCAGTAAAGACTTCCCTCTCATAAGGGTTTTTTGCTGTCAAAGTAAACCATAACGGCTTGCCTGCCTTAAATCTTTTGAACCGTTTTTATATCTTATGCCAACTCCCCGGGAAGAAGGCTTAGCGAGCCGAAAAATCCGGCCGCAGATAAAGGGGGAAAATAATTTTAAAACCAAATGTCCAGGACAATAGACTTTTTAATGCAACTCTATTAAATTTTCTATTAATTTTTAAGTAAATTGCCGTTTAGTTTGCCAAAGCGAGCCACATTGTCCCTCGCCAAGCCCTACGATATTTATATAATGTCACGACAACAACAAGATATGCAACAAAACAGAAATCAGCGCTATAGGCAGCAGGGTGCGCCGATTCCAAACCAGGGAGACAACTCCCGCCGATGGGGAATGGCTTTTCTCGTGGTGGGTATTATTATGATATTGCTGATAGGCCCGAGCCTGTTTCACACCAACTCGGGCACAACGCAGTCATACAATACTTTTTACAGCGCCCTTACCAGAAACAGCCTTTCAAGCATCCAGGTCAACAACGCCACCGGGGGCATCACTTACAACTACAAAGGCAGTTCCGCTTCTTACACCACCACCGGACCCATCTCGCTTCCGCAAAGCGAAGTAAGTGCCCTGCAGTCGCACGGCACAAAAGTAACCTATGTCACGCCTACTTCCAGTATCTGGCCGTCAATCATAGAGTGGGTGGTATTTTTGGCCGTGGGCTTTTTGCTGCTCACTTTCTTCATGCGCAGAGCCCAGGGTCAGATGTCGGGACTTATGTCACTCGGGAGATCCCGGGCCAAAGTTTATTCGACGGAAAGACCCAGGACGACTTTTGACGACATCGCCGGATACGAAGGCGTCAAGCAGGAGATCACCGAAGTCGTGGAATTCCTGAAATCGCCGGCCCGGTTCAAGGAGATAGGCGCCAGAACACCCAAAGGAGTTCTGTTGGTGGGTCCCCCGGGAACCGGCAAAACGCTGTTGGCGAGAGCGGTGGCCGGAGAAGCCGGCGTTCCTTTCATGTCCGTCACCGGTTCGGACTTTATGGAAATGCTCGTGGGAGTGGGCGCAAGCAGGGTAAGAGACCTGTTTCAAACCGCCCGGAAGCAAGCCCCCGCCATTATCTTTATCGACGAGATCGACTCGATAGGCAGAAAGCGCGGAGCCGGACTCGGGCTCAGCGGCGGTCACGACGAAAGGGAACAGACTCTCAACCAGATGCTGGCGGAAATGGACGGTTTTGACCCCTCCGAAGGCATTGTGGTCATGGGGGCCACCAACAGACCGGAAATACTTGACCCCGCTCTTCTCAGACCGGGCCGTTTTGACAGACAGATGGTCGTGCCGCTACCCGACTTGCAGGAAAGAAAACCCATCCTCGCCGTGCACTGCCGAGACAAGAAAATAGGGCCGGACGTGGATTTGGATATCATAGCCCGCGGTACGCCCGGTATGAGCGGTGCGGACTTGGCCAACCTGGTGAACGAAGCCGCCCTCCATGCCGTCAGACGGGGCAGTCAGATGATCGAAATGCAAGACTTTGATGCCGCAAGAGACCGCGTCCTGATGGGACAAAAGCGCGACTCAATGGCCCTTTCGGAAGCAGAAAAAGAAAGGGTCGCTTATCACGAATCCGGCCATGCCATTTTGGCATACATCCTCCCCTCCGCCGACCCTCTCCTCAAGGTCAGCATTATTCCTGCCGGAATGGCCCTCGGCGTCACCCAACAGCTCCCCCTAGAAGACAGACACATCTACAAGCGCGAATACATTGAAGATTCTCTTGCCGTGCGCATGGGGGGTCGGGTTGCCGAGTTGATGGTTTACGGCGACCTCTCCACCGGAGCGAGCGACGACCTGCAGAGAAACACGGATTTGGCCACAAAAATGGTGCGCGAATGGGGTATGTCCGAAAAAATAGGTCCGATGGCCTGGGGTGCCCAGGGCGCCATGTGGTCCGGTGACGAGCTGGTATCCCAGCGCGACTACTCCGAAGAGGTCTCGCGCATAGTCGACGAAGAAGTGGCCAAAATCCTCAAAACGGCAGAAACGCGGGCCAGAGAAAAACTGGAAGAGCACCGGGACGGCCTGATGCGCGTCGCCAAAGAGCTGTTGGAAAAAGAAACCGTCGACGGGGCGGAAGTCGCCCGGATCATTGACGACGCCTACGGCAAACCGGTGCACGGCGAAACCCCGGAGGTACCCCACTACGCCGGAAGCATTGTGGACGCCTCCAAATACAAAAGCGAGAAATCTTCTTAACCCAAACGGCGTCGACATCCCGAAAAATTGATTTATCACGTCACCGCAACAAGCATTTAAGTATATTATTTAACTTAATGTTAACTGAAAAAGTATACAGTGGTACCTTGGCCGTCAACAGGCCGGGGATCTCCGGTGTCGACGGTTTGCGTCAACTCCACTTCGACGTGGACTCCAGGCCTTTTCTGATTCTGATGGAGCTCACCATAGCCTGTGACATGGCCTGTCGTCACTGCAGAGCCGAATCCATTCATACTCCTCCGACCAACGAGCTTTCCACCGAAGAGGTTATGGCGATCTTCGACGATCTCTCCAGATTGGGACCTCCCAGACCGATAGTGGTGCTTTCCGGAGGCGATCCCCTGCGCCGTGAAGATTTGTGCGAATTGATAGGTTATGCCACGGCTTCCGGGCTCACCTGTGCCGTCTCCCCCGCCGGAACGCCTCTGGCCACCAAAGAAATGATGAACGACATCCGCGAAGCCGGAGCCGGCACGGTATCTTTTTCCCTGGACGGCGCCACGGCCAAAAGCCACGATTCGTTCAGAAAAGTCCGCGGTTCTTTTGAAGCGACTCTCGCCGGCGCACAAAACGCCACGGAGGTAGGACTCCGCCTGCAAATAAATTCCACCATCAGCAAAGAAACCGTCCATGACCTTCCGGGAATAGCCCATTTGGTATCGGACCTGAAAGCAAATTTGTGGAGCGTATTCTTCCTCGTCCCGACGGGGAGGGGAACCAACTTACAACCTCTCGATTCCCACGAAACAGAACAGGTATTACAGTTTTTGGCCGACATATCTCCGGTCATTCCTCTGAAAACGACCGAGGCGCCGGCTTACAGAAGAATAGTGGCCCAGCGCCACTCCATCAGACAGCACGGCGGAGGAGAGGAAAAAGAGAAGCTTTACCACAACCTGAAAGGTACGGAATCCGACGCCCCGCTTTACCACTTTTTGCACAACAAACTGAGTCAGCTCGGTCCGCTTGAGACACGGCACAACAACGACCGTCAGCGCTCCAGAAGGTCGCCTCTGGCCGTCGGGGACGGCAGGGGCGTCGTATTTGTATCGCACTTCGGGGAAGTCTATCCCAGCGGCTTTTTGCCGCTCAGTGCCGGCAACGTGCGGGACAAACCGCTCACAGAAATTTATGCCACTTCCGCTTTGCTCAGATCATTAAGAAATCCCGATCTCCTGGAAGGAAAATGCGGCAGGTGCGAGATGCGCGAAGCATGCGGCGGATCCCGCGCTCAGGCTTACGCCTACACAAAAAACCCTCTGGCCGAAGACCCCTCCTGCACATACCGCCCGACCTGAGAAAGCAGAGCCGCCGGCCGTTACCCGCTCGGACAGCGTTGCCCGCTCAAAACCTTGCCTCAAAATCCGTCCCGCGCCGATACAGGCTTTAGAAAGGAAAAATACCGAATCCAACATGCCGGAGAGCCGGCGGACGGAGTTACCCTTTCCCGAAAACGGTGCAGGCACCGGTCGGCAGTCCCGCCGCACATGTCCCCACTTGGTGGCCCATCGTCGCCAAGTGTCTTACGGTCATGGAATACGGGGGAGCCAGGTCCACGCCGTCCGGGCCGCTCAAATAACCGGGAGCGGTGCCGACAACACCGTCGTGTCCGTACTGCCACACTATCTTGTCGGTTTTCGGGTCGACGACGATGACTCTGTCGTTGCCGTCGTCGTTGCAAAGCACGTATCCGTTTGTCGGAATGGACTCGCAAAGGGACGGGGTCGTCAATTTGCCGGGGCCGCTGGGGGGGTTGTAGCGCCAAAGGGTGGCTCCCGCCCGGTTGAACTCAACTATCTGGCCCGGATTGGAGTAATCCACCGTGAGGAATTTGTTGGGTCCGATCTGATTCGTATCCGAGGGATAAGCGACGTTTGGGGGATGAACGGACCAAAGAATCTTGCCCTGCAATGTCATTTCGTCGGCCCAGTCCCCGTTGATCTCACTTATCAGATAATTTCCGTTGTTCAAAGGGAAAGCTCCGTTGGGGCTCCCAAAGCGCAGAGGGGGCTGGTGATAGCAGTAGGTGGTGTTTTCTCCAAAACGCATCAGAGGCACGTGTGAAGGCGGTCTCAAAACCAAAATAGAACAATTCATTATGTCAGCGGTTATGATGTCCCCGTTGGGCATCATCATCGCGTCATCGGGGTTGGACAATTGATTAAGGCCGGCACCCGGATGACCCGGGGTGCCGTAGCGCCAGATGATTTTATGGGACTTGATGCTGATCAGCGAAATAACCGAGTCGTTTTCTTCCGTGGCGACGATGTCCTGCCCGTTGGGGGTAAAAAAGGCGTCGTCCGGCTCAAGAAAAGTCTGCCCCGGCGCCAAGTCGCCGGGTCTTGGAAACTGCCAAACAATTTTTCCGGCCGGAGAAACCAAAAGCAAACGGTTATTGCCTTCGTCGGCAATCAACACATCGCTCGGCAAAACCGACGGGTTGGAACCCGGCAGAAGGTTTGAGGTAATTTTTTGCCCTTTGACGGGCGGAGGAAACGGATATTTTCCGGATGATAAAGCGGCCGAAGAAGTTTTTGCCGCACTCTTTGTCCCAAGACGTTTTTGTTTCGCCTGCTTCGGCACATTGGTTGAACCGGGATGACCGACCGGGGACAAGGCGTTGTTATGGTGAGATGACTTTAGACCGACAAATACCGCCACGAGAGCCGCCACAAAAATAACCACAACCACGGCGCGCTTATATGATGTTTTTTTATCCATTATATTCAGAACTCATTTATATTAGATTGACTATATACTGCATTACCTTTATATCTTATATTGATTTATACTGAGTGTCATCTCTTCAGGAATTTAACTTTCCTCTTGGACAACATTTCTGCGGTAAAAGAGGCAACGGTCTTTTCTGTCTCTTTTGTCTTGGCATCGCTTGCTTTTACGGCTAATTTACCCACTACCTTTGCACCCTTTTGTAAAAATATGGCTTCCATTTTCTCAAGTGAATTTTTTGGATTGAAGCCGTAAGTACAGAACAGACTCACTCTTTTGTCGTAGAGATCAGACAGGCCTGCGATCCAACGCATCATATGCTTTGAAGGACCCACCTTGGCAAGAATCATTCCTTCAATCCAGGTGCCGCAAACCATCAGATCCGCTTCCATGACATCGAACTTGTTGACATCGTTGATCGACTTGACGGTTGCCCCCGCTATCGACTCCGGCAAAAAGCCGGCGATAGTCTCCGCCACGTGTTTGGTCGTGCCGCCCAAGGAATCGTAGCAAACCAATACTTTCATGCCGTCGAAAGAGTCTTTGTTGTCTTCGGCATCAAACGAGCGGACAAGGGAGCGGGCACACTGCTTGCCGTGTGCCATGGCCTCCACGACCGTGGCCGGTCCGATCAATGCATCCCCGATCACCCACAATCTGTCCCTGTAGGGTGTTCCGACTTGCAGCAAAGCGTCTTCGCGTCTCAGACTCAGCTGGCCCACATCCGCCCCGTATGCAAACGGCGAGGCTTTGGCGGCCAAGATACCGCTTGCCGCCCATCTCATGGAGTCCTGCCAGGATACCGTCCTGTTTCTCGGCAGTGGGGGAAATACGGAGGCAAAACCGGGGTCTATCCTGTACCCCATGGCCATGACCACCAAGTCGACAGGCATTTTACTCAATCTGTTTGTCAGAACTTTTGGCAATTTGTCGGCTCTTTCCTGCTGAGTTTGAGCAAGCTCGGCCCCAGAAACTTTGCCGTTGTCGGCCAATATTTCGTGCAGGGTTGTCGAAAACAAAATTTCCACGCCTTCGTTCCTGGCCTCGGCCACTTCGTCGGGTCTCGCAATTGCAAATTTTTCGTCGACCCAGTCTATACAGGTCGCTCCCAGGCCGAAGCGGCGGGCCGTTCTCGCCACATCCATTGCCGTGTTGCCGGCACCCAAAACCAAAATGTGATAGCTGTTCTCTTCCGAAGCCATGCTTTCCGAAAGGGCCTCTTCCCCGTTCAGCGAAGGCCTTGACAATCCGAGTGCGGCGAAAAACTCTTTTTTGTTTCCTCCGGCGGCGAGATTGGTCTGCGCCGTCTGCAAAAACGTCGTGGCATCCGTAACACCACGATGGTCACTGCCCGGGGCCGAAGTCTTGATGGGAAGGCTGGCTCCGTAGGCGAGAATAACGTGGTCGTATTTCCCGAGCAGAGAATCGATCTCCGAAGGCTCTATCTTGTGATTGCAAAACAGGTTTACTCCGGCCGCTTCGAGTTGGCGCCAGGGTCTCGTCGCTATCTCGGCGGGCAAAGTAAAATCTGGTATCCCCCAGACTATAAGCCCCCCCGGACGGTCGTCTTTTTCAAAAACGTCCACACTTGCGCCTTGCTGTGTCAGCTCCCAGGCCGCGGCTATGGCTCCGGGGCCGGAACCGACAATAGCCACTTTCAAATTCTTTTTTTCTTCGGACACTTTCGGCATATCCAACTTGAAGTTGTCGGTTATGTAGCGCTCCAATTTTCCTATGGCCACCGGTACGCCCTGGGCGAGCGACCACGAGCAGGCTCCTTCGCACTGGGAAGCCTGGTTGCATACCCTGCTGCAAATATCTGGCATGCAGGAGGTTTTCCCGAGTATGGAAGCGGCTTTGCCGAGATCGTTTTCCCTTATGGCGGCGATAAAGCCGGGTATGTCGTTGTGGGTGGGACAGCCTCTCACGCATGTCGGATCCGGACAAGTCAGACATCTCGAAGCTTCGGCGTAGGCTTCTTCAAAATTTTGGAATCCCTGTCTGAGTTCGTCCACATTGTACAAAAGCTCTTCGGGTTCCCTGTCTTCCAAGAGAGAACGCTCTCCCAGCTGCAGATCCCCTTCGATATAGATGGCGGAGAACGGACAGGTCCTGACACATTGACGGCAACCGACGCACAGATCGGAATGTCCTTGGGCGATCCATCTCCCCGTGTCCATGGAGAGCGCCCCCACGGGACAGCGTATTACGCATTCCTGACAGCCGGCGCACCTGTCCGCGACCACGGTGATCACTGGCTGTGTTCCCTGTCTTTGGAATCCAGAAAATACTGCTTCCAATCTTGTTTCTTCCGATGCTATCGTCATAACTTTTTACCTTTCACCCTTTGTTATATAAACCATTGCTTTTATATAAGTGACTGCCCAATACCCGTTGGTCGTCAGCTGGCGGCGTGCATTGCCACGTAAAGAACCGAGGCGGCAAGACCGCATACGAGGACCAGAGAAGTTGTCGCCATTCTTACCGCAATGGCATTTTTACTTACGGGAATCAAATCCCGTTTGGTGATGCGCCACATTGCCCACAGGGAACCGAGTGTGCCCAATCCGATGATGGCTACCTGCACAACCACTATCCACGAGTTGTTGATGATGTGGAAAGCGTACACGGAAGAGGCTGTGCCGCCGCCCGTTCCGAACAGGTGACCGACGGCCGGGACCAGCCTTGCCGAGTGCTTGAAGAACTTGGGCAGCTGCCTGGCAAAGTAGTCGGCTCCGACAACCGGTATGAGACCGTACATGGCGGGCAAAAAGAATGCCCTGAATTTGGATTTTTTGTCGACGAAATCCCCCGCCTGAACGTAATTGAGGTCTTTTCTGGCCAAAACTTTTGAAAACAAAAGCCCCACTCCGGCCATAACGGCCGCCAAGGCCACAATGAGACCGGTGTAGGCAACGGGGTTCGGGTAGTGCACAAAAGACATTTCCTTGTTCAGCCAATTGTCCACAGACGTATATACGTTGGTGGCATTTATTTGCTGGTACAAAACCAGTCCCCAAAGCAGAGCTATCGCCCAGGCAATGTCAGCGCGGCGCCTGGAAGGGTTGACGACGGAAGTAAGCGGCTTTTGCACGAAAAGACCCACGTTACCTTCCGGACACGTCTTGTAGCACTCCGAGCAGAGGCCGCAGTAAAGGTTGGAGTCCGCACTGCCCGGCCAAGTGTACCAAGGACAGCCAAACCCTTTTGAGTTGCCCCTCATACAGTCTTTTGTCTTGCACTGCAGGCAGACGTCCCTGTCTTTTGTTCTGAAGCCGGCCACCGAACCCATGGACCCGACCGTTCCGATCAGTGAGGTAAGGGGGCAAAAGTAACGGCAAAATGTGCGCCTCTCGAAAACCAGGAAAAATAAAAGGGCGAAGGAAACTATCCCCACCACCATCCAAGCCGTATCAGCGGGGTTTCCCGGACCGGCAATATTGAAAAATTCTTCTATCCATGTCAGGATGAGAAAGCTGAGAACGGGAATCAAAAACCCGTAGCGGGCTACCGGCTCGGGCAATTTCTTGCCGAGGCCGAGAGCCTTTTGGGTTCTCTTCCAAAATGTGCGTCTTTGTATCCATTCCCCGAACCCGCCGAAAGGACACATGGAACACCAAGCCCTGCCGACCACGACCATCATGACAAACACCAGACAGAACCACACATACCAAGTGATGGCCGCTCCGAAATTCAATCCGGGAACAGTGGTCCCGAACAGACCGACAAAGATGACGGTCCAAAAGACAATCTGATTGGGAAGGATCAAGAGGAACTGCAGTTTTCTGTTGGCAAGCAGTCTGCGCGCAAGTTTCGTTTTGGAGACTTCCAGTTTTTTATCCGGATCGGAATTGTGGAATCTCTCCTCTATTCCAATCCTCACCGGAGGACGCAGCTTTACGGCCACGGACACCGGATCATTGGCCGAATGCCTCCCGGGTGCGGATGCCGTGCCGGGTCGGCGATTTTCGTCGTCGTCCTCTTCCGGTAAAAAGTCCCTATCCAACTCAATCGTCATAGCCGTCTCCTCTTTATTGGGAATACATGTCTTCCCTTTGGTGAATAACAGTTACCTATATTATACGCTTATTATTGTGTGTACAACTAAATAATTTTTTTTTACTTAATGTTTATTTATTAACTTAATAATAAATACGACATTTACTTTCCCCTGCTTGCTTCGACAAAAATACAGACGCCAAAATAGCGATTCAAAAGGACTTTTGTAAAACAAACAAGATCTGTTTCCATAAAATATTTGATCAAGAGATTTTTTTGGAAGGGGGGTAGAATATCTACTTGGTATTGCTATAAAAGATATCTTTTACATATGTTTCTGAATAAATGATACAGACTCAGTGTTTTCCTCTATGTGCCGGCTAACACAATGACACACTTTGTCAAGAAACTACAGACGAACTCCTGAATCGCAATAACAATTGCTTCCCATGCTGTCGGATGAAATCCACCGGCGACGATGATATAGATATGCGGTTGATTCACTAAATTGTTACCCATGGACTGGTTATAAGAATTTCGCTCTGCTATACGACCTACCTGGACAAAATCTATCGGCAAGCTATATATGTACAATGTCTCCCGTAAGATTATTGTTTACTGGCAGGCATGACTTGCGATGCCGCTAAACAACGCCCTGTCCCACAGGCTCGCCGATAAAACAGGGCGCAAATGGGGTTGTTGACGATCTTAAGCACTTGTCGTTCACATACTAAGTAGAGCGATCCTAGGCGTGTTCGCCTGACTATACTGTTCGAATCGCTCATGACGATAGGTCACGCCAAGACACAAACTCCCTTCTTTCAAACCATATCATTGACTCAGTGATAGAGCGACCATTAGAAAATCAGTCAAGTAGGAAAGGCTTGCTGGATCCACGCACACCGATCAGAACCTTATTTGTCAAGTAGAGTCATCCATTTTCAAACTAATCTAGTCACTCACGCCAGCTACCACATACACATCACAGGTTCCAGTTCTCCGGCACACCGACAGCGTAATCAATAGCTTGAGTACCGATACCGATTGCCTCGAAATGCTTAAAGGCAGCTTTAATTTTGGCATTCTCAGTCGGGCGGCGCTTAACCTCGTCGAGAGTGCTCTTGGTCTCGCGGATCATGTAAATGCGATCCTCATCTTCAATCTGCTTAATGATTGCCCAGTCTGGGTTATACTTTCCAACAGGCGTTTCAATCTTGAACTTCTCTGGCAATTTCATAAACAATTTTACATCTTCGCGAGAGTCAAGCAACTCGGCAAACTGGCGCTCCGGAGCGTCAGCTCCGTCGGAATCAATCTGTATATAGTCAAAGTCGGTTTTCTGTTTGTTCTTTACCTCATATAGGCGGTCTAGGAACAAATCGCGTTCCTCTTGTCCGTCCTTTCGTAGTTCGCGTAACTCATAGATACAGCCGCCAATTTTTTCATACTGGAGACCTTCAACTACAGCAGAGGCGAGTACGTTCTGAAGATTGCGCTTGACCATTGCAATAAAATCGTTTGGATTATCAATGAATTCTTTGAGCTTTCCAGAACGAATGAGAATTTCTACTAACGTCTTACGCGTGAGCGACGTTGCCTCCTGTAATTCACCAATAATATCGGGCAACCGGTAGGCGCCGGCGAGCTCCACTGAACGCGAAGCCTTCTCAGACGTCTTGGTTCCACCTCGTACCAATTTCACACCAGCTTTCGTTACCTGGACACGTAGCGGCCGAATGGGTTGTTCTAATTTGATCTTATTGACTGAGTTGTCAATAAGATCTTCGCTTTTCAGTGCAACACGGTAGGACGTGCGCTGTGTAATGGCCGTCCAGAAATCTTCAAACTCAGGACTTGCGTAGAGCTCCTTATTAAGCTTGCGAGCCTTTCGCTTGCGTTGCTGCTTGACAAAACGTTCAATCCTGCATTTATTCATTACATTGATGATCTCCGTCTCTGACCAGAAGAAGTCCGGCATGGGACCCAACGTAAAACCGAGTGTTTCGGGAAGGAATTTGGACGTTAGGCGACCATCGCTGTCAAGGTAGCCACGTTCCTGTAGTTCGTCCCAAATCTGCTTCGAACCTACAAAGCCAAGAAATTTCTCCTCTCCCGCTTCATCGACAGTTGGGATCTTGGCAAATTCCCCGGGTCGAACTAACCCTATACTTACACCTGACGCTGTGTATTCTTTCTGTAAGCTATCTGCGAATTCTCGATAAGACTCGTTGGCGACCACGGTAAGCTGGGCTATACCTTGCTCAGAAACGCGTTCCCCCAACTGGTTGACCGGCAGGCGTAAACCTCTGCCTATGGTCTGCCGACGCTCGGTGGCTTCGCCCATCTCACGCAAAGCACAGATTTGAAAGACATTGGGGTTATCCCAACCTTCACGCAGAGCGGAATGGCTGAATATAAAACGCACCGGCTCATTTTGGTCAAGAAGGCGAGCCTTGTCGCTCATAATAAGATCATAAGCGTCGTTGTCATCTTTGGACGTGCCTTTAGTGTCTGTATAAGCACCTGGCACACCCTTTTTGCCCTTAATGGCAGCAAAATAGGCACGGCGATAATCAACGGGCTGGTCTGGTAATAGGTCGCGCCATGTCTGATTCTTACTGCGCTCTTCGTTAAAGAGATCGTCAAACCACTCAGCGAACGGACCATCGGCAGTATCATTGCTATAGCCCTCACCAAGAAAACTTGTAACCCTATCCACAAAGAAAAGACTGAGCACCTTAATGCCCTTGTCGCGAAGCTGAATTTCCTTTCGAAAGTGCTCTCTTATGGTCTCCCGGATCATCTCACGATATATCGCGTCATTAGAACCTCCGATAGTCTCACCTGAATACAGTATGCCGTGAGGAAAAATCTCGGCATACTCTGGCTCGATGGCCAGTTCGTTGACAAGCCAACCCTCGTAAACCGCATTATCAGTGATCGCTGCAAGATCTTGACCGTTCTTTACCGGCACCACTTTGCGCTCAATAGAACCATCCCCAACCTTTCGACAAGCTAGTTCCATACGGGCTATGAAACCCTTATCGTTCTTAACTGAAATAAGCTTGATATAAGGATCGACATCTGGACCTTGTTTAATCGCTTCCGCGACCACGATCTGCTTTACCAAGCCGAGTTCATGAGCATCAACTGGGTCAAGTCGATAAACAACGTTACGCGTCTTGCGGTGTGTGGCAGAATAGCGGAGAGTACACAGTGGATCCAGTTCTCCAACTGCAGACCGCGAAAGCAATGACTCCATGTTCTGCGGTTCATCCATAATGACCACCGGATGCGTGGCCTTTAGAAAGTCAATAGGACGCAGGCCATTGAGTTTATCGCGGGTTTGATGGATAACACGGGTGTTCTTATCGCCGCGCAATGAATCGATGGTTACCACCATGATCTGCACGCTGGTAGAAGTAGCGAATGACTGGACTTCTTCGGCACTGCTACCGGAATATACAGTCACATTGAAGGGCTCAGCATACAGCTCCTGAAAATGCTTAGTCATCAACCGAATACTGGTGACGACACCTTCTTTGACGGCGATACTGGGCACGAGTATGACAAATTTAGTAAAGTTGTATCGCTTAGCAAGCTCAAAGATCGTACGAAGATAAACATAGGTCTTGCCGGTTCCGGTCTCCATCTCAATGTCAAAGTCGAGTGCGCCACCGGCCAGTTCATCTACGATTTCAAGGCCGTTTTTATTCTGTACGGTCTGCAAATTCTGAAGGATGGCTTCGTCATCGAGAAGCAGGCTGTTTCCAACTGCACCGACCTCAACAGCAATCTCTAATACATCTTGTTCGCCGATGCCAGACTGCTCACTGATGAGCATCACTTCCAGCGCCCTCGCATCGACAGGTTGCCCATCGAAAAGATCAACTACCGCCGCAATCGCATCTTGTTGATATTGCTGATGGGCATCAAATTTGAACTCCACTTCAAGCCGTCCATAATTCTATGCTTCGTGACTTACATTCCTGAACAAGGTTTGTCTTTAATTCATCATCACCACGAAAGGCATCTTCCAAAATAATAAAACGGGCGGGCTTCTGTTCAAGGACCTTGCGCAGTTGCACCAGTGTCGGCTTGGTATTAGCGTCAAGGTATGCCAGCACAAGATTCTTACCGACAGTCTTAAGCTTGAGACCACCGACATCGATATCGCCAATTTGTTCGGTCAAAGAATAGCCCTGCTTTAGTAGGATCTCTAGCAAAATTGCGTCAGGGGCTGCTTGTCCACGAAAACTTTTACGAAATTTGAATAAGGTCTGCTCAAGAACCAAAATATCGACATCACTGGACGTACTCCATTTCAAGAAATTACTCTCAGAAAGTTTGAAGGAACGATAGCCGACATCAAGGGGGGAACCTCGATCGTTAAATTGCTCCGATAAATTGTTCAATATCATTGCACCCGCAAAATCAATTCGGGCACGCGACAACTCAGCAATCGTCTTATAACCATGAAAAAATGCCTCTGAGTTCTTTGCAGTCGGCTCTGGCAGCTGAACTAGAACGAATTTCCTGGCTCCTCCATCTGCGGCATTCTTCGAAAAAACTGCGTGCGCCGTACTACTTGATCCAGCAAAGAAATCTAGGACGATCCCTTCTGAGTCGGACCCTACGTCTAATAAGTACTCGATCAGACGCACGTTCTTTGGATTCTCGAAGACTCGGCCTCCAAAAAGTTCCTGGACTTCGGATGTTCCTTCATTGTTGATTCCAACTAAAGCTCGTGGTATCACGCTCATCGGCGCTCCCTTCCCACTAGCAAGATATTTCTTAACGTAAATATTCCATCTCGCTTGGTTGCCTTCGTTGTCAACGAAAGGGCCGGTGTTGGTCCTTTTGAAAGTAATATTTCCGCTCTTGAGCTCATCCTCGAAGCGTGATTTGATAAAACGATATATGTAGCCCGTTTTGGGCAAAAGCACTTGACCGTCAGGAGCAGTGATTGGGTAAATCTGGTTTGGGTTAGTAGAACTATTTTTCCATGCAAAATCCTTATCCCTGTAAAGCCCCTTATCATCTACTTGCTTGTACTGGCTTACGGCGTCAGGGGATAGTGGAGCCCAAAAAGTGTGGGCTCGCTCAGTATTTCGGACGTAACACAAAATATACTGATGGCTCAGATTTACATACTTGGCTCGGATACCACCGCCAGTGCTCGAGTGCCAAATGAATTGCACTACAAAATTCATTTCCCCAAATATTTCATCTAGAATTTTTCTGAGATGAGCTATTTCATTCTCATCGATTGAAACGAATACGATGCCATCGTCAGTCAAGAGATTTCGCGCAAGCTTTAGTCGGGGGTACATCATATTTAGCCAATTCGAATGAAACCTCCCCTCGGTCTCAGGGTTGGTGGATAGGCTTTTCCTTTCTTCGTTGACCTGACGCGTCCATTCCAGATAGTTCTCAAGTCCCTCCTTGTAATTGTCTGGGTACACGAAGTCTTTGCCCGTATTGTAAGGTGGATCGATGTAGATCATCTTGATTTTGCCATGGTAGTGCTTTTGCAAAATCTTGAGCACTTCCAGATTATCGCCCTCGATGAATACGTTCTTTGTGGTGTCCCAGTCCTTGCTATTTTCGAAGTCTGGCTTGAGCGTAGCCGTCGTGGACTCCTGAGCAGCACGCAGGGCACGCTTCTTGCCTGGCCAAAATAACCCAAACCGCTCAGGTCCACAATCTGCATCATCGCCAAGTATTTCTTTCAGTTTCTCGACATCAACCTTGCCGTCGGCAATTAGCTCCGGTAGGATCTCGGCAAGCCGCGCTGCAATTTCCGTTTTGAAAACCGGTGTTGAACTCGGAGTTTCGTGAATGTCAAGCGTGTCTTCACTCATTGGTTAGTTCCTCACATTACGTTTACAAAGCCTTCGTAAGCAGTGTCCGAAATTCATTCGATTACCTTCCATCGGACACTGAACAAGTCTTCGATCTCTTGCGTACCCTTTAGTGCTTGCTCAATTAATTGTAAACAATGATCGGCCTCGTCGCGCATCTTTTTGCGAACTATGCGTGATGCATCATCCTCTTCTTCGGCCCGCTCAGCCCACTGACGGGCTTCTTTCTTCAATTTGAGCTGTTCCATTGGGTCATCCGTTGTCCTGATATTTTTGCGAGCTTCCTTTTCCTTATGGCGGTACTCACGGATCTTACTCTCAGACTCAGCGTAACGGTCCTGTTGCTTGCGATAGAGCAAATCTTCCTGTTGGTCGTAGTAGCGTGAATTCCGGCTCTGCACTTCTTTCTGCAACTGTACACAGCGATCATCAAGTTGTTGCACAAACTGAGACTCGTCAATATTGACCTCTGGGCCTTCTTGGATACACAAGAGATCGAGAATATCGGCTACGTATTCATGGTCAAGCCACTGACCGTCATCTGTTCGTGCCGTAGCCAGTATATAAGACTCACTGATGTCGTCGTTTTTCGCCTTGATACTAAATGTAACGACTTTGACGGTCAGCTCGCCGGACATGCCTTCAAGTACCTTGACGGCGGTACTGACACGGTCTGACTGTCCAAGACTGAATGTCAACTCTCTGCTCGGCGTATAGACTACTTTGGAGGACTGCACGACGTAACGCGCTAGCGGACTATCATAACGGTATAGATGTGCGTTCTCCAGAGGCTCTGACTTGAAGTAATACTGACCCGTCTTGGCATCCTGTACAGGTGATGTGTGCATAAAAAAATGACGTCCGTCACTCTCAAAGATTGCAAAGTCAGACAGTTCTCGCTTCGTTACAGCCAGCAACAAACGCTCGAACTTATTAAGTACTTCGCCAGACTGTGAGTCATACGACTTAAGGCGGTCTTGGACATTGGGGTCGAGATTATCGAACACCTTGGACTTTACGGCCGCCATTTCGCTCGTAATCTCCGTAGCGCACAGATCTTCAAGCTGTTGAAAAGCCTTCTCGATTTCGGCATCACTTCGCGAGCTTGAGAGGATCTCGTTGATTTTCTTTTCGAAATCAAAGCCATCCTCAATCACACCGAGCACTTCATCGCTAGCACCGAATACAGTCTCAAACAAATGGAACTTATTAGCCAATAGCTCTAGGATTCGGGCCTCGGCAATATTGCCCTTATTGGAAAAATTCACAACCACTACGTCGTATTTCTGTCCGAATCTATGTGTCCGTCCGATCCGCTGCTCAACCCGTTGAGGATTCCATGGCAAATCATAGTTTACTACCATCGAACAAAACTGTAGATTGATTCCTTCGGCTGCTGCCTCGGTGGCAACCATGATGGTGCCGTGGTCACGAAAGTAGTCAACTAGTGCCTTACGGCGGTCCGCTGCTGGAATGCCCGTTATTACATCGCCGTCTTTGTTTGCAGCAAGCCACGTCCTATAGATTTCATTCGACGCCGCAGAATCGTTCGCACCATTGAACAGTACTAGTCCGTCACCCCGGCCGGACTCTGTCAAGGTACTCGCTATATACTCCTGAGTCTTGGTTGAATCGGTAAAAACAATGGCTTTCTGGGGAGCGCCCAGTTCACGCAACCGTTCGAAGCCCTTATCCAAAGCCTCAGTCAGCTTAACGGCTTTTTGGTTGACCTTAATACTTCTGGCAAGAGCTGCATAGCTACGTAGCTCTTTGACCTCATGTCTCATGGCTTGAGTGATCTCATCATCGAGCTTTTCGCCTACACCTGGACCGAAGGCAGTAGTAGTAGTGCCTTCTTCCAGCTCTTCCAACTCTTCGTCAGTAAGGTCACCCTCATCAAAATCAGACATAATAAACCCGCCTCGACTGTCGCGACGGATACCCGCTTCGATCTCCGCATTGAGACGATTGGCAATGTTCTCCAATGTGCTAGAGACCGCGTAGGAAGATGAACCGAGGCGCTTGCGAATTATGAGCGCCGTCAAATGACGCTGTGAGTTGCTAAACGCAAACAGCTCTTCACGCTGTAAGTATTGGCTTACCTTCTTGTAAAGCTCAAGTTCATCGTCACTTGGCATAAATTCAACCGTAAGAGACAGCCGCTTGGTAAAGTGAATATACTTGTCGGCATCTTTACGTAATGTCCGCTTGCTAATTGTGGCGACTCGTTCTATAAGATCATCACTGTCACCGATGCCATTACTCTTGACATAACGCTCTCTGAATACGTCAAGTGAATAAAAGTAGTCGGGATCGAACACAGACACAAGACCGTACAGCTCTTCAAGCCGATTCTGAAGTGGAGTAGCGGTAAGTAATAAAGTCTTGTGGGCTTCACGGACGATATGACTGATTGCTTCTGGTATTTTGTTTGATCTGGTGTAGAAATTACGCAAACGGTGTGCCTCGTCGCAAATAACCAAATCCCACTGACGTAAGAGCTCCGTCTCGTGACGCAGAGCAAATTCGTAAGAGCAGATAAGCACTTCTGCTCCCTGCTTTGTGCTGCGGACGAGCTGCTCCTTTTTGAGTTTTGGATCGAGGAGTACACTCGGAATGAGAAACTTCTCTTGCAGTTCTTGCTGCCACTGTTGGCGTAAGCTTGACGGGGCTATCACGAGAACGTTTCGCCTACGTTCTGACCAGAATTGACTGATAACAATACCAGCTTCGATAGTCTTGCCAAGCCCTACCTCATCAGCCAAGATCACACCAGGTAGATACGGAGTCTGTAAAGCAAAAAGGGCAGCGTCAATCTGATGCGGCTTTGGCTCTACTTGAGCGTCAAACAACAAACCTGCCAACTTGCCAACATGGTCATTAGCGTAGCTACGTTGTAGTTCATAGCTATAGTATTTTGCCTGATAGGCACTCAGTTTGAATTCAGACATTATCCGGTTTATTATACTACTATTGCTGCATTTCACTCAGGTTTATGGCGCACTATTGCTCTCACGCAATTCCACTGCGCAGTCACCAAAAGACTGTTCTTACCACCCACTTGTCGTACGCTTTAAGTTCGTCACCCATCAACGAGATCCAGATTACCAAAAGTCATCACCAACGATAGCTCCAGCCAGATACCACTCTTAAATGGAGTTACTCACCAAATGGGACACGGAACTCGCTTAACTATGCCGCCTCTACTGCAGCAACTTGTTCGAATTGAATCGGCGAAATATAGCCATGCCCGAGTGCCGTTGTTTTGGTTGTAGAAGT
>JAKABW010000032.1 GCA_021796535.1 Actinomycetes bacterium | reverse complement strand
GTCTCGCTCAGCTATTACGCTCGTTCAATAAAGTGGCTATTCTTAACCCTACAACGACGGTCCATAGATTGATGAATAATGTGAGTTTCCGGCAAGGCAGCATGAAAGGATATAGAAAAGGGTCTATGATCGGCTGAAAATTTCGAGGAGGAAGGAAAAAGCCGATGAAGCCCGAGATAAATTCTGAGTCACAGGAGAAGATGCTGGCTGCCAGCGTCTTATTCGATCAATGGAGAAGCACGCGCAAGAAGAGAGACCGCATTCCGGAAGGTCTATGGGAAGCGGCTGTAGAACTGTCCCCGTCCTACTCAACCTGCCAGATATCCAAAGCACTCAGGTTGGACTTCAAGGAACTCAAGCGCAGGATTCGCGATCGCTCGTCCAGGAAAGCGCCCTCTGAGTTTGTGGAGTTGAAAGTGGAGCGGCTGTTCTCGACAGGCCAGTGTATCATGGAGGTCCGATCCCCTGCCGGGTTTGAACTCAAAATCCAAACCGATGCCGCCCTACCGACCCAATGTACGCAGTTGCTAAGCTGCTTTCTGGACCGTGGCCGATGATACAGATAACTCCACAGATGCGCATTCTCGTTTGCGTGGAGCCTGTCGACTTCCGCAGGGGTATTGACGGCCTGTGCAGCATGTGCCGCAGGATTCTGGGAGTCGATCCGTTTTGCGGGGCCTTGTTCATTTTCCGCAGTAAAGCGCGGACCAGCCTGCGGATCCTTGCCTATGACGGTCAAGGCTTCTGGATGTGCCATAAAAGGCTGTCGAGAGGACGAATCAGTCAATGGCCCTGCAGCACCCGTATCGATGCCTTTGAGTTGCAATCCTTGATCTGGAACTTTCAGCCACCGCAGGGTGCGGTCAAGTTTTTTAAAAAATTATCCTGAAGCGCTTAAAAAGTGCGTGCGTTCCGGATTCTACAGTGGTAGAACCGCCGCATGGAAACAGTGCTGAGCTATAGAGGAAAGGCGGTGTCGCGGGAAGATGTAGCCTTCATCCGCGCCCTTATCGCCAAAAACCCTGCCGACAGCCGCCGCAAGCTCTCCGTAAAGCTGTGCGAGGCATGGAACTGGGTGCAGGCCAACGGTCAGCCAAGAGATATGGTTTGCCGCTCCCTCATGCTTGAGTTGGAGCGGGCGGGATATATCGAGCTCCCGGCAAAGAAACAAAATCCTTCCAATCCCCTGGTTGTTAGAAAAAAGCCCGATCCGCCTTGTATCGACCAAAGCCCTATAGAGGGTGTTTTGTCCGGACTGCCCGCGCCCGTCATTTGCCAGGTGCGCCGGGGACCGCTGGAGCAATTGTTCGAGGGTCTCATCGAGCATTACCATTACCTGGGCTATTGCCGGCCGGTGGGTGAGCATCTCAAGTATCTTATAACGATCGGGGACCGTCCCATAGCCTGCTTCAGTTGGTCATCGGCCCCTCGCCACATCGGCTGCCGGGATCGTTTCATCGGATGGTCGCCGGCAATACGCAGTAAAAACATCCACCTGATAATCTATAACAGCCGCTTTCTCTTGCTTCCCTGGGTCCGAATCAATCATTTGGCGTCCCATCTGTTGGCAAAGATGGCAAGAAGGATATCGCGTGACTGGCAGGAGGCCTACGGTCACCCGGTACACTTTCTGGAGACCTTCGTCGATACTGAACGGTTCAAGGGAACCTGCTACCGGGCGTCCAACTGGATACACATGGGGCAGACCACGGGACGGGGTATACACAACAAGACCCACAAGCCCACTCGATCCATAAAGGATGTTTGGGGCTATGCGCTCGACGCGAGATTCCGGGAGAAGCTATGCCGCTAAAGCCTCCCAAGATGGAGATCGACAGGCAAAAGATCGAAGGTTTTCTTACGCGAGCACAAAGAGACCTTGCACCTGAAGATTTTGCCTTCGTCTCCGGCCTGGTCGGAACCGTACTTTTTCTGAGCGGCATTGTAGAGAAGAAATCGAGCGCCATTGCGCGGCTGTTGCGATGGATGTTCGGTTTCAAGACGGAGACAGCCAGGCAAATATTGAAGGAAGACTCCCCGGATATCCCCCGCTCTGAGCGGCCCCCGGCAAAAGGACACGGCAGAAATGGTGCGCAGGCCTATCACGGAGCGATGCGCGTGCATGTGCCTAATGAAGATTACAAGAAAGGAGACCGGTGTCCCGAGTGTTTGAAGGGCAAGCTCTATCCGATCTGTCCGGAGACGATCATGCGCCTTTTCGGGACCGCTCCCATTCAAGCAGCGGTGTATCTTCTCGAGAAGTTGCGGTGCAACCTTTGCGGGCAAATCTTCACTGCGCAAAAGCCCGCCGAAGCCGGCGAGCAAAAATATGATGAGACGGCGGCCGCCATGATGGCGGTCACAAAGTATGGCGCAGGACTGCCCTTCAATCGCCTGGAAAAGCTCCAGGACAACTGCGGCATCCCGCTTCCCGCATCCACCCAGTGGGATATGGCAAGCGAGAACGCCGAGAAGCTTAACCCGGCCTACACGGAACTGTTGCGGCAAGCCGCTCAGTCCGACATCTTCTTTCATGACGATACGGCCAACAGAGTCCTTTCCTTGAGCAGGGACGGCGAAACGGAGGGCGGATCAAAACAGAGAAAAGGTGTTTTTACAACCGGGATCGTTTGTAAGAATAGGTCCGAAGACAAAACGATAGTGTGCTTCTTTACAGGACACAAACACGCCGGTGAAAACCTGAGCGACCTGCTCAAACAGAGGCTGTCGGAACTTTCCACTCCCATCCAAATGTGCGACGCTCTTTCCAGGAACATGCCGGAAAACCTCAAGACCATTGTTTGCAACTGCCTGACACATGGCCGGAGAAACTTCGTCGTCGAGATGAATGCCTTCCCGGAACAGGCTCGGCACGTGATCGAGGTCCTCGCCAAGGTCTACCATCATGACGCCATCGCAAAAGAGCAGTGCATGTCGCCCGATGAGAGGCTCGGTTTCCACCAGGAAAAGAGCGGACCTTTGATGGACGGATTGAAAAACTGGATGGAGACGGAGTTGCGTGAAAAGAGAATCGAGCCGAACTCCGGCATGGGGAAGGCCTTCGAATACATGCTGAAGCGGTGGGAAAAGTTGACTCGGTTTCTTACGGTCGCGGGCGCCCCCCTTGATAACAATATTTGCGAAAGAGCGCTTAAGATGGCGATCCGCCACCGCAAGAACTCGCTGTATTATCGGACTCAGAGAGGCGCATGGGTAGGAGACCTCTTTATGAGTTTCATTCACACCTGCGGTCTCATGGGTGTCAATGCGTTTGAATATATAACAGTTCTTTTGCGTAATGCCGATAAACTTGCAGCCGATCCAGGCCGGTGGATGCCGTGGAGCTACAAACAGGCACTATCGGAAATGCCTCCATGAAGCCCGGTTCGGGCGCGGTCATCAAAATCCATTCGATCCCCTGCTTCATCCATGCCCAGCATTGCGGGCCAACACCGACTTCGTCCCTTTTCCCCTTAATATTTAATCTGTCCCGGCCAATTTAAAATGCTCAGGGAAAAAAATATTCTGTCTACCCGGGCCTCCCGGAAACTCACTGAATAATTAAATGTTCACACCGCAGATGGACGCAAATGGACGCAAATTTAAAGAATGGTGCTTCTCTTTACTTGGATCTCTTGCCTTCCTGCAGCACA
>JAKABW010000022.1 GCA_021796535.1 Actinomycetes bacterium | reverse complement strand
GGAACGGTAACTGCAACAGTAATAAGTTTTGCCAAGGAGAATCAGAATGGGGTCTTTTGGTAAATATATTTTCATCGGATAAAATCAATGTAGCACACTGTTGCGGCATCCGGTCTCGGTGTTTTTATGCCGTAATTTTAAAAGAGGCGCGAAGCCAGTTGCTTTCTGTAGTCCGATTTCATGGGGTCATTGGGCTCCAGCAGTTCCAGGAGGTCAAGGTAAGTGTTTTTTGCCGGTTCGCTTGTTTTGACTTTATCCAGGAGCTCTTCCAATTGCTTATAGATGGCGGAGTTGTCGGTGATCGGGGTACGGTTTTTTTGCAGTCTGGCTACTCTTGCCGCAGCCGCCAAATGGCGGGTTTCTTCGTTCTCCGGTATCCTTACCAAAAGAGCAAGACATTCTTCGGGGTCGCCGTTTTCCAGCAAAAGCCGTGCCAAAGCCACCACCGCTCCCCGGTGGTCCGGCTCGAGCTCCAAAGCCTCCCGCAGGGAATCCTCGTCTCCTTTTTGCGCAAGCAGATCTGCCTCGCTGGGTTTGGTCTTGGCAATTACGTTGGCCACGAAGTCAAAAACTTCTTTTTCAGGTTTGGCTCCGACAAACGCGTCGACGACTTTTCTGTCGAACAGGGCATACACTGCCGGTATGGACTTGACCTGAAAAACTCCCGATATATTCGGGTTTTCGTCCACATTAATTTTTGCCAAAATAATCTGATCTTGAAAAAAATCAACAGTTTTTTCCAAAATGGGACCCAGTAATTTGCACGGTCCGCACCAGGGAGCCCACATGTCCATCATGACGGGCAGGGATTTTGACCCGTTCAGCACTTTTTCTTCAAAATCAGCATCTGTTACTTCAATGACAGCCATACAGTTAAGCTACCGCCTTTTTTGGTATTTCATGAATGAAATTTATAATTCCGCTTCGCAAAATAGCAAAGGTCAATTCTATGCCACAAAGTATTTGGCTTGCGGATGGTGACATACTATGGCAAGCGTTGTCTGTTCGGGCTCCAGTTGGTCCCCTTCCGAAACGGTCACCCCGATCCTGTCCGCTTCCAGTATCTGAACCACTTTGGCATTGTCGCTCAAGTCCGGACAGGCCGGATAACCAAAGGAGTATCTTCCGCCTCTGTATTGCTGGCGGAAAAGTCCGGTAAGCGTGGGCCCGTCCTGATCCACGAACCCCCATTCTTTGCGCATTCTGTAATGCCAAAGTTCCATCAAAGCTTCTGTCATTTCCACCGAAAGGCCGTGCAACTGTACGTAATCCAGGTATTTGTTTTGATCAAAGTATTCTTTGGCCACGAGTGATGCTTTTTCGCCCATGGTGACGGCCACGAGTCCTATGTAATCGGGACCTTCTTCCGGTGGTTTGAAAAAATCGGCTATCGACAAAAAAGGGTCTTTTTTTTGCCGGGGAAATGTAAAAGTCGCGGCAATTTCTTGAAGTTCCCCGTCATTGAAAACGGTAACCGTGTTTCCCTCCGAGCTTACCGGATAGTAGCCCCAAACCACTTGAGGGACCAAAACCCCGTTTGCTTTTGCTTCGTCCAATCTGGATCTGAGTTCGGAGCGTATGCGGGATTTGAATTCGGGATCGGTCTCTCCTTTTTCTGGCCTGTATCCCCATTGGTTTCTAAAGAGAGCGGTTTCGTTCAGGTACGCGCCGATCTCGTCGAGGGGAATTCCTTTGGCCATCCTTGAGCCTACGAAAGGCGGAATGAAGATTTCGTTTTCCTTTTCCACGGTCGGGGACCTGTCTGGCAGATAGGCGGGGACAAAAGCCGCGTCCAGTTCGCTTTTGCGCGGAGGAAGTTTTCGTCCGGATGGTTTCCTGCCAAACTCCTCATCGGTGTCCCCGCTTTGCTTGTGCTCCATAATTTTGGAGAGGGTATCCAAGCCTTCAAAAGCGTCTTTGCCGTAAAATACGCGTCCCTGGTAGACGCCGCGCAGGTCTTTTTCCACGTAAGTCCTGGTGAGTGCCGCCCCTCCGAGCATAACAGGGATATCGTGTTTGCCGAGTCTGTTGAGCTCTTCCAGGTTTTCTTTCATGACCAAAGTGGATTTGACCAAAAGACCGCTCATCCCTATGGCGTCGGCATTGATCTTTTCTGCTTCTTCCAGCATTGCGGAAAGGGGGACTTTGATGCCAAGGTTGGCCACTTTATAGCCGTTGTTGGAAAGAATGATGTCAACCAAATTTTTCCCGATATCGTGTACGTCACCCTTGACCGTGGCCAGCACTATTTTTCCGCGGTCGGAAGATTCCGTTTTTTCCATGAAAGGTTCCAAAAACGACACGGCTGTTTTCATGGTTTCGGCCGATTGCAGCACAAAAGGCAATTGCATTTTTCCGCTGCCGAAGAGGTCGCCGACCACTTTCATGCCGTTCAATAAAATATCGTTGATGATGGCAAGGGCACTGATGCCGCCGTCCAGGGCTTCGGTCAGGTCATCTTGAATATTTTGTGAATTGCCGTCTATGATCCTGTGTTCCAGACGCTTTTCCACCGGCCAGCCGGATCTGTCTTCTTCGGTGTTCTTTGAAGTTTTGGCATCCTGAAACATCTCGATCAATTTTCCGAGCGGGTCGTAACCTTCCCTCCGTCTGTCGTAGATAAGATCCAGACACGTGTTTTTTTGCTCTTCGTCTATTTTATGGAGGGGAATAATTTTTGCGGCGTTGACAATCGCGGCATCGAGCCCCGCTTTTACGGCCTCATCCAAAAATACGGAGTTCAAAACCTGCCGCAAAGCCGGGTTCAGGCCAAAAGAAATGTTCGACAAACCGAGCACGGTATGGCAATCCGGCATCTGTTCGTGAATGAGCCTGATGGCCTCTATTGTTTCCAGGCCGTCTTTCCTGCTTTCTTCCATGCCGGTGGAGAGGGGCAGAGCCAAAGGGTCAAAGAAGAGGTCGGCCGGATCAATGCCGTACTCGTTGACGGCTATGTCATGGATGGCCGCAGCCGCTCTCAGTTTCCATTCCGCCGTCCTTGCCTGTCCCTCTTCGTCTATGCATGTGCATACCACAGCCGCTCCGTACGCGGCGGCAAGGGAGAGAAACGAGTCGAGTCTGGTTCCTTTTTCTTTTCCTTCTTCTAAGTTTACCGAGTTTATGATGCACTTCCCGCCCAGGAGCTGCAGGGCCTGTTCCACAACCGGGGCTTCCGTGGAGTCCACCATGATGGGGGTGGTGGCCTGGGTGGAAATCCTCTCCGTGACATCTTTCATATTGCCGACTCCGTCCGCTCCGGTATAGTCGACGCATACGTCAATGACGTGAGCCCCTTCTTTGACTTGTTCTTTGGCGATTTGTGTCGTGGTTTCAAAGTCTTTTTCCAGCATCGCTTCCCGAAAGCGTTTGGAACCGTTTGCGTTGGTTTTTTCTCCTATCATCAACACGGAATTATCTTGTCGGTAAGGCACAAAACTGTAGATCGAGGAAACCCCTTTTTCGCCGCGGTTCGTTCTGATCTTTTTGGAAAGATTCCCGCATTTGTCGACGACCTGTTTGATGTGCTCCGGGGTGGTGCCGCAGCACCCCCCTATGATATCGACTCCGAATTCCTCCGCGAAGTGGTATAAGTGGGTGGCCAGTTCTTCCGGCGTCAGGTCGTAGTGCATGTGGCCGTCTTTTATGGAAGGCAACCCGGCGTTCGGCATGGTTGAAATCGGCAGTGAGGTATTTTCGCACAGGTAGCGCACGGCTTCATACATCTCTACGGGACCCGTGGCGCAGTTTATGCCGATGACGTCGGGACCCATGGCTTCGATGGCGTTGAGGGCTGCGGATATTTCGGTTCCGAGGAGCATTCTGCCTGTCAGCTCCACGGTTACCTGGATCTGAATGGGCACGGTTCTGGTTTTCGCCATGACCTTTCTGGAAGCGATTATTGCGGCTTTTGCCGCCAGAATGTCGAAAGTGGTTTCGATCAAAAGGAGATCAACCCCGCCGTCGATCAAACCTTCGGCCAGCACTTCGTAAGCGTCCCGCAATTCGGTGAAAGATATCTGGGCGAGCGTGGGTGACTTTGTGCCGGGACCCATGGAGCCGGCCACGAAGCGCGGCCGGGCGGTGCTGTTGTAGCCGTTCGCCACTTCTTTGGCGAGTTTTGCCGCAGTCAGGGCCAAGTCGTAGGCCTTATTGCCCAAACGGTATTCGTCAAGCACAAAAGGAAGGTCTCCGAAAGTATTAGTCTCTATGGCGTCCGCTCCGACTTCCAAAAAAGAAGCGTGCAGATTTTTGATGACGTCAGGTCTTGTCTCGACCAGTATTTCGTTGCACCCTTCCAGGGAAGGTCCGCCAAAATCATCTGCCGCAAGGCCGAGTCTTTGGATATTGGTTCCGGTGGCCCCGTCGAAAATCATAATTTTTTCTTTGACGACATCCATGTAACTTGTCATGTTAAACAGTTTACCTGGGAAAAAGTTTTTTTGGTATCTTAATCGGAATAGCGGATCGTTTCCGTTCTCATAAAGTATTTAGCTATATTAATAAATAGATATACTAAGTAAAGTGAAATCAAAACAACCTCCGACGAACTCCGCCTCCTTTTTTGGATACGCCAGAAACGCTTTTACCCTGAGCGGCTTCAGACGTCTTTTGATGTTTCTCGGAAGACGCATCAACGCCATGTCGTATTTGCCGAAATGGGTCATTCTGGCTACCCTGATAGGTTTGGTGGCGGGTCTCGGTGCCGTGGTTTTTTACGAAACTCTGAGACTGTCCACCCATTTCTTCCTCGTTTTCTTGGCAGGTTATCATATACCGACTCCGGCCGGCGAAGGAGGGAAAGTCGGATCGGCTTCCTATGCAAGGCCGTGGGCCATTCCCCTCGTCACGACCCTGGGAGGGTTACTGGCCGGATGGCTGGTGTTCGGTTTTGCCCCCGAAGCGGAGGGGCACGGCACCGATGCGGCCATCAGTGCCGTGCACCATCAGCCCAGATCGATCAGGGTCAGAGCGGTGTTGGTAAAAATCGTGGCTTCCGCTTTCACCATAGGTTCCGGCGGTTCGGGAGGCAGGGAAGGCCCGACGGCGCAGATCAGCGCCGGTTTCGGTTCCCTTCTGGCGAGAGTATTCGATTTGTCTCTGGAAGACGGGAGAATTGCGGTTGCCGTCGGCATAGGTTCCGGTATAGGGGCTATTTTCGGCGCCCCGCTCGGCGGGGCCGTGCTGGCGGCGGACATAGTCTATCGGGACGATTTTGACTTTTCTGCCCTTATGCCCGGTATATTCGCTTCCATTATTTCCTACTCGGTTTTCGGCAGCTTCTTTTCTTTCCGCTCGCTGTTTCACATCGACGGCGGGTACACTTTTCATCAGCCGTTGCAGCTGATCTATTTTGTGATACTCGGGATCTTGGCCGGATTGGTCGGTCTTTTGTATGCGGGAACTTTTTATTCGGCGATATCTCTGAGTCGCAGGTCCAAAGTATCACGCAAACTGAAGCCGGCCATAGGCGGTTTGTGCGTGGGACTTATCGCTTTGAAGTTTCCGGAAGTCCTCGGTACGGGATACGGCTGGATTCAAAAAGGCCTGAACGGCCAGCTGGACAATTTGTCCGTTGCGGTTCTCATTGCCTTGCCTCTGCTCCGTATTCTTGCCACATCTTTGTCGATAGGCTCCGGCGGCTCGGGCGGGGTCTTTGGCCCGGGAATGGTGATAGGGGCTTTTTTGGGCATGGCGGTGTGGCGTGTTTTGTTGCCGGTTGCGCCGGGGATCGGCCACAGCCCCGTGCCGTTCATAGTGGTTTCCATGATGGCCACCTTCGGTTCCATTTCCAGGGCGCCTTTGGCGATGATGATTATGGTCGCGGAAATGGTCGGAACAAACAATCTGCTCGGGCCGGCGATGATCGCGGTGGCCATCGCTTCCTTTATTTCTTTTAGGGCGGATAAGAGCATCTATAAATCACAGTTGCGCAACAGAGACAGCCACGTTGCCAGCAAGCTTCTCCACAAGGGCGACTTTGCTTTACTCGAGAGGGTATCGCAAGCCATGCAAGAGCCAAAACTCGTATTGGAAGAGAACACCTCCGTCGAAGTCGCTTATTCGATGTTGGAAGAAAAACGCTTGCCGGGAGCACCCGTCGTGGATGAAATGGGAACTTTCCTGGGGGCGGTGTATGCGTCGGACGTATTGGCTTTTGCCGGAGATGCTTCCCGCACAAAAATCGGTCAGCTTGCCGATGCCACCGCTCCCGGCTGTCAGGTGACGGCATCTTTGGCCGAAGGTTTGGAAAGCATATATCAGGCGTCGGGGAAGTTTTTAACCGTGACGGACGGAAACAGACTGGTGGTTGGCATTTTGACGGTGGGCGGGCTGCTCAGGTCGTACAGATCGTCGCTTGCCGCCGATATCGGTCAGTTGTCCAAAATCATTCCTTCGTCGGAGACCGTCGAATTGACGGTGCGGGAGAACTCGCCGGTGAAAAACAGAAAGGTGGGGGAAATATCGCTGCCGTCCGGTGCCATTTTGTTTTCGCTGAAACGCAACCGGGAACTGATATTGGTGTCCGAAGAGACGGTTTTTCTTGCCGGCGACGTCGTCAGCGCGATGTGTAAACCCTCCGGCGTTTATGAGATGAAGAGACTGCTCGAAGGAGAAAAGGAGATATCTGAGAATTGAGACCGGGCGGAGTTTCTATACTTTCCAGCCGGTAGTCCAGTCTTGTTCCGGAGCGTTGCCCATGGAGTCGGCAAAACGGGAAAACACTTCCGCCAGCTGCCGGTAATCGGCTTCCGGCAGTTTCGCCAAAAGTTCGTTTATCGCCGTATGCCGTTCTCTGGCTACTTTGTCAATCAGTTCTCTGCCCCGTTCGGTCAACTGCAGGTTCATTTCCCGCCTGTCGTCTTTGGAGACCTCCCGGGATATCAGCCCCTTTTTTAAGAGTCTGTCGCACATCCTTGTGGCGGTTGGGGGAGTGACCCCCACCGCATCGGACAGTTTTACCACCGTGGCACTGCCGCATTCCGAGAGGACCACCATCGACCGGTATTGAGCCAGGGTGACTTCGTTGCTTGTCTCGGCCAAAGATTTCGCCGCGATGGCGACCAGTACTCTGCTGGCCCTGAGCAGAGCGTCAATAAGATCTTCGGGTACCGTTTTGCTGCCATCAATATGTCTTGTCGACAAATTCAATCCTTAGCGCGTAGGTTGTTTTATAACGATGATCACGATGCCGACATGTTTGGAAGTACTTTTTGTCCGCCGCCATAACGTGTATTTGTTGTGACCGAATATTCTTTGCATTTTATACAAAAAAGTTTATGATTCTTTAATCCATATTTTAGCATTAGCTAAGCCGGTGTCGTTTGCAGCGCTGTTCTTGTCTCTTTTGTGGCCGTTAAGCCGGTTATTTTGTGTATGTCGCCGGAGCATTCCGCCCGCCATGTTTCCCGACCTCTTTTTCGCTTTGCAATTGTTTTTTGGCAAAACAAACCGTTTCACGGACAAGAGATGGGTGAAATCCTTTGCTCAGGAGATGTTGTTCGCAATCCGATTCGTCCAGGCCAGTTTTTATCAACTTTATAGCTAATTCCCGGCTTTTTATCATGGCCGGATTCCAATTGAGGGACTTGACGCCGGAATTCTCACCCAGTGCGGCGTGGAGGCCGGAGAGAGATGGCGGAAGATGATTTTGGTGTCTGCGGCTGAGCGGCGGCAAAAAGGTACGCACCAGCAAAGTGTCGGGTCCCGTAATTTTGGCGATGTCGAAATCGATGCATCTGGCAATGGTGCGGACCATGGGGGCGTTGTGTGTGAGTCTGTCGGAAAGACCCAGACACTGAGCCGTTTCCTTCAGGTCCAGGACAAGCCCTTGTCCGGCAGCGACAGAACGAAATTTTCCCGCCAAAAATCTGAGAAAAAAAATTGTTGAGGGACCCAAGATGGGAAGCCAAAAAGTTTCGACATAGACGGAACGCAGGTCGTATGAGCTCTGTGTCGAAAGACTTGCTCCGGCATCTCTTTTCCAAAGTCCGACGTTGATGAAATTGTTTTCAAAATGCAAATCCGACATTATTATTCCTCCCTGATGGTTTCGGAAGGCAGGCTAATGGAGTCGGTTAACTTTTTGTTACCTTTATGTCGGGAAAACGATTTATCCCAAAACTCTTGCTTTTGATACAGGGACGGAATAGAATTCGGTTTTCTCCTTGCAGTGCTTAAATATAAAAACCGGTCGCATCCATGGCGACCGGTTTTTATATTTTTTCTGAAAGTATTTATCTGGTGAAGGTAATGTTGCCTTTGACTGCGGCGGTGGTGTTGGGTACCAGTTCCACCCATGTTCTTCCCGGTGCCAGGCCGATCTCTTGGCCTTGCTGGTCGGTGAAGGTGGTGCCGGCAAGCAACTGCGGACGGTGCCAGGTGACCGGGATTTCTTTCCCGTTTCTGATGATCCAACCCTTCCCCGATCCGATCGTCTTGCTTTCTATGTCGCCGGTGGAGCCGGGACTTTCGGCGTAAGGGCCGAATTTGTAAGTAACGATCTGAATGACGATGTTGGTCGTCGACACGGGTTTGCCGGTCAGGGTGTCTATGTCGGTTTGGCCGCTGTAGGTGTGAATGTACTGACCCAGTTTGGCATCCCATTTCCATACCACGTCGGTTCCGTAGGAGAAGTTAATTCCTACGTCTGCGGCCGGTTTGGCGGAAGAGGGGAGGGAGCTTGTATATTGGAATACTGGCTTGGGCGGGGTTGTCTGCTTGGGGAACAAACCGTAGAGGGCCGACGTGCTCGTGTAGAGGTTGTCCGGCGGCACCCTGCTCGTGATCCTGACGCCGGCGTTTGCGGCCGGATAAGTCAGCATGTTGGCGTAAGAAAGCCATTTGGATTTGGCGGCTGTCTGAAGGTTCGGTATGATACCGCCGGCCGATATCAAAATGGGGTGAACGAATTGCCGCATAATTCTTTGGTCAACCCATCTTATCGAGCGCACAGGGCCTATTTGGGAGGCGTTGTTACATTGATAGATTGCAATGTAACGCATGAGAAACCCTTCAACGGGAGTGTCGTAAACGATATCCGCTTCGTTCAGTCCGCTTTGGGGACGGGCATTGCCGGGCGGAGGCTCGTTCCCTATCTTGATTCCGAGAGCCGGTCTGGCGGGCACAATGCCGTTGGGAGCGGGCTCATCCGTAAGGGGACAGAGTTTTTTGCTCACGGTCGGTATGGTTCCCGTAGTGGTGCTCTGCACCGACTTGGAAGCCGTCTTTTTGTTTGATCCTCCGCCGATGGTGACAAGAAGAACGATAATCACAATCAGAACCAACGCGCCTGCTCCGATGGCAATTTTCTTATCTTTGGTTAACTTAGTATTTTTTGGTTTATTGTTGTTTTTCGAATCCACAAGGTGTAAGGGTAGTAGGAAATTAAAGGGTTGTGTTGGCAATTACGTTAAAATATGCTTTTTATTTTTAAAATTTCCTCTTCAGGTTCCGGTATTTTGGCGTAATTCTCCAGGAAAAAGGCCTTATCTATGCAACAGTATGGGCATATCTTTATGCCTTATACCCCTCTTGGCCCCGTTTGTGAAATAGCTAACCTATAAATGACATAAGTGGATGCAATAACAGAAGGAATAAATATTTTACATATCGCGTTAGGTTATAAGTAGATTAAGAGAATTCGTGTTTCAAAAACCGGCAACAGCCGTAATGTCATGCATGCGGCAGGAAGAATTCCGGATATATGTCAAGACAACGGGTTTTTGAGTATTTTTGGAGGTGTTTATGAGCGCCGTTTCCCCCGCCGATTTTGGCGGTTTGACACATATAGAAGAAAGCGGTTTTTCTCCCCAGGAAGAAAAATTGCCCGTAATGATAACGAGCGCGCCTTCGGGACTGGAAGGAGAAGGTTTTCCGGTCAAAAGAGCTTTTGCCGGAGTTGGAAGCCGTTACCTGGACCCTTTCGTTCACATGGACCAGATGGGCTCCGTGCGCTACGAGCCGGGCCAAGCCAAGGGAACACCCTGGCATCCCCACCGCGGTTTTGAAACCGTTACTTATATGATCGACGGGGTATTCGAACACCATGATTCCACCGGCAAAGGAGGACTGATCGCCGGAGGGGATACGCAATGGATGACGGCCGGTTCCGGCATCTTGCACATAGAAACACCTCCTTTGTCGGAAGTATTGTCCGGAGGTCTGTTTCACGGCATACAGCTCTGGGTCAACTTGCCGGCCAAAGATAAATTTATTGAACCGAAATACCAGGATATTAAAGCGGAACACGTCAAGATGCTTTCTTCAAAGGAGGAAGGAGCCCTTGTCAGAGTTATTGCCGGCGATATGGCGGGGGAGAAAGGACCCGGTGTAACCAAAACCCCGATAGTTTTTCTTCATGCCAGCATTCATGTCGGGGAAAGACTTATTTTGCCTTGGGGCGGCGGTTTGAATTGCTTGGTGTATGTGCTTTCGGGCAAAGGACTGATTTCCTCGCGACAGACTCCGATAAACGAAGGACAATTGGCGGTAATGAGTGACGGCGGGTATGTGGAATTAAGGGCGATTCGGACTGATTCCGTCGCCGAAAAGACCATGGAAGTCATTTTGCTGGGCGGAGAACCCATAGGCGAAAAAGTAGTCAAGTACGGCCCCTTTGTGATGAATACCATGGACGAAATTAAAGATGCCTTTGACGACTATGCCGCGGGGAAGTTCGGCAAGCCGATTACCTAAATAAGAGGAAAATACTTCCGCTATCCGGCGAGTAAAACACCCAAAACAACGGCGATAATAGAGAAAATGCCGGATATCGCTCCGAATATGGCAAGCAGCTTTTTGCTTTGTGACCTTTGGTGCAAGAAAGCCGCCAGTCCGGCCAGCAAAGCTATTGCGACTTCTGCCGCCATCACGTAGCGCCAAGAAGATGTCGCAGCAGAAGGGTTGTCGGCAATAACGTTCCAAATCCCGGTGACAACCAATATAAAAAAAGCCGGCCATTCTATTTTGCCGAAAGCCTTTGCTATTTTTTTGGAGGCATCGGGACCGAGCGATCTGACGGTCTTGAGCAAGCCGGCAACCGTCAATTGCCCGCCTACCCATACGGTGGCGGCCAACACGTGTATGGAGACACGGACGGCAGATACCGCGGAAGCCAATTCCGACTGTTGGAGAGCCACTTCACACCTCTTTACAAACAATATTTGATCCTGCTCGCTGCAAAACCGGCCGACATCGGCGGAAACGTGCGTGTCAGGTCCGAGTCCTATTCGAGAAAAACTCTTGCAATCAGTTCCATCAGGGCAGGATTGACTTTTTTCAAGTCGCCGACGGCTTCGGAAAGCGGAACGGTTACGATGTCGTGGCCGCTGATGCCTATCATTTTCCCGTAATTTTCCTGGTGGACACTGTCGACGGCCGCCACCCCGAATCTGGTTGCCAGCACTCTGTCAAAGGCACTGGGAGTGCCTCCTCGCAGAACATGGCCGAGCATGGTGACTCTTGCTTCCAGCCCGGTAAGGCGTTCCAGCTCCTGGGCAACCAAACTGCCTATGCCGCCCAGACGTTCGTGGTCGTAAGCGTCGTATTCCACCGGGGGCAAATTGAGCGTGCCCTCCACCGGCTTGGCGCCTTCCGCCACAACCACCACCGAGGCAAATCTGCCGAGGGCATGACGCCTTTTCAGTCTGGCGGCGGCTTGGGCGATGTCAAACGGCTCTTCCGGTACCAGTACCACCGCCGCGCCGGCTGCCAGACCGGCATAAGTGGCGATCCATCCGACGTGTCGGCCCATCACTTCGCATACCATAACTCTGTCGTGTGCCTCTGCCGTGGTGTGCAGTCTGTCGATGGCGTCTACCGCCACTTGAACGGCCGTATCAAAACCTATGGTGTAGTCTGTGCCGAATACGTCATTGTCTATCGTTTTCGGTATGCCGACCAAAGGAATTCCGGCTTCGGAAAGCTCTCTTGACGCGCCGAGGGTACCCTCGCCTCCTATGACGACCACTGCGTCAATGTTGTGGCTGGCTATTACCTCTTTGACTTTTTCGACACCGCCCGGAACCTTATACGGGTTAACCCTGCTGGTTCTCAGGATCGTTCCCCCCCGGGGGAGAATGCCGCGGCATCTTGCTATATCAAGCGGAATAAAGTCATTTTCGATAACTCCTTGCCATCCCGCTAAAAATCCTATTACTTCGTCTTGGTAGGTGACCGTGGCCCGTCTTACTACGGCTCTGATGGCCGCGTTGAGACCCGGGCAGTCGCCTCCTCCTGTTAAAACTCCAATTCGCACACTCTGTACTTTAGTTGGATTTAAAGCTCAAAAAGTGATTACTTTAGACCTAAAGATAATTTTTTTTGTAATTACCTTTTGTCTAGGCATGATTTAAAGGGTTTCTCTTTTTTCGAAAGAGGGAAAACCATAATAATATTGTGATTCTTTTGAATTCTATATTCTGTGCGTTTGTTGCGCACCGGTGGTTAATGGGAAAGATCTCTGTTCTCGATGCGGAGCCACTGTCTGCGGTGATAATTTGCACCGGAGCGCAATATTATATGCAGTTCAATTTTTACAGAGTCTGCACTGCCGTTTTGGGTGAATAAACGGTATTTTCCCGTGCCTCGGGGTGTTTACAGTTCGGGGTTTATAAAATTTTTTGGTGTATCTAGAATTTACCTCTATTTAACTAAAGGTGAACTTTCAAGTCATAGTCGCGTTATCTTAGCCTGTAATGCTTGGCGCATGACTAAAGAAAAAACCATAAAACAGCAAGTAACAAAAAAGAGAACCTCCGCTATGATTGCAGCGGCCGGTCTCCTGAGTGTGTGTCTGTCGGCAACAGAAGCAGTTTCTGCCAATGCCAGTACGGTACATCACAAAAAGAAAGTTAGTTCCAGCAAAACCACAACCAAGACCACAACCAAGATTGCCAATCCGATTCCTTTGGTTGTATATTCGGCTCAGGGCTACGACAAAGCCGAAACAACGGCTTTTTCTAAAAAATACCACATACCCGTAAGCTTGGACGACAACTCCACGGGCCCCCTTCTTACGCAGATAGAAGCCTCGAAGAACAACCCCAAATGGGGTCTTTTGTGGGTGGATGGCTCCACGGCTTTTGCCGCACTGGACCGTCAGGGACTCCTGATTCACGGCTTCGAGCCCAAAGTCAACTTTGACTCACTGGGACTCGCCTCCGTTCCCAGCGACAAAAGCTGGGTGCCCACCGGGGTGACCCTGATGGCCGCGATGGTTTACAACAAGCAAAAAGTTACCTCTCCTCCCACCAGCTGGCAGCAGCTTCTTTCGGCCAAATGGAAAGGGAAAGTCGGCATGAACGATCCTTCTCAGTCCGGTCCCACCTATCCTTTCGTGGCCGGTATGATGAACTACCTGGGCAGCGTGGCCAAAGGTGAGAAGTACTTCACCAGCCTGAAGGCGAACGGCCTGGTTGTCAACCCCACCAACGGGCCGACATTGACTGCTCTGGCCAACGGGCAGATAGACGTGGCTCTGGTGCAAAGCTCGGCAGGCATCGGCGCTGCCATGTCCGACAAAAGCTTTGTCGTAAAATACCTGAATCCGGTCACCTTATTGCCGAGCTGTATCGGTATCGACAAAAAAGCCCCCAAGAAAGAGCAGGAAGAAGCGAAGTTGTTTGCGGAATATGTTCTTTCTCAGGCGGGACAAAAAGTCATGCAACACGGCGACCCGACCGGAGACTCTCTCTACTACCCGGTTGTGCAGGGAGTAAACCCGCTTCCCAACTTGCCTAAGCTGGGCGGAGTCAAAACCCAAAGCATCAACCCTTACACGTGGGGACCGCTCGAGTCAAGCGTCAACTCCTGGTTCACAGCCCACATCGTTCAATAACTTTTACAAGAACCGGGTCCGGGAAGTCAATTATTCCCGGACCCGGTTCTTTTCCCGGTAAAAGCGATTAAACGAGAGAGTAAAATATGACTACCGAAATAGTGGAATATGAAAAAGCAGACTTTGAGCCGGGTCTGCAGAGGGAAGAGACAGAGTACGTCGGAAAGGGCACAAAAGACAGGTCTTTTATGTCCTTAATTGGGAAAACAAAGTCTTTGTACCGCATGGGCTCCCTCTCCTTTTGGATGGTGCTTTTCTTGGCCATTATTATACCCTGTGCCAGTTTTTTGCTGCTGGCCGTGTCACCGCGGTTGTTTGGTCAGGGGAGCCAGTTCTTTACATTAAGCAACTTCAAAGCTGTTTTTAACGGCACAACCATGCTTGCTCTGACCAATTCTCTTTGGGTGGCCTCGCTGGCTGCTTTATTGGGAGTCTTTTGTGCCATTCCGCTGGCTTGGTTGTTCCATCGCAGCGATCTGCCTTTTAAGAAGGTATTTTCCGCGGCCATGTGGCTTGTACTTTTAATACCTTCCTGGATTCCGGCCATCGGCTGGGAGCGATTCGTCAACCCGGAAGGAATCCTTGCCAGGATACACCTATGGGCGCCGTGGCAAGGAAATCTTATTATGGGCCCGTTCGGCATAGTATTATTGCTCGGGTTACGTAATATCCCCTTTTCTTATCTGGCTATTTCCAATGCTCTCTCGGGATTGGGTCAGGAGTTTGAGCATTCCGCCCAAGTGCACGGTGCCTCCCGATTTCAGACGGCAAAACTTGTGGTCCCGATTTTGTTTCCGGCCATTCTCTCCGGTTTGGCCATAGGATTCGCCGAGGCCATCAGTGATTTTGGGGTTGCGGCGACCCTGGCATACAGTTCTCATTTCACGTTGGCTACTTATTATATATTTCAAGAGATAGGCAATTTCCCGCCAAACTTTCCGGTGGCGGCGGCTTTTTCCTGGCTGGTGGTTCTTGCCGTGGCCGTTCCGCTTTACGTGCAAGCCAAGCTTTCCAGAGGCCGGTCGCATCAAATACTGTCGGGCCGCAGTCGTCAGGTAGTCGTAAAGAGACTCTCCGCACCCGTGAAGGCGGCAGTGATTTTTTGCCTGTGTCTGTTTTATTTCGTTGCCGTCGGTATTCCGACCATAGGCGTGGTGTCCTCTTCGTTGCTGAGTGATTTTGGATCCTCTCTACATATAACGTTTATCAATTATGAAAAAGTTTTTACCACGGCGGGATTGGGTGCCCCATTGGAGAGGTCCATAGAATATGCGGCCATCACGGCAAGCATAACTGTCATGGTCGCTTTTGTGGCTGCACGCAAATTGACCAAAACAAAAGGTAAGTCGGCCAAGATACTCGACTTCATTTTGCTGAGTTCTGTGGCTTTGCCGGGAATAGTTTTCGCAGCCGGATATATTTTTGCTTACAACTTGCCCTTTCTCTCAAAGATAGGCATCAACTTATATCAGACGACAACACTTCTTGTCATTGCGTATATAGCGACAAGCTTGCCCACAAATGTCAGGATGCTGTTCGGTTCCGTGTCGCAGGTATCCGATTCTTTAAACAATGCCGCCAGGGTACACGGAGCCGGGCCGGTCAGATCGTGGTTGAGGGCGATTCTGCCCCCTCTGTCGCGCCCGGTCGTAACGGCGTGGTTGCTGGCCTTTACCGCTATCTTACTGGAGCTGCCGGTTTCCGAGCTGCTTTATGCCCCAGGTTCTCCGCCTGCTTCCATAGCCATACAGGACAATTTGGGAAATTACCATTTCGGTATCGGCATGGCTCAGGCTGTGGTGGCTACTTTCGTGGCTTTTGCCGTCGTGGGGACGGTCTTTGCTTTATATCGTTTAATTGCCCCAAGGGGTTGGAGAAGAATAGGCGGTACCGCTCGTGTCTGAGTCTGTAACGGTGGAAAATGTTTCCAAGGTCTACGGAAAGTCAAAGTATGCTTTGCAAAACGTGAGTTTTGATCTTTCGCCGGGAAAATTTCTTGTGCTTTTGGGCCCTTCCGGTTCCGGCAAAACCACGCTTTTGCGTTCCATCGCCGGTATTGAGAAAATAACCGAAGGAAGAATCGCTCTCTCTGGCAAGTGCGTTGCCGACAATAAAGTACACGTATCCCCAAATGAAAGAAATCTTTCCATGGTTTTCCAAGACTACGCGCTCTGGCCTCACCTGAGCGTTTTGGATAACGTTGCTTTTGCCATGAAGCGCTACGGTTTAAGAAAAGAGGACCGCAGAGAGGCTTCGCGGAAAGTACTGGAAAAGGTGGGACTGAGTTCTCACGTCGACAATTATCCGGGGGAACTCTCCGGCGGGGAACAGCAAAGGGTCGCTTTGGCCAGGGCACTGGTGGGGCAAAACGGTCTGCTGCTTTTTGACGAACCGCTTTCCAACCTGGATGCCGATTTGAGGGACAGGCTGAGAGTGGAAATATCCATGTTGTCAAGGGAAATGAACGCGACCTCTGTTTACATTACCCATGATCAGTCGGAAGCCTTTGCTTTGGCCGACATTATCGGGGTACTGGAAAAGGGTTGTCTGGTGCAGATGGGTACTCCGGAAGAGATATACAGTTCACCGGCGACCCCTTTTGTGGCTCGCTTTACCGGATTGGCCGGCGAACTGCGTGTGGAAGTGGAGCATTTTCTGAACGACAATTCTGCGGTTGTCAGGTCCTTCGGTGAGAATGCCAAACCTTTTATTGCTTTGGGGAAGGGAACTGACAAGGCCAAATTTGGACACGTCATGGTGCGTCCGGCCGCCGTGCAATTGTGTTCGGTTACCGATGATAATGCCCATATGCGTGCTACAATCAAAGATGTTGCTTTCCGTGGGCACGGATATGAGCATGTGGTAATGTTGGAAGACGGCGCTCAATTTGCGAATATCTTGTCACATCACAAGCACGAGCGGGGAACGGGAGTCGGACTTATCTTCAATTTTGAGGGTTGCATCCTTTTCCCGGATACAACGCCTGACCGTGAGCTGTCAGATTTGAGTGCATGAGACGCGGCGCCCGCCATGGTTTAATTGAATAAGGAAACAGAAAGTTTTTATGACGCAGAATTTATTGATAATCCTGGCTTCGTTTGTGGCTTGTGCGGTTGAAATGGTGGAGGCATTGACGATCGTCATCGCCGCCGGTGTTTCCAGGGGTTGGCGATCCGCCATCGAAGGCGTTTTGGCGGCTCTGGTCTGTCTCGTCGCCATTGTGGGGGGCGTGGGTGTTCCGCTTGTCCATTTGGTGCCGATAGATGCCCTGCGAGTCATCATCGGCGGATTATTGATGGTATTGGGACTTTCCTGGCTGAGAAAAGCCGTCTTGCGTTCTTCCGGACATAAAGCAATGCATGACGAAGATGCCGTATATGCCAAAAAGGTTCAGGAGCTGTCAAGCGGCGGCCCGGATGCGACCGCCGGCAAATCCTTTGCGCGTGGGGGTCTGTCGGGTTTGGGCCCGCGGGATGCGACGGGATTTGCCGTTGCTTTCAAAGGCGTTTTTTTGGAAGGTTTGGAAGTCGCCCTGATAGTCATCAGCCTGGGGTCAAGTTCGCATCATTTTCTGAATGTTATTTTGGGAGCTGTTTTGGCTGCCGTCGTTGTGTTTTCTGTCGGGGCAGCAACGTCAAAGTACTTTGCCCGGGTGCCGGAAAATAAAATGAAAATGACAGTGGGGATTTTGCTGAGCAGCTTTGGTTTGTTTTGGATCGGAGAAGGAACGAAAGTCTCTTGGCCCGGCAGCGATCTTTCCATCTTATGGGTTATAGGTGTTTTTTCCCTCTTTAGCCTGATTTGTATAAACTTTTTAAAAAATATGTTGGTGGGAAAAAACAGTGCAAACTAAGAACGAATCGATGCGACAGACAAAAGCTTTATCTGCCATACCCAAAAAATACCTGATCTCTTTTGTGAAGTTTTGGTATAACTTTTTGGTCGGGGATACGCCAGAATTTTTTGTTTTGACATTGGCGATTATAGCTATCGGCATCACGCTTCACAAGCAGCGTCCGGCTTTTATGGTTTCCGTCTTCGCTCTTACGGGAATAGTGTTCGGAGTGAGTCTTTACCGGGGCCGGCAAAAAAAAGGATAGAAGTTTAAAACCGTCAGTCGGTTTTTTCTGACGCGTCAACGGCGGTCAGTATCTTGTAGCGCTGTGCGGCAAGCACCATTTGCGCCCGTCTGTTTGTGGATTTTTTACTCATCTTGACGCTTGCGAGCAGAAAACAACCAGTCAAAAAAGCCAGCGACAGAAGGGCAATTGCCACCCAAAGAGGCGAGCCGGTACGCGAGGACAGCACCAAAATTAGGGTACCGGCCAAGGTGGAGGCCAAAGATTCCAGCAACAACAAATCAGCAAGCATTTTATGTCCTCCGGCAAATTATAGTATATTACCGACGGAGGCCAAAGGCGATTCTTGTGCAATTTCTAAAAAATTTCTAAGGTCAAAACCACCGTATAAATATTTTATATTTCACAGTGTAAAAATAAACATTTTTCATATTGCACAGCAGTTTTAAATATAAGATTGCCTATGTAAGTCTGAAAGGTGTGATGATGGACGTTCATGGCGTATCCTTGTTGGCGACGATCAGCAAACACGATATGGCCGGTATTGCCGGTGTGATCGTGGGAGTGCTGCTCATCTTTTTCTCTATTTTTAAGATTGTAGCCAAAGCGGCGGGAGCAATGATTTTTCTCGGAGTCGGCGCATTGGCAATTATCATAGCTATTCTGATGTTTTCCCGGTCTATTTGATACCTTTAGGCAGATACTTCCGTCTGTCTGAGCAAATTATGACAATTATGTTTCATCGCCCAAACGCTGTTGACATTTGCAAACAGCGGTGTCAAACTTAATTTAGTGCGTTGGAAAAATATAGCTAATATGCCGGAACAATGGAAGGGGGTCACCGTGAAAACGTTTGACTCGAGTGATGAGGAGAATCCACCAGGCTACATTGGCCCGGACTCAATCTGTCCGGGCTGCCAGAGTTAAGTTGACCTCCAAAAAGTCAAAAGGATTATCCAATATTATCGACTACTGATTGACAATTACGTCAACAAGTCATAAAGTGCCAAGCCAGCGGAGCGTATTCCGTGGGATACAGTTGCTTTAGGCGGTCAATTGTTGCATTGTTGCGTACAACTATGCAAAGTCTGGTTCCCAATTGCACAGACAGGTCAATAAACGTATAAAGAGGCCGAAAATTTTCGGCCTCTTTAGCTTTTAAATGACAACTTCTTTCGGAACAAAAACTGACGGTATCTGCAGTCAACCGATTAAATGTCGGCCACAGACTTGCCTCTGGCTTATCAACTCCGAGGCAACCGCAATATCGGATTGATCCTTGAATATAAATTTGTCTGTTCCCCTCTTTCTTCCAACGGTGTGGCGCGGGCGGTGTTGCCGTGCCGCTAACTTGTCTGGCGTGTGTCATGTTTGTTGAGGTTCCGATTTTGTCGGCCGGCGGATATTTTATTTTTAGACTGACGGGCTACCGTCACAGGCTGACTGTTGTTCGGCTGCTGTTTTGTAATCAGTCTTTTGATGTGGGCAATACCCCAAGTTTTTGAAGTTTTGCCTGACCTTTCCAAGAGAACCGGCAACGAGCGGTTCTCTTTGTCAGTTCTGCCGTTTGCAAATATTGTTTGGTTCGGTGCGCTTTGATTTCGGCACGTGTAAACCCATATCGAACAAGGAGGGAGATATTTTTAACTTTTTTCCTGTGTTTCAATGCCGGGAAGTGGTCTCTGCTTTCTTTTTTTACCGTGGCGGGAGAGGACGGGA
>JAKABW010000012.1 GCA_021796535.1 Actinomycetes bacterium | reverse complement strand
TGTCGCTACAAGAGGATTTAGTATCACCAAAGGAAAAACAGTTCTTTTGCCTCTATTCTTGAAGCCTTTTGTGGCAAGAATGATTACACCAAAGAAAAAACTTGTTTTGACAGGTCTTATCTTGGAAGTAAAGCAAAAGCCTTTACACACCATGTTTGTTTTGAGACATGGCATTATCAAGAAAAAGCCCGTGAAAAAAGGAAAGCTGCTTTCCAAAAAGAAGAAGTAACATCCTTTAGGCTTCAAAGCTTTAGGTTGTAAAAAGACAGATCCGATAAATCGGATCTGTCTTTTTTTACCTAGACCAGGTTCTGGCTACGCTCATACTGCCGACCCCGTTGACTGGCCTACCTGATCTATTGGCTGGAGCGCTTAACTGGGAGTTAAGAGGTCGTGGGTTCAAATCCCGCCAGCCCGAGGGCATATCGTACAAAGCAGACTTTGAGTTTGTTTTATTGAGGTTGTTCGCTCATGACAGAAAGTATTTCTCTCTTTAACCTCTTGAATCAAGGCTCTGAGCGGTTATTTGAAAATCAGGCTTCGAACGCTTCAGAGGTTGGCAGTCCGATACTTTATCTGTAACTTATGTGTTTTGCGTTATATCAAAAAATTATTGCGGTTTCTTGTCGATAAAATCTTTAAAGATTTTAGCCATGCAGTGAGGGGTTGGTTGTTCAGAAATTTCCCTGGCTATTGCAATTTTATCACTACCGTATTTTTTTTGCAATTCTTTACTGAGCTCGGGAAATTTGTTACAGCAGAAATCTTCAAATGATTCTCGGCATAAATTTTCAGGTAATTGTTTATCAGTATCACCACAATTTGTACAACCATTGGTCTTCCCGTCAGATTTCGTTCTCCCTTTTGTCTGCCAACAATTGGCAAATGTATAAAACCCAAATTTCGTGAGATACTCTGTTACCGATTCCATCCATTGAGCTTCATTCTTTGTCTCATCTTTTTGAACCAACGGGGCAACTTTTTCGGCGCTACTTTGAAGATCTTTATCATTTGCAAACAGCGCCGCGGTGTATAGTTGGCCAAGTGCTAACGGTACCTTTGCTCCGTCTATTTCTCCTTTTGGTTCGTACGATTTTCCGTCAAGGAAAGCTATCCATGGTATCGCAAGTGCTATAGCGATAGCCAGGGGAACATCCAAATGGTTATCTCCGCCGAAGGAGTGAAAGTGAAGTATGTTATTGCCAAGTTGTTTTGAGGGCTGCTCAGCCAAGAATGAGTAGAACCAGTTCTGATATGCGATGTATTCAGATTCTCCGGAGACAAGAACCAGTTTTTCAGCAAAAAAAATTTCATGGATTAAAGGATTTTTCCGGATCTCCTTTTTTACTCTATTGGGAATACTCTTCAAGCATGCATTCGCGTTGGCATCGTTGCAAGCTTCTTCTTTTACGAAAGTCGGTAAAGTATGTATTTTGCTGCTCACAGAAAGATCGTCAAGGGCGATTCTTTTGATGATCTTTGAGTATTCTTTATCCTCTGTTGCAATTGGGAACAGACCCGGAGCATGAGAGACAACGATATATTGCGCATCGGCCGCTTTCAGGTACTGGCCAAAACGTTTTTGGAGCATCGGGTGAAGTCTGGCAGTCGGCTCATCCAGCAAAACCACCGAGTCGGATTCACTGGCCAAAGAGGTGCATAGCCTCATTATCTCATTCACACCGGATCCTGCAAAATAAGCAGGCATTTCTTGGTTATCTCGCTCAACAAAAGGTACGAGGGTAAAATAATCACTCTCGTCTTTTGTATGGTTACTTTGCCCATAATTTGAACTTTTTTTGTCTGAAGAGCTGGAAATAGCTGTAGAGTCGGAACCTCCGGGCGCAAGGCGCACATCAAATTTTGATCCACTTGTGAGCTCAGTGAAAATCTTCTGAGCGTTTGTGAATCTGTCACGCTCTGCCTTGTCTCCGTTTTGCCATCTGTATAGCTGCCGTAAGTATCGTGGAATTTCAATTTGATCATGTCGCAGGATTGCATGATTTGAAGAAGCAATTGAGTTGGCGGTCACCTTGATCGGTTTTCCGAGGGATGTCTCTTCTGTGTCTGAATGCAGTTTTACCTGCAGTATCTTGTAAAGTATGTGGTGCAAACTTATTTTTTGGCCGTCTGGATACTGAAGTCTGTCCCAATCATAATCTAGCAACTTGTCAAGTAATTTACGACTTTGGTCTGAGAGGTCTTTTTGCAAGTTGGACTTCAGGTTTCGTAATTCTGATCGCGATACCGCCACTTCGATCATCTCGTTTTCGAGTGGAAGGAGATTGCCAAACGATATATCATTTTCGTTATTTTCAGGCAGTTTACCGATTTTTTCTCTAAAAGAAATATTTTTGTTAACCGATCTTTCCTCCTGAAGGGGTATTTCTTTGGATACAATTAACATTTCAGGAAGAAGTAATTTGAAGCACTCATCTTCGGCATCGGCATTAGCCGCTATGTAGCCAAGCTGCCAATTGGTTGACTTTTTCTCACCATGCCACAGATGAATATATCCCTGGGTAAGCCAGTCGGGAATTGTCATTTCTGACAACTTAGTGATCCGGTTGGCTTTATCCTCCGACCCACTGCGGGAATCCGTGGAAAATGAATGTATTATCGCTCCGCGTATGAAAGAGCAGATTTCCTCTTTTTCCTGACTCAGGTCAATTCCAAGTTTAATTTCTGTCGGTTCGTCCGTATGTTTGAAATGTGGTTGGTTCATTTGCTCAAGTTCAGATGGGGAATAGAGGGGAGTGTTTATCTGACGTAAGGCGTAGTACCTGATGGCAGTCATTACTGTATCGATAGAGCGCAGTATATTTGTTTTGCCGCCTCCGTTTGGTCCGAGCAAAACTGTTAAATTGTCGTCAAAGTCAATGCGTTGCCCCTCCGGTCCGTATGACAGGTAGTTGCTTATTTCAAGAAATCGAAATCGCATGTATTTCTCTCCGATCTTTCCGTTTTCAGTATTTATAAAGGTCTTACCCTGATTCCGGCGAAGAATTTGGCTAAGATGCAACCTTTTTGGGCGCGGTTAAATTAGCTGTGCATACGGAATAATAAAGCGAATAGAGCGTTGCATACAAGTATGCATAAAAAACAATTTTCTATTAATTTCGATTATCGTTGCCCGTTTGCCAGAAATGCAAATGAACACGTAGTCAATGCCATCAGGAACGGGGCTGACTACGAAGTAAGTTTCAATGGTTTTTCTCTTAATCAAGCCCATGTGGAAGAAGACGGCAGATCGGTATTTGATGATCCAAACGAAAAAGAAAATCTACTTGCCGTGGCGGCGGGGATAGTCGTCCGTGACAAGTTGCCGGAATCCTTTTATGCCGCGCATTTGGCGCTTTTCGCAGCCAGGCATGATCATTCGCAGGATTTACGGGATGAAAGCGTTATCCGTTCTGCGTTGCACAGCGTAGGGGTGGATCCCGACTATGTATTTAAAGAATTGGATAACGGATGGCCATATGACGTATTCCGTTCCGAACACGAAAGATCTGTTTCTGAATATCAAGTTTTTGGTGTCCCCACGTTTGTCATAGGGGATCAGGCGGTTTTCGTCCGTCTTATGACGCGCGGCAACAACGCCAGCGGCGAAGAGTCCATCAAGACAATCGACAATGTCATTTCTCTTATTACGGATAATATCGAACTTAATGAATTCAAACATACCTCCATTCCCCGCTAAAATCGGATTCGATATTTTCCGATAACGTAAAGTTTTGTCCTGCTTGAGGTAGGCAAAGGTATTTTTGTGCTTACCAATACAATGCCTCCTTCGAAAAACTTCGAAGGAGGCATTGTATTTTATGAATAAAAAGCTTGAACTGTGTTATTCCATGGAGATGGGTTCGTCTTCATCGAAATTGACGGCTTCGGTAAAGTCGGGAGCTTCTTCTTCCGCAGAATTTCTGATCCTTTGATCTATTTCAATGACTATCTCGGGACTCTCCCTTAGGAAGTTTTTGGCGTTTTCACGTCCCTGGCCGAGTTGTTCGCCTTCGTAGGTGTACCATGATCCGGATTTTTTGACGATTCCCATATCGACTGCCACGTCCAAGATAGAGCCTTCTCTGCTTATTCCCAGACCATACATAATGTCAAATTCGGCTTGTTTGAACGGGGCCGCACATTTATTTTTTACAACTTTTACTCTTGTCCGGTTGCCGACCAGTTCGGCCCCTTCTTTTATGGATTCCACCTTTCTGATATCAAGCCGGACTGAAGAGTAGAACTTCAATGCCCTTCCTCCCGGTGTAACTTCTGGTGAACCGTACATCACACCTATTTTTTCGCGGAGTTGGTTGATAAACAAAGCTATCGTTCTTGACTTATTCAATGTGGCAGTGAGCTTTCTTAAGGCCTGCGACATCAGTCTTGCCTGTAATCCGACATGGGTGTCACCCATTTCGCCTTCAATTTCGGCCCGCGGTGTCAAAGCGGCCACAGAGTCGATTACGATCACGTCAATGGCTCCGGATCGTATCAAAAGATCGGCGATCTCCAGGGCTTGTTCGCCGGTGTCCGGTTGTGAAATCAAAAGGCTATCCACGTCAACTCCGATATTTGCCGCATAAGCCGGGTCTAAGGCATGTTCTGCGTCAACGTATGCAGCGATCCCGCCGTTTCTTTGAGCTTCTGCCACTACATGCAGTGCCAACGTAGACTTTCCTGAGGATTCCGGCCCAAAAAGTTCCACTATTCTTCCGCGCGGAAGTCCTCCGCAACCAAGAGCCATATCAAGAGCCAAGGCTCCGGTGGATATGGACTCGATGGCCATATTCGGTTTTTCGCCCATCCGCATGACCGAGCCCTTGCCGAATTGTCTCTCTATTTGACCTATGGCGGCATCCAATGCCTTCTCTTTTTCGGCACCGTCTTCTTTGTGACCGCCGGCTGCTTTATTGGCCATCTGTGTTCCTTTCCTTTATATGTCTTCTATCAGTTATTTACAATATTTAGCGGCTGTATCATTTAAGAACAAATTTCCAGAAGTTCTTCCCGTATTGCCGGAACACATATGAACCCTGAAAAGAAATGAATCAAAAACATTGTTTTGATAATACCATCGAACATATGTTCGTGTGTATAATTAACTTCTTAAATAACATATTTGTAATTATTTTTTAAATAAACCGTGTTCGCAATTTTGATTAGGCTTTCTTCATGGTACTGTAACCTTAAAATTCTTACCAGGTACGCTTACCTTTTGTAATCTTTGGATACCACCACGCAACAAAAAAGCCCACAGTATCTGCTTTCTGGGTAAAGAGGTTGTCCATGGAGCCTAAATGACATAACGCTAAATCTCATAATGACATCATCGGATGATTCTTTAGTTGCCAAAGATCGCAGACGGCTTTTTTTATGAGGTTAAGAGTTCGTTATCTCTTGGGCACCGGGACAAAAAATACCCAATAACTGCCCGAAACGAAGGGATGTCGCACGGAAAGAAAACAGATACTAAAATTTCCCGGAAATTTATTTAAATATTTCCAATAATTTTTTAGATTGAAATAGGAATTTGTCTATAATAGCAAGTTACGGAACAAGATTCCTGAAAGTTTTATCCTGAGAGCGCTGTTTATGGAAAGAAAAAAGGGGCCGGTGGGGGGAATCCCGGCCCCTTTGCATTAATCGCAGTTCTGGAGGGGGATCCAGATGAGCGCTGCGTCTACATATATAGTATTGCTTAAGCTTGGTCATTTGTCTAACAGTTGCCTTAGATAGTTGCTATTCTTTTAATTGATGGATATACGACAACTGAACGCTATAGTCGCTATAGCAGAACACGGATCATTTTCTGCCGCCGCCGATGCCTTGGCAACGGTACAGTCAAATGTTTCTACTCATATAAAAAAGCTTGAAACCGAGTTGGGCACCGTTTTGGTGGACCGCATGACAGGCGAGTTGACCGATGAAGGCCGCGTCGTCGTGATGAGGGCAAGGCGCGTCATCAGAGAACTTGATGCCATAGCTTCGGACGTTACCGCTTTGAACGCCGAAGTCGTTGGTACGGTACGCCTGGGTGCCATAGGCACGGCGGCCAGATGGCTGGTACCGAAGCTCCTTGAAATGGCTCCGGTAAGACACCCGCGAATGCATCTGGTGTTTGTGGAGGCAACCGCACTCGGCTTGGATGCTCAACTTGCCACGGGCCAGGTGGATCTGGCGGTATTGAACCTGCCGGCTTCCGGAACCGAAGTACGCACGGTCGCCCTTTTCGAAGAAGATTTGGTTTTGGTGGTACCCATCGGGCATCCTCTGGCCGCTCACGAAGAAGTGCATATTTCCGAACTGGCGGATCAGCCCCTCATTCTTCCATTGGAAGGCGTAAAACTGAGAGCGGATATAGACCAAGTTGCCGAAATAGCCGGCGTAACACTTCACCCCAAAGCGGAAATGGACTCCCTCAGATTAATCTCGTCTCTTACTTTTGAAGGCGCCGGACTTTCCATCCTACCCTCCGGCGCCGTCCCGGCGTATTTGCTTTCGCAGTTTAAGCTCCTGCCGATTTCAAGTTTACGGCCCAGAATCGTTGGGGTTGCCCAGAGAAGGCGGGGATTGCCCGGCGCTCCCGTCAGGGCCGTGCTGGAATTGTTGGCGGAAATAGTCACCGACACTTCCGCCATCCCCCAGGGCGTGCGCCCTTTGCTGAGGGCAACCAATAAATCCAAACGGGCAGCGGAAGAACATGAGCGTATAGCCGGAAAAATTTTGGGCGGTTCTCAAACTACGTGAGTTTGGTAAAAGGAGATTTTTTAGAGTTTACATTATATGTGTCAAAGTACGAAAAAGAATACTTTGACACATATAAATACCTTATATATCAGTACTTTATATATATGTAAAATGCAAATATTTTGTGGACGGCTAGATTTTTCTTTTAAGCTCTTTTACCTTATTGGTCATTTTGTTGAGTTGCTTTTTGGCGTATTCGTTTTCCCACCAAGATAAAGACTTAATTTTGTCCGAGTCAAAAGAAATTAACGTCTGCTTTTTTCTGTTGCTTTCCGGAAGTTCCCAGTTTCTGCGCCATGGCGCCACCTCCGGACCCCGCAAGGCAGCCACTTGTTGTGATTTGTCTTGTTTGATTGAAGACCACCAATCACTGTTGGTTTCGTCAAACAATTGGGCGACTTCTTCTTCGAGGGTATTCGTAAGGAGTCGTATGTTGCGGTTTTCCGTGGCGGCCAGGGAGCGGCTTGATTCTGTTGACTCCTGTGATAAGGGTATCGGCTGAATCGGTCTTCCGAAGCGTACCTCGGTTTTTCCGGGCACAATCTTGCGTGTATCTTTGGCCATGATTCTTCTGGTCCCGCTGATGTAAATCGGTACGATGGGGGTCATGGTTTTTTGTGCCAAATAAGCGGTCCCGGATTTGAACTCCTGTCCCCATCCGTCCGGGGTTCTGCCTCCTTCGGGAAAGATGAGCAAACTCCATCCCGAACGGATCAACTCCACCGCCAGATCCGAAGATTTCCTGTTTACCTTGTTGCGCTCTATGGGAATTGAGGCAAAGGCAAAAGCCCAAATAAAAGCTTTCAGTTTTGTGTCAAAAAAGTAGTCGGAAGCCGCAGCAACCGCTATGTGATGCCTGAATTTGACGGGAAGCGAAGAGATAATGAGTGAAGTGTCCAGATGGCTGGCATGATTGGAGGCAAAAATAATTGGCCCGTCTAAGGTACCTAGGTATTCGGCTCCGTGTACCTTTGGTCTGGTAAGCATATATGCGGAAGGCCGCACGATGTTGTCGAGCAGCATGGCTCGGAGCACCCGTACCGGTTTTTTCCTGGACCACTCCGTATCGTAGTCGATGCCGAGTTTGTCTTTCTCGAGGGGTTTGTCAATTGTGGTCGGCCAGGTGGGCTTGTATAAAACCCGTTTCATGGAGTCCGCAAATGTTTTTTGATCTTTTTTGCCGGTTATACTTTTGACCAAAGTCCGATTCCTTTAACTTCTTTGTGTTTGCAAGCGACAATTGGTTTTCATTTATACCACTTCGGCCATCAGAAGCGGAGGCATGTGTAAGTGGGTAATGCTTGGTCCTCTTCCCACGCTGTCTTCGGCCATTTCCAGAGCGTCGGTCAGGGTCGATGCCGATTTGAAACCCAGCCTGTGTACGGCCTTGGAATTCCCGCCCACGATTATTATCTGGGAAAGGTGCTCCATGGCATGCGATGCCCAGTACCACATATAGAACGGGTGTACTCCGTGGTAGGCATGGGACGTGCGGTAAAGATGTATGTACCAGGGGTCTCTGGCAAATGACTCTTCAAAGTTTTTTTCTATTTCCAGCGGATCGGTGGTTTCGGAGAGAACCTGTTCGAAAAAGTCGATGTAACTGGGGTGATGAACCGGATGGAAAGCCCAGTCCGTCGTATGGAAAATAATGGCGACCCCGTCTTTTCTTACCACCGGTTTGTTCTTGTACATATTGAAGAAGTATCCGAGTGACAGACAGGCTACCAAAATGGGGTTCATAATGGAGTTGACGTTGTAAGGTCCGATGTAGGGCAACCCCATGGTCACGACGTCCGTTTGTCCTTCGACCGTTACCAATTGCTGTTTGAAGACGTTTCGCAGCGTTACTTCGTGCACGGCTTCCACTTCGCCCGCCTGTACGGAGGTCATTGCGTGGGGGGATTTGATGGAGTGGAGAATATCTCTTTTCAGCCCCATGGGAGATTTACCCAACGACAGCGAAGTGCCCTGATAGGCGATTCTGTCCGCCAAGTTCCATTCCCACTCTCTTCTTTGCAGAAAGCGGAATTGCGGGGGAAACGTATCGGTATTTAAAGTGGTCTCAATCTGAAAGATTTTTGGCCCGTTTTCTTTGATGAATCGTCCCATCCGCCAGTTCGAAGTGTGAAGTTCGGAGTTGTGCATATCCATAAAAGATTTGCTGTGTCTCATTGTTTTGACGTTGTGATGAAATTTTATGCTTTCGTAACTGGCCAGTCCGGTTGCCACGGATTTATGTCCGCCGTCCATGGGTACCAAATTGATATTTACGTATACCAAGAGATCGCTGTCGGCGGCCCGCTTATTCATGTCCACGGTTTCGCCGTGATCTGTTTTTCCCAGTGTGGTGATGTTTTCATGGTCTTCCGCATCGTGTTGCAATAAAAGACCGTATGGGGCAAAGGAATCAAAAACCCTGTCTCCGAGGGCATGGCGCAGTTCGTCATCCGTCATGCGCCGGTGCAGTGCCAATGCGGCTATCAACACAACGTCATCCACGCCGGCACTTGCCGCTCTGGTGAGCACCTCTTCTATGACAAGCTGTCGGCTGTCGGGAGACTGCATGGGAGGCAAGGGCAGGGATATGTCGTCAAAAGCTATGGTCAGTTTCATCCCCGGGAACAACAGTTCCGACAAAGGCTTGGAGTCCCCTATGGGGTTGTCCAGAGCCTCGGCTATAGCCTCTCTGGGGTTTTTTATGGAAGGCAAAGCTTCGGGGGGATAGATAACCCTGGAGCCGGACGGCAACTTTTCCAGAGAGAGTTCTTCTCCCCGCCAAAAAAGAATGGGAGGGGTGGACTTATCTGTTTCTAGAACAAAGCCTGGTCTGGGGCTCACTTTTTACTCCTTGGGATATCTGTATCATAATACTTACTTTAGTTGCAATCTCTGTTCCCGGTATGTTTTCTTCCGTCTGATGCGCAGTCGCCCAACGCGGCAACCGGGTTTTGTGAGAAAAATTTCATAGGGTCAAAACGGTTCCTATTTTGCGGTTCTGCTCTTTTTGGTCTTTGTCGTGACCGGCTCCGTTGTTTTTGCGGCAGTTTCAATTTTGCTTTTGACGTCGGCTAAATCGGTATTCTCCCGCCGAATGCCGTCTTTTCTATCGTTGAGGAATACTATTTTTATACTTTCTCGGGCCCCTGCCCGAGAAGCGTGGGTGATGGCTTCTTTATAGCGCTCAAGAGGATATTTTGCGGATACCAAACGGCCCAGTCTTTCTTTTTTGACAAGGTCTATCGCCATGGAAAACGTGCTTTGGCTCCGGTCTTTGCCGTTCAAATGTTCCGTTCCGTATCCGTAAGCGCCAATCAGAGAAACCTCTCTTTGCCAGAGCGGAGCCAAATCCACCTTGACGTTACCCGGCATGCCCGCCAGCACAATTCTCCCGCCCGGTTTTACGGCGGAAAGAGCCTGCGCTATCGAGGCGTTGTTGCCTATGCAGTCCACTATGACGTCGGCGCCGTTTGTCAGTCTGCCGATAAGAGCCTTGGATGAGATACTGCGCTCGCGCCTTATTTTCGAGTCGGAAGTCAGGGCGGGAGAGTCCGGCGCTGCTTCCTCTTTTTTGTTGAGCAATTTGTTCGTCAATACGGTTGCAATCGAGATCGGGGGAGGGACGGCCAAAGAGTTGGTCGTGCGTCGGAGCGCACGCAAAAGTTCCTGCGGTGCTATTACGGTATCTGCGCCAAGGGAAGCGGCAAATTCTTTTTGGACCGGATATTTGGCAGTTATCGTGATCGTTTTTGGGTTCAGGTAGTTTTTTATGGCCGCCAAGGTCGTCAGGCCGATGGTGCCTGCTCCCAGTATGACGACATCTTCCGTGTCTTTGATGGCTGTACGCAGCGCCGTATGAATACCGCAGGCGGCGGGTTCGACCATAACCGCTTCTTCGTCCGTCATCTCATCGGGGACAAGGTATATTTGCGACTCGTGAGCCAGCATTTCTTCTCCCCAGCCTCCGCCGGTATCTTTGCAAAAACCGGTTTGCAGACCGGGATGGATGTGTCCGAAGGTGATATTTTCACAAAGCTGGATGTCGCCTCTCTGGCAGGGGGCGCACATCGGTTCCACGGAGCGTGTTTTGCAGCTGAGCACGGATTCTATGACCACTCTTTTGCCGGCCAGGTCGCCGTCTTTGACGATGCCCACTATTTCGTGCCCCAGGGTAAAAGGAAAACTTACTATTCTGGAAAAATAGTCTGAGGTTTCCCCTCTGACGGTAGCCAGGTCTGATCCGCAAATTCCCGCCAGTATGGGCTGAACTCTGTACCAATCCCGACCCGGTTTTTGTAAAGGCTCCACGTCTTTTAAGAGAAGCGGAGAAATGGGAGAAAAGTTATTTTTTCCATACAGGGAGCCGATGACTTTTGCCGAGGCAAAGCGGGCCACGTTGAGTTCTATTTGCAGAGCTTTCATAATTTCTCACCGTCAATCATAAATGGGATGCCAGTGCAATGCGGGAATAAACGGCGGTTTATTTCCGTTGTCGATTTGTGATAATTGGTTTTATACATGCCGGTCATGGGTTTCATCGGATATTTTGTCGTGATTTATCTAATCACCGATACGGGCAGCCGGTATAACCGTATTTGGGCCGAGGCGTCTTTTGGACACGGCCAATAGGTATTTCGGCCCTCCCGGTGCCCTGGGCCATCTTTCTATGGGCCAGCCTCTTTTTCTGGCCATGGCCGCCAATTTCGGTTCCGGGTTTACCGCCACGGGCATTCCCGCCGCTTCCAGCATCGGCAAGTCACTTGTGGAGTCGGCATAAGCCACGATGTGATCTTTATCCAGGGAAAGCTTTGCCGCCATTTCTTCCATCAGGATTGCCCTGGTTTCTCCGATCGGAGGCGTTGTGAGCATTTCCCCGGTAAATCTGCCGTTCTCTTCTCCCAGCGAGACGGCCACGATTTCGTCGAAGAGGGGACGCAGCGGTTCCACGATAAAGTCCAGAGCTCCGGTGATCAGCAGGGTTTTATGACCCAGTCTTTTATGTTCTCTGATGCGCGTTATCGCTTTGGGATAAGAGCGCGTAATGAATAAATCGCTGAACAGATCCCAAGAGTCGCGCTTGACTTGTTCGACCGGAGCCCCTTCGTAACGTCTGTAGAAATAGCGCAAGAAATCGCTGCGGTCTCTTCTGTCGATCTTGAGCAATTCAAGTCCTTCGGCGACAAGTCCCACCGTAAGTCGTGCCTTGGGACCGGCTTCGAGATGTCGTGTGGCAAGCCAGGCATAGGATTCCACGACGTTGGAGTTGATGATGGTTTGTTCCAGGTCAAATACGGCGAGCTTGAATTCCTCGTTGAGAATGACTTTTCTGGAGCGTTCTTCCCGTGAAAGCGAGACGGATTTCCCGGGAGATGTTTTGGCTCTGGCGTGTTTTACCACGGAAGGCAGGTGTACGTTTGTGACGTAATAAGGCCAGTCAATCGTCAGGGGGTCGAAGCAAAAGTCTTTTTTGTCCTCTTCCGGTAGGCTTTCGTAGAGCTTGACGGTATTGTCCATGGGGAACCTGGCTTCGGTTTCGGAGTACGAGCCGTACAGTTCCACATAAGACAGGGCTCTTTCCGCCAGGGATCTTTTCTCCTCAACATCTGCGGAAAACTCAGCCATTTCGCCGCGCAAAGGCACTTTATTGAATATTTTTTCGACGAATTCCAAAACGTTGACTGTCTGCGACAATTGCGCCTGTACTTTGCCCCGCCCGGGAAATGTCCACTTGGGAACGGCTATGGACTGACCTTTGTTGTCATAGAGGGGGTTTTTGGTGAAGTAGTCTTCGCACAGATTGACCAGTGTTCCGTAGCGGAATGGGTGCCGCACGGATGACGATACTTGGTAAACGGCGGGTTTGTTTTCGGCTTGCGGCCCGAAAGCGGCTATCGCGATGATGGCTGAGGTAACCAGGTCTACCGGTATTACGTCTATGACGCCTTCCGGTACCCCGGGGAATTGTTTCAACATATTGCGGGCATAGCTGATAATGACCGGCTCTGCCATACGGAAGCCCCGGATCCATCCGGCATACGGAGCTTCGAGAGCCGATTCCACGATTGAAGGTCTGATAAAGGAAACCTTTAAGTCCCCTTTTGTCTCACACAGAGCGGCTTCTCCCAGGGATTTGGTGTAAGCGTAGGCATCCGGCCAGCCGAGTGACTGTGCCCTTTTGCGTCCGAGTTCCACCAAAGTATCTTCCACAAAATCTTGGCGGTGCTTTTCCGCTCTTTCGGAAAGCAGAGATCTTCCGGGTGCACCCAAGTCCGCTCTGGCCATTTTTGTAAATTTCGCCAGGTTTTCCGGGGATCTGCTGACGGCATCCGCATCGGAGCGCAATCTTGATGCCGCGGCCACTTCTTCCCGCCAGTCCGGCAGACACATGTGTTTGCTTTCCGTCACCAAAACCTCAGGGGAAAGCCCGTGATGCCCGGCACCGACGTAAGCGGTGGATACGGCGACCAAGTGAGGTAGCGGAGTTTTGTGTTTTTTGCATAACGAAGTCAGGGTGTCGGCCACTCTGACGGGGCCGAGAAGATTTACGTTTACGGCGGAGTCGAGAGGGGAGTCAAAGCTGACTGAAGCAGCCGAGTGTATGAAGATGTCGCATCCGGCAAGGATTTTGCCGTCTTCTTCGTCAAGCCCCAATCCGTCGACCGAAACATCGCCTGACACGGCCGTGATTCTGGCTTTTGCGACGCTATCAAATTGCGGACCGAGCTCTTTTCGTAGTCTGTCAAAACAGTCGTTTTTGAGGATTTCCTTTTCGACTCTTTGTCGTGCGGAAAGCCGTCTGGTCGGACGCACGAGGAGAATAAGATTGCAGTCCGGAACGGAGCGGAGCAGTCTTTCCACAAGCGCTGTTCCCAAAAATCCGGTGGAACCCGTAATGGCTATTTTTTTATTTTTTAGTTGTTCTTTTATCATTTGATATGGTTTTTTTGTTTTAGTTTACATCCAATAAGACACTCTCGGCAGTAATTGACACAAATGCATGGATTCGCATGGTTTTAGCCGGTTTTTGAAATTTACAAGCAGTTGATCCCCGATTGGTTCTCATAAGAAGATAAAAACTGTTTTTGAAAACATTCCGGTCTTATATCGACGGTTTTCTAAGGACAAACTTATTTGGCGGTTTTTCTGATTTTTCTTGGCGGGGTGTAGCGCTTTGACGGTTTTGGGGTGCTGTAGCTGACCGTTTGGGCAGTGCCGCGTTTTGACGAAGACCTGCGTGAAAACCCCTTATCAATAGGCATATCCGGTTTTCCGAGTGCTCTGTCCAGACGCTGTTTGCGCATGGCCCTCACTATCAGCCAACCTCCGAAAAAGAGGTATACGATTCCGAGTATGTTGCCGAAGCTGATAAGTTCCATTCCGGTCAGAAACGCACCGAATCCAAGCAGGGCCCTTCGTTTGAAAAAGGTACCGAGAGCCAGTATCCCCGTTGCCACCAGACCGGCTATTAAGAGAGAGTCCGCCACTCTGCGGTAGATTTCCTGTTTTGAATTCTGATCCACATGCCAGCCGATAATCGTAAAAGCCAGTTCCAAGATGGTGGCCGCCATGGCAAAAGTCATTTCCTGTTTGGAGAGACCATCGACAAGCTGTTTTGCCGACAGAGCCAGTTCGGCATCTTTTTTCAGTGCCTTTTCTCTTACTCCGGGTTTTTGATGCCAGAGTTCGTAAGCGGTTTGTTTCAGCCTCGCACCAAACGAGATATGCGTCCGATCGGATGTATCGACGGAATCGGAATTTGTAACTTCATTTTCTTTTGCCACTCTTATTAGGTTAGTTGCTAAAAATACTTACGATTGTGGGAATATGCAAATTTAACAGAGCGGAAATGATTGGGTTGTAAAGTCTTGCGTTTTCATTTGATTTCCACCACTTGTATCCATGCAACAGGCAATTTCGTCTATCGGAAGCGATTTGCTTTATACTGTTGGCAAAAAAGTCCAAGTGCCGGGCTGGGCCAAGAGGGTGATTCCTGTTATGTATTAACCGTGTTGGAAAATTGCTGATATATTTGAGGTAAAGTTATCAAATCGGGCATTTAGCTCAGTTGGTTAGAGCGCAGCCTTCACACGGCTGAGGTCGGAGGTTCGAGTCCTCTAGTGCCCACCAAAGTGTCCGTATGAGAACCCTGCACCTTGGCGCAGTCACTTGTTTCGTGTCTAGATCCCTGAGCCACTCCACCCCTGAACCCAAATCCCAGTTCTTTAAAACTATTTTATAAAAACAACATCGTTGTGATATTCAATGAATTCATTTCCTGGGGGAAATTTTTCCGGTCTTTTTATTTCCTTGCCACTTAGGGGTTTCAGCCATTCATTACATAATTTATTATTGAGACAAGTCTCAACTTTTGAAGAAACTATTATTTCAAACTCGCTATTAATTGTAAAATAGCCAAGATCAAATGCTTTGTCATGAAACACATTTAATAATAAGCCGTTTCGCGGATCAGTCTTTTCGGATTCATTGCAAACGCTCCAAGGCTTAATATGGCTTGCAATAAGCAGATCGGAAACCTGTAATTCTGTTACGCAGCATGTATTGTTGAACGAAGATAATAATGCTTTCCTAAAAAATGTTTGGTTTATACGCGCTTTTACAATCTGATTTCTGGTATCGCCTAATGGGATATTAGGCAGATCCGCTAAATCCACAAAGGAATCCATTTCTTGCTTTTTGAGGGTAGATAAGATATGAGCCGCATCATAAGACAACCGACTGAAATCCGAGGCAAATTCCATCCAGGTTTCCTCGTCTAAGCGAGACCCATGAGATAATCCAGCGACGCCTCGGCTTTGTAACTCCGTATCGAAACGTGCAAAATTCCACATTTTCATCGCTAATGCTCCAGGCGATCTGCCAATTAAATGAGCAGTTTCTATAATCTGTTCATGTGTTCTGCGTATTTGCCCGCAAGGGATCTGGCAATACAAATATAAAGCCAGAATGCTTTGGTCTCTTGTCCAGTTTTGTCTCGCCACTATGTATCCCTCCACAAACGATTATTTAATAAAGCTCAAACTTTGACCAAATAATTATAAATATGCGCTGCTATAGCTCTTGCTAGTGTAGTGTATCAGTTTTGGTTGGTTAGCTGGCGATTGTCTTGAGAGCGACTCTGCCGCGTCGGACTTTTGCCGGTATCTCTTCGGTGGTGGCTGTCCACACGAAGGGCTTGGGGTCATTATTGTTGGCTTCGAGGAAGGCTTCTATAGCGGCGATCAGGTCAGGTACTGATTTGAATACGCCGCGGCGGATGGCCTTATCGGTCAGCTCACGGAACCACCGTTCGACCATGTTCAGCCAGGAACTGGAGGTGGGGATGAAGTGCAGATGGAAACGGGGATGCTTTTCCAGCCAGGCCTTGACATTGTCGTGGTTGTGGGTGCCGTAGCTGTCCAAGATCATGTGGATCTGAAGGTCTTTGGGGACCTGGCGGTCAATAGTGCGCAGAAACTTCAAGAACTCGCCGTTTCGGTGTTTGGGTATGCACTGGCCGATCACTTCGCCGGTGAGAACGTTCAGAGCGGCTAACAAGGTGGTGGTGCCGTGATGCTTGTAGTCATGAGTCATGATCCCGGCCCGGCCTTTCTTTAAAGGCAGCGACGGCTGGGTCCGATCAAGCGCTTGGATCTGGCTTTTTTCGTCCATGCACAACACCACCGCTTTGTCCTGCGTGTTCAAGTAGACGCCAACCACGTCGACGAGATTTTCTTCGAACCGCTTGTCATTCGACAGCTTGAACGTGTGGACCAGGTGCGGCTTCAAATCCCGAGCCGACCAGATCCGCTGCACCGTGGCCGGGCTCACCCCGGCTACTTTGGCCATCGTCCGGCAACTCCAATGCGTCTGGCCGGCCGGCTTTTTGTGCTGGGTCAAACGGACGATCTCGTCGATCTTCTCAGCCGGGATCGACGCCTTGCGCCCCCGTCCCTCGCGTACCTCGCACAGCTTGGCCAGTCCCTCGGTAGCGAAACGCTGCCGCCACGCGGTCACGCTTGCTGGAGATACCCCCACCCGTGCGGCGATCGCCGTGTTGGCCAGCCCATCACCGGCCAACAACAGCGCTCGGGCCTGAACCACCTCCCGATGCGGAGCCGTCGCCGACTTAGACAACACCTCCAATACCTCCCGCTGGGCCGCAGACATTTCCAAAGCAGGACTGGGTGCTCGCATACCAATATGCCTACCACAATCGCCGACTATTTACGAGACACGACAGTAGGTGTTCGTTTAAGATTTAGAATTCAGGATACCCTCAGGCATTTGACGAGGTTTGTTGTAGGACAATGCCATTCCCCATCCTCTGTCAAGCTAGTTGACACAGCAGATTATCGTCTCAGTTTGAACTATCAGAGAGGTGTCAAGCTCCCCAAATTGTAGACAACTTATCTCTATTAATTTAAGTTGGCAGCATAAGCTGCAGGACTCATCTTTAAAGCTGTATGTATACGTTTATGGTTGTAATAGTAGATAGTTAGTTGGAGTTACTCACCAAATGGGACACGGAACTCGCTTAACTATGCAGCCTCTACTGTAGCAGCTTGTTCGAATTGAATCGGCGAAATATAGCCATGCCTGAGTGCCGTTGTTTTGGTTGTAGAAGTGGATCCAATCAAAGATCTCTAATCGTGTCTTATCTTGGTTCAAAAGCTACATTTCATAAACCAGCTCTTTTTTGAGCGATGCCCAGAGCGATTCTGTCATCCGTTGTCGTAAGAGTCGCCGACACTTCCCATCGACTGTGGCATCTGAGAGAGTGCCAACAGATCCCTGAAGTCCTTGCTCGTGTACTGTGTATCCGTGCTCCCTTGAGTAAAAAATGGTGGTCGGAAAAAAGGCCCTACCTCTAGTGGCTTTGGCTTGGTTAAAGCCACCAATGAAGAGAATAGATGACCCCATGGAGTACCCGTCTGGATCTGACATCCATGATGCACACTAGGTAGAGCCGGTGCTCCTTGGTGAGGATGTAGGTCATATCGCTCATCAAAAGCTCTTATCGGTGGCCTAGACGCCAAAGTTGTACTTGATAAGATCAGTGCTTTTTCTCACATACCTGTCTATCTGGTCGTGATGGTTCTGGCCCTACCGGCGGATCAAAGCATTCCTATGTCGGACATGCAACGGACTACTGTTGCAGGCGAAGATGTAAATGCCATGGTCTCTGAGCTTCGTTCGTAGCCTCGTAGCCTCATAGATCTCCCGAGCGGAGGCAAATACCTCTAAGAACTCGATCTTTTTGAGCCTTGGGCGTGCGCTCACCGCCGTTTCGTAGCGTTCTCTGCGGCACTACTCTGGCGGTAGTAACCAGATCACAATACCTTATATACTGCACACAGGATTTGAAGCCGAAACTCGGTTCTTTGGAGGTCATGAACCGACAGATCAATTCTTGCCTGTCTTCTTTACCCAGAAGGCCGAAAATCGTTTTAAGATTTCCTTCTCCATTCTGAGCTGTTCGTTCTCTTTACAAAGCCTACGGATGTCACCGGCACCGTCCCCAGGGGCTTTCCTGGCTTTCCTGGCACTGGTAACTAAGTTCGAAGGGTTGCCTTCGACACCCCCAACTCCTCGGCCACCTCTTGATGGTTGTAGTTCTGTTCTCTACGAGTCTGACCGCATCGTGTTTGAATTCCTAATCAAAACTTCTGCGCGTCTTTGACACGTCTGACTTCTCGTTCTCCATGTCTAGCATTCTCATTGATTTTAGGGAGAACCGTGTCCCGGTTGGTGAGTAGGTTCAAGTGCAATGCCTTCATATAACTCACTTAAATTCTTAAACCTACCAATTGGGCCTAGTTCATCTTTAAGTGTGCTGTAAAAGCGTTCCCTAAAGCCATTTTGCCAAGGACTGGCTTTGTCTGAGCAGGATAACTCAATTTCTAGTTTGTCGCAGAGATCTCGCAATTTGTAGCTTAAATACTCGCTACCCCAGTCGCTATGAAGTATAGCTGGTGGCCGATATTTACTTAATGCGTCCAAAACTGCCCGGTGTACCAAATCTTTATCATGTCTAAGCCCCATACTCCAGCCTAAAATACGTCTAGTTTTTAAATCCGGTACTGTGGCTACATATATCCACATACCCATAAACCAAATGTGGGCACAGCGCCTGAGCGAGCCGGTTCTTTCCCGAGTGGCTACATATATCCACATACCCATAAACCAAATGTGAGTAAAATCCTGCACCCAAGCACCGGACTCCGCCATTTATGGTCTATCCTCGTTTTCAAAGTCGGCAAATGGCTTTAAGGCATTAATCGGAGCACTAATCTCGGCTGTGCCAACTGTTTTATGCTTCTTCTTGGTTCGTTTGAGTGCTTCAATACCAGCCAGATTACGTATCCGCCTGGCTTTTTTTCTGTCCAGTTAAGTTCAATGGCAAATCTAACTACACCGTAATACGGGTTTTCCTGATGAACCTGTTTCAGCTGTGTGATTGCTAATTCATCCCGCTCGGCTTGTTTAGTTGGTTTAGCGTATAGGCTGGATCTAGGCAACCCCAGGACAGCAACGAAGTGAGTCCGCCATCCTAGTTCGACTACTTCCAGATAGCTAGCCTTTTGGGCGTTTAAGCTCTACCATAGCTCTACCTAATAAGTTGTAGAGCTGCTCGTTTTCCTTCTTGAACCGGTTGTTTTCGAGGATTAGATTTCGTTCACTGCCAGCTACACATTTTTTAAGCCAACCATAGATTGTTCTGGGATCGACTCCGTATTTGACTGCAGCTTCACTAACTTTCATACCGCTACTACGAACATCTTCCAGAACCTGAGTTTTAATCTCTGGATCAATAACTCTAAAATTAGACATCACGCTATCGCCCATTACATATTTAATTGTACCGTGTTAGCTAAGGACAGTGTGTCTATTATAAGGGGAGTGGGACAATTCACTCGCTAAGGTACTCACCGGCGGCGACGACTATGCAAGTTCAGCAAAGCCGCAAGTTGACTTGGGGTGACGCAGCGGCCCGGGCGGATCTCGTCGACTCCGGGGCCAAGGACGCCTATGCCTCCTTGTGGAGCTTGAGGGTCATGAACTTCCCGAAGCACTCAGCAAGGCAGCCCGCCTTCTTGGAACGGTTGTAGGCCAGGACCTTGAAGAGGATGAGTTCGGGGTCTTTCGTATGTCAAAAAGGTAGCCAAGGACAAAGTGATCTCGATTGTAGATCCCGAAACCCGTCATGGACATAAGACATCATCTCGGAGCTTTGATGGATATAAAGGCCATATTGCACTTGATCCGGAATCAGAGATCATCACTAAAACTGTGGTGGGCGCGGGAAACGCAAGCGTAGCCGAAGAGCTCATTGAAGATCTGCTCGGAAGGAACGATGCTTGCGATATAGACCCGGAGAATCCCATAGCCGAGTCACAGTCAAGTTGCGTCTATGGTGATGCCGCCTATGGAACCGGTCAGAACCGGTCCCGACTAAAAGGCTCATCGCATCGACTCAAAGTGCAAGACACAGCCACCAAAGGCAAAAGAGGGTCTGTTCACAAAGGACAGCTTCCACACCGACCTCGGAGCCGGGACGGTCCTTTGTCCCGGGAATATAGAGGTCAGGATCCGACACCTAAAAGGCGGTGAGGGAATCGCTGAGTTCTATCCCCACTGTGGAACCTGCTCCTTAGCCAAGAGGTGCACCACCTCGAAGATCGGGAGAAATATCCGTATTGGAGCAAATGAAACCGCACTCACTAGGGCGCGCAAAGAGCAGGCAGATCCAATATAAAAGGCCGACTACAGAGCAACAAGACCCAAGGTCGAGCGTAAGTTCGGTCACTTAATGAAGCGCAAACACGGTGGGCGACGAGCAAGGGTACGTGGCCTCCTACGAGTTGGGAATGACTTCAGTCTCCTTCCGGCGCAGCTAATCTTGCCCGTATGGCAAAGCTACAAGCTCGCTCAAATCTCTCTGGGGGATGGGAGGCAGTGATGTAATAAAAAGATGGGAACCCATATCATGCCACTCCGACAAGCATTGAGTCCATTAGTTCTTTCTCAACTAAAAGCACGAAGCAAGTTTTCGAAAGATCAGCTCCGTCAAGACAGGCCAAAACAAAAAACCACCACATACGCCGGGTCCGGTCCTCTCAAGAATGCGTATTGCACACCAGTCACCTAGACCCATCACAGGGTCGACATGGGCGAATCCCGGGTCATCCACTTCGCCTCTGAGGATGGAACTAAGAGCGGCGCGCTGATCCGGTGGGCAACCATCGAAGACTTCGCTGGAGCGGTGGTGCGAAAGTCTAGGGCCTGCACCCGCTTCGAAGCGGACCAAGTAGCAGAGCGAGCCCGCTCGATGCTCGAGGAGGCCATGCCAATGAGCAGACCGAACCTGATATCTGGGCCCGTGCGGCCGGCGGCATCGCAGTGCTCGGAGTAAGCACTGGGCTATCAGCGGGTGGAGTCATATGCGGCGCCCTGCGCGACAAGCCGTTGCTCACAGACGAAGAGCGCCATGCCATGTGTGTCGGGAGACATGGCAGCGTTGGTAGTGACGCTTTCGGTGGGGGTGGCAGTGCATGCGGTGGCTGCGATGGGGTGACCGGGTACAGCGTTGCCGGTCTGACTTCCGGGCTTGCTGTCCTCGATGGGGCTGTCGACAGCGGCATGGCCCAGGGGATCCTGGCTGCCCTGTTCACCTCGGCTCTGTTCGCGGCTGGGAGCGGCCATCTGCTCTACCGGGTGGTCCGGTGGTTTGTGACGCCTACCCCAGAAGGGCTGGCACCGGGCGCTGGCTAAAGGGTCCTCGATCTTGGTAGGATATCAGATAGCAAAGTTGGTGAGATCTTTGAGCCCGCGTCGCCCAAGCCTCAGATCCTCCTTTGCGCTTTCGACGTCTTGGAGTGTGGGCAGGCCGCTGACCTCGATAGACACCTCGAAGCCAATGCGCTGTCCTACATCGGCGAGAGCGGCGTTGAGTCGATCTATGATTGAGTCGCGGACGCGGATCTTGAACTCGAGGAACCGGATTTGCCGCCACACTTCATACGGTTCGAGGTGGCTCTCCTTAAACAGGCCCCGCACGTTCCACCCCACCGACCGGGTCGCCTCGGCGAACAGCTCGCTCCGTTTGCGTTGATGCTTCGCGAAATTATAGGACGACCGGCCAGTGACTGACTGCTCCATCAGCGCAGCCTTTGCGCATTGCTGACCGTCGACGGCTCTCAGGAAAGCGATCATCTTCCGCACTGGCTCTTCCAGGTTGGGATCGAGCCGGAAGATGACGAGGGTCGCGGGGTCAAGCTCGACATAGTGCAGACCGGTCTCGTCCTGCTGGCCGTCGAAGGCCGTTGGCACGTACCGGATCGGCCGACCCTTGTGTGAACCCGTCGTTCCCGGTGCGACGAGATCCAGCCGGAACGATGTTGGGCGCTCCGCTGTGGTTCCAGCCGGGGGTAGGTAGTCGATTTCGTAAGTCACCGTGCCGTCGAAGACGAGATTTTCCGCGGTGGAACTCACGAATTGGCGGAGGCTCTCAGTCAGGGAGTATGAATGGTCCCTGACTGAGATTGCGGCTGCGATCAAGCGCTGTACCCGGTCCCTGTCGGGACCGATGACTCGCGCCGATGGGCCGTCGCCGCGGCCGAAGTCGTACGGGATCACGGTTTTAATGTCCTGGTGAAGTAGGTAAGTGTAGTAACCCTGGGATGAGACGGCTTGCATCTTGGCTGCAATGCTGGGATCACTCACGGGGTAAAAGGTCCGTGAACGCCTGGTTCCTTCCAGGCTCTCGTCGGTCGGTCGCCGGCGCCTCATAGTTCGTCTGCCTCCTCCGTGAGGTCCTGACTGGGTTCTCGCCGTTGCCGCCGGTGATCGAGAGACTCGCGGAGCATCTCGGTTCTACGGGGGATTTGCAGGTCTTGCATGTCAGAGCGTTGCGTGAGGTACTCGACCACGAAGAGGTCGGCGAGGTCGGCGAGGTTGCCTCCGAGGTCCCAGGGTGCAAACACAGCGACGATCGGGTTTTCGGGTTCGGTCGGTGTTGGTTCGTCCCGTATGTGATCTTGAGAGGTGAGACCGCGCTCGGCGAGGACCCCGACGAGCGCCATCTGACGGTTCATACGGGCAATGTCCCCCGAAGTGATGGCACAGAAGTTCGCGTGCACGGATAGCACGTCAGCAAACTGCGCAGCGAGCGAGGGGCCTTTTGGGTCAGAGAGGATCTGGTCCCAGAAGGCATGGACGTCGGCCCAGATGCCGGTGGTGGGTTCGACATTGGACATCAACAAGGCAAGTCCGCTGAGTTCCATCATGTCGACGAGCGGTTCTGTGCCTAAGATCGCTTGATCGCTCACGTGGTGACCGGCGAGGTCGTGGGTGAGGCGGTTCCTGGAGCGGTCGGCCATCGAGACAAAGCTCGGGAAGAGCTGGCGGGCGAGGTCGGTATGTTCTCCCAAGATGGCGTGGAAAGTGGCGTCGGACAGTAGCTTGTAGCTCTGACCAAAGAGATTGGGACGGGTGGTGTCTTGGGGGTCGGAGCCGAGTTGTGGGGCGACCGCGGCGAGCTTGCGGTAGAGCTGCTCTTCGATCCGTGGGGGGACGTCGTCGGGAAGCGATCCGTCGGGCCACAGCTCGTTGTTGCTCGGACTATGGCGCATCGAGTCGAGTGCGGTGACTGCCTTGTGAGCCATGGGAAGATGGACCGTGAGCTTGTGGACTAGCTTCAGTGCGTCGAAGATTCGTATGGTGATCAGTTCGGCGGCGGACTCCGTGTCTGCGAGCAGCGGTGCGATTACGTTCACCTGGACTACCTCGAAGAAGGCGCGAATGGCTTGCACCAGGGCGTGAAGAAGCGTCCGAGCTGCCATATGGTGAACCCACCAACTCGGCGTCACTCGCTGGTATTCCGTTTGCTTCTCGAACGCCACACCTTCGGCGATGTCCTCGAACAAGTCGAGCAACACCCGCGGTGCTTCGGCCTTGTACGGTCCTTGTGGGGTGTCAACGGCCTCGTCGAAACTAGCTCTGAGCCGCTGCGGGTCGATTTCTTCGAAGAAGCTAACGAGTCCGAGCCAGTATTGGATGTAACCGAGCGTCGCACGCTCCGCTGCAGCCATGCGAGGCACTTGCCATTCCTCGGAATTCGCGAGCTTTGCGGTGCCCGAGGTGATCAAGTCGCCGCTCGCGATACCATCAAGAAATATTCTCACGGTCCGGAGAAGGAGCCGAGCCTCGTCGAGCTGCAGCCGAGCTGTAAGGGAGAAGACCAACTTGTTGGCCTCGTCAACTACACTAATCCCCCGGGGCCACTCAGCTTGGGTGGCCAGGGTGGAGAGGAGTCGTCCGAGGCATCTAGCAATTTCGCCTTCTACCCAGAGTGGGTCTAGCGAGAATGTCGGTTGGACGCCGGCGTTCTCGCTAGACCCACTCTGGGTGTGACGCATTGTCAGCCAGTTGGGGTGTGCGGGAGTCAAGTGGTACCACTTGCTTTCGGTCGGGATCTTGGACTTGAGGGCCGACCCAGTGGACCAGCATTCCAGCAGCTTGACTGCGATCTGTTCGGGTGTCTGGGCCTCTGCCACATCTCGGCTGGCTATGAGATTGCTGAGCTGGCCGTAGATGTGAAGGGCGTCGGCGGCTCGGTCGTGCGCAGCCTGCTGTTGAGCTTCGGCGGGCACGGTCTTGCCGGCGGCCGATGCTGAGTCGATGCCACGGTTGAATCGTTGTGACAGGGATCGAGAGAGCGTCGACAGGTCGAAGAAGTTGAAGAGCTGTGTGCCGAGCAGAATAAGCGAAAGCACCGAGAAAGCCGTGAGCAGGGCGAAGACGGCCACCGTGAGGCCGTATGGAGAATGGTGGGTCACCACGGGCATCATCAGCAAGGCAATACCTACCAAGAGAGCCACAGCGACGTTCCAGACGTAGATGAGGTTCGTCCGCTCTCGAACGAACAGGCTCCGGACCTCGCCAGGTACCCGGGAGTACGTCGTGGACGCGATCACGCCGACGGTGGTGAAGAACAAGGCGAGGAACGCCGCCTCGGCTCCTACTGCTGTGGCGACGAAGCCGCCGTAGTAGTAGGAGCCGACGGGGTCAAAGAGAGTGCCCCAATGCAGAACATGCGTGAGCGAGCTGGCGATCGCTTCCAGCGTAGCTACGAGCGCTGCCGTCCCGACAAGCGCCGCTACGACTCTGCCGACAAGGTGGATAAACACAGAGCCGTCTTGGCGTAGCTGCGCCCCACGATCACGAACAGCAACCCGAAGCCGGGAAAGCCATATACGCCGTTGCTGCTGTCTTTCTAAACGCTCCGAGTGATCCGGTGTGGAGGCGTCTACCAGACGGCGGGCCTCGTTATTCTGTCGGCGTCTGAACACGACGGTGCCTAGTAGACCGATGAAGTGGATCAACGATGCTGCGACGCTCCTCACCGCATCAGACCACACTGGTCGCCACGGCGCGGGAAGCGAACGTCGGGCCCGAAGCAATCTGCGACGGGTCACGCACTGATGTCTCAGCCCACCATTTCTCCGAGCGATGAGGTCAACCACGGCTACATGAACAACCGATAGTCGTATGACTGGGGGGCCAAGTCGGGCATGTGCTTGATCGTGCGGGCGAGCACATGGGCATAACGCAGGGTGCAAGGCAGTGGGTCGTAGATGGCATCGTTGTTCCAGTTCATTTTGCTTAGCGCCAAGACTTGGGATGCGGTTTCGTCGAGTGGACCCGCTCCGGCATCTCTCGTGAGCAAGAGGGGTCGAGGGGTGCCTTTCCCCCCTTGGTAGTAGTTGCGTTGTCCGGTCAGCGTCGCGGAGCGGGCGTTGCCGGCTACCCACAGAAGCGTGGAGCGGCCGTCGAGCTGGAAGGTCGTACCTCGGGCGACGGCGTATCCAGCTTCGGCCGACTTGCTGTGTTGGCAAGCTGCTTTGAGGGTGACGCCTCGCCAGGACGGTCTAGTGATGTTGATGCACGACAGCGTCGCTGTGGCACCCCAGGCGTCGGTACAGCCAGCGACTTCTTGAGCTTGGAAGGGGTTCTGCTTGTGGACGACGAGCCTTTTGGGACTGTGGCCGGTGTGACGGTCCTGGTAGAGGGTGAGGCTACGGGACATGACGAGTCTCATGTCCTCGCGGGAGAGGTAGGGATTACGAAGGTCGTTTCCTTGGCCAACGTTGTAGGCGACGAACTCCATGCCGCCGCCGTCTGAGTCGAAGACTTGGCTGCAGCAGGTGACGAAAGCGGTCGTTCCCCGCGTGGAGCGGATGGCGTAGGAGAGGCCAATGTAGGCAGTGTCTGGATCAAGGGGACTTTCGTGGGTCGCCAACTTCCAGGGGGTGCCGCCGGCCTTGGCGTAGAGGGCCGTGCTGAGCCGCCAGGCCACACTGGCCCGGCATCGGTAAGTCAGTGCGCTGTCGGTCACGATCTGTGTCGTTAGCCCGAGTTGCGCTCCGACTGCCTTTACCGTGTCGTGAAGGTTGAAGTGGGTTTCGTGGTCTTCAAAGAAGGGCTTGTATCGGGAGGGAAGGTAGAAGACGATAACGTCGAAGCGGTCTCGGACGCTGACGAGCTTTCGTAGGCCATCGGCGAGTACCTGGGCGAGGTAACGATGAGGATTGGGAACCGAGGTGAGATCGCTATCGAGGTTCGTGGGCAGCGGAATCTGGGCTGACTCGTCGGCTGGCAAGAGTTTGGCCTTGAAGATGGGCTCAAATCCGGTCCAGTCGGGGAGGTAGTCGAGTCGCTCCTGTGGTTTGTGCGGACGGGTGAGGTCGTTGAGCTGCTCGCGCAATTTAGGGAGGTCATCTTGTGGTCCGAGTAGAGCTATGCGAATTGTGGTGGGAGGCATGGCGAATGCCCGGGCTGAGAACGGGCCGTGGGTGCTGAGGCCGACGAGCGGATTAGCCGCGACCTGCGAGCGGTCGGTAGGGTCGAAGGCCAGGTCCGGTTCAGTCAGCTCGTTGTAGCCGTGAAGCTCGGCACTCACGACTGCGGCTTCCTGGCTAGGGTCGCGATCTGTAGAGGTCGGCTGAAGGCCGTATGTCCGGCGATCTCGAATTCGGGGTCGACGCCTTCTGCTTGTCCGAGATTCCAGGTCTTGACTTGACGTGGTCCGGGGTCGACACAGAGGAGATGTACCCAGGCATCGAGGAGGGTGTTGGCCGTTGGGTTCCAGCGTCTGGCGCTCTTCTGTCGGATGAACGCCCCAGCCGTTATCTGCTCGGTACGTTGGGCTGAGGGGTCTTTAAGGGGTGAAACCCAGATCTCTGGGACTACGAGCAACCACCACGCTCCGTTTCGCGGCTCGATGCTGAGCCTTACCGCCTCGGCCCACAGCAGTGAGGTCTTGGGAACCATTCCCGAGAGGGTGCCGCCGCAGGCTGACTTGAGGGGAGTGAGGGAGGAGGCCTCCGGATCGTCCACCCGTACCTGGTGCCTGCGCCGTGTCAGAACGTGGCAAAGACCCTCGGTCCGCCCGAGCCCAAGCGTGAGGGCGTCGATGGCGAGGCCCAGGTCTGCGGGATCGACATCATCGGCATCCCAGTTTAAGGTCTCAGTCCGATCGCTAACGCTCACCCCGAGAGGGCGCAGTGCCTCGGTGAGCTGTTGTTCGTGACCGACGGCGACCAGCTGGCCCCCCGATCGGCGGGCAACCAGGCCGCGGACCCGATTGGTGCGGACTGCCCGTTGAACATCGGCCAGCTCGCACGGTGACTGCTCGTCTAAACACCGGACCTGATTAGGGAGCCTCACTACGGGTAAAGCGTTGAAGCGGAGAATGGGGAAGGGCCGAGTTGGACCAGCTGGCATCGGTGCAGGAAGCAATGTTGCTGGAGGTCGTCGTTCTTTGAGACACCTACGGAGGTTGTCGGTGAGGTGGACACTACGTTCGACAGCGCCGGTCAGCTCTATGAAGTTGTCAACTGGAACGGCGAACGCGGTCTTACCCTTGGTCCGTGCCGAGGTGAGAAAGTTGACTACCTCGAGTGTGGGCTGATCGGCCGGCCGGTGGCACCAATAAATGCCCGTGGGGAATGAGTCCTTGTCTTTGAGTGCTTCGGTTAGAACCTCCATGACGGAGGCATCGCTGCCGCTGTAGCCGGCAACGATCAGACCGAACTGTCCGCACGCACTGCGCAGCACGTGTCGCATCTCGGCATCTTGCGATGCGAGCTCAGCGACGGAGTTCTTCAATCGGACCGACCGAAAGTCTCCGTGGAGCTTCGCTAGCAGCGGAAAGGAGCCCTTCTGTAGCGCCCGGGCGGCAACGTCAGGTTCACCGAGGCTGGCGACCACCAACGAGGGGCGCGGGCTGATCTCGGCACCCTCGAAGAGCGAATGCGCCCCAGCCTCGACGAGGTCATCGAAGTTGGTGGTGAAAACCACATGAAGACGGCCCGCGGCCATCAGTGCGGCGAGCACGTAGTGGCCATAGTTCGGCCAGCGGCCTTGGCAGAGGGCGGCGATGAAGTCAGCCCGCAGCTCGGCAGACGGGTAGGCCGTCTCGAAAGCGACTGAGTACTCCTCGGGATCGCCAAGGGGTGGCAGGCCGTTGCTACCGTTGAAATAGCTCTCGATGGACTTTCGGGTTCGAGGGTCACAGAGGTCGATGTCCTGGACGTCGAGCTGGTGTGCGGAGCAGTACAGCTCATGCTTGAACCGCAAGATCAAGGCCCCTGCCGTCGGAATGTCTGACATCGCCGACGCGCCTGCGCCGAGCAGCCAGGCGAACTGAGCGCCTTGGACATCCACCGCTCGGGCCAGTTGAGAAATGTCACCAACAATCGCACCGAGTGACCCAGCGAGATCAGATGGCGACGCTGATACGTTGCTCATAGTTCACCTCGTAGAGGAGTACAAACACAAAGGGATGACATCAACCGTACCAAAGTACTTGAAGCCGATGATGGATGGACCGCCGATGAGAGTATCAGCTCTTCGAGACTGATCGAGTGCAGATACGAGCCAGAGGGCGCGGGATTAGTCGTTCCATTTGTCCTGATGAGCAGGTGGGTCTGCATTTCACCGCGCCGTTCACCCACCACGACTGACATTTCGTGGTCGATCACCACGGTCACCACCATCGCTATGAAATCGTGTCGGGCGAGAGGGGCGGGTGACCCAGCGGGTTGGTTGTCGAACACTGTGACCATGCCAGCACTCGGCAGGGTCAACCCGACTGCGAGGTTCAGCAAGGTGGTCTTGAGTGCCCCGTCAGGACCGACCAGCGCAGGCACATGCCCAACGGGAATCGCTAGTAAGCAACCCAGCAACACCCACGTGGCGCCGTAAGACGTGCCAAGGCCGCTAGTCTCGATAACATTCACGCGACACCCGCCGTTCCCTCGTTTGCAGCGGCGCGCTGATCGCTGGAGGCGCCACCCCTCTGTTCATGAAAATCCCGCAACACGCTGCTGAACAGCGCCATGATCCCGTCCTCGTCCAGCCCAGCGGCGTCGGCAGTGCTCAGCCAGCGGAGCAGAGAACGGCGCAACCCGGTCAGCTCGGGAAGAGCGACCCGACAGACTGTCTCCTGGACGAACGTCCCCTGCCCAGGCCGGCCCGTCGTGAAGCCCTTGATCCCCAGCTCCTTGTACGCCTTGAGCACGGTGTTCGGGTTGATTGCCAAGAAGGCGACCACATCCCTCATCTTGGGAAGCTGATCGCCGGGCTTGAGGTATCCGAGCCGAAGCGCGTGCTCGACCTGATGGACGAGCTGAATGTAAGTCGGCACCCCGGACCCAGGGTCGAGTCGGAACTCGATCGGGGACCCCGGTCTGCGTCCAGCGGGCCGATTGCTATCACCCGCTTCCGGCTCGTCGGTCGAGCGGCTGCCTTCTTTATCTACTGTCATATGACAACTGTATAGCTCGGAACGGAACCTGTCAAGATCCGAGACACGTCTTCAGGATTTCTTCTGTGCGTTGCTCTCGTTGGTCGGGTTTCCCTGTTTGTCTTGGTAAGGCAAACAGATTGTCAACTTCATCTCGAACCGGAATTGAGGTATGGGAGTTATGGGGCAGTCAAGACAAGCATAATCAAATAGATTCCGTGTGATAATTTTGCCTATCCTGGGAGTAGTTTCTTTTGGCTCACAACGAGAAATTGCTTTGATAAACGATTAAACTCATATTACAACAAAAGCAATTGATGACTTTTTGATGACAAGGGTAAGATGACCTCATTGAGTTATTGGGCTGTCTGTTCGCATTGTAGGGGTGTCCGGTGTGGATTTAAAAGAAAAAGTACTCGAAGTTATCAACAAATTGACATTGGAGGAAAAACTTACCTTTACCGCCGGCTCAGATATTTGGCATATGGGGAGTTGTGAAAGGATCGGCATACCTCCCGTCAAGGTCACCGACGGTCCCAACGGCGTGCGGGGAGCGACCAAAGACCACTTGAGTATCACGCCCTCGCTTTGTATTCCATGCGGAATGGGACTTGGGGCAAGTTTTGACGAAGAATTGCTTTACGAAGGTGGGAGGATCCTGGCCGTTCAGGCAAAAGAAAAGGGCGCAAGTATTCTTTTGGCACCCACGTTAAATCTCGCCAGACATCTTTTATGGGGCCGCTGTTTTGAGACTTTTTCGGAAGACCCGGTCCATGCCGGTCTCCTCGGTGCGGCATTTATTTCCGGTGTACAGTCGCAAAATGTTATGGCAACGGCTAAGCATTACGTCGGTAACGAATCGGAAACAGAACGGTATACCGCTTCTTCGGAGATAGACGAACGCAGCCTGCGGGAAATATATTTGCTGCCTTTTGAATATGCCGTCAAAAAAGGAAAAGTGGCTACCCTGATGACAGGGTACCCCCGTTTGAACGGCTCTTTTGTTCCGGAGCAATCTTATTACTTAGATACCGTACTGCGTAAAGAGTGGGGTTTTGACGGTTTCGTGATGAGCGATTGGTTTGCCAATTTTGACGCTGGGGCTTCATTTGAAGCCGGGCTGGACGTAGAAATGCCGGGACCTCCCAGGTTCTTCGGCGACAACCTTAAAAAATATTTTACTGCAGACAAACTTTCGGAAGAAAAACTCAATGAAAAAGTTTTCAATGTGATCTCTATCCTTGCAAAAATGAATGTGATCAATATTGAACAAATACTTACAAATTCACAAAACGATTTTTTCAAAAATAAAATACCGGTCGAAGTGGTTTCAGATGGGACAGCACCTTCGGCTGCGGATAACAATAACATCGAACATCCTGTTGACAGAGAAGAAGACAGGCAGGTTCAGTATAAACTGGCTGTTTCCGCTACCGTGCTGTTGGAAAATAAATCATTGCTTCCTCTTGAGAAAAGTTCAATCAATTCTTTGGCAATTATCGGCCCGAATGCTGAAGAGCTACAGATCATGGGAGGAGGATCCGCCGGTGTCGTTCCACATCAAAGATATTCCTTCCTTGAAGTAATGAAAGAGTCGTTGCCCAATGCAACGATATATCGTTGCATTGATGCTCCCGGGCCGGATAGCAATAATGGTATTGGTGATGAATACATTGACGAATGTAAAAATCTTGCAAAAAAAGCTCAGTATGTTTTACTTATTTTAGGGACAACCAGCAGAATAGAGAGTGAAGGATATGACAAGGAAACCCTTTCTCTCCCGGATGGTCAGGACAGATTGGCTGAAGCAATCCTGGCAATTAATAAAAATACGGTAATCGTTATAAACGCCGGCACGCCTTATTTGATGCCTTGGGCAAAAAAATGTCCGGCTTTGCTGCAGGCATTCTTTGGCGGAATGGAAATGTCCAAAGCACTTCGGGATATTTTACTGGGTGAAGCCGATCCTTCCGGAAGGTTGCCTGTGACTGTTCCGCAACGGCTTGAACACACTCCGGCCTTTTGTGATTTTCCGGCCGTAAACGGCAAGGTGGTTTACGGTGAACAGATTTTCATGGGATACAGGTGGTATGAGAAAAGAGCCGTTGAACCCCTTTACCCCTTCGGTTACGGGCTTTCTTATGCGGATTTTATAATTGAAAACCAGGAATTGCTGTCTCCGGAAGGCAATTCTCTGTTTACTGTGCGGTGCTCGCTCGCAAATATATCGGACAGAGATGGGAGTGCTTGTATACAGCTGTATGTAAAAAGCAATAACAGGGCACGGCCGATACGTCTGCCGAAACCTGTAAAAGAATTGAAACGCTTTGCCAAAGTATCCCTGTCGGCTGGGGAAAAAGCAGAGCTTGTTTTCAATTTTTGCAAAAGAGACTTTGCCTATTATGACCCGGGGGATGCGGACTGGGAAAGTTTAATTGCCCAAAATTCCCCTTTTCTGTATTCACACGGCGGAGACCTGCCCGAAGTTTCTCACCGGACCAAACCCGGTTGGTATGTCGAGAAGGGCGAATATGAAATTTGTACGGGGTTTTCTTCCGCTCATATCGTATGCGTCAGTAAAGTAACGATTGAGCACGACGAATTCTTGTCGGCAAACGGTGATATTGATTTCTGATTGACTTTTTGTCAAGCTGGATAAAACCCTGTTCTCAATGCCGACATAAATGTCCTCCAAAATAATACGGGCCGGGCTCGTTGCTCCTTGCTTCCCTTTGGTGACAAGATATTTTTTTGCTGCTAAAATTTCGATATGGGTTTTTGCAAAAAATCGAGTCAAAGTACCGTCATGGCTCGATCTACATCGGTCGATCATCATAAAGCCGCATCTTTCGAGGGAAAATCATTTAGGGGATCTCCCTCACCCGCCGAGCAGCTGTTGAGTATGCAACGTTATCTGGGCAATAAAAATACCTGCAAAATTGTCGCGTCTGCTGCGGTTGATAATAGAGTCTCTGTTCCGCAACTCATGCAAAGGTCTTTATTGTCCGGTTCTGTCAAAAAAAGTTTTACGGAAAACGCTTCCGTGCAATCAGTTGAGCGGAAACAGGCCGGCATCGTGAAATCCGGAAAAACTGTCGGAAGCACTAAAGGAAAAAAGGAGGCGTCGCCGGATTCCCGCGATCTTATCTTGCAGCGTAAATCTAAAATAACTTCGCTTAACCCAAAATCCGTAGTGAAATCTCCGATAGAGGTTCTACACGATGAAGTGGAGGATTTCTTCAAAAAAGCCTCATTATTTGAACGGTACCAATTTCACGGACTGGGATCCAAACAACCGAGCGAGTACGCGACAAACACATATGTACGCGCCGGAGATGTGTCCGCAGAGATTGACCCGTCTTCCAAAGCCGACGGCAGTAACCGCGACAACAACGTCATTGCCCCATACGGTCATTTCGGGGCAATGGAGAGGTCTATTTTTAACAGACAAGACCTCGGAAATACTTTTGACGGCGGACACCTAGTGGAGCACACTCTGATGGAAGGTCGGGATGCCGACGTTCACGGTAATATAGCGCCGCAGGAAAATAAACATTTTAATCAAGGTCTGATGAGAGGTTGGGAATCCGTACCCGAGAATTTGATGCAGTCGCAAAAATTTAATTACAAGGTATCGGTAGCTTATTCCGGCAGCAATTTTACGCGCACCGGTGAACAGCTGTTGAAAAGCGGCGTTCTCGACTCCAATTTGGAAAAGAAATTGCAGATATCGTCTCCCGGTGATCTTGCGACCCTAAAAAATAAGGTCATAACATTTCCGCGTTGGGTACCGACGACTTGGCAGGCGTCCGTCACGCCAAATTCCGTGGGGACAAAGTTGCCTAATACGACTATCAGCCATATGCCAAGTCATCTTCACAATTTGAAATCCACACCCAAAGATGCCTATGATCATGTTTTTCATGTTCCGGATCTGACAAAACCACATCTCACAAGAAGAAATTCCGGTACATTGTCGGGAGCAATCTGGAGTGTATCAGGCGGCACAAACACAAACTTGGCTGCTCTCTCCGGCGGTGCGGGTTATGTTTTACCCGCGAGCGATGAAATCAAAGCCATCATGTACCAACCGGATGCGATGGACGAAAGCGAACAACCAAAAGCAACCACCACTCCATCGGGGGGTGTGCCGTCCGTTATTCCCGTCTCCACGGCACCCGTAAAGATTTTACTGTCACCTTTTTCGGTAGGCGCACTTGCCAAAGAAGTGATGGCTTTTTCTGGGACAAAAAACGACGCCAATCTAAAAACTCATTCTCCGTTATACAGGCGCATGAGGGACGAAATATCTATTCCGGTTTCCGGTGGCATTAAGAAAAAACATAAGTCAAAGAAGTCATCCATATTGAACAACGCCGACAAAGGCGTCGCATTGATGGCAGCCATTATGAAAGAGCTTTCCTCCGCTACTTCGTTGCCGTTTAACAAGTCCAGATTTTTCAGAGCCGTGGCTGCGGCACAACTTGATAAAAAAACCAAGCAGTCATTGCTGTTACTTGAAAACGATACCCAAATGAATGACTGAAATCACTAAGTACTGAAATAATTTACGGCGTGACCTTGTTTTGAGAAAATCGTTTTTGATCTAAGGATATTTTTACTCAAGGATTCCGTCAAAGCTTGCCACAAGGCAGATAATGTCCGTTTAAAATACGCCTTGCGATGACATGAATCATCTTGAAGTGGGTATTCTGCCGTGTAAATACGAACTTATATTCCGCATATGGTCTGTTGGAAGAAGGTATTACGTTTGTGTATTGCGATATGGCGCAGACGTCTACGGTTGAGTTTTTCTTGATAATAAAGGAATTGTCTGCGGGAATCCAGTTATTCAAAAGCGTTATCGGCACGGTGGGAATCATGCGCTTCAGATCCGATGCGGCCAAGCCTATCGGGACCCTTTGCTTTAGGTGTATCTTTTTGTCTTGGGGGTTTAGCGGAAACCCAAGAAAAAGAATTTGTGTCAGCCTGACATTACCTTTTTTAGGTGCCAGCAATACAGCAATATAGTTTGCCAGACTCAAGGCGGGCGATCCCACGACGCTATAGGGAACCAGGGCCAATCGTTGACCCTTCCCTATGTTCATTTCGACGGGGGTCTGCAGAAGTTCCGTAAAGTGGGGAGTGCCAAAGTTGTCAAAGCAGACTCTGCCTACCCCAGGCAGGTGAAATTCCGATGCATAGGAACCGATGGGAGTACCTATTGAAGGACAATACGTCGAATACAAAGAGGGCGGAGCTGTCTTTTTGCGGGCAACGGTCTTTTTGCGTTTTGTAGTCGGTTTTTTTGTACTTTTCTTGTGCGTTACCAGAGTCGGTTTATGGGTGTTATTGCTAACGGCTGCAAATACGGCAGTGGGTCCGATAAGCATCAGACAAGCCGTAAACAGCAAAATAAACGGCAATTTGTATATAGAAGATCTCTTTTTGTGAGTATCCATTTTCCCCTCCCGGATAAGCATTTATATAGTTATAGCAATACATTTTGCGATTTACAAGTTCGCGCCGTACTATTTTCTCAATTTCTGAAAACACGCATTATATTTCCATAATACTTCGGCTAATCAAAATTCTATGGGGTGCAAAAAGTCAATGACGGTAACTTTTGTTGTCGTTTGACGGCGTCGTAACAGTTTCGGCAGGAAAAGTATTTTGACTTTATACTATTTGGTCTGCCGGTTTTTATTTGAAGCACGGTTGGTTGTGAACTCATATCGGTATGCTAAACTGATCAGCTAATTGTCGCATTACAGCTTGGCGTGGTATTTTGGCACAAACATAAAATATAATGAACGGACACTTACTGAACAAAACGGAAAAAGATTTCATCTTTTCTCCCTGGACCATAACCGGCTTTTTGGGCTCGGCAATCGCCTCATATTTCGGAAGTGGGTTATTGGCTCCAAATGCGCCTCGTTGGTGGTATCAGGACTCTTGGCCGACACCGCTGGCCGAACGTGAGGTTTTCTTTTATATCGGAATATTTCTGCTTTGTTTTTCATGGTTGGCAAAAGCTTTGATATTGCGCGGCTTGTTGTCGGAAAAATCAGGCCTAAAGGTCGCTCTCGGCGCAAAGGCAGTCTGGCCGGTTATCGTGTTGTGGGCGTTGCCGTTTATTCTGGGACCTTCGCTGTTCAGTCAAGACATGTACAGTTATTTGGCGCAGGGGGAGTTGTGGCGACTCGGGCAAAACCCCTATACGGTGCCGCCGACGGTTCTTATAATTTTTCGCCAACTGCCACTTCTCCATGCGGTATCGCCTTTTTGGCGCAATACCACATCTCCCTACGGTCCACTGTTTGTGGCCATATCCGGCTATGTATACGATTTGTCCGGACAAAATCTCACCGTCGCCATTACTCTCTTGCGTCTGGTGGAATGTGCGGGGATGGTTATGGGGGGCTATTTTCTGCTTCGCATGGCTGGGGACAAAGCCGATTCGGCTTCTCTGCTCTGGTTGGGGATAGGCAGTCCTTTGGTATTGCTCGATCTTATAGCTCCCGGTCACAATGACGCTTTGATGATCGGTTTGGTGATATTGGGTGTTTTTCTCGCAACAAAGAATCGGCTGGGTTGGGCGTTTTTTGTTTTGGGAATAGCAGTAATGGTAAAAGCTCCGGCGGCATTGGCGGCTTTGTTGATAGCGGTCTGTATAGCCAGAAGCAATCCCCCAAAGTGGAAAGAAAAAATAGCGGCTTTTGTCGTTATGGACGGAGTTTTGATAGGCTGGTTGAGTTTTGTGCTCGGCGTCGGTCTGGATTGGGCCGGCACGAATATTTTGAATGCCCCCGGTAAGGTCCATATCGCCACGACTCTTTCCACGCAATTCGGTGTTTTGTTCAGCGATCTTTTTTCGAGAGTATCGCCGTATTTTGCTGTCGACTATATGTCTTCAATATTTTCAAAAATTAATTTGGCAATTTTTGTTCTGCTCCTCTTGTATTTTATTCTGCGAACGCGTTGGGATAACTTGACAACCAATCTGGCTCTGGTCTTTCTGCTTTCCGTTTTACTGGGCCCCGCTACCTGGCCTTGGTATCTTACCTGGGGAATAGTATTCTTGCTTCTCGACAAGCGTGCCCTTCAATCTTTGGCGACACCCGTATTTATTGTGGTGATGTCTGTTTTGATCAAGCCAAACGGAATTTTGGCAATTCCGTCGCAGTATGCGCCGGATGTTTTGGCGCTTCTGCTGGTCAGTGTGGTCTGGTATTTAGCTCGTTCAAGGTCTGTCAAGAAGCGGATGCTGTCTGATGCGATCTAACAGAATCATAAACAGTTTTTGGCATTTTAACGGCTGTAATAAATTAAATTAAAGCTATGCGTCATTTTGTTTGTTTTGAGGTTACAGATTTTTCAGATTCTTGGGTAGCGGCGGCGGGTTGAGGCTTTATCCCGTTTGTCTGCAATAATGTAACGGGTTACGATTTTGAACGTTTTTTTACTCTAAAGTAGTGCATGTAAATGCTAACGGACAGCCCCACTGTGAAAAATACAGGCCATGAAGACCTCGCCGATATAAAAAAACCTTACGTGCAACGATACTTCACAGGCCCCTATCGCCGGATTCAAAATTTTGTTTTTGCCGAGAGGTTTATCATAGGGGTTTATCTTCTTTCCAGGGTATTGATTCTGCTGCTGGCTTACGTAAATACGATAATTCAGCACTCTCATCTTTCCACTGAGTTATCAAATTGGGACGGCGTCTGGTATATCCGCCTGGCGGCACGGGGATATCCAAAACATCCTCTGCATATCCAAAGCACTCTTGGATTTTTCCCATTTTACTCCATGACAATGTGGGTATTCGCCCGTATTTTTGCCGGCAACTTACTCATATCCGGACTTTTTATCAATTTTGTCGGAGGGCTTATTTCAAGCATTTTGTTGTTCAAATTGGTTGAAGGTTGGACGGATACCAAATCTGCCCGGCGTGCGGTCGTCTTGTATAACCTTTTTCCCGGCACCGTTATATTCTCTATGGTTTACTCCGAGGGGCTCACTATACCACTGGCAATGGGATGCATCCTCTTGGTCCAACAGAGGCGTTATGTCGCGGCGGGAGTTTTGGCCTTTTTTGCCACCGCCACCGCCCCCGATGCCTTGGCTCTCGTGCCGGTGTTGTTCTTTGCGTTTTTTTACGAACTCCGCCACTATAAAAAACCTCTCCGTAAGGCCAGGGAAGCTTTGATCGGGACTGTCGTCGGTTTGGGCGGGATAGCTTCTTTCGGTATCTTTTTATGGATTTGGACCGGAACCCCGCTTGCTTCTTATGAAGCTCAGCGCTACGGATGGAAAGAGAGTACCACCCCTTTTGCTCTCTACGACCAGGCAAAAATTTTGATAAGAGAATTTTCCTCCAAACACTTTGGCTACTCGTCTGTCAATTTGAATTATGTGGTTGCCTTGTTGGGTGCGCTGTATCTTGCGGTATTCCTCTGGCACTTGTTTAAACCCAAACTTCTCATATCGATACCCGCTCTGGTCTGGACACTCGGAGTATCTTTTCTGGCGCTTACATCGGCCAGAACTCCGCCCAATCCGCGACTGTTGCTGACGGCATTTCCTCTTGTGGCGGTGGCTGCCTATAAGTTTTCGGGGAAGGGACTAAAAATTTATCTGGGTATGTCCATTGTTCTTTTGATCTATATGTCCTCCGTGACGTTTGTCGGCATTGCCCTCAGACCATAGGCATTGCAGACGCAGCTTTTTTGCGGGCGTCACGACCAACTGCAGTCGGGCTTTTTGTCACAATCCATGCCCGCGGCTGCATCGGCAGCTTTCCGGCATCGGCCGTTTTTAATTTTCTGCTACAGTGACGGGCGGAATTGTCTTTTTGAGGTATACCGTTATGTTAACCGGTATAGCAAATGGCTGTGCATGTAATTTTTTTAGAAAAACCTTGTATAGGGCAATAACTTTTTCCGGATTAATCCGTTGGATCGAGTATGGATAATCAAATTCCCATCAGCCCCAGCCGGGATCCTTCCTCTCAGTTGCTCATTGGAGTTCTTTCTCCGTTGCTTGCATCGTCATTTTTTAGCGAAGTCTTGTTCGGAGTAGTGGAAGAAATTGCCTATTACGGGGGTAACGTCATAGGCATTCAAACCCACGATGCCATAAGCACCGATCCAAGAGCTTCCTATTTTTGTATAGATGACCAGATAGCCATTGCCGAGGTAAACGGCCTGATTGCTTTTGCCAATGCTGTTCCGGATAATTTACTGGCTCACTATCAGAAGGATTTGGGCATACCTGTCGTGCTGGTTAGTCACCAGAGCGATCAATTTGTCTGTCCCCGGGTTTCCTCGGATAACAGGTCCGGCGTATCGCAACTGGTCAAGCACCTTGTTGCCCACGGCCACACAAGGATAGGTTTTGTGGGCTGCTTCGAGCAAAACGATATCCGCGAGAGACTGGCGGCCTATAAGTCGACCATGGCCGAATGCGGTTTGGAAATTGACGACGAAATGATTGTCGAAGTGGGAAGTCTGATCGAAGATGCCGGTCAGGAGGGCGCGCGGATACTGATGAAGCGGGGGATTTCCACGACGGCTTTGATATGCGCCACGGATTTTCTGGCAATCGGACTTATCAAAGAACTCAGCAAACACGGATACCAGTTCCCAAGAGATCAAGTTATAGTGGGCTTTGATGACATAGAGCAGAGCTTTTTGGTACGCCCTTCCCTGACAAGCGTACGTCAGAATTTTGTCGAACTCGGAAGCAAGGCGGCTCAGCTCCTGGTGAGTAAAATTACCGGAGGGGAAGTCGAAGACAAGGAATATTTTATCGACACCTCATTGGTTGTAAGGAGATCCTGCGGCTGTAATCCCGCACAAAAACCTGGTTACGGTCAAAAAGAACAGGAAGAAATTGTCGATCCTTATGCGGATTTAGCCAATCAGATCGGGGAAGCCGTAAAGCAGTACTCCAGGAGCGAAAGGAAAGCAACGGAAATTTCCGAATCGGTGGCCCTGACAATTGCCGATGGCATCAATATGGGAGAGCAGGATTTTCTGGAGATCAAAGACCGTATTCTGACAACGGCCGACGCATTGTGGAAGATTGCATTCCGTTACGAAGTCATTGAGAGTATCAGAAGCAGTATCGGTAGTTATATCAACGCAATATCGGCTGATTTGAACGAAGAATACCAATATAAATTGCGTTGTAATGAGATTATTGGGTTATTCATACTCAGTTACATGAGAACGCAAGATTTGGCAAGAACCGATCTTTATGACGTTTTACGCAGGGAGTATGATCTGTCGCTGTCTTTGCTGAAAAGCCCGATAGAAGGTATTATCAATCTGCCTTTTTTGAAAGACAGCAAAACCAAAGCTGCGGTATTGGGTATTTGGGACAACGGATACAACTTGTCGGACGTAGCGGACGGCACCAATATGTTGGAGGCTGAATCCCCGAGTAACGTTATCCCTATCTTTGCCAACCAAAAGCCGGAAGATCATAAAGGACCGGAAGCACAAGAGGGAAGCTTCGGCAAGAAAGCGCACAATTTATTGATAGATCAGTGCTATCCGCAAGACTGCTCTTTTTTGATCGAAGAGAAAAAAATGCCGGTCACTTCTTTCCCCCCGCGTCGCCTGGTTGAACTGGCCAATTCTTCGGACAGAGAAATAACACTGGTGTTGCCGATCAAAACAAAGGACACATATTGGGGTCTTTTGGCGCTCGTCAGCCAAATAAATCTGACGATGATCACTGGCAGAGACTTTTACTTTCAGGCCTCCATTCTTATTTCCGTGGCTTTGGAACAGCGGAGACTGATGGAATCCATAATTGACCGGGAAACAGAACTGAGTTACAGCAAAAACCGGTATCAAATTATTTCACAGGCCACCACAGACGGAATATTCGATTACAGTCTGGATGGCGGGTTTGTCTACTTTTCCGAGAGGTGGCTCGATGTTTTGGGTATCACGAGCCGTAATTATGCCATCAGCGACTGGCTCAACAAGGTTCACCTGGATGACTATGTCGCGCTGGAGGCCGGCATAGAAGCCTGCCGCAGCGGCATTTCCGACAAATTGGATTCGATACACAGAGTAGTTTCCGAGGATGGCAACTACAGGTGGTATCACGTCCAAGGGGTCGTTACCGTGGATCCTCAGGATAACCAAAAGCGTTTGCTTGGTTCCATCGCCGATATCACCGACAGAAGGAATTTGGAAGAGCAGCTCCGCCACCAGGCATTACACGACGATCTGACCGGTTTGCCGAACAGGTTGTTGATCATAGACCGGGCCGAACAGATGATAGCGATGGGGAAACGCAACCATACTTCCGTGTCGATACTTTTCATCGATCTGGACAATTTTAAAGAAGTGAACGACGCTTACGGCCACAGTGTGGGAGACGAACTCCTCTTGGCGGTCGCCGCCAGACTGCGTCGGGTGGCAAGGGAAACGGATACGGTCGGAAGGCTGGCCGGAGACGAGTTTGCCATTCTTGTCGACAACGGAGACTCCGTCGGGGTCGCCGAGCTTTTGGCCGAGAGAGTCCAAGACGTATTGCATGCCCCCTTCCATATCTTGGAGCGTGATTACCTGGTGAGTGCCAGTATCGGCATAGCCACGGGATCGGACAGATCTGCGGAGAGTCTTCTCCAAGACGCTGACGTGGCGATGTACCAGGCCAAGACCTTAGGGAAAAATAAATACGTACGCTTTGCCCCGAGCATGCAAAGAAGCGCCCACCAGCGTCTGGAAATAGAAATGGATTTGGCCGATGCACTGGCGGCTCATCAGCTGCGGGTTTATTATCAACCGATTTTCAGGCTGTCCCAGCGCGAGATGATAGGGATGGAGGCACTGGTCAGGTGGCAACACCCCGTCAAAGGTCTTATTCAGCCGGGGGACTTCATTCCGGTGGCGGAAGAATCCGGAAGACTCATCATCGACATCGGCAGATATGTATTGAACGAAGCCTGTGAGACCACCGCCGGCTGGAATAAGGCGGGGGCAAATCTCGATATAGCGGTAAATCTTTCTGCCCGCCAGGTGGAATCGGACGAGATTATCATGACCATATCGGAAGTGTTGTCGACAACCGGACTTGATCCGAGGCATCTGGTGTTGGAGATTACGGAAACGGCCATGATGCACGATGCCGAAGCGGTCGTCGGCAGAATGGGCAAGCTGAAAAGCCTGGGGGTAAGGATTGCCATTGACGACTTCGGAACGGGCTACTCGTCGCTGGCTTATTTGCGCCGTTTTCCGGTGGACGTGCTGAAGATCGACAGATCCTTCGTTACCTCGCTGGCCGATTCCGCCGAAGACGTTTCCGTGGTGCAGACCCTGGTGGCTTTGGGCAGAACTCTGGATCTGGAAGTGGTCGCCGAAGGAGTGGAGCTGGAGAGCCAGCTGAATGTAGTGGCGGAAGTGGGCTGTAACGGCGCACAGGGATTTCTGCTCGGCCGGCCGCTGGATCATGCGAGTACGGAACTGCTGATAGAAAACATGGCTGCGGGAGGCCAGGCCACATAAGTCCCCGTTGGAACGGGCCTCGGAAGAGAGTTTATTGGTCGTTCCGATTCAAGCCGGGAACCTGTAGAAAAGCCGCGCTTTTGGTTGAGGACTGCCGCATGGACAAAAGTTGTGAGCTCCGTCGGACGTTTGTCGGCATCGGTTATGTTTGTATCGTTGCCGTATCGTTGCCGTATCGTTGCCGTATCGTTGCCGTATCGTTGGCAATCCGTCGAGCGGTTTCGGCTTCTCTCAATTGCCGCAGAGCTTTGGTACCGTCGGATTGGCGCGTGAAGCGCCGGGAGCGGGAATGCGGCGCAAGCAGCGATAAAATCAGCATCGCTTGGGGCGAAAAGAGGCCACCCCGGTAAGTTTTGCCGTGTTTTCGCCGGCAAATCGTCTGCGGGAAAGGAATATACTCGGCGGCGGGATTGTTGGAACAACCAAAGACTTTTTGAGAGTGTAATCATTTGCGTACGGGATTAATCGGTAAAACATTTTCCTCTTTGTCAATCGCGAATTATAGACGGTATGCTTTTTCGCAACTCCTCTCCATGGTCGGGTCTTGGATGCAGGCCACGGCTCAGTCCTGGCTTGTTTTGCTGTTGACGCACTCCGCCACTGATCTGGGTGTCACGGTTGCTTTGCAGACATTGCCGACCTTGCTGCTGGGTCCTTACGCCGGTTTGGTGGCGGACCGCGTCGAGAAAAGGAAGCTGCTGTTTTGGTTGCAAATCCTGATGGGGATCCAAGCGGCGGTATTGGCCGTGTCAACGTTTACCGGGTCAACGACATACCGGGAGATACTTTTCATGTCCCTTGTGCTGGGGATCAACAATTGCTTTGAAAATCCGGCTCGGCAAGCCTTTGTGCTCGAGATGGTCGGGCGCGAACAGGTTCGCAACGCGATAAGCCTCAATTCTACGTTTATCAACGTCGCGCGTGCGGTGGGACCGGCTATTGCCGGTCTTATCATCGCTTCCGCCGGTGAAAGCTGGTGTTTTGCCGTCAATGCCGTAAGCTTTATTCCCGTGGCCGTTTCTCTCAGGCGTATGGATGTCGGCGCATTGCAACCGGTCGGAGAGGTAAAAAAAGCCAAAGGTCAATTGGCGGAAGGATTCAGTTACGTAAGACGCGTGCCGGATTTGTTTATTCCGCTTCTTATGATGGGCATCGTCGGAACGTTTACATACGAATTTCAAGTCACCCTGCCTGTGCTGGCCAAGGAGACGTTTCGTCACGGCTCGGAGACTTTCGGCGTCATGACGGCCGTAATGGGCATGGGGGCTGTCGTCGGAGGCCTGCTGGTGGCGGCCAAAGGCAGGTCCGGTGCCAAAGCGCTTCAGGTATCCGTTGCCTTTTTTGGGGTCGCCACTACCGTATCGGCACTGGCGGGAGGACTGAACTTAGAGTTCGCCTCCCTGTTTTTTGTCGGTTTTGGCAGCGTTGCCTTTCTTTCCATGGGCAATTCCACGCTGCAGCTTGCCGCTTCTCCGGAAATGAGGGGCAGAGTCATGGCGTTCTGGGCCATCGCTTTTATGGGGACCACCCCGATCGGCGGTCCCCTGATAGGCTGGCTTGCCGGCCATTTCGGCGCGCGCGTCGCCGTGATGACGGGCTCCGTGGCGTGTTATCTGGCTCTCGGGGTCAGCCTCGTGTCGCAGCGCCACTATGCCAACAGAATACCCGGGATGTCCTATATTTCTGACGCCAACATAACTACCGACGACCAACTGACGGCCGGCATCGGCGAATAAACGCCGGTTTCTTGCCGGGCCGTGTGCTGACACGGCACGGCGTGACTTTTTCTTTGCCAAAAACCCATTTCAAAATGCTTTTAGCTAAAAAAGCCGATTTATTCATAGTATTCAGATAAATATAATATATTTGATAAGAATTAGGAATAACGAAGAGCCGAGGTTTGTGGATGACGGTAGCCTTACTTGCTTTTTTGGCCGGAGTACTGTTGGGAGTCGGCGGTACCGGGGCAAACGCCTTGTTGGTACCGGTTCTGAACCTGGTTTCCGGTTTGAAAGTGGGCAAAATCATCACGGCCGGGATAGTTTCCTCCGCTCTTTTGAAACCGGCGACGGCTGCACTGTATACGGCGCGCAAAAAGCTCAATTTTGCTGTGGCCGGGTATTTGCTCCTGGGTTCTTTGCCGGCCGCTCTGCTCGCCACTTGGGTATTTGTGAAAATTGCCGAAACCAAAGTTTCGCGGCATCACTGGGACTATGTTTTTTCTTTGCTGCTCAGCATATGCTCCGCGGCTCTTTTGCTGAGCATTTACAAAGGGTTTGCCTTGCGCTCCCGCCGCTCGGGCGGGGATTTCCCCCTTCCGCCCGGGAGCGGAATAAGAAGTTTTGCCGCTCCGCGAAAAAGGGAGGCGGCTTCGAGCGCCGCGCTTTTTTTTCTCCGCCGGGCAATTCTGTTTCGTGACTCTGACAACGGCAAACGCAACGGAGCGGAAGGGAAATATTTTGCCGTATCGGCGGCGAAAAAAGGAGCCGTTTTTGTTTTGGGGGTTGTTTCCGGATTTTTGTTCGGACTTACTTCGATAGGCTCCGGGTCGTTGACCGTGTCTTTTTTGAGCCTGATTTTTCCCGAAATGGATACACGGGAATTGGTGGCCATAGACCTCTTGCAGGCTGCGCCTCTGTCGGTGTTTGCCGCGGCCGGGCAGATTTTGTTCGCCGCTCTCGACATGAGACTCTTTTTGGTGCTTACTCTGATGGGTTTTCCGGGGATGATCTGTGGCTGGCTGCTGTCCCGCAGATTGCCGAACTTGCTTCTAAAGGGGGTCATAGCCGCGGTGATCTGGCTTGTGGCGGCGGATTATGCCTACAAAAGCGGAGGGAGCGTCATGCTTGTTTTGCCTGCCACTGTTTTGGGCATATTTGCAGTTTTGCTGTGCAGACGACAGGTATCTTTCAGACGGGAGAAAAACAGCCTCTTGTCATTTTCCGCTTTTGAGAATGAAAACCTGCAGCGGGGCTTATAAATTATTTCGATCCCGACGGGCAAAGGGCCTTTTGTCGCGGGAAAAACCATTTTATCGCTATGAATCGGGAGTAAAATACTCCTTGGATTGGAAGTTTTTGTTTTCAGCCGGGTATGTCTAAAAGCTTTATGACAACGCGATCCAAGAAAGAAGGTCTCGATGCGTATAGGTATGATAAGTGCCACAGGCCCCGCCGGAGGAGCGGTGGCTCTTCGGTTGGCGGCATCGGCAATCGAAGTGCAGGTGGGATCCAGGTCTTTGGAGAAGAGTCGGCAAGTTGTTGCGGATTTGCGGGATAAATGGCCGGACCGGGATTTGCCGCTGCTTCCGGCTACCAATGAGGAAGCCTGCGACAACGAATTGGTTATCTGCGCTGCTCCCGCCGAGGCCTGTCTGGACGTTCTATACAAGCTCCGGAATTTGTTGGACAACAAGGTACTCGTGTCGATGGTAAACGCCATGTACATGGCCGGCAAACAATTGCATCCCTGGATTCCTTCAAGGGGGTCGATGGCCGCGGAGATGCAGGCACTGCTTCCGACGACAAAAGTATCGATAGCTTTTCAGCATCTGCCGGCCGCCAAAGTCGCCGACATCGGCAATACTCTGAAGGCCGATGTCTTAATTTGCTCCGACGATACGGAAGCAAGGGATCAAACGGTTTCTTTGGTCGAAAGCATTACGGGACTGCGGGCTCTCAATTGCGGGGGATTGGCCAATGCCGGTCCCATCGAACAGATGACGGCCGTGCTGGTCAATTTAAATATAATTTACAAGGCACATGCTGCTCTCGGCATACTAGGATTGTAGTAAGTATATTCAATCCGGAATTGTACAGAAGGTTCTGCAATTAATGAGCGAAAAAGAAATATTGCGCCCCGTCGCCATGCGCATTTATGACACCGCCACGCAAGAGATCAAAGATTTTGCCCCGAATAAAGTAGTCAAATTGTATACATGCGGGATTACGCCTTATGATTCCGCTCATCTGGGTCATGCCGCAACTTACATAACTTATGACGTACTGCAAAGGCATTTGCGTGACAAAGGTTATGAAACAAGATGTGTAAGAAATATAACCGACGTGGATGACGATTTGCTGGCTAAAGCAAGACAGCTGGAAGTAAATTATCTGGATTTGGCGGCACTGGAAATAGCCAAGTTTCAACGCGATATGAAAGCGCTCGGTCTGCTTCCCTGCTACGGAGAACCCAGAGCCACATCTGCCATCCATGACATTTTGGGTTTTATAGCGATGGTTTTGGAGGCCGGCTATGCCTATACCGCCGGCGGTTCGGTGTATTTCGACGTTTCCAGTTTCGAGAGATTCGGCCAAATTGCCCACTTGCCGCGGGAAGAAATGCTGCAATTGGCCAAAGAACGCGGCGGGTATCCGGACGATCCTTACAAAGAAGACCCTCTGGACTTTGTCTTGTGGCAGCCTTCTCTGGACGATGAACCGAGTTGGGATTCCCTGTGGGGAGCGGGCCGACCCGGATGGCATATAGAGTGCTCGGCGCTCGCATTGCGGGAACTCGGAGAGTCCATCGACATCCATGGGGGAGGGACAGATTTGATTTTCCCTCACCACGAGTGCGAGACGGCACAGTCGGAAAGTGTCACGAAGAAGCCGTTTGCAAAACATTGGATGCACGTGGCCATGTTGCGATATGAAGGCGAGAAGATGTCAAAATCTCTCGGCAACCTTGTTTTTGTTTCGGATTTGCTCAAAGAGCATTCCGCCGCCGCCGTAAGAGTGGCGTTGCTCTCCAAACACTACAGGGATTCTATTGAGTGGAGTTCCGGGATGACGGAACTTGCCGAACAGAGACTGGACCTCTGGAAGAAGTCTTCTTTCGGGAAAAAGCTTGATCCGGACAACACCGGAGCCTTTGCAAAACGGATTCGGGAGTGTCTGGATGAAGACCTCGACGTGCCCTCCGCGTTGGAGGTTATGGATGAAGCCGCCGAGGCCGGACAAAACGTTTCCGAAGCGGCCGCCTTGCTGGGCGTGGATATCAGCCGGTAATTTTTTATCCACAAAAATAAAGCATTATTATAGTACAGTTACGTGTATTTTTTATTTTTAATGTTCCAAATTTTTTTCCTCTGATCCCGGTATTTCCAGCGGTAGCGGCCGTTGCGGGCGCCATTTTGTCATATTTCAAGGTTATCTCCGGCCGTGAGAATGCTAACATTCCAAGTAAATAAAGCTGCGGACGGGACGTTTTTGTTCTGACCGCCGAAACAATGTTGAATAAGGAGCAATGGTGACCGCGGAAGCAAATGAAAATGTCACTGTCAGGTTGGAAGATGACACAACCCTGACTCTTGATTTCGGGTCGACGGTTTCTGACTTACTCGGGCAAGCGGACAAAAAGCTCATCCGGAGCGTCATAGCGGCTGAGGTCAACGGAGATGAAAAAGACCTTTCATATGTTTTGAAGAACGGCGACAAAGTCAAGCTGATTGAGGCGGCGAGCGAACGGGGGAGACATATCCTCAGGCACTCCACCGCCCACGTGATGGCACAGGCCGTCACGTCTTTGTGGCCGGGCGCGTACTTTGCGATAGGACCGGCCATAGAAGACGGCTTCTATTACGACTTCTCTCTTCCCGACGGCAAGCACTTTACGGAAGCCGACATTGAAAAAATAGAAGAGGCAATGAGAAAAATTATAGCGGAGAAACAGCCTTTTACAAGGGAAGAACATGAAATAGATGCCGCCCTGCACCTGTTCGGTGCACAGCCGTTTAAGACAGAAATTATAGAAAATATTGCGGTTGCCGATGCCTCCAAGGGCGAGTTCTCCGCCGAAGCGTCTCCGGAGAGTCTCACTGTCACCGCATACCGCAACAGTGACGCGTTCGTCGATTTGTGCAGAGGTCCCCATGTCCCCCACACCGGTGCGCTTGGCCACTTCAAGCTCTTAAAAGTGGCCGGAGCTTATTGGCGTGGTGACGAGAAGAGACAACAACTGCAGAGAATTTACGGAACCGCATTTGAATCGGATAAAATGCTTGCCGAGCATATTAACCGATTGGCGGAAGCCGAGCGCCGTGACCACAGAAAACTCGGCTTGGAACTCGATCTGTTTTCTTTTCCCGATGAGATAGGTTCCGGTCTGGCCGTTTTTCATCCGAAGGGCGGTCTCATCAGAAAGACGATGGAAGATTACTCCCGCATGCGTCACGAAGAAGAGGGATATCAATTTGTCTATTCCCCGCATATTACGAAAGGCGATCTTTTCGAAATATCGGGACATCTGAATTGGTTCGGCGAAAACATTTTCCCGCCCATGGAGATCGACGGGGAGACAAAATACTACTTAAAACCCATGAACTGTCCTTTTCACATCCTGATTTTCCGTTCCAAACAGCGTTCATACCGGGAGTTGCCGCTGAAGCTGTTTGAATTTGGGACAGTTTACAGATACGAAAAATCCGGTGTCGTTCACGGGCTTACCAGGGTCAGGGGTATGACTCAGGATGACTCACACATATTTTGCACAAGAGAGCAGATGACAGAAGAACTCAAGTCCATTTTGACGTTCGTCTTGGACTTGCTCCGCGAATTCGGACTGAGTGATTTTTATTTGGAACTTTCCACGCGCCCCGAAGCCAAAGCCGTTGGTTCCGACCTCGAATGGGAAGAAGCCACCAAAGCTTTGCACGACACCGCCGAGGCCATGGACATTCCCCTTGTTTTGGACGAAGGCGGCGGGGCCTTTTACGGTCCGAAGATTTCCGTGCAGGCCAAAGATGCCATAGGCCGTACCTGGCAGATGTCCACCGTTCAACTTGACTTCCAGCTTCCGCAGAGGTTTGACTTATCCTATGTGGGTTCCGACAACGCAAAACACAGACCGGTTATGATCCACCGGGCACTTTTCGGCACCGTGGAGAGGTTTTTTGGCGTTCTTCTGGAACACTATGCCGGCGCTTTGCCCACCTGGCTTGCTCCCGTGCAAGTGAAAATTCTTCCCATCAGAGATACCCATGAAAGCTATTGTCAGCGGGTAAAGCAGCTTTTGGCGGAGGAAGGCATCAGAGTCGATTATGTGCAGGCAAAAGAACCTCTTTCCGCAAGAATACGCCAGGCGAAGCTGGAAAAGACTCCTTATGTCTTGGCCGTCGGAGACGAAGATGTAGCCGGCGGGACTGTGGGAGTCAATTTGCGGGGCGCCAAAGACCCGATTAGGGCCGTCCCTCTGGAAAGTTTCATTGCCAAAATAAAAGAGGATATCCGCGGGCATTGGATCAACCCGACGCAGGGCTTTGTGACGGAGGATTCTGTGGATGTTCAAAAGCAGGGAACAACCCCGGAAGCAAGGGACAACCATAGTGACCTTTGATCAGTTATGGGCGGGTTGGCGTTCCGATTACGTCAACAAAGTCGCTTCCGAGGAAAGGAGTTCTCTGCTTCGTCCGGATTCCGACGCCTCCGGGGATACCGTTACGGGTGCTGCAAACGGTCCCGGCGAAAAAGAAAACGTTTCCTACGGCACGGCGGAGGACCGGACGGAGATTCGGAAAAAATGCGTCTTTTGCAGCATAGCCGCCTCCAAAAAACCGAACAAAGAGAGTCATCTGGTTTATTTCGGCCGCTCCAGTATGGCGCTTTTGAACGCTTACCCTTACGGTACGGGGCACCTGCTGATCATGCCGATAAGACATGTCGGCGACATAGACGAACTTTCCGAGGACGAATACGCAGACGTGTGGAGAGTGCTTAAATCGGCCGTGGCGGCTCTGCGGAAAGCCTATGATCCGGACGGATTCAACATAGGAGCCAACCTCGGGAGGGCGGCCGGAGCGGGTATCCCGGAGCATTTACACTTGCATGCCCTGCCGCGCTGGTCAGGCGATACCAGTTTTATGACAGCCGTTGCCGCGACGCGGGTACTGCCCGAGTCGCTCGATATAACTTTTGAAAAGATTACCCAAAGCTGGCCGGGGCTGACGGACGCGTCTTTGGAGAGAGATTAGTGCTTTGGTAATCGCGAGTGCGGACTCATGTTCTGATAGTATGGAATATGAATTGGAGGCAACCGGCCTTGCCGACGGCGTTTAATTCGTAACAATTAGGAGATCATATGATCGACGGGAATCGAAAAAAGAAAAACTCGCCGACTGATTCCGCCAACGAACAGCACCCGGAAAACAGGCGGCCTGACGTCAACCCCGGACAAGAGCTTCCCTTTTCTCCTTCCGTCAAAACTTATAAGTGGTACCAACTCGGACCCTATCTTGCCGCCCATGGGGTAAGAGCAAATTTCGTCACGGTTGTCGGTCTTTGTCTGGCGTTTGCCACGGCTTTTCTGGTGGCCAAAGGTTATTTTTACGTTTCCATCGTTTTATTGACGGTGGGCGGCCTGATGGATTTCTTGGACGGCTCCGTGGCCAAAGCCGCCAATACGGTATCCGTGAGGGGAGCCTTTTTGGATTCCGTCGCGGACAGAGTGGCCGACGCAATTATTTTTTCCGGGGTTGCATTTTACTTTTTGGACGGTCCTCATCCCAAGTATGCCTTAGTCCCTCTGGCTATTTTGGCGGTGGCACAAATTATTTCTTATGAGAGGGCAAAGGCGGAAACCCTCGGTTTGAAAGCCAGCGGCGGTTTGATGGAACGGGCCGAACGGCTCATTTTTTTGGGAATTGCCATGGCTCTCCATATAGTGTTGCTAGAGATGCTGGGGGTTCTTTTGGTGCTTTGCATCGCTACGGCTATCGGCAGGTTTTACAGGGTGTGGATGCAGATACCCCAAGTCGATTATTCCAATCAAATGCGCGAGTGGAAAAATCCAAAAGTTTACTCAATCTGGCGTTCCCGGCGCGGCGCCCCCGCCTCTCAAGGCAAAGATTGGTATCTAAATTATTATAAGAGGAAGCACGGAACGAATCTCTCCTCGCGGACTTCCCGCAGACGAGCGACCCGCATCCGCACAGCCGGGGAACCGCTCTTTCATTTTAACGAAGGTCAAGGCCTGTTTGCCGAAAGAAAAAAAGTACGCAGAGAAAAGCGCGATCAAAAATAACGCGATCAAAATAAATAGTTGCCTACGGTTTTTCCTTGCCCCGTATTGCGACGCCGGCGATAAATGGCGACAAAGTCAGCTTATTTTTGAGATTGTTGCTAGTATCGGATAAACAGAATACGGTTCTCATTCCGCATGCGTATGTTCGGTACAAGAGAGTCACGGCAAACAGGTGTTATTTATGAATTCCAAAAGTGAAGCTATAAGGCTGAAAAAAGCTTATTTGCTTTATCGCACGACGGCTTTATTTTTATCATTGATACCACAGCGAATCGCCATCTATTTGGCGGAATCAGTGGCTGTGCGTCTCTCAAAGAGATCCCCTTCTCAGTTTGCAACCGTCAAAAATAACCTGCAAGCCGTCCTGCAGACACAATCCCAGGACGAGCTGGAGCAAGCCGTGCACCAGGCCTATAAAGACTACGGGAGGTATTGGGCCGAAGTAGCCGGACTCAGATCGGGATCCGTGGCAGCTTTGGAAAAATATTGGTCGATCGAGGGCGAGGAATTTCTCACCGAGGCCATCGAGACAAACGGCAAAGTAATTCTGGCTTTGCCCCATTTGGGTTCCTGGGAGATAGGGGCGCTCTGGTTTGCCAGGCAGGGCTGGCAGGTTACCACTGTGGCCGAAGCAATTCAGCCGCCCTCTTTGTTCGAATGGTTTAAGCAAAAACGCGAAAAGCTGGGTCTGAAAATCATTCCTCTCGCTTCCGATGCAAGCTCTGCGCTGGCAAAGGTTTTGAAAAACAAAGGAATGGTGGCTTTGGTTTCTGACAGGGATATTTCGGGCGGCGGCATAGAAGTCGAATTTTTTGGCAGATCCGCCAAGCTTCCGGGCGGCCCGGCGCTTTTGGCGTTGCACAACGATGCCGTCCTCCTGCCGTGTGCCGTTTATCAGCTTGCACATGGCAGGGCGCACGGAGTTATCTTGCCGGCCGTCGACACAAAAAGGTATGCCGGGATAAAACAAGACGTGACCAGGGTTACCCAGGAATTGGCGCGCAATTTTGAAGTTCTCATCAAAAAAGCACCTTCCCAGTGGCACGTATTCCAGCCGATTTTTCTTGAAGAAAACCCCGTTGTCGGCGGCATTCAGCGGCAAATATCCGGAAATAGCGGCGTATGAAAATATGCGTCATTTGCTCCTACAGCCTTTCCATGCCCGGTGGCGTGCAAAATCAATCGATTTTGCTGTCGCGGCAATTCGTCGCAGACGGCCACGAGGTTCTTTTAATTGCTCCCGGGGCAATGCCTGAAGGGATTCCCCATGAGACGTATTCTCCCCCGGAAGGTCACGACAAGTCCAAAAGAACCGCCGTCCCGGACCGCAAGCAAGGTAATTTTGGGTCGAGACTGGCCGCAAGACGTTTTCGAAAAGATTCCCAAGGCAAAAGGCCGGCAAAAAGTTATTCCTCCGCTTTTCCGGAAACGGCCCGCCCACGGCGGCCGGACACGATGGTTTTTCATACCGTCGGCAAGTCCTCGGCCGTTCCGGCCAACGGTTCGGTGGCTCCGGTCACCCTGTCTCCGAGAGCCGCTTACGAAATGTTGAAAACCGTCCGGGGGTGGTCTCCCGACGTCGTGCACATCCACGAACCTTTTGTGCCGGTCCTTTCTTTGGCGGCTTCTTTGCGGGCCAAAAAGGCAAACGGCGTCAAGCCGGCAATTGTGGCGGCTACGTTTCACAGAAGCGGCGCGGGGCGCGCTTACAAGACGGCCGGCCTTTTCTTCAGGGGTATTTATTCGAAGCTGAATCTTTGTTATGCGGTCTCAAAACCGGCGCAGCATACTTTGGCCAAGGTCGTCGGGGTAAAAAATTCCCAAAGAGTCTCCATAGTATTCAACGGAGTGGATTTGGAATACCTGAGCGGCATAAATCCCCATCTCGGCAGCAACGAGGACATATTTGACCTGTGTTTTGTCGGCAGATTGGAACCGCGCAAGGGGCTTGAAGTGTTGTTGGAAGCCCTGGCCGGACTGGAAGGGAAAATCCGCCTCAGCGTCTTGGGAGCCGGCGCGGAAATGGCCAGACTGCAGAGCAAATATTCTTTTTTGGCAAACGTTTTCTGGCTTGGCAGGTTGCCTGAGGACGAAATGTATGCCCGTGTGAAAGGAACCGATCTTTTGGTTGCTCCGGCTCTCGGGGGAGAATCGTTTGGCATAGTCGTTTTGGAGGCCATGGCTCTTTCCGTCCCCGTTGTTTGTTCCAATATCCCGGGGCATCGGGCTTCGGCCGGGGACGCCGCTTTGTTTGTGCCCCCCAACGACCCGGAAGCACTGCGGACCGCCGTCGAATCTCTGATGAAAGATCCGCTTTTGAGAGAAGAACTTGTCGCCAAAGGTCTTTTGAGGGCAAGGCAGTTCTCCGTCGCCAATTTGGCGAAGAGGTATTTGGCCGACTTTGCCGCAAGTGTCGCCGCCGCCGGGAATAACCCGGATTTGGCGGAGCACGGCTAGAGGCTTTATGCGATATTTTGATCCCATCCGGCGTTCCGGCCAAAATAATGGATATTATTGAGCATTTACGGCGGGAGAAATTTCCCCCCCGGCTCCAACCGCTGTTATAATTTTAAAAACGCCATTCAACAATTGGATCAAAATGCCGAAAAAAAATAACTCAGACATAGATTCCCGTGCCGCGGTACAATTTCCTCCCGCCGTCAAGTCTGCCAAGGTCGTCTTGTTCTTTCTGAGCGCCGCCGCCGTTTTGCTTTGTCTGTTCGGAGCATTGTTCCTCGGCGTTGTGCCGGCCGTGATTGTGGCGGTTGTCCTTCTGAGCGCCGCCGCCGTATCCGCATTTCTGGGTTCGAGCAGAAGAATTTTAAAACAAATCGGTGCCATCAAACTGAACGCTCGGATAGAACCGAGACTTTTCGGTCTGTTGGAAAACCTCTGTCTGGCCGCGGGAGTAAGCATACCGGAAGTGTATATAACCGACGACGACGACTGCGTCAACGGCTTGGCCATAGCCATGCCCGCCAAAAAGTCGGCGTTGGTGTTTACCACCGGGGTTTTGTCTTCGCTGGACAGAATCGAACTGGAAGCCGTCGTGGCCGCTCAGGTGGCCGCGCTGAGGCGGAAAGAAGAAAAGGTGTCGGCGCTTGCCGTAAAACTCATGGCGATACCGAGTCTGATCCGGCCTTCTTCAGCGGCCTTTTTACTCAGATTGACGGGGGCAAACAGAGCTTTTTTTGTCGACCAAACAGCCGTATTGCTGACAAAATACCCCCCCGGTTTGTATTCTGCCCTAAATAAAGCCGCTTCGATGAAGGAGGTTCCGGAGCGCCTCCAGGGATATGTTCTGACACTGACCGGAGCGCTTTGGCTTGTGCCGGTATTCAGGTCCCGGTCGGAAAGCAGCGTTTTTGCGGAGATGCTGAGCGTGGAAGGAAGAATGCAGATCCTGACCGAAATGTGACGGCACCGGCAGACGTTTTTTATTCATTTGAAATATTTTTACGAATAAAATTTTAGTAGCATAAAATTACTTTTTACAACGGGAGGAAGCCATTGTCAGGCCATTCAAAATGGGCAACCACCAAACACCAAAAAGGCGCCAAAGATAAAGCCAGGTCCAAGCTGTTTGCCAAGCTGATACGACAAGTTGAAGTGGCCGCCAGAGAAGGCGGCAGCGATATCAACGCAAACGCCACTTTGCGCACCATGTTTCAAAAGGCCAGAGACGCCTCCGTGCCCATGGAAACAATTGAGCGCGCCATAAAGCGCGGTACCGGAGAGCTGGAAGGCGTACGTTACGAAGCCATCAACTACGAGGGCTATGCTCCCGGCGGAGTCGCCCTGATCGTGGAATGCCTGACCGACAACAGAAACCGCACCAGCGCCGAGGTGCGAACAGTTTTTTCCCGTAACGGAGGCTCCATGGCCGAACCCGGGGCGGTGGCTTGGCAATTCGAGAGGAAAGGTGTCATCGCAATTCCGGACTCGATATCCGAAGACGACGCAATGGCTCTTTCCCTGGAGCTTGAAGCCGAAGACATAGTTTTGGAGCAGAACTCCTGGGTGATCACCTGCGCCGCCGCGGACTTCAACCGCATCAGGGACGCTTTGGTGCAAAGAGGCATAAAATACGAATCGGCCGATTTGGCAATGGTATCTTCAAACCAGACGGAAGTGGCCGAGGAAGCCATGGCCAGGAAGGTTTTGCACGTCATTGATCTCCTGGAGGAAAATGACGACGTGCAGAACGTATGGTCCAATTTGGTGATTCCGGACGAGCTGTTGGCCGCAATTACCGCCTAACGGCTGCGATTGCAACAAAGACAGACAAATATGCTTTATTTGTTCGGTCGGATATACTAGTATCGAACATATGTTTGTTTTAGGCATAGACCCCGGTTTGTCCCGTTGCGGTTACGGCTTGCTGGCACAAAGTAACCGGTTTACAACGGTAATAAAAGCCGGACTCATCACCACCGATCCGTCGCTGCCCGTTCCGGACAGGTTGGCGGAACTGCGCTTCGAATTGCGTAAGTTATTGCAAGAACAGCAACTGGATACGGTGGTGGTGGAAAGGGTGTTTTTTCAGACCAACGCCAAAACGGCCATGTCCGTCGGACAGGCAAGCGGGGTCGCTCTGCTTACGGCTTCCGAGTTTAACTTGGAGATAGCGGAATATACCTCCAACGAAGTCAAGCTGGCGGTGGCCGGCTACGGCGGAGCCTCAAAAAATCAGGTACAAAAAATGATGATGTCTTTACTCCGCTTGGAAACTCTTCCGAGTCCGCCGGATGTGGCCGACGCCCTGGCGCTTGCCTACTGTCATCTGGCCTCCAGGCGTATAGCACACGCGGCCAGATTTCACATGTCCAGAACGCAGCAGGCGGGAGGTCTCGGATGATCGCTTCTTTGAACGGCAACCTGGAAGAAGTCATATCGGTTGCCGACGCGACGGCGCAAGTGTCGTTGGCGGTCAGCGGTGTGGGATACAGAGTGACAATTTCAAAAAAAACTTTGGAGCAGCTGGGTCGTTCCGAAACGGCGATAAGTCTAAAGATCTACACACACATCAGGGAATCCGCCATTTCTCTGTACGGATTTCTTTCTTCCGAGGAAAGGTCCTTTTTTGAGTTATTGCTGACGGCCAACGGGGTGGGACCTTCCCTGGCGATGTCATTTTTGGCTTTGGGAGATGTATCCAACCTGATTTCTGCGATAGTCAACTCCGATTTGGAGGTTTTGACAAAAGTGCCCGGCGTCGGGAAAAAAACGGCACAGCGGCTGGTGATCGAACTGGGGGAGAAGTTGGCCAAGACAAGCTGGCTCATGTCTGCCGATTCCAATGTCGGCATTCCCGTTTCCGATCCGTCTTCATTTGTATTTCACGCGGCCGATTTTGCCGGTTTCTCCAAAGAAGTTTTTTTGGTGGGGGAGGCTTTAAAGTCGCTCGGCTACGGCACCGAAGAGATAAAAGGAGCCTTGGACGTCCTCGCACGCCTCGGCGGGGAGGAGTTGTCCGTGCTGAGCACCGAAGATATGCTGAGGATGTCTTTACAAAGTCTGGTCAGACAAAGATGAGCCCCAGAAGAGAAATTATTGACAACACAGACTCCTCTCTTCCGGAGGGGGAAGAAGATTTCTCCGCCCTTCCCGGTCGCGGGGCTCGGAATTCCCCCGAAAAAAACCGCTTAATTTCTGCCGACGGACGCCGCGAAATACCCGAAGAATATGCAAGTGGGGAAAAAGACACAACTACATACGAAAGTCAGGCGGACAGCAAAGCTGATTCGGGCAAAAGGGAACGGGCGGTATCCCCCTTGGCCGATATGCCGGAAGAGGTCTTGGAGGCCGGACTCAGACCGAGATATTTGACTGAGTTTGTCGGACAGAGGGAACTGCGCGAGCACCTTTCCATTTTGATCGAAGCCGCCAGGCAGAGATCCCAATCCGTGGATCATATTCTGTTTGCCGGCCCCCCGGGGCTCGGCAAAACAACCCTGGCTTCGATCGTGGCCAATGAGATGGGTACCAAAATACAGGTCACATCCGGTCCGGTATTGGCCCGCGGGGGCGACTTGGCGGCGATTTTGAGCGGTCTCGCCGCCGGCGACGTGCTCTTTATAGACGAAATCCACAGGCTTTCCAGGGCCGTGGAAGAGGTTTTGTATCCGGCCATGGAAGATCAGGCCATTGATATCGTGATAGGAAAAGGACCTTCCGCCCAGGCCATCAGGCTTACCCTTCCCTCTTTTACACTGGTGGGAGCCACCACGAGAACGGGTCTTGTCACGGGACCGCTCCGCGATCGTTTCGGCTTTGTGGCGCGTCTCGATCACTACGGCATCGAAGAGTTGCGTGCGATAGTTTTTAGGACAGCGAAGTTGTTGGACGTTCTGATAGACGAAGAAGGGGCTTGGGAGATAGCCAAAAGATCACGCGGCACTCCAAGACTCGCCATACGTCTGCTCAGACGGGTTCGGGATTTTGTACAGGTCAGGGGTCGGGGCGTCATCACAGAAGAATCGGCAGTGCAAGGCTGTGAGATCTTCGGCGTAGACAAGTTGGGTCTCGATAATTTGGACCGCCAAATTCTTGAAGTGCTCTGCGTGCGTTTTGAAGGCCGGCCCGTCGGGTTGTCCACTTTGGCGGTCAGCCTGGGGGAAGAACCGGATACTTTGGAAGACGTCTATGAACCGTATTTGTTGCGGGCCGGGTTGATTCTGCGTACGCCGCGGGGGCGTGTGCCTTCTCCCGCGGCCTGGAGACACCTGGGCTTGGAGCCCCCCGGAAGCCAATTGTTCTATGCGTCCGACGGGCAAGAACCTCAGACCGGTTGGCAGCAAAGTCTTACCGAAGAGAACTGAGAGAGACTGCTTCTTCTGATCCGGCCGTATCCGTTTGGGTATCTCTCCTGTTTTTGAGAGTTTTCCCCGCAAATTTTTCCTTTGCGGTTTTGCCTCCGATAAATTTTTGGTTGCGGTACGACGGGTCTGTTTTATGGCATAAGCTATAATGGTTTACCGCATCACGGCCAAAATGACCGATCTTTGAGGGTTATGGTGCGGCAATAACGTAGACAAACTTAGGATTCTGATATGACTAATAATTTAATGGCTGCCGTTCAAGGCGGGATAAATTCACTAAATGCCAAGCTGGTTCCGGCCGCAATTTTGCTGGCAAAGACTTCCGGGAAAAAACCCACCGCATCATCCAGTTCCTCTCTGTTGTTCTTTTACGGTCTGATTATATTGTTCGTGGTATTTTTTGTGTGGTCCAGAAGAGTACGCGCCAGAAATGCCGGGGGCGCCAACAGCCCCTACGGACAGCGTCCGGGGCGCCAGTTTTTGATAGGAGACACCGTAGTCACGACATTCGGTCTGGTCGGCAAAGTGGCGGATATCAGCGAAACCGGCAAAGTGGACTTAGAAATCGCTCCCGGGGTTGTTATAACGGTACTCAGGCATGCCGTAGCCCGCACGGTGACGGAAGAAGAGCGCTACGGTCCCCAAGGGAGTGCGCCAACTCCTTCGGAGAGCGGGAACTCTGATTCGTCAAAATCGGATTTAAATGAAGAAACGGCCGATTTTCAAGCTAAGCTAGAAAATAGTTTTTCCGATGACGGCAATTCGGCTACCGACGAAGAGCCGTCATAATCAATACGGGGGATTTGAACAGAAATGAGCGCGGAGACCGAATAAGATATGCGCCGAAAATTAATTTTCAGTGTGGTTATAACTACAATAATATGTCTGGCTTCTTTGGGCGGTGTTTTGGCCGCCAATTGGCGTCCCAAACTTGGTCTTGATCTGGCCGGCGGCCTTTCCGTTGTCTTCGTTCCGGCACATGCCGTGCCGCAGTCGGAGTTACAGACTGCCGTAAACGTAATGGATAACAGACTTAACGGTCTCGGCGTGGCACAGCCAAACGTGACTACTCAAGGGAATCAGATAGTTGTTCAGCTGCCCGGTATCAAAAACCCGCAAGAGACACTGAAGATCATAGGCACCACCGCCCAGCTGTTTTTCAGACCGGTACTGGGAGGCGCTCCGGCTTATATACCGCCGAAGGCAGCCAAAGGACATTCTTCCGTAAAGGCTGCTTACAAAGTGCCGCCGACCCCCTCAGGCGGTTATCTGTATTCTTCGGCGTACTATACGACAGGGTCAAGCGGAAACGCCAATTACAGTCCTCCGGCAGCCGATGTGGAAGACCCCATCTATGCCAACTATCCGACGACGCCTTCCAGCAGTGATAATCCCAGTCAAAATGTCATCCTTCCCTCCAACGGACAGATTGCCGCTCCCAGAATGATTTTGGGTCCCGCATATATCAACGGCCATGAAGCGGACGGACAGATTATCTCTTCGGCTACGGCGGCGCTGAATCAAACGGGACAGTGGATCGTACAATTTACGCTTTCTTCGAGCGGAAGTACGATATTCAATGACGTGGCGGCCAAATATTACAAGACCTTGGTTGCCGACGATTTGGACGGTCAGGTAATTTCCGCTCCCATCATCGAGGCAAGCCACTTCAACGGCTCCGGTCAGATCACCGGACGCTTTAGCTCTCAACAGGCCAGGAACTTGGCTCTTGACCTCAATTACGGTTCTCTTCCCGTCAGGTTGGTGCAGGAAACGGCTCAGACGGTCTCGCCTTCTTTGGGCAGCTCCTCTTTGACCGCCGGCTTGCTTGCCGGTGTGTTGGGACTGCTTCTGGTGATGATCTACACCATTATTTACTACCGTGCACTGGGCATAGTGGTTTTGGTCGGTCTTGCCACAACGGCGGCACTGATATACGGTCTGGTCAGTATTCTAGGCAATACCTCTTTCGGTTTGACACTGGACCTCTCCGGGGTAACCGGTTTGATAGTTTCTATAGGTATTACCGTGGACTCCTACGTGGTGTATTTTGAAAGATTGAAAGACGAAGTAAGAGCCGGGAAGTCCATCAGGGCTTCGGTGGACAAAAGCTTCAAGAGCGCATACCGTACGATTTTGTCGGCCGATGCCGTTTCTTTCCTGGCTGCTTTGATACTTTGGATTCTTTCTGTCGGCGCAGTCAAGGGATTTGCCTTTATGCTCGGGCTTTCAACGTTGATTGACGTGTTGACGTCATATTTCTTTACCAGGCCTCTTGTTATTCTGCTGGGATCCAACCGCTTCTTTACAGAAGCGCGCTGGGTCGGTGTGGCCAGAGGTCTTGCGGCATACAAAAACAATGAGCAAGATGTCAAGTCAGGAGTTGTTTCATGAGCCCCGACATAATAAGACCGGGAGATGCGGCCAGACGCCGCGGCGACAATTCGGATAATAACGAAGAATTGAATACGGCAAATACCTCCGATTCCTTTGAGTCGGACGGCGGCGAAGAAATAGATTTTACGGAATCTCTCGACGGGGAAGAAAACTTCGACGAAGCAGATTCGGAAGACGCCGTTGCCTTTACGGCCGAAGAAGACGATGCGGAAGAAGCCGCTTTGAATCCCGCCCCGGAAGTCGATGAGGAAGCAACCGAATCCTCTGAGGAAGAAATAGCTTTCTGGGAAGAAGCGGCGGCAACCGAAAAAGCGGCCAAACCCAAGAAGTCCGCGAAGCCCGCCGCCGAACCGGCGGAAGGAAGCGCTGCCTTCTCGGGAGATGTGTCAAGACGGTCTCCCAAGAGAGAGGGTTTTTATCACAAGCTTTACTATGGCAGAACGACAATAGATTTTGTCAGACGGAAAAGAATTTGGTTCGCCATTTCTCTGATCGTCATATTCTCCGGAATTATTTCTCTGTCCACCAGGGGACTAAACCTCGGCATAGATTTTTCGGGAGGAACAGCGTGGCAGGTAAGAACCGCTACCGTCACTCCGTTGGAAGCCAGAAATGCCCTTACCCCTCTGGGGTACGGCGGTGCCACAATCACTGTTTTGGGCAGCAATTCCGCCACCAAAACTTTACAGGTTGAGGCCAAACTGGGTAACGGCAAGAACCCCACTCAGAACCAAGTGGCGAGGGTTACCGATACTTTGGCAAAATTGGCCGGGGTAAACCCGGAAGCCGTGGGTGTAAACAGCGTCGGGCCGTCCTGGGGAAGCTCCGTTACCAGCAAAGCCATCGAAGCCTTAATTGTATTCTTTGTCGTGGTGTCGCTTTACATATCGATATTTTTCGAATGGAGAATGGCGCTGGCGGCTGTTATGGCCGTTATTCATGACGTATTGGTCGTGATCGGCATCTATTCTCTGACAGGTTTGCAGGTGACCCCTGATACCGTCGTCGCCATCTTGACCATTTTGGGTTATTCGCTTTATGACACAATAGTTGTCTTTGACAGAGTGCGCGATAACGTATCTCACATCGGTTCCACCGGACGTTTGAGCATATCTGATATCGTCAACCTTTCCATGAATCAGACGTTGGCCAGGTCAATTAATACATCCTTGGTTGCCATCCTCCCGATTCTTTCCGTGCTCATCCTGGGTGCCGATATTTTGGGCGCACAGACTTTGCAGTACTTTGGCTGGGCCCTTCTCATAGGTCTTCTTTCCGGTGCTTATTCATCTATTTTTATAGCTTCGCCGATTGTCGCGATATTAAAGGAAAAAGAGCCCAAGTATAAAACAATCAGGGAAAGATTGAAGGCAAGGGGACTTGAAAAACAGGTATATTCCGCCGCCGCCGTGGCAAAAGGTCTGCTTGCTGCCGATCAGATGGGGCGTTCCGCAAGACCAGGCCGTCCTTCGGCAAGGCTGGCTGCCAATGCGGCCCCACGCAACTCCGCCGCCAAATCTTCCGATACTGCGGCGACTCCCAAGAGGGAAGGAACTTCCAAGTCATCGCCGGCCAAGCAGACACCGAATTCCGTATACCGTCCCAAAGCCTCGGCCAAGTCCAGACGTAAAGGCAGGCAGCGCTGATCGACCTTAAGGCCGCCAGGGCCAATCCAACGGAATTTCAACGTAAGCTTGCCAGAAAAAATGCGGAGGAAATCTTTCTGCGTCTGCTTTCCGCCGACGACAATTGGCGTGAATTGCAGGCAAAAGTCGATCTTTTGAGATCGGAGACGAAACCGAAAGGACGTCCCGACGACGCGATGTTGGCACTGTTGCAACAAAAAAAGCTTGAATTGCAGGCGGCCGAAACGGAATTGGCAAAAGTTGCCACAGAAAGAGATTTCTTGCTCGCCAAAGTTCCCAATCCGCCCGACGACAATGCGCCGGACGGAGTAAGCGACGAAGATGCGCTTGTGCTAAAAGAAGTGGGCGAGAGGACCGCATTCCCGTTTGAACCAAAAGACCATTTGGAATTGGGAAATTTCGACATGGAACGCGGCGCAAAATTATCCGGGGCCCGTTTTACTTACCGATACGGCAAATCGGCGCTCCTGGAACTGTCGCTGTACCGTTATGCAATCGACACTTTGGTTGCCAAAGGTTTTACCCTTGTCCTCCCCCCCGTGATGGTGAGAGAAGATGCCATGTACGGCACCGGTTTCTTGCCGACGGAAGAAAGCAATCTGTATAAAGTGGATCCGGACGACCTTTTTTTGACGGGAACTTCGGAGGTGGCTTTGGCCGGTTTACACCAGGGAGAAATTCTGGATCCTGAGTCGTTGCCGTTGAAATATGCCGGCTATTCTACCTGTTTCCGCAGGGAAGCGGGTGCGGCCGGGAAGGACACCAGAGGTATTTTCCGTCTGCATCAATTCGATAAAGTGGAAATGTTTATTTACTCTCATCCCGAAACTTCGGGCGAAATGCATGACTATATTCTGGGAATCGAAGAAGAAATAGTAAGAGGTTTGGGAATTCCTTATCGGGTAGTGCTTACCGCCGCCGGTGACTTGGGGCCCTCTGCCGCCAAGAAGTACGACATAGAGGCCTGGGTGCCTTCCCAGGGAAAGTATCGGGAAATAACATCTTGTTCTAATACGACTTCTTATCAGTCCAGACGGCTGCAAATCAGAAGCAAATACGGAACCGGCACAAATTACTTGCATACGCTCAACGGAACGGCCATGACGGCCAGGTTCATGGTAGCTTTGTTGGAAAACTTCCAAGACGGAGACGGAAAGGTCAAAGTTCCGGAAATCCTGCTGCCTTACGGAGCCCCCGACTGCATCTGAACCGCGGTTGTGCCGGAAAAGACTTTGGGGTTTTCCGGCAGGGAAGCGCTCTGCTCCGGGTCACCCGGCCCGATTTGGGGATCACGGCCACTTTGCACACCGGAAAGTGATATACTGCTTTTGGGCCAACGTCGTCCCTTTCCGGGTAAAATATGTGTTTGTATTTTGACTCTAAGAATATTTGAGGGACGATGGATAAAGAAAAAAATACTGTAGGCTTATACGATTCGCGGTTTGAACACGATGCGTGCGGCGTTGCTTTTGTGGCCGACATCGCCAATGAACCGAGCCACAAAACCGTCCGTTTGGGCGTGCAGGCCCTTTGTAACTTGCGCCACCGCGGTGCCTACGGCGCCGATCCGGAAACCGGGGACGGGGCGGGCATCATGATTCAGCTGCCAGATAAATTGTTCAGGGCATCGGTTCCGTTTGAACTCCCTCCCAAAGGCCGTTACGGATCCGGAATCTGTTTTTTGCCGAAATCTGATCCCGGTCAAACCGACCCGAAAGCGGCCGTGGAGGCCATAGCGGCCGAAGAGGGCGTGACGGTGCTCGGTTGGCGTGACATACCGGTGGATTTGAGTTTTGCGGGAAAATCCGCTCTTGCCGCGGCACCTGTTTTTTCGCAGGTTTTTATGGCGCCGGACGGATCTTCACCGTACGCGGAGTTTTCCGGAATCGAGTTGGACCGCCTGCTTTTTGTCGTGAGAAAGCGTATTGAGCACGGCGAACTGGGTGTATATTTTCCCTCTCTCTCCTGTCGGACTTTCGTTTACAAAGGAATGTTGGCCAGCGAGCAATTGGAAGGTTTTTATAAAGATCTGACGGATCCGCTGTGTGAAAGCTCCATAGCTTTGGTCCATTCCAGATTTTCCACCAACACTTTCCCCTCCTGGTCTTTGGCACACCCTTACAGGGTGATAGCCCACAACGGAGAAATAAATACGGTAAACGGCAACCGTAACTGGATGCGCGCCAGGGAATCGATGATGTCTTCCCCGGCTTTACCCCAAGGCTTTGAGAGGATCCTGCCCATTCTGACGGATAAGGCTTCCGACTCGGCCTCCTTTGACGAGACTCTGGAGCTCCTCCACCTTTTCGGAAGATCTTTGCCCCATGCCGTGTTGATGATGATTCCGGAAGCGTGGCAGCATAACGACAAAATGTCGGATGAACTGAAAGCTTTCTTCAAATTCCATTCTTGCGTCATGGAACCCTGGGACGGTCCGGCGGCGGTGGCCTTTACCGACGGCACCATAGTCGGAGCCCTGCTCGACAGAAACGGTTTGCGGCCCGCCCGCTATTGGATTACCAAAGACGGTCTTGTCGTGTTGGCTTCCGAAGTCGGCGTGTTGGACATACCGTCGGCCGACATAGCGAAAAAGGGCCGCTTGCAGCCGGGAAGAATGTTTTTGGTCGACACCGAGGCAAAAAAAGTCCTGAATGACGAAGAGCTGAAACAGGAATTGGCCAGAGCTCACCCTTACGGCGAATGGGTTAGCCGCAACATGCTGAATCTTTCCGAACTGCCGCCCCGGTTCATGTTGACCCCGCAACACGCCACGGTGGTAAACAGACAAAGGCTTTTCGGCTTCACGGAAGAAGAGCTGAGAATTATCCTTTCGCCGATGGCCACGGCCGGAGCCGAGCCCATCGGTTCCATGGGTTCGGATACGCCGATAGCGGTTCTCTCCCAGAGACCCAAGTTGCTCTTTGATTACTTCAATCAAATTTTTGCCCAGGTCACGAACCCGCCGCTCGATGCCATCAGGGAAGAAATGGTCACCTCGCTTTCCAATACGATCGGGCCTGAAGGTAACCTGCTGCAACCTTTGCCGGAGTCCGCCCGGCAAATTGCCATCGAATTTCCCGTAATTGACAACGCCGAGTTGGCAAAATTAATGTACATCAACGAGAACGGAGAAACCCAGGGTTTTAAATCGTTTACCATTGACGGCTTGTATGAAGTCGGCAAAGGCGGTGCCGGAATGGCCGAAGCTATCGAACGCATTTTGGACGAAATCATGAGTGCCGTAAGGCGCGGAGCCAATATCGTCATCCTTTCGGACAGAAACTCCAACAAAGAGATGGGACCCATCCCTTCGCTCCTGCTGACGGCGGCGGTGCACAACCATCTTGTGAGGGAGCGGGCCAGAACCCGCGCCGGTTTGATAGTGGAAGCCGGTGATGCCAGAGAGGTACATCATATGGCGCTTCTCATCGGTTATGGAGCCGTTGCGGTAAATCCCTATTTGGCCATTGAGTCCATCGTCGACATGGTTCACTCCGGTACAATAAGCGGCATAACGGAGCGCCAGGCCGTGAAAAACTATATAAAAGCCGCCGGCAAGGGGATCCTCAAGATTATGTCCAAAATGGGCATTTCCACCATAGCCTCTTACACCGGCGCACACGTTTTTGAAGCGGTCGGACTGGATAAAAGTTTTCTGAACCGCTATTTCACCAATACCGCTTCCCACTTGGGCGGAGCGACCATAGATTCGGTTGCCCAAGACGTAGCCAAACGGCACCGGTTTGCCTACTTTGCTCCGGAGTCGGAATTGGCTTACCGTGAGACCGAAGTAAGCGGGGAATACCAATGGCGCAGAGAAGGTGAAGTTCACCTTTTCGACCCAAAGACGGTGTTTAAACTGCAGCATTCCACGCGTACCAAACAATACGATATTTTCAAAGAATACACGCGTGCCGTGGACGGAAAAAGCAGGGAACTGGCTACCCTGAGGGGTCTGTTTGATTTCCGGGTCGGAGATCTGGCAATCAGGAAGCCGATACCCATAGAAGAGGTGGAACCGGCTTCGGAAATAGTTAAAAGGTTTGCCACCGGTGCGATGAGCTACGGCTCTATTTCCAAAGAGGCCCACGAAACCCTGGCCATTGCCATGAACAGGCTGGGAGGGAAATCCAATACCGGTGAAGGAGGGGAGGATCCGGAAAGGTTTTTCCCCGACGAAAACGGAGATCTGCGCCGCAGTGCCGTAAAGCAGGTCGCATCCGGACGTTTTGGTGTAACCAGTTATTACCTCATCAACGCCGACGATATCCAGATAAAAATGGCTCAGGGCGCAAAGCCCGGAGAAGGCGGGCAATTGCCGGGCCACAAGGTCTATCCCTGGATTGCCAAAACAAGATATTCGACGCCCGGCGTGGGGTTGATATCTCCGCCTCCCCATCACGATATCTATTCGATCGAGGACTTGGCGCAATTAATTTATGACCTGAAAAATGCCAATTCGAAAGCCAGAATACACGTCAAGTTGGTTTCGGAGATAGGCGTAGGAACCGTTGCCGCCGGCGTCGCCAAGGCGCATGCCGACGTGGTGCTGATTTCCGGACACGACGGAGGCACCGGAGCGGCTCCCCTGACATCCGTAAAACATGCCGGGGCGCCGTGGGAATTGGGTCTGGCCGAGGCGCAACAGACACTTATGAAAAACGGTCTGCGCGACAGGATAGTGGTGCAGGTTGACGGCCAAATGAAGACAGGTCGCGACGTTATGATAGCCGCCCTTTTGGGAGCCGAAGAATTCGGTTTTGCCACGGCTGCCCTTGTCGTTTCGGGCTGTGTCATGATGAGGGTATGTCATCTTGACACCTGTCCGGTCGGAATTGCCACGCAAAACCCCGAACTGAGAAAACGTTTTACCGGCAAACCGGAATTTGTGGAAAACTTTTTTCTTTTCATCGCCGAAGAGGTTCGCGAATATCTTGCGGCACTGGGCTTCAAAAGCTTGGCTGAAGCCGTGGGTAACGTGGAAAGTCTGGATTTTACTCCGGCACTGCAACACTATAAAGCTTCCGGGATCGATCTTTCGCCTCTCTTGGTGGTGGAAGAGTCAGAGTTAGGCTCCGGCGACAGGCGAAACACGAGACCGCAGGAACACGGTTTGGACAATATCTTGGACAGAGAGTTGATCAAATTGTCTGCTCCCGCCATTGAAAATATGAAATCTGTTTCCATAGACCTGCCGGTGCGCAACACCAACAGAAGTCTGGGAACCATGCTGGGTTCTGTGGTGACGGCAAAATACGGAATGGAAGGTCTGCCGGATGCCACGATCAGTATTAAACTTTCCGGCTCCGCCGGTCAGAGTCTGGGGGCATTTTTGCCACGCGGAATAGAGATAAAACTGTTCGGGGATGCCAACGACTATCTGGCCAAAGGTCTTTCGGGAGGACGCATCATTCTCAGACCGCCCCTGGATGTCACTTTTGATCCCGCCGTAAATATAATCGCCGGCAATGTTTGCGCATATGGGGCAACCGCCGGGGAATTGTTTGTCTCCGGCGTGGTCGGAGAGAGATTCTGTGTCAGAAATTCCGGCGTAACCGCTGTGGTGGAAGGAATAGGAGACCACGGCTGCGAATATATGACGGGCGGAAGAGTCGTGGTGCTGGGTCCGACCGGCCGCAATTTCGCCGCCGGTATGTCCGGCGGCATCGCTTATGTGTTCGACAAAAACGGCGATTTTGAAACTTCTTTAAATAAAGAAATGGTCGCGATTGACGAACTGACCGGAGAAGATATATCTTTTCTGGAAGATATCTGTAAAAAACACTATGACTTGACGGACTCCAAGCGGGCTCTGACCATATTGGACGATTTCGCGAATACGGTTAAAGGCTTTGTCAAAGTCATGCCGTCGGACTATAAGAGGGTAACCGAAGTGATGAAACAAGCGGAATTGTCGGGAACGGATCCGATTGAGGCTATTATGGCGGCCAGTCATGGCTGATCCCCGCGGCTTTTTACGTTATGGGCGGGAAAACCCCGTAAGACGCCCCGTACAGGAGCGGATTCAAGACTGGAAAGAAGTCTACCTGGATTTTGGCAAGGATAAATTGACCGTTCAGGCCGCCAGGTGCATGGACTGCGGAATACCGTTTTGCCATGAAGGTTGTCCGCTGGCCAACCTGATTCCGGAGTGGAACGATCTGATGAGGCGCGGAGATGTTTCGGAAGCCATACGACGCCTTCATGCCACCAATAATTTTCCTGACTTTACGGGAAGAGTATGTCCGGCTCCCTGCGAAGGATCCTGCGTTTTGGGAATTGCCGACGATCCCGTCTCCATCAAACAGATTGAGTTCGAAATATCAAAAGAAGCCTCGCGGCGGGGGCTGGAACCCGTTGTGCCTTCGCGCAAAACGAATAAAAAAGTTGCGGTGGTCGGTTCCGGGCCGGCGGGGTTGGCTTGCGCCCAGCAGTTGACCAGAGCCGGCCACAGCGTAACCGTATTCGAAAGAGCGGAAAAAATAGGAGGTCTTCTCCGTTACGGCATTCCCGAGTTCAAGATGGAAAAAAGCGTTTTGGATCAACGGATCCGGCAAATGGAAGAAGAAGGTACCGTCTTTGTCACCAAAACCTCGGTCGGAGATCTGAGTGCCGATCTTGTCGGCGCTTCGGCCCCCGATGCGTCCGTTATTTCCGCCGCTGCACTTCGGGATGACTACGATGCCGTTATTTTGTGCATAGGTGCAACCCTGCCACGCGATTTGCCGATAGAAGGCCGCGGAGCCGGAGGAGTTCTTTTTGCCATGGATTACCTGAAGCAGGCGAATCTCGTCTGCGAAGGTCTGCTTGCCACCCCGGCCGTCAGTGCCGCGGGCAAGGACGTCGTCATCATAGGAGGCGGCGATACGGGTGCAGACTGTCTGGGCACGGCTCACAGACAAGGGGCAAAATCGGTTGTTCAGCTTGAGATAATGTCGAAGCCCCCGCAAGAACGCCGTTCGGACAACCCTTGGCCGACATGGCCGCGTATTTTTAGGATTTCTTCCGCTCACGAAGAAGGCGGTTCGCAAATGTTTTCGGTGGCCACCAAGAGGTTTTTGACGGATGATCAGAACAGGCTGACCGGTTTGGAAATTGAATTTTTGGACAAAACCCCAGACAATTTTGCTCCGCTGAAGGATCGGGGCGCCAAGACGGCCATTCTGGATACTCAGCTGGTTTTGCTGGCGATGGGATTTGTGGGTCCGGAGAAAAACGGACTGGTTTCCGCTTTGCAGTTAAAGCTTACCGAACGTTCCAACATAGCTGTTGACGCCAATTTTATGACAGGCGTAGACGGCATTTTTGCCTGCGGAGATGCTTCCCGCGGTCAAAGTCTTGTGGTATGGGCCATCGCGGAGGGAAGAGCCTGTGCGGCCAAAGCGGATGCCTACCTCATGGGCGAGACTTCCCTGCCCGCGCCGATCATACCTGGTCAAGTGGCATTGGCGTAAAGAATGGCTTTGAGGTATTCTTTAGGCATGGCGATCGATGACGCTTCGACTCAGGAAGAAATAATTGCGGAGTTGCAAAATATAGCCGAAAGATTGGACGGCCTTATTTTTGAATCCGTCAGAACGGCTGTCCGAGAAGGCCAAACAAAACGCTCCGAAACGGATAAAAAATTGACAAAGTGTCGCAATCAAATCATAAGAGCCATCGGATTGCTTACCGATTCCGGCGGCGATTTATGAATAAAACCTCTTTTCTGTGAGGGAAAGGTCTTTTCACGGCAAATCAACAGACATTTCTTAACATTTTCTCAGGAACGTATAGCACCATTTCCTTATGGGAACCGCCGGAAGCCAAAAATGTCCGATTGTAAAACTCCTGTTTAAGGCACAACGGCAAAACGGATTTTTGGCGCCTCTCTTATTGGCCGCCGCCGCTTTGCTGTTTGCCGCATGTGGGGGCACGTCGGCTTCGTCGCCGACAGGTACGTCCGCCGGCCAAACCAAAACCTCCGGACAAACCAAAGCCCTCGCGGCTTCGGTTGCCGCTTACAGAAACTGTCTGGCAAAGCACGGACTGAAATTGCCGAGTTTTTCCGGCAGGCGTTCCGGTTTGGCGGGAAGTTCGGGCTTAAAAAGGCATCGGTCCGGCTCTTTTACATCAGGGGGATTTTTTTCTTCCGGCTCCAAATACAAAGCGGCTTTTACTGCTTGTGCCTCGCTGAGGCCAAAAACAGGCCTCCGCGGTTTTCCTGGCGGCCTCGGCGGTTTTCCGTCGAGCGCTCAAAATACCGCGTTCCGAGACTGCCTAAAGGTAAACGGGCTTTCTCGTGCCGACCTTAGGTCGCCGACCGGGAAGACTGTTTCGATTTCGCCCAAAAAGCGCAAACTCATCGCTGCCTGTCTTTCCTTAGTCCATAAAAGTTCCGTTTCGCCGACGACAACCGTAAAGGGTTCCTGATGTCAAGAAAAAAAATAAAAAGCACTGTTTCATACGGAATTTTGACGGCGGGAGTGCTGTCACTGGTGGGTTTTGCGGTGGCTTACGTCTACATGCCAAATGCGGTTTCCGCGGCATCCGTGAGAACAGCCTCTGTCGTGAGAGGCAATGTTGAAACAGAACAAACCGCCACCGGCAATATCGATTCTGCTTCCGCAGCCACCGTCGGGTTCCCAATCAGCGGGACCCTGACGCAAGTCAATGTGTCACTGGGGTCAAAGGTTACCGCCGGGGAAGTGATAGCCAAAATCAATCCCTCCAGTGCACAAGCCACATTGAGTGCGGCGGAAGCTTCGCTGTCGGCCGCCGAGCAAAACTTGGCCACGGCACAGCAGGGTGGTTCCACCGCCAACAAACTTTCCAACCAATTGACGGTTTCCAACGATGAATCGGCAATTACAACCGACGAACAGCAATTGACGACGGACAAAGAGGATTTGTCGACGGCAAAGCTGCAATTGAGGACGGATGAGAATTTGGCCTGCCCGGCGGCCGGCAGTTCTACTGTAACAAGCGCGATAAGCGGGGGTTCGACGAACTCGGCCCCGTCGGCAGCGGCGGGAGGCGGAACTTCCCAAAGCTCGGCCGGCGGCACAACAAGCAGCGGCTCTTCTTCTGCGGGAGGAAAATTTACCTCCTCCTTTCGGAATGGCAGTGCCTATGCCGGTGATTCTCCCGCTGTCGTCGCCAAGAGTCCGCGTTTTTTGATTTCGTCTCCGAAGCTTGTAAAGCATTTGTCCGAAAAAGCCGTGACTGCCGGTTCTGTTTCCGTGACACAGCCGCCGACCCCCGCTCAAAGCACCACTACCACTGCCACCACTACCACCACCACGCTTGCACCGGTTGCTCCCGTTGCCGTTACGGGGACTTCGACCGGCATAGCGACGGATGAGGTAAATCTGTCCGGCAGCGTCACCCCGGGCAATACAAGCACTTCATATTATTTTGCCTGGGGCGAGACGGATCAATTGAGTGAACATACCCCGACGGTAACGCTCAGCCAGACATCCGGAACCGTTCAGGTATCGGCGCCTCTTACCGGGCTGAAAGCAGATACAAATTATCTCTTCCGACTTGTGGCGCAAAATGCCGTCGGTCAAAGCGAAGGATACGTGCAATTGTTTACCACGGCGGCATCGTCTTGTACGGAAGAAAAAACGGTTATCTCTGAAGACGAAACGGCGATGGGAAAGCAAAAAACAACCATTCAGGACGCAAAGAATACTTTGGCTGCGGCGGAAGCTTCCATAACTCAGTCGGAGCAAAACAACAATGTGACAGTGGCAACCGATAGAGCAGCCGTAACCGAAGACCAGGCCACCGTTGCCGCAGACGAGAAAAACTTGCAGGAAACCACATTGATTGCCCCGATCTCGGGAACAATAACTTCCCTGAACGATTTAGTGGGGGAAACCGTATCGGCTTATTCCGGATCGGGTGCGGCCTCGGGCGCTTCCGCCACTCCCACTTCCGGGTCAGGTTCCTCCGCCGTCGGATCGGGTAAGGCATCGTCTTCATCCTCCGCCGGCAGCGGTTTTGCCACCATTACCGATTTGAACGACTTCCAAATTGTCGCCGGATTTGCCGAAGCCGATATTTCTTCCATCAAAATAGGGCAGACGGCCTCGATTACTTTTCCGGCTTTGCCAAATGTCACCGCAAGCGGCAAAGTAACCTATGTGTCGGACATCCCGGCTGCGAGTTCCAGCGTCGTCACGTATAACGTAACCATTACCGTAACGGGTACCCCGTCTTCTGTCAAAGACGGCATGACGGCCGATGTCGCCATCATAACCGGTTCGGCTTCCGGTGTACTGACTGTCCCCAGTGCCGCTGTGACGACCAGCGGGACTTCGTCGACCGTAACGGTTGACAAACACGGCACGGATCGGGTCGTAAGCGTCAAAGTGGGTTTGGTGGGGAGTTCCACGACGCAGATCTTATCGGGTGTGCAATCAGGTGAGACAGTGGTGCTGCCGGTTGTGAAAGCTTCTTCGGGTGCCGGTGCACCTGCCGTTACGGGAGGATTCGGCGGCGGGTTGGGGAGGTTGGCCAGGCTGGGCGGCAAAGGAAGATTAGGTGGCTAGGCTGTTTGGGGGTCAAAAGCCCAAGCGTCTCCTGCGGTCTGGTCATGCAGCGCAGAAGAGCGGGAAATTAAACAGAACGGATTTTCCGCAACCCGTTATCCTTTTGGACAATATTTATAAAATATACAGGGCGGGGGATTTGAATGTACCTGCATTGCGCAATTTTACATTAAAGGTTGAAAAAGGCGATTTTGTGGCAATCATGGGAAGTTCCGGTTCCGGAAAGTCAACCCTGATGGGTATTATCGGTTGTCTGGACATGCCGACAAGCGGCGATTATTGTTTGGACGGCATCAATGTGAAGGAGTTGAACGAAACACAACTTTCAATCATTCGCAACAGGAAGATAGGTTTTGTGTTCCAGTCCTTTAACCTGATACCGCGTACGTCGGCTTTGGCGAATGTCGAACTTCCTTTGGCTTATGCCGGCGTCAAAACAAAGCAACGGCGGAAAATAGCCATGAAAGCGCTTGATTTGGTGGGACTTTTGGACAGAAGCGACTATGTTCCGAGTAAACTTTCCGGAGGACAGCAACAACGGGTGGCAATAGCCAGAGCCATAGTAACCAACCCCTCCCTTATTTTGGCTGACGAACCCACCGGCAATTTAGACACACATGCAAGCCATGAAGTGATGAAACTCCTCTCAGATTTTCATATGGCGGGACGCACGGTGGTTTTAATTACACACGAATCGGAAATAGCCTCTTATGCCAACCGTCTTATCAGGATTACCGACGGGCGTCTTGTAAGTGACGAAATTATAACGGATGACCATTGGATCAGAAAAGCTCATGCCTCAAATCCGTCGGAGGAACAGACAACTCAAGCCTCTCAAAAAGTTTCTGCCCATAATGTGCATTATATAGCTGAGCAAGACGCATGAACATTTTAGACGGGATAAGAATTTCCCTAAGAGGCATACAAACCAATAAGCTGCGTTCTTCTTTGACGACTCTGGGGATTTTAATCGGCGTGGCGGCTGTAATCATTTTGGTTGCGGTGGGAACCGGTTCTTCTCAAGCCGTGGAAAACAGCATCAATGCTCTTGGGACAAATACGCTTACCGTTCTCCAGGGGGGATCCTCCGTCGGTGTACAGACTCAGTTTACGAATTTAACTTTACAGGACGTAACCGAAATGCAGAATAAGACACTTGCCCCGGATGTAGCCTCTGTCTCTCCTGTAATTGCCACTTCGGTGACGGCGACATATGGGAGTTCTTCCGGTACTGCAAGCGTGATCGGAAGTACCCCGTCTTATCTGGCAGCCGAAGACTATACGGTGGAAGCGGGCAGCACGCTCACTTCTTCCGACGTTACGACGCGGGCCAGGGTCGTTCTGATAGGCCAAACTGTTGTTTCCGATTTATTTTCCGGCGGGGAAAATCCCATAGGCCAAACCATACTGCTTGGATCATCGAGTTTTAAAATTATAGGTGTTTTAGCCAGTAAAGGAACTTCAGGTACCTCCAACGAGGATGACGTGATCATAGCTCCGTATACGGCTGTCCAGGATCAGTTGACGGGAGAAGCTTCAACGTTTTCCGAACTGCTTGTCGCCGGCAAATCTTCGTCAACATTAAGTCTTGCCCAAAGCGAAATAGAAAACATTTTGGCCACCAATACCGGTACAACCGTGAGTGAGCTACCTTTCATAATTGTAAATCAAGCCTCGCTTCTTTCTGCGGCGGCTACCACATCCGGTACATTCACGTTTTTACTGGCTGCCGTTGCGGCAATTTCGCTTTTGGTCGGCGGTATAGGCGTTATGAATATAATGCTCGTTACCGTTACGGAACGTACTCGTGAGATAGGCATCAGAAAAGCGATAGGGGCTCAAAAAAGCGCCATCTTGACACAATTTTTAATTGAAGCCGTCATTCTATCTTTTATCGGCGGTTTGATGGGGGTTGCCATAGGCATAATTGGATCACATTTTAGAATCGACGGGATCCAACCTGTAATCGCCCCTTATTCAATTGTTTTGGCATTTGGGGTAGCAATTTGTGTCGGTGTTTTCTTTGGGTTCTATCCAGCCAATCGGGCGGCTTCACTTCGGCCCATTGATGCTTTGAGGTATGAATAGTCAGCTACTGCAAAGAGGGAAAAATGAGTAACCAGTTAAATGAAAATAAAGACTCTGTATTCGGAGCAGAATTAGATGATATTCTGCCGGAAGATATAGATGCTCTTATCCAATCCTCCGCTAAGCACAGACAGTTGAAAGTAAGACTTCCCATAGCCGTTCTGGTTTTGCTTTTGGTAAGCGCCGGTTCTTTTTGGGGAGGAGCGGCGGCAAAAAATGCCGAAAGCAGTTCAACTTCTTTTTCGTTTGCCTCTCTCCGGTCTGCGTTTGCCGGCGCTTCTGCGGCATCCGCCCTTTTTTCCCGCTTTGCGGGTGCGGGTGCCGCTCCGACGGCTGTCGGTGAAGTCGTGGGAGTAAAGGGAAATAAGGTTTACGTAACAACTTCTTCCGGTGTGCTTCTGAAAATATCAGTGAGTAAAAAAACCTCTATCGAAAAAAGTTCCGCTATTGGTATAGGTGCTCTTGCGATAGGCGATACCGTATCGGTTGATGGGACAGAAAAGGCCCACAATAAAATCCAGGCAACGTCTATTGTCGCAACGGTTCAAGGTGTGACAACCACCACACTCTCCGCCGGAAGAGTCAGTAAAACCGGAAATTCATAAATTTCTGTATCGACCAGGTGAGCAAAGCAAAAAAGTTTTTCTATTACGCAGAGTGCATATTTCAGCTAATATCCATATTATGAACAATGAAAGCCAAGCTTTAGAATTCGAAGTCAGACCTTGGGGAAATTATACCGTTCTTTCAGAAAGTGAGACGGACCACAAAATCAAGACGATAGTGGTGTTGCCGGGCAAGCGGTTGAGTTATCAAAGGCATTCACGCCGTTCGGAACACTGGTTTATCGTAAGAGGCGTAGGAAATGTCACCCTGGATGGCAATATAGTGGAAGTTGGACCGGGTATGGCGGTTGATGTTCCCGTTGGTACCAATCATCGTATTGAAAACACAGGCACCACAGACCTGCTTTTTGTCGAGGTTCAGCACGGTGACTATTTCGGCGAAGATGATATCGTAAGAATAGAAGATGACTTTGGAAGAGCGGAAGGGTAATTTATTTATATAAATATCAGCGCACTGCTTTTTGTGAAAAATTATTTTCCACAAAAGTCTGTCTAAGTTTTGTCACCGGAGGTCATAGGTGTCTCCGGTGGCCTTCGGCTATCCGGATTATAGTACTGAACAGGCGCTTATATATAAGATAAGTGTCATGATGAAAATCAAACAGTCTTATGTATCCCATAAGTTGTCGGTCAAGAATATAAACCTACTTGCTGTTTGTATTATGGCCAGTTTGGCAGTTGTATAACTGAGTCCGAGGAATCAATTGTACGGGAAGCCTATCTCGATCCTGCAAGACATAAGCGACACCTTTTCGACTCAAAACCGATCTTAACACTTAGCCGATAAAGTATAAATACTCCGGGCCGGTCACAGTAGAAGATATTATGCAAAAGCAAGTTGGGTTTTCTGTCGCCCAATTGTCGAAACCACACCAGACTGCAGTATCTTATACACCTAATAACAGATTCCTGCCACAGATCTCTCGCGTTGCGCTTTTCTTTAGGGATATAAGGATCAACACTTTTTCCTCTGTTGGGATGAGTGACGCACCAAGACTGATGCGGAAACCTACTTTAGGATACTTACAGGATTATCCAAGAGCAAAAAAACTTTATTATGAAACTTGGCAGAAATTATTATAAAGTCAGTGCAGTGTTTTGGCAAAGGTACAGTTTTTTGGAAATGTCGGCAATTGCCGGTTGAGAATAGGTGTAAATTTAGAGATAGAAAAGTATCGTTCCAGATAGACATAGGCTATTTTTACGATAATTAAGCTATTAAGATCGATATTTAAAATACTTACACGCATTACTAGAGGTGCTTTGCAGCAAAGAAGTGCTTTCAAAATCCGCTGCAGTATTTTTTGATTCGATAGCATAATACTGATAGTGTGCAACTATATAACAAAAACAAATGATTTAATATGATTAAATCATTTACAGTTCTTACAAAAAGCATATTCAAGAGTCATTCAGATTTTTATAGATAGTATTACGAAACTATCGATAAGTAATAGAAAAATAAATTTACTTTATCGGTTAGCAATATACAGTGCTAATATAGAAAAATAGTAGCGTTTGTGCTACAAAACCGGTTCATATCATCACTCAGAGTAATTGCCAATTACTGAGAGTGATATTATTTCTCACTGACAGTAATACCTGTTCAAAAGGTATATTTTTTATTGACAGGCCTCTTTTGGTTCCTTATTATGTACTTAGTGCAATAGAGAAGTTGAGCGCTGGGGGAAATGCAAAGGAGGGGAGCGATACCTAAATGATTCAGCGCTTTGACGGCCGATAACGG